>NZ_JBXAQU010000002.1:0-684428 GCF_058807535.1 Bradyrhizobium sp. GW821-FHT12B03
TCTTCAGTCCTGCCAATTAGACAGACTGAATCACTGATCCCTCTGCGTCGCAACCGCCGCCTTTTTCAACAGAATCGGCGATCAGCCGATCGCGCAAGGCACGCCCAAAAACCCGCGAAACCGCACCCGACCGCCGCGCATGGGCTCCCCGTTCACGGCATAGTTCGGGAAGCGCGCCAGGAAGCGCGAGATCGCGATGGCGCCTTCGAGCCGCGACAGCGCCATGCCGGCGCATTGATGCGCGCCGGTGGCGAAGGCGAGATGCCGGTTCGGCGTCCGCGCGACGTCGAAGCTTTCCGGATCGGGAAACTGTGCGGGGTCGCGGTTGGCGGCGCCAATGCACAGCGTCACCGACGTGCCGGCCTCGAGCATGACACCGCCGAGTTCGATCCGCTCGGTGGTCATGCGGTTGCCGAGCTGGTTGGAGCTCTCGTAGCGAAGCACTTCCTCCACGGCGGTCCTGACCAGGTCCGGATTGCCGATCAGGCGCTGCTTCTGGTCCGGATTTCGATCCAGCGCCACGAGGCCGTTGCCGATCAGATTGGTGGTGGTCTCGTGGCCGGCATTGAGCAGGAAGATGCAATTGTGCAGCAGTTCCTTCTCCGTCAGCCGCTCGCCGCTGTCCTCGCCCTGGATCAGGCGCGTCAGCACGTCGCGCTCGGGGTTGCCCGGCTTCTCGCGCCGGCGCGCAACGAGCGTCTGGAGATAGGCGAGAAAATCCGTCACTGCCTTGTTGCCGCGCGCAGCCACGTCAGGCGACACCACGGGTTCGAGCGCACCGAGGATTGCCAGCGACCAGTCGCGCAGCGGCGCGCGCTCGTCGTGGGGAACGTCGAGCAGATTGCCGATCACCTCGATCGGGATCGAGGCGGCAAAGTCCTCGATCAGCTCGCAATGGCCCTTGGCGGCGATCGCGTCGAGCAGGCTGTCCACCAGCTTGATGAGATCCCCCTCCATGCCCGCGATCGCGCGCGGCGACAGCGCGCCCATGATCAGGCGGCGCACGCGGGTGTGGGCGGGCGGATCGTTGAAGACGAGGCTCGTGGTGTGGTGTTCGTAGAGCGGGGTGTCGCCATATTTCGGCGCGAACTCGCGCTTCTTGTCCGAGCTGAAGGACTTGGTGTTCTTGTAGGTGGTGACGAGGTCGTCGTAGCGGGTCAGGAACACGGTGCCGTTCGGCAGGCGCTTGACCGGCTCGTTCTCCCGCAGTGCACGATAGGTCGGGTAGGGATCGGCGTAGAAGTCCGCCGTCAGCTTCTCCAGATCGAAATGGGCCGCCAGTTCTTTCGCACTTGCGTTCATTGCCGCCATACTCGCCGGTTGAGACCGATATGCCGTTTTCGCTCTTTCGAGCGGCTCCGATCACCGTCTACAGTCGTGCCGTAATTTGCAAGCCGACCGGACAGGAAAATGCACGCCCGCACGGATGCTGCCGACACGGCCCCGAATTGGCCCGACGATATTTTCGCGACCTTGCAACGCTTCGACGTCCGGCAGGTGCCTTACGTGCCTGACGCCGGCCATTCGAAGCTGATCCAGCGCGTGCTGGGTTCCTCCACCATGCGCGGCATTCCGCTGACGACGGAGGAGGAGGGCGTGGCGCTGCTCGCCGGCGCCTGGACCGGCGGCCAGCGCGGCGTGTTGCTGATGCAATCGAGCGGCGTCGGCAATTGCATCAACATGCTGTCGCTGATCCCGATCCTGCGCTTCCCGTTTCTTACGCTGGTGACGATGCGCGGCGAGTGGGGCGAGTTCAATCCGTGGCAGGTGCCGATGGGATCGACCACGCAGGGCGTGTTCGAGCTCTCCGGCGTCAAGGTGCTGCGTGCGTCCAATGCGGCCGAGGTGCCGGCCGTGCTGGAGGCCGCCGCAGCGCAGGCCTATAACGCGCTGACGCCCACCGCCGTCCTGCTGTCGCAGCGCCTGATCGGCGCAAAGGTTTTCACCAAATGAGCAAGGCTAATCTCCTCGACCGCCGTCAGGTGGTGTCTGCCCTGCTCGCGGACCGCAAGGACGTGGTTGCGATCGGCGGCCTCGGTGCCTCCACCAACGACATCTGTGCCGCCGGCGATCACGCCCGCAACTTCTATCTGTGGGGCGGGATGGGGGGCGCCGCGATGATCGGCCTTGGTCTCGCCCTGGCGCAGCCGAAATTGCCGGTGCTGGTCATCACCGGCGATGGCGAGATGCTGATGGGCATGGGCAGCCTTGCCACCATCGGCCTGCAAAAACCGTCCAACCTCTCGATCGCGGTGCTCGACAACGAGGCCTATGGCGAGACCGGCGGCCAGACCAGCCACACCTCCGCCGCCGCCGACCTCGTCGGTGTCGCCCGGGCCTGCGGCATCGGGGATGCCCGCGCGATCTCGACCATGGCCGAGGTGGAAGCCTTTGCCAAAGCCGTCCACGACGTCTCCGCGGGCCCGCGCTTTGCTAATGTGAAGATCGACAGCGCCAGCCTTGAGCGGATTTTGCCAAGCCGGGACGGGACCTACATCGTCAACCGGATCCGCGGCGATCTCGGCTTCCAGCCGATCTAGGTTCATTCCCTGCGGCGACCTCGTCCGCACGTGGGCCGTGCAGGCGCGGCCAATTTCCACTGATTTTACAACGCTTTCAGGTTGCGATGCAGCATAATGCTTGACTTTTGCGTGGGTGAGTGCTTACTCACTAGAATGAGTTCATTGCGAATGACGAGCGACCTGAGGCGTCAATTGATCCTCGGCGCCGCAAAGCGCTGCTTTGCCCGACACGGCTATACCGGCACCACGACCAAGAGCGTGGCGGCCGCCGCCGCCATTTCCGAGGCCCTGCTGTTCAAGCATTTCCCCTCCAAGGCGGCGCTCTACGCTGAAATTCTCAGCGATGAATGCGAAGCCGATCCGGCGCTGATCGATCTTCTGGAGCGGGAGCCATCGACCGCTACTCTGGTCGAGCTGATCCGCGGCATGGTCCAGCACTTCCTCCGCGTTGCCGACGGTCCGGACCAGGAAGAGGCCCAGCGCCTGCGACTGATGGCCACGAGCCATTTGGATGACGGCGAATTCGCTCGTTTGCTATATGCCAAGATCGAGAAGCTGGTCGGGGCGGTCTTCGTTGCCTCGCTCGAGCGCGCGGTTGCCGCCGGGGACGCGCGGTCCTGCACTGGCGATCCGCTCAACCTGTTCTGGTTCGCGCATCATTCGTTGATGACGGCGGCGCTGACCAGGCTGCCGGCGACTCCCTGTCTCGCTTACGGCAAGGCGAACGATCTGGAGCGCCAGCTCTGTGAGTTTCTCCTGAGAGGTATCGGACTTAACGACGCCGCAATTGCTTCACATCTGGGCCGCGAATTGGCGCCGGGTGCCGGCAAGACGGCGATTGCAGAAAGTGCATGACATGAACATCGTAACCGAACACAAGATTTCGGGCGAACCGATCGACAACAAGGCTCCCAAGCGTCCGGTCAGGCCGGTGCTCTGGTTCGTCATCGTCGGTACGCTGCTCGGCGTGCTCGTCGGCGGCCTCGTCTGGTTCAACTACTTCCGCGGCCAGATGATCAAGCAGTTCTTCGCCAACAACAAGCCGCCGCCGACTGCGGTCAGTGCGGCCGAAGCGAAGTCCGAGGTCGTGCCCAACCTGCTGACCGCGGTCGGCGGGCTCGCCGCCGTGCACCAGGTCGATGTCAGCGCCGACGTCAACGGCCGCGTCACCGAGATCAAGTTCGAGCCGGGTTCGCATGTCGAAGCCGGCACGCCGCTGGTGCAGCTGTTCGACGCGCCTGAGCAGGGCGATCTCGCCAACTACAAGGCGCAGGCGACCGTCGCGCAGCTCTCGCTCGACCGTGCCAAGCAACTGGCATCGCGCCAGTTCGGCCCGCAGGCGACCGTCGATACCGCGCAGGCCGCCTATGATCAGGCGCTCGCCGGCATCGCCAAGACCGAAGCGCTGATCTCGCAGAAATTCGTGCGGGCGCCGTTCTCCGGCGATCTCGGCATGCGCAAGGTCGAGGTCGGCCAGTATCTGACGGCCGGTACGGCCATGGTGACACTGACCGATTTGTCGGAGCTGTGGGCCAACTTCACCGTGACGGAAAAGGACTCGGGCAACCTCAAGGTCGGCCAGCCGGTCCGGCTCAAGGTCGACGCCTATCCGGGCCGTACCTTCGATGCCAAGATCACCACGATCGAGCCGCAGATCTCGACCGACACCCGCAACATCCGCGTACAGGCGACCGTCTCCAATCCGGAGAAGATCCTGAAGCCCGGTATGTTCGTGACCACCACAGTGGTGCTGCCGGACAAGCCGGCGGTGATCACCGTGCCGGAAACGGCGGTCGACTACACGCTGTACGGCGATTCCGTGTTCGTGATCACCGAGAAGAAGGAGGAGGACGGCAAGACCAGCCTCTCCGCGGTGCGCACGTTCGTGCAGACCGGCAACCGGGTCGAAGGTCGCGTCGAAATCATCAAGGGCGTGAAACCGGGCGACAAGGTCGTCGCCGTCGGCCAGCTCAAGCTGCAATCGGGCGCGCCGGTGTCGATTTCGACCGACCCGGCCCCGCAGGTTCCGGCGAAGCCGCCGCGCTACTGACCCCTTACCACTCGTTAGTGATCCGGCTCGGCCGGATCACTTTTCGTGAGACAAAGAAATCGAGATCGCCGCGATGGCCTTTACCGATATTTTCATCAAGCGCCCGGTTCTGTCGGTCGTCGTCAGCCTTCTGATCCTGCTGATCGGGCTGCGCGCGGCGATGGTGCTGCCGATCCGGCAATATCCGAAGCTTTCGAACACGGTCATCAACATCACGACCGTCTATCCCGGCGCGTCCGCAGACCTGATCCAGGGCTTCATCACGACGCCGATCGAGCAGGCAGTCGCCTCGGCCGAAGGCGTCGACTACATGACCTCGTCCTCGGTGCTCGGTACCTCGACGATCCAGGTCTACATCAAGCTGAACTTCGATCCGAACCAGGCGCTCACCGAGGTGCTCGCCAAGACCAACTCGGTCAAATACTTGATCCCGAAGGAATCCAACGACCCGATCGTCACCAAGACGACGGGCCAGACCACGGCCGTGATGTATCTCGGCTTCTCCTCCGAGGAGCTGTCTGGCTCGGCGATCTCGGATTATCTGACGCGCGTGGTGCAGCCGGTGCTGTCCACCGTCGACGGCGTGGCTTCCGCCGACATTCTCGGCGGGCAGACCTTCGCGATGCGGCTGTGGCTCGATCCCGAGAAGATGGCCGGCCGCAACGTGTCGCCGGCGGACGTCGCGGCGGCGATCCAGGCCAACAACTTCCAGTCCGCAGCGGGGCAGACCAAGGGCTATCTGATCGTTTCCAACATCTCGACGAACACCAGCCTGACTGACGTCAACCAGTTCAGGAAGATGATCGTCAAGGCCAAGGACGGCGGCTTCGTGCGGATGGAGGACATCGCCACCGTCGAGCTCGCAGCCCAAAGCACGGATGCCAGCGTCGCCTTCAACGGCGAGCATGCGATCTTCATCGGCGTGAACGCGACGCCGCAGGGCAACCCGCTGACGCTGGTCAAGGGCGTGCGCGCGCTGTTCCCGGAGCTCGAGCGTAATCTTCCGCCGTCGATGAAGATGAAGGTCGCCTACGACTCGACCAAGTTCATCCAGTCCTCGATCGACGAGGTGGAGAAGACGCTGGGCGAAGCCGTGATCATCGTGATCGTGGTCATCTTCCTGTTCCTCGCCTCGCTCCGTTCGGTCATCATTCCGGTCGTCACCATTCCGCTGTCGATGATCGGCGTCTGCACGCTGATGCTGGCGCTGGGCTTCAGCTTCAACCTCCTGACGCTGCTGGCGATGGTGCTGGCGATCGGTCTCGTGGTCGACGACGCCATCGTGGTGGTGGAGAACATCCACCGCCATCTGGAAGAGGGGAAGACGCCGGTCCAGGCGTCGCTGCAGGGCGCCCGCGAAATCGTCGGTCCCGTCATCTCGATGACCATCACGCTCGCGGCCGTGTACGCGCCGATCGGCTTCCTCGGCGGCCTGACCGGCTCGCTGTTCCGCGAATTCGCCTTCACGCTCGCGGGCTCGGTGATCGTGTCGGGCGTGATCGCGCTGACGCTGTCGCCGATGATGTGCTCGGTGCTGCTGAAGAATACCGAAGAGGGCCGCTTCGCCAAGGCCGTCAACAAGGTGTTCGGCGCCCTGACGCGCTGGTATGGCCGCAGGCTCGACCGCTCGCTCGACTACAAGGCGATCACCGGCCTGTTCGCGGTGACGATTCTCGGGCTGGTCGGTTTCCTCTACATGCACACCTCGAAGGAGCTGGCGCCGGAGGAAGACCAGGGCATCGTGTTCGCGGTGACCAAGGCGCCGAAATACGCCAACATCGACTATGTCGATTTCTACGGCGAGAAGCTCGACGAGAAATTCCAGAAGTTCCCCGAGACCGATCTGCGCTTCGTGCTGAACGGCATCAACGGCCCGCAGGGCGGTATTGCCGGCATGCTGCTGAAGTCGTGGGAGGAGCGCAAGCGTTCTTCGATCCAGCTGAAGCCGCTGGTGCAGGCCGAACTGTCCAAGATCGAGGGCGTGCAGGCTTTCGCCTTCAACCTGCCGCCGCTGCCGGGCGGACCCGGCGGCCTGCCGGTGCAGATGGTGATCAACTCCACCGCCGGATTCCAGACGGTCTATGAGCAGATGGAGAAGCTGAAGGACGCCGCGCGCAAGAGCGGCATGTTCATCGTCTCCGACAGCGATCTTGCCTATAACCAGCCCAACGTGAAGGTCACGATCGACCGCAGCAAGGCGCAGGACCTCGGCGTCAACATGCAGAACCTCGGCTCCACGCTCGCGGTGCTGCTCGGCGGCAACTACATCAATCGCTTCAATCTGGAAGGGCGGTCCTATCAAGTGATTCCTCAGGTGCCGCGCGCCAAGCGGCTCTCGCCGGAATCGCTCGGCGGCTTCTATGTGACGACCAACACCGGCCAGCAGCTTCCGCTGTCGACGGTGGTGTCGATCGAAACCAGGACCGATCCGAACTCGCTGACCCACTACAACCAGCTCAATTCGGCGACGTTCTCGGCCGTGCCGATGCCCGGTGTGACCGTTGGTGCCGCGGTCGACTTCCTCGAAGGCGAGGCCAAGAAGCTGCCGGCCGGCTTCAGCCACGATTATCTTGCGGACTCCAGGCAGTACGTGCAGGAGGGCAACCAGCTCGCGATCACCTTCGGTTTCGCGCTGATCATCATCTTCCTGGTGCTGGCGGCGCAGTTCGAGAGCTTGCGCGACCCGCTGGTGATCATGATCTCGGTGCCGATGGCGATCGTCGGCGCGTTGATCCCGCTGTTCTTTGGCGTCGCGACCATGAACATCTACACCCAGGTCGGTCTGCTCACCCTGGTCGGCCTGATCACCAAGCACGGCATCCTGATGGTGGAGTTCGCCAACGAGCTCCAGGTCAACGAGCGGCTCGATCGTCGCTCGGCCATCGAGATGTCGGCCCGCATTCGTCTGCGGCCGATCCTGATGACCACGGCCGCGATGGTGACGGGTCTGATCCCGCTGCTGACTGCAACCGGCGCAGGCGCGGCCAGCCGCTTCTCGATCGGCCTCGTGGTCGTCGCCGGCATGTCGATCGGCACGCTGTTCACGCTGTTCGTGCTGCCCGCCGTCTACGTGGTGCTGGCGACCGACCATCGCGCGGCGGCCGATTCCGACCGGAACAAGCAGGTCAACGAGCTCGACCTCGGCGCCAAGGCGTTGCGGCCGACCTGAGGCGGAAAGCAAGCGAATCCGAGGGCGGCAGCGGCCAATCCGCTGCCGCCCTTTTTCGTTGTACCCTTGGTGTGGCCGCCGCAGCCGTCGGGCGGACCCTTTGCCGTGCTCGCGAGAGACAAGCTCTCGTCTTCTTGCTAGATTCCACCGGATGAGCCTTTCCCTCCATCCCGACACTCCGCAAGCCAGGACGTTGCCGAGCGCGTCCCCGGATAGGGCCGTGTCCGGCAAAGCGGCGGGTCAAGGGATCAGGACCCGGCTGTTCACCAAATACGTGGTGCTGTTCGTGGCCGTCGTCGCCGTCGCGCTGCTCGCCAACGGGCTGTTCGAGGTCTTCTTCTATTATCGTGAGCACAAGGCCTCGCTGATCCGGGTCCAGCGTGAGCAGGCCGAGGCGGCGGCCGCCAAGATCGGCCAGTTCGTCAAGGAGATCGAGAGCCAGCTCGGCTGGACCACGCAGCTGCCGTGGTCGGCGGGCTCGCTCGAGCAGCGCCGGTTCGACGCGCTGCGGCTGCTGCGCCAGGTACCAGGGATCACCGAGCTCGCCCAGGTAGATGCAAACGGCAAGGAGCGGTTGCGAGTCTCGCGGCTGGCGATGGACGCGATCGACAGCGGGATCGACCTGTCGGCCGACCCGAAGTTCACCGAGGCGGTCGCGCACAAGGTCTATTACGGGCCGGTCTATTTCCGCAGGGACTCCGAGCCCTACATGACGCTGGCGCTGGCCGGCGCACGCAAGGATGCCGGCGTCAGCATCGCGGAGGTCAATCTCAAGCTGATCTGGGACGTCGTGTCCCAGATCAAGGTCGGCGAGCGTGGCCACGCCTACGTGGTCGGACCGGAGGGGCGCCTGATCGCGCATCCCGATATCAGCCTGGTCCTGCGCAACACCGACATGTCCGCCCTCGCGCAGGTGCGCGCTGCGCAGGCCGGAGGCGGCACCATGTCCGATCCGCTTCCCGAAGCGCGCAACATCCAGGGGCAGAAGGTGCTGACCGCATCGGCCCCGATCGAGCCGCTGCACTGGACCATGTTCGTCGAGTTGCCGGTCGAGGAGGCCTATGCCGCGCTCTATGCCTCGCTGCAACGGCTTGCGATCGTGCTGCTCGCGGCGTCGATCTTCGCGGTGCTCGCGGGGATATTCCTCGCGCGCCGCATGGTGGGACCGATCCAGGCACTGCGCAGCGGCGCCGAGCGGATCGGGGGCGGCGACTTCTCCCAGCGCATTGCGATCCGGACTGGCGACGAGCTCGAAGGGCTCGCCGACCAGTTCAACGACATGGGGGCGCGCTTGCAGGAATCCTATGCCGACCTCGAAAACAAGGTCGAGCAGCGGACCGCTCAACTCCGGCAGTCCCTGAACGATCTGCGCGCCGCCCAGGATCGCCTGATCCAGACCGAGAAGCTCGCCTCCCTCGGCCAGCTGACGGCGGGGATCGCCCACGAGATCAAGAACCCGCTTAATTTCGTCAACAATTTCTCGTCGGTTTCGACCGAGCTGATCGACGAGCTCAACGAGACCCTGCAATCGGCCTCGCTCGACGGCAAGACCAGGGCGGAGGTCGACGAGCTGACCGGCATGCTCAAGGGCAATCTCGAGAAGGTGGTGCAGCACGGCAAGCGCGCCGATTCCATCGTCAGGAACATGCTGGTGCATTCGCGCCAGGGTTCCGGCGAGCATCGCCCCGTCGATATCAATGCGGTCGTGGAGGAGAGCCTCAATCTCGCCTATCACGGCGCGCGCGCCGAAAGGCCGGCCTTCAACGTCACGCTCCAGCGCGCGTTCGACCCCTCCGCCGGCCTTGTCGATATCTATCCGCAGGAGATCACGCGCGTCGTCCTCAATCTGATCTCGAACGGCTTCTATGCCGCGGCCAAGCGCAAGAAGAACGAGGCAGAAGGTTTTGAGCCGATCCTGAGCGCCGCAACCAGGAACCTCGGCGACAAGGTCGAGATCCGGATCCGCGACAACGGCACCGGGATTCCGCCCGAGGTGATGGAAAAACTATTCAATCCGTTCTTCACGACCAAGCCGGCCGGTGAGGGCACCGGGCTCGGCCTGTCCATGAGCCATGACATCGTCGTGAAGCAGCACGGCGGCATGATCGAGGTGAAGACCGAGCCCGGTGCATTCACCGAATTCATCATTACGCTGCCGCGCACGATGGCAGCGGGCGATACTGCCGGAGGCAAGACTTGAACGTTTATATCCTGATCGTCGATGACGAGCCCGACGTCGAGCCGCTGTTCAGGCAGCACTTCCGGCGCGACCTGCGCGCCGGCCGCTTCCAGATGGAGTTTGCTCCCTCTGCGACCGATGCGCTGAAGCGCGCCGCCGAGGTTCGCGACCCGTCGCTGATCCTGATTCTGTCGGACATCAACATGCCGGGCATGAGCGGGCTCGACATGCTGCCGAAGGTGCGCGCCGACTATCCGCACGTTCCGGTCATCATGATCACCGCCTATGGTGACGCCGAGACGCGCAGAAAGGCGATCGAGCGAGGCGCCCACGGTCTGCTCACCAAGCCGATCGACTTTGCGCTGCTGCGCCAGGAGATCGATACGAGGCTCGAGCAAGCCGCATGACCGCGACCATCCTCTTTGTTGACGACGAGCCGGACCTCGAGGCGCTGATCCTGCAAAAATTCCGCAGGCAGATCCGTGACGGGCTGCTCACGCTCATGTTCGCCCGCGACGGCCTCGAGGCGCTGCAATCGCTCGAGCAGAATCCTCACGTCGACATGGTGGTTTCCGACATCAACATGCCGCGTATGGACGGGCTGTCGCTGCTGGCGAAGCTCCAGGAAGCCGAGGACAAGAAGTCGACCATCATCGTCTCGGCCTATGGCGACATGAGCAACATCCGCACCGCGATGAATCGCGGCGCGTTCGACTTCCTGACCAAGCCGATCGACTTCGCGGATCTGGAGACCACGATCCAGAAGACCATCCGCCACATCGAGATGCTGCGCGAGGTGCGGCGGCGCCAGATGGAAGCCGAGCGCGCTCACGCCGCCCTGTCGCGTCATTTCTCGCCCGAGCTCGCCAGGCGTCTGGCGGCGGGTGGTGAGGGCGAGGGCATCCAGGTGCAGTGGCGCGACGTCGCGACCATCTTCACCGACATCACCGGCTTCACCTCGCTGGTCGAGACCGCGCCGCCCGAGACACTGGGCGAACTCCTCAACGAGTATGTCGGCGGGATGACCGAAGTCGTCTTCGCGCATGAGGGGACGGTGGCGAAGATCATCGGCGATGCGATCCAGGTGCTCTTCAACGCGCCCGGCGATCAGCCTGATTATGCGACGCGCGCGGTCGCGTGCGCCCATGATCTCGATGCCTGGGCGCAGGACTTTTGCGCGCGCCAGAAGGCCAAGGGCGTGAACTTCGGCACGACCCGCATCGGCATTCACGCCGGCCCGGCGCTGGTTGGCAATTTCGGCGGCAACCGCTTCTTCGACTACACCGCGTATGGGGACACCATCAACATCGCGGCCCGGCTGGAAGCCGCCAACAAGCATCTTGGCACCCGCATCTGCGTCAGCTCCAGCGTTGCCGGAGCGGCCGAGAATTTTCAGGGCCGTCCCGTCGGCGAGCTGATGTTGCGCGGGCGCAGCGAACCGCTCCGCGCGTTCGAACCGCTGCCGCAGGCCAAATTCGAAGCGCCGGTGACGGCGCTATATTTCGAGGCCTTTGCCAAGATGGAGGCCGGCGACGCCGCGGCCATGCCGACCTTTGCCGCGCTGGTTGGCGTGCATGCCGACGATCCGCTGGCCGGTTTTCACCTGAAGCGCCTGCTCAACGGCGCCAAGGGCATTCGCATGCAACTGGAATAGGAGCCCGTCATGACGCGTGAATTCTCCGCCGGCAATTATCGTTTCATTCCGTCCGTGTTCCAGTATTCGGCCGGTGCGGCCGCGGACGAGGGCTATGAGATCGAGCGCGTCCGGTTCGATCGGCTGGTGCCGCTGGCCGAGGGCTTTGCGCTGGCGGCAAAGTTCATCCAGGAGACCGGGCGTCCGCTGACCGCCTTCTGCGCCTGCGAGCTGCGCTCGCCGGCGGCCTTCAGCGAGGAGGGCTTTCGTGCATTCAATCTGCATTATGTGAAGACGCTCTCCGAATGGGGCATCTTCGACGGCACCACCAATCCGGTGGCGCGCAGCAATGTCTGTCCCGAGATCGATCCACCGTCCGAGCCGTCGTTCTATGCGTTCTCCTTCACGCGCCCGACGCGGTCAAAGGCGCCGAGCTTCGTGATCGCCGGCGGCGCCGAAGCCCGCGAGGGCAGCGGCACCTATGTCGAGCGCACCGTGCGCTACCGCGACCTGAGCCCGGAGGGATTGCGCGAGAAGGTGCGGTTCACCACGACGTCGCAGATGGAAAACCGGATGGCGGCGTTCGGCTTCGGCTGGAAGGACACCACCGGCGTGCAGGCCTATTCCGTGCACGACTTCCACCATGCGCTGGTCGACGAGCTGGTCCGCCGCGGTGCCTTGCGATCCGGCCTGACCTGGCATTATGCCCGCCCGCCGGTGGTCGATCTCGAATACGAGATGGACTGCCGCCGCGTGCTGCGCGAGGTGGTGATTTGATCCGTCGACGGTCGTTCTTCACCTCTCCCGTAGGGAGAGGTCGCCGCGTAGCGCCGGGTGAGGGGTTTTGTTCCCTCGATGAAGCGGATCCCCTCACCCGAATTGCTTCGCAATTCGACCTCTCCCTACGGGAGAGGTGAACGGACCTCACCGTCGGCTATTGTTGTTGCTTCAACGCTGCCTCGGATCGAGCGCGTCGCGCAGGCCGTCGCCGAGCAGGTTCAGCGACAGCACCACCAGGAAGATCGCAAGCCCCGGCCAGATCGCCATCCACGGCGCCTGGGTCAGGAAGCGTTGTGCCGCGTTGAGCATGCTGCCCCAGGACGGCGCGGGGGGCTGCTGGCCAAGGCCGAGGAACGAGAGCGCGGCCTCGGCGATGATGGCGGCGGCGATCGACAGCGTCGCCTGCACCAGCAGCGCCGGCATGATGTTGGGCAGGATGTGCGAGAACGCAATCCGCCAGGGCGGATTGCCGAGGGCGCGTGCGGCCTCGACATAATCCTCGGCCTTGACGCTCAGCACCTGGCCGCGAGTCAGGCGGATGAAGATCGGGGTTGCCGAGATGCCGATCGCGATCATGGCATTGCCGAGGCTCGGACCGAGAAACGCGGCCAGCGCGATCGCCAGGATCAGGAACGGGCAGGCCAGCATCGCATCGGTGATCCGGCTGATCAGCGCGTCGACAAATCCGCCGCGATATCCCGCAAGCAGGCCGAACGGCACGCCGACGCCGAGCGCGATCGCGACCGAGATGAGCCCTGCGAGCAGTGAGGCGCGCGCGCCGTAGATGACGCGGCTGAGGATGTCGCGGCCAAGCTCGTCGGTGCCGAACCAGTGTGCCGTGGTCGGCGGTTTGCGCACCAGGCTCCAGCTCGTCGCGATGGGATCATAGGGCACGAGGAGCGGCGCGAGGACCGCAAGCGCGATGACCGTCGTGATCACGGCCAGGCCGAACACCGCCGCCTTGCGCTTGAACAGCCGCCGCCGCGCACGGCGGGCCGGGCTGTCCAGCTCATAGGCTTGCATGACGGGAGCGGCGGGCAGGGCGGCGTCGGTCATGGATCAGCCCCGCAGCCGCGGATTGACGAGGATATAGGCGACGTCAGCAACGAGGTTCAGCGTGATGTAGACCGTGGCCGTCACCAGCACCACGCCCTGCACAACCGCGTAGTCGCGGTTGAACACGGCGTCCACGATCAGCTTGCCGAAGCCGGGAATGGAGAAGATCTGCTCGGTCAGCACAGCGCCCGACAGCAGCGTGCCGAGTTCGAGCGCGCCGAGCGTGATGATGGGCGTCAGCGCATTGCGCATGGCATGCTTGAGAATCACGGAACGTTCGGAGAGGCCCTTTGCGCGCGCCGTGCGAACATAATCGCTCTCCAGCACCTGGAGCATGGCGCTGCGGGTGTGCCGCATCAGGATCGCGGAGATCGCGTTGCCGAGCACGAAGGCGGGCATGATGGTGGCGGCCAGGCTCGCGCGCCAGTTCTCGGTGAGCGGCACGTAGCCCGAAGCCGGCAGCCAGCCGAGCTCGATCGAGAACAGGAAGATCAGCATGATCCCGAGCCAGAAATTCGGCGTCGAGATGCCCCACAATGCGAACAGGTTGGCGCCATAATCCCACGCCGTGCCCTTCTTCACTGCGGAGACGATGCCGGCGGGAATGCCGATCAAGAACGCGATCAGGATCGCCATCGAGCCGAGCTGGAGCGTCACCGGCAGCTTCTGCGCGATCAGCTCGCGTACCGGCATCTTGTTGCGCAAGGACTCGCCGAAATCGCCGGTGAGGACTCCCTTGAGCCAGTAGACATATTGCACGGGGATCGGCTGATCGAGCTTGTGCTGCTGCCGGATCTGCTCGATCACGGCGGGATCGCGTTCCTCGCCGGCCATCACCAGCGCCGGATCGCCCGGCAGCAATTGCTGGAGCGAGAAGATCAGCATCGACACGAAGAACAATGTCGGCACGATCTGCGCGATGCGGTGGGCAAGGAAGTTCAGCATGGCTAGGCCCGTGTCCCGGGCGCAGCGCAACATGCAATGTTGCGTTGCTGTACCGGGACCCATCTATCACGATGTGCCGTCGCTATGGGTCCCGGCTCTGCGGTCCAGCGCTTGCGCGCTGCGCTGCGTCCGGGACACGTGCTCATGGTCAGAGCCATCACTTGAATTTCAGTCCGACCACGCGCACGAGGCCATCAGGCATCTGCTTGTAGCCCTGGAGCTTGGTGGTGTGAGCGATCAGAAGCTTACGGTGGTAAATGTAGATGATGGGCAGATCGTCCAGCACGATCTTGGTCAGCTTCTGATAGATTGCCTTGCGTTCCTCGACATTGGACGTCGCCCGCCCTTCCTCCATCAGCTTGTCAGCTTCCGGATTCGCGTACACGCCGTCGTTCTGCGGCGCCTTGCTGCGCATGAAGATGTAGGAATTGCCGTCGGGGTCGATGCGTCCGCTCCAGTTGATCTGGAACACCTGGAATTCGCCGGCCTGCGCCTGCTTGAAGGTGGTCGCGAATTCGACGACGCGGACCTTGATGTCGAAGCCTGCTTCGGCGGCCATGGACTGCACGACCTGGGCGACGGCCTCGTACTCGGTGCCCTTTGGCACCATGTAGTCGACGGTGACGGGCAGGCTGACACCGGCTTCCTTCAACAGCGCCTTGGCCTTGGCGATGTCGCGACCCGGAATGGGGAAAGCCTTCTGATAGTATGGATGCGTCGGGCTGACCCATTGGTTGCCCGGCGTGAACTCGCCGTTGAACACGACCTGGTTGATGGCCTCGCGATCGATCGACAGGCTGAGGGCCTGGCGCACCTTCGCGGATTGGCTGAGTGGTCCCTTGGTCTTGTCGTTGCCGATGTTGATGGTCAGGCCCTGATAGCCGAGCTCGGGCGCCGTCGACAGCACCAGCTTGGGATCGGCGCGAACGTCCTTGATGTCGGTGGCGAGCACGCGCTCGATCAGATCGAGTCCGCCGGACTTGAGGTTGGCAAGGCGCACCGTGGCATCGACAATCGGCAGGAATACGACGCGGTCTATATGGACGTTGTCCTTGTTCCAGTAGTCGGCGAACTTCTCGAACACCATGCGGTCCTGCTGCACGCGCTCGACGAACTTGTAGGGGCCGGCGCAGACCGGATGCAGGCCGAACTTGTCACCGGTCTCTTTCGCTGCCTTGGGCGAGACCATCATGCCGGAGCGGTCTGTGAGCTGGGCGATCAGCGGCGAGTACGGCGTCTTGAGCACCAGCTTGATGGTCAGGGGATCGACGACCTCGACGTGGTCGACGCTGGCGAGCTCGGACTTCCGAAACGAGGTCGGCAGCGTCATGTGACGCTCGATCGAGAATTTTGCGGCTTCCGCGTCCAGTGGCTCGCCATCGTGGAATTTGACGCCTGGCCGGAGCTTGATCGTCATCTCCTTGCCGTCGGCCGACGTCTCGTGAGACAGCGCGAGCTGCGGCACGATGTTGAGCTTTTCGTCGATGTCGAACAGCTTGTCGCAGAAGGCGGAGAACACGATGCGGCCGACATAGGTGCGGCCGATGCTGGGATCGAGGATGTCAGGGTCCTCGGCGATCCCGATGCGAAGCGTGGTCTGCGCCTGGGCCGTGCCCGCGAGCGACGTCAGCAAGGCCGACGCCAGGATTGTCAAACGCATAAAGCTCATCGCTCTCAACCTCTGTTTCACGGCTGTGCAGGGTCCGTCCCCAATCAACTAACCCCGCCGCCGCGTGCTGCTTCCGGGCCGCCGCTGAAGGCGGCGACCAATTTTTCAAGGACCGGCGAGAAACCGCCGTCCATGGGGACGATCGCCGCGGAGGACGGCAGTTCCGACGTCAGATGGCAAGCCGTTGCATGTCCGATGCCATCCGGCAGGAGGGGTGGCATTTCGCTGCGGCAGCGTTCGACCATGTAGGGGCAGCGGGTATGGAAGCGGCATCCGGGCGGCGGATTGAGCGCGCTGGGGATCTCTCCCTGGAGCACAATCCGGCTGCGCTTTGCCCGCGGTTTAGGCACGGGGATTGCGGACAACAGCGCGCGGCTATAGGGGTGCCGGGGGGCCGCGAACAGCGCGTCCGCTTCCGCGGTCTCGACGATCTGGCCGAGATTCATCACCGCGACGTGGTCGGCGATATGCTTGACCACGGCGAGGTCATGCGAGACGAAGATGTAGGCAAGGCCGAGGCGGTCCTGGAGCTCGCTCAGCAGGTTGAGGATCTGCGAGCGGATCGAGACGTCCAGCGCCGAGACCGGCTCGTCGCAGATGATCAGCTTCGGCTCGACCGCGAGCGCGCGGGCAATCGCAATGCGCTGGCGCTGGCCGCCGGAAAACTCGTGCGGATAGCGCCGGGCCAGCCGCGGCTCAAGCCCGACCAGCCGCAAGATCTCCTCGACGCGTTCGCGCCGCCGCGACGGCGGCACGAGATCGTGCAGCGCCAGCGGCTCGGTCAGGATCTGGCCGACCGTCATGCGCGGATTGAGCGAGGCGTAGGGGTCCTGGAAGATGATCTGCGCTTCACGGCGGAAGGCGCGGAGCGCTCCGGCATCCAGCGAGAGTAGGTCGCGACCGTCGAAACGGATCGTGCCCGTGTCCGGCTCGATCAGCCGCAGCACCAGGCGGCTGACGGTGGATTTGCCGCAACCGGATTCGCCGACGAGCGCGAGCGTCTTGCCGGCCTCAAGCGCGAAGCTCACGCCATCGACGGCTTTGACGTGCGCCAGCGCGCGGCCGAACAGCGATCGCTCGGCGACGAAGTGCTTGACCAGGCCTTCGACCTCGAGCAGCGCCATCACGACACCAGACGTTCGAGCGGTGCGCGGATGCAGCGCGAGAGGTGGCCGGGGCCGACTTCGACCAGCGGCGGCGGCGCCCTGGTGCAGGCGTCCAGCACGAACGGGCAGCGTGCGCTGAAGCGGCAGCCGGCGGGGGGCTGCGCCATGTTCGGCACCATGCCTTCAATCGTCGCGAGCTGCTCGGCGCGATGGTCGAGGCGCGGGATCGAGCCGAGCAGGCCAACGGTGTACGGATGCTGCGGCGTCGAGAACAATTCATCCACCGGCGCCCGCTCGACGATCTCGCCGGCATACATCACCGCGACCTCGTCGCAGACTTCAGCGACCACGCCGAGGTCATGGGTGATCAGGATGATCGCGGCGCCGCTTGCCGCCTTCAATTCTCGCATCAGCTCGAGGATCTGTGCCTGCAGGGTGACGTCGAGCGCTGTGGTCGGCTCGTCCGCGATCAGCAGGCGCGGATCGCAGGCCAGCGCCATCGCGATCATGACGCGCTGGCGCATGCCGCCGGAGAGCTTGTGCGGATATTCGTCGATGCGCCGCTCGGGCGAGGGGATATGGACGCGCCGCAACAGCTCGATCGCGCGGTCCCGCGCACTCTTTCGCGAGCCGCCGCGATGGCGCAGAATGGTCTCGGTGATCTGGTCGCCGATGGTGAAGCTCGGGTTGAGCGAGGTCATCGGCTCCTGGAAGATCATCGCCAGCCGGTTGCCGCGGAGGTCGCGCAAGGTCTGGTCCGAGGTCTTCAAGAGATCAAAGCCGTCGAAGCGGATCGCGCCGGATATCTCCGCGCTCTGTTTCGGCAGCAAGCCCATGATCGCCAGCGACGTCACGCTCTTGCCGCAGCCGGATTCGCCGACGAGGCCGAGCGTTGCGCCATTGGCGACACTGAGGTCGACGCTGTCGACCGCATGGGTGACGCGGCCGTCGTCGCCGTGAAAGCGGATGCGCAGATCCGAGATCTCGATGAGGGGGCTTGCGCTCATGATCGCCTTGCACGGCTTGCCGCGATGCTGGCGTCGATGACGCTGCGATCGGTGTTGCCGGCCGGGTTCTGCCGGGTCGGCATGGAGTTGCGGAAATGCACCCAGAGCTCGTGGCTGACCCGTTCGAGCCGCTCGAGCTCGCCGAGCGGATCGGGATGGTCGTCGGCGCGAACATCCAGCGCCGGCCATTCCTCCTCGCCGTGGATCAGGAGTGCTGCCGACTGCTTGCCGCGCTTGTCGCCGCCGGCGGCCTCGCCCGCGCGCATCGCCGCGAGCAGGCGGCGCGGGAAGGGCAGGCTGTCATTGGCGATATAGGTCTTCGCGGTCTCGTCGAGCACGTCGGCGCCCGCGAGCATGTTGCCGGCGATCGAGAAGCCGCTGCCCGCGATGTGGCCGCACCAGTCGACACAGTCGCGGCCGGTATGCGCCGCGATCTCGCCGCTCGCATCCATGATGTGAATCTGGCGGCTTTCGCGCCCTTCGTCGGTCGCGAGCAGGCTGGCGAGCACGTCATGCGCGTTCAGGCCTTCACGCAAGAGCTTGACGCCGTCGATACCGTAATAGGGATTGACGAAGGCCTGGGTCGCGATGGCGCCGAGACCGGCGGCGATATAGGGCACGCGCGCGCCGACGGCGAAGAAGCGGGTCGCAACCGCGATGCCGAACTGGCCGGTGGCTGGATCGCGTGCGATGATCGACCAGGTCATATTCTGCCCATCAGCGTCCTGCGGCGTAGCCCTGCATGCCGCGGGGATTGGCGGCGGCGCGGCGGCGCACCCCGACGCGAGAGGCTGCGGTGAGGCGGCCTTCGGACCAGTCCGGGCCGATCTCGACGATATGACCGCGCTCGCGCAAATTCTCGATCGTCGCCTTCGGCACGCGGTTCTCGACCACGAGCACGCCGGGGCGCGCGGTGCGCGGCCAGAACGAGATCGGGAAATGCTCGGAATGCCAGGCCGGCGCGTCGATCGATTCCTGAAGATTGAGATTGCAATGGACGTGGCGCAGGAAGAACTGCGTGATCCACTGATCCTGCTGGTCCCCGCCCGGCGAGCCCCAGGCGAGATAGGGTTCGCCGTCGCGCAGCGCCATGGTCGGCGACAATGTGGTGCGCGGCCGCTTGCCGGGCGCGAGCGAACCGGGTTGGTTTTCCTCCAGATCGAACATCTGCGCGCGGCTGCCGAGGCAGAAGCCGAGCTCGGGGATGACAGGCGAGGATTGCAACCAGCCGCCGGACGGTGTCGACGAGATCATGTTACCGGCCTTGTCGATGATGTCGAAATGCACGGTGTCGCCGCGCACTTCGCCGAAGCGTCCCACCGTCGGCTCGCCGGCGCCGAGCGCGCCAACGGCCTCGCGTTGGCCCTCGGCGCGGCGCAGCTTCACCACGCCGCCAAAGCCTTCGATCGCGCCGGGCCGGAGATCGAGCGAGGCCTTGTCGGTGACGAGCTTGCGGCGCTCGTCATTATAGGCATCCGACAGCAGAGTCGCGATCGGGATCTCGCTGAACTTGGGATCGCCGTAGAATTTCTCGCGGTCGGCGAAGGCGAGTTTGGCGCATTCGATCTGGAGATGGATGAATTCCGGCCCGGTCGGGTCGAGCCCGTCGAGTGCAAAGCCCTTGAGTAGCGCGAGCTGTTGCAGCGTCACCGGCCCCTGGCTCCAGACGCCGGCCTTGCAGACCGTGTAGCGGCCGTAATCGTAGGTAAGCGGCGCCTCGATGGTCGGCTGCCAGCGCGCCATGTCGTCGGCCGTGAGCACGCCGCGATGCGGCGAGCCGCTGACGTCCATCACCTCCTGAGTCCGGCAGAACTTGTCGATGGCCTCCGCGACAAAGCCTTGCGACCACGCTTTTCGGGCGCGTTCGATCTCGGCATCACGGCCGCCACCGCCGCTTTCGGCCTCGCTGAGAATGCGGGTGTAGGTCGCGGCCAGCGTCTTGTTGGTGAAGAGCGTGCCGGGCTTCGGCACTTCGCCATTGGGCAGGTAGACCGCGGCCGAGGTCGGCCAGTGCTTGCGGAACAATTGCTCGACGGTCTGGATCGTGGCGCAGGCGCGTTCGACCAGCGGATAGCCGTCGCGCGCGTAGGAGATCGCGGGCTCCAGCACGTCGCGCACGCGCATCGTGCCGTAGTCGCGCAGCAGCATCATCCAGGATTCGAAGGTGCCGGGGACGCAAGCCGCGAGCAGGCCGGTGCCGGGCACCATGTCGAGGCCTTCGCTCTTGTAATGCGCGATCGTGGCGCGTGCGGGCGCCGGGCCCTGGCCGCAGATCACTTCGGTGCGGCCGCGCTTCACGTCATGAACGATGATGGGTACGTCCCCGCCGGGGCCGTTCAGATGCGGCTCGACCACCTGAAGCGTAAAGGCGGTGGCCACGCCGGCATCGAAGGCGTTGCCGCCTTTTTCGAGGATAGCCATGCCGACGGCGGTCGCGATCCAATGTGTGGTGGCGACGACCCCGAACGTACCCTCGATCTCGGGACGCGTCGTGAAGGGATCGGGATTGACGTTGCTGGCCATGGGTTACCTCAGTTACGGCGCGCGCAATTGATCACAGGCAATGCCGTGCCGCCAATGCACAGGCTGCATGGCACGCGCGCGTCACGCCGGGACCGGCGCGGTGTTGACGGCGTGGCAGGCGACGCCGGCGATCAGTTCCGGCGCCTCCCTGCGGCAGAGGTCAAACGCCAGCGGGCAGCGCGGATTGAAGGCGCAGCCGGGGGGCGGATTGATCGGGTTCGGGATCTCGCCCTTGACCGGAATGCGCTGGCGGCCGCTCATGGCGAGATCTGGCACGGCGCCCAGCAGCATCTTGGTGTAGGGCATGCGCGGGCGGGCGAACAGCTCCTTGCCTTCCGCGATCTCGACGATGCGACCGAGATACATCACGCCGACGCGGCTCGCCATGTGGCGGACCACGGCGAGGTTGTGGCTGATGAACATGTAGGTCAGGCCGAATTTGTCCTGGAGGTCGCGCATCAGGTTCAGGATCTGCGCCTGCACGGAGACGTCGAGCGCCGAGGTCGGCTCGTCGCAGACGATGAACTCGGCATCGGAGGCGAGCGCCCGCGCGATCGCGATGCGCTGGCGCTGGCCGCCCGAGAATTCGTGCGGAAATTTCAGCCGGTCGTCGGGATGCAGGCCGACGAGGCTGAGCAGCTCGCCGACGCGCGCCTGGATGTCACGCTCGCCCTGAATCAGGTCGAAGGCGCGGATCGGCTCGGAGATGATGGCGTCGACCCGGAAGCGCGGGTTCAGGCTCGCATAGGGATCCTGGAAGATCATCTGGATGCGGCGGCGGAGTTTTCGCCGCGCCATCGCATGCCGCGGATCGGCCATCGGGATGCCGTCGATCAGGACGTCGCCGGAGCTTGGCGGCAGCAGGCCAACCACCATTCGCGCCACCGTGGTCTTGCCCGAGCCGGACTCGCCGACCAATGCAAAGGTCTCGCCCTTCCTGATGTCGAAGGTGACGCCGTCGACAGCCTTGAGATATTCGAGCTGCCCGCCTTCGAGCACGCGGTTGAGCCAGGGCTTCGAGACGTCGAAGACGCGGCGCAGATTGGTGGCCTGGACGAAAGTCGCGCTCATGCCGCGCTCTCCGCCGGCACGCTGTCATAGAGATGGCAGGCAACCGACTGCGTGCCGCGCGGCAGCGGCTCCGGCCGGTCGATCCGGCAGCGATCGAAGGCGGACGCGCAGCGCGGATTGAACGAGCAGCCGCGCGGGATCGCCGATAGCCGCGGCATCGAGCCGGGAATTTGCACCAGGCGCTTGTCCTCGCCGGCAAGCGTCGGGATCGCGCCCATCAGGCCCTTGGCGTAGGGATGCAGCGGATTCCTGACGACGTCCTGCACCGGGCCGATCTCGGCGACGCGGCCGGCATACATCACCGCGACGCGGTCCGAGGTCTCCGCAATCACGCCCATGTCGTGCGTCACCAGCATCACGGCGGTGCCGTGGTCGCGCCCGAGCCGCTTGATCAGCGAGATGATCTGCGCCTGCACGGAGACGTCGAGCGCCGTGGTCGGCTCGTCCGCGATGATCAGCTCAGGCTCGGCGCAGATCGCCAGTGCAATCACCACGCGCTGGCGCATGCCACCGGAGAACTCGTGCGGATAGCCGTCGATGCGCTTTTCCGGCGCGGGGATGCCGACCTCGGCGAGCAGGTCGATGGCGCGGCGGCGGGCGGCCGTCTCGGACAGATTAAGGTGGGTCCGGATCGTCTCGATGATCTGGTCGCCGACCCTGTACAGCGGATTGAGCGAGGTGAGGGGATCCTGGAAGATCATGCCGATCCGTTTGCCGCGGACGCGGCGCAACTCTTCCGGCGGCAGGTTATCGATGCGCAGGCCCGACAGGCGGATCTCGCCGCCGGAGATGCGGCCGGGCGGATCGATCAGGCCGATCACCGAGAGGCCGGTGACGGATTTGCCGGCGCCGGATTCGCCGACTACCCCTAACACCTCGCCCTTGGCGATGTCGAAGGAGACGCCGTCGATGGCGCGCAGCGTGCCGCGGCGCGAGGCGAACTCGACCTGAAGATTGCGCACGGAGAGAACAGGTTCGGTCATGAGCGAGGCATACTCATCGAAGTTTCGGGTTGAGCGCGTCGCGCAGCCAGTCGCCCAGCAGGTTGATGGACAGGATCAGCGCGGCGAGTGCGATCCCGGGGAATGCGACGATCCACCACTCGCCTGCGAACAGATATCCGTTGCCGATCCGGATCAACGTGCCGAGCGACGGCATGGTCTCGGGCATGCCCGAGCCGAGGAAGGACAGCGTCGCCTCGGTGATGATGGCGAGTGCGAGATTGATAGTGGCGATCACGAGGATCGGCCCCGTGGTGTTGGGCAGCACGTGGCGCAGCATGATCACGGGGGCAGGCAGGCCAATCAATTGCGCGGCTGCGACATAATCCTTGTTCTTCTCGATCATGACCGAGCCGCGCACCGTGCGCGCGTATTGCACCCAGAAGCTCAGGCCGATCGCGAAGACCAGGACCGCCAGCATGCTCATCTCGTCGAGCTTGTTACCAAAGACCGATTTGGCGATGCCGTTGATCAAGAGCGCGATCAGGATGGCCGGAAAGGAAAGCTGTACGTCGGCAATGCGCATAATCAGCCCGTCGACGGCGCCGCCGAAATAGCCGGCCGTCAGCCCGAGCAAGATGCCGAGTGCGCCGGAGAGGACGACGCCGAGGACGCCGACGAGCAGCGAGATGCGCAGGCCGTAGAGGATCGCGGACAGCACGTCGCGGCCCTGCTCGTCGGTGCCGAGCAGGAACGGGCTTTGACCATCGGCAGTCCAGAGCGGCGAGATGCGCGAATTCATCAGCTGGAGCTGCGCCGGGTCGAACGGATTTTGCACCGATAAAACCGGGGCAAAGATCGCGATCAGGAAGAACAGCAGCGTCACCGCAGCCGCGATCATGGTGATCTTGGAGCGGCGGAACGAATAGAACAGGTCGCTGTCCAATGCGCGCCTGAACCAGCCAGGTGCAGCGGCGGCGCGCTTCTCGGTCGTGTGCGGAACGACGGCCTCGCTCATCTTAGTGCGCCCGGCTGACCGTCGAGCGCAGCCGCGGATCGACGATGGTGTAGAGGATATCAACCATGAGATTGATGGTGACGAAGATCAGCGACACCATCATCAGGTAGGCCGCCATGATCGGGATATCGACGTTCTGAACGGCCTGCACGAACAGGAGTCCCATGCCCGGCCACTGGAACACGGTCTCGGTGATGATTGCGAAAGCAATTACCGAGCCAAATTGTAGCCCCGCCACCGTGATCACGGGAACCATCGTATTGCGCAGCGCGTGGCCGAAATGGATCGCCCGCGTGGTGAGCCCGCGGGCGCGGGCGAAGCGGATATAGTCGGTGCGCATGACTTCCAGCATCTCCGCACGGACGAGCCGCATGATCAGCGTCATCTGGAACAAGCCGAGTGTGATCGAAGGCATGATCAACGCTTTCAAGCCGGACAATGTCAGAAGGCCGGTCGTCCACCAGCCGATATGCACGACGTCACCCCGCCCGAACGAGGGCAGCCAGCCGAGCGTCACCGAAAACAGGTAGATCATGAGAATGCCGATCAGGAAGGTCGGCAGCGAGATGCCAATCAGCGAGACGGCCTGGAATATATGCGAGAGCCAGCTGTCACGGCGCAGCGCCGAATAGACTCCCATCAGGATGCCGGTGACCATCGCGAAGATGGTGGCGCAGATCGCGAGCTCCAGCGTCGCGGGCATCCGCTCCATCAGCAGATTGGTGACCGGCAGGCGGAACTGGTAGGACACGCCGAACTTGAACTGCGCGGCGTTGCCGATATAGCGGCCGAACTGCACGATCACGGGATCGTCGAGGCCGAGCGACTTGCGGATCGCGGCGCGTTCGGCGCTCGACGTATCCATCCCGACCATCTGATTTACGGGATCGCCGGCGAAGCGGAACATCGAGAACGAGATGATCCCGACCGCAATCATGACGCCGATGGCCTGGATGGCCCGGCGCAGTGTGAAAGCGAGCATCTGTTCCTTTCACATCTCTTCAGTGGCACGCATCATCGCGTTAGCCCGAAACAGCAAGTCCCGGAAGCCAGATCTTGAAGCGATGGCTTCCGGGACTTCACAACTTGTCGACACCTACTCGTCCTGCTTGGTCGCCCAGTACAACATAACCATGTTATCCGCACGCTGGGTCAGCTTCACCTTCTTCGACACGCCCCAGGCGAGCGCCTGCTGGTGCAGCGGGACATAGGCCCAGTCCTTGATCGAGACCTCGAAAGCCTGCTTGATCAGCTGATCGCGCTTGGTCGTATCGGATTCCATCAAAACCTTGTCGGCGATCTCGTCGAACTGCCTGTTGCAATAGCCTGCGAGATTGGCCTCACCGCGGTTGGGATCCTTGGGATCGTCCCGGCAGCCCATGATGTCGTGCAGCACGTTCTGGGAATCGAGCGTATCCGGGGTCCAGCCCAGCATGTACAGCGAGGTTTTGTAACCGCCGGGCTTCAGCACCTTGGCGAAATACTGGGCCTTTGGTTGCGCCAACAGGTCCACCTTGATGTTGATGCGGGCGAGCATGCCGACGATCGCCTGGCAGATGGCTGCGTCGTTGACGTAGCGATCGTTCGGGCAGTCCATCGTCACCTCGAAACCGTCGGCATAGCCGGCGTCTGCCAGAAGCTTCTTGGCGGCGTCGGGATCGAACTTCGGCCGGGTGAAATCCTTCGAGGCAAAGATCTCTGGTGCGACCATCAATGCGGACGGCGTGGACAGTCCGCGCATGACGCGATTCTTGATCAGCTCGACGTCGATCGCCCGATAGACGGCTTCGCGGACGCGAACGTCCTTGAACGGATTCTTGCCCTTGATGTTGGAATAGAGGAGCTCGTCGCGCGCCTGATCCATGCCGACGAAGATGGTGCGGAGTTCAGGTCCCGTCAGCACCGTGGCGTTGGGGCTCGCCTTGACGCGCTCGATGTCCTGGACCGGCACCGGCTCGATCACGTCGACCTCGCCCGACAACAGCGCCGCGACGCGCGTGGCCGGGTTTGCGATCGGCGTGAAGACGATCTCCTTCAGATTATGTTCCGGCTTGCGCCACCAGTTCGGATTGGCCTTGAAGACGGTCTTCACGCCCGGCTGATGGCTCTCGATGGTGAAGGGGCCGGTGCCGTTTTCATGGAGCGAGGCATAGCTCGGGGTCGTCGCCGCTGCGGGCGTCGGTGCCACCGCATCGTTCGCCTCTGCCCATTTTTTGTCCATGATGTACCAGGTCGCCCACAGCGCCGTCAGGATGGGATTGGGCGAGCTCAGGATGAAATCGACGGTGTAATCGTCGATCTTGACGGCCTTGGCATCGGCAGGAACGCGGCTCTGGAAATTCGAGCCTTTCGCTCGCACGCGCTCGGCTGAGAACACCACGTCGTCAGCCGTGAAGGGGTCGCCATTGTGGAACTTCACGCCCTTGCGCAGGTGAAAGCGCCAGCGTGTCGGCTCCGGCGTCTCCCAGCTTTCGGCGAGCGCCGGGATGATCTTCAGGTCCTTATCGCGTGCAACCAGGCCCTCATAGACATGGCCGAGATGGGCACTGGTGGTCGACTCGTTCAGCGTGTAGGGGTCGAGCGATTTGAGCTCACCCTGGTTGGCGTAGCGCAGCGTCTGGCTCGACGCCGGCGAGACCGCCAACGCAAGCATACCGGCGAGCGTCGCCGCAAACAGACTTCGTCCGACTGACATTCTTGACCCTCTCCACTCTGCTGCGCCGGTGATTTTTGATTGTTCGGCGGGGCTGATCGATCCATGTTGCCCAGAGTTCTCGACCCGTGCAAGCGCCATTCCAGCAAGGAACGCGCCAAGTTGCACCGCTGTGCAGCAATGCTGACCGGCAATCTAGGGGATGCCGGCGCGCGAGCGACATTCGACTTTCGACCTGTGAAGTCTCGGGACCAAGGGAAACTGGCCCTGCCGGCCGTCGCGGTCTCAGCGATCCGCGCGACGGTCGCGGCCAAGCGATTTGATTGACCATACCCGCCGATCGCGGAAGCCGGCGCCCCGCAGCCCGCCTCAGGTCGCTTGCGTTGCACACCGTGTCGCGGCGATACTCCGACATGCCGCTCGAATCTCATCCGGAGGGGACATGAAAGTTAACATCGAAATCGATTGCACTCCCCTTGAAGCCCGTCAGTTCTTCGGATTGCCGGACGTCTCGCCGATGCAGATTGCCGTCATGGACAAGCTGCAGCAGCAGGTCTTGAGCAACATCGACAAGGTCTCGCCGGAATCGCTGATCCAGAGCTGGTTCACTTTCGATCCCAAGCTCGCCGAGCGGTTTCAGGACATGTTCGTCACCATGGCCGGCCTCGGCGGAACACGCAGCACCGACAAGAAAAAATAATGGCGCCCGAGCGGGACGACGGGCCGCAAGCGTCAGACCGGCTGCGTCCGCCGGGCCTTGGTTTGCTGCTCGCCGAAGCCCGCGGGCTGTTCGAGTTCAACGCCAGCCTGCTGTTGTCGCCGCTCCTGATGCGCGCGCCCAGGGGCGACGGTCATCCCGTGCTGGCGCTGCCCGGCTTTCTCGCCAGCGATCTCTCGATGGCGCCGATGCGGCGCTATCTCAGCGAGCTCGGCTACGAGGCGCATGCCTGGCGGATGGGCCGCAATCTCGGTGGGCTGGGGCGGATGCGGGAAGCTCTGCGTGCCCGTCTCGCCGAGATCCATGCCGCGACGGGGCGCAGGGTCAGCCTGGTCGGATGGAGCCTCGGCGGCGTCTATGCCCGCGATCTCGCGCTCCAGGCGCCCGACTTGGTCCGCTACGTCATTACGCTCGGCAGTCCTTTTGCCAACGATGTGCGGGCGACCAATGCCACGCGGCTCTACGAGGCGCTGTCCGGCGAGCGGGTCGAGGATTTTGCCGAACTGCGTGAGGCGATCGCCGGCGATCTGCCGGTACCGGCGACGTCGATCTATTCCCGCTCCGACGGTGTCGTGAACTGGCGGACCTGTCTGTTGCGCCCCTCGGACCGCGCCGAGAACATCGAGGTGCACCTGGCGAGCCATATCGGGCTCGGCGTGAACCCGGCAGCGCTGTGGGCCGTGGCGGACCGCCTGGCGCAACCGGAGGGGGAATTCTGGCCATTCGACCGGGCAGGGCCGTTTGCCATTGCATATGCCCCGCCGGAGCGGGCAATATCGGCCTGACGAGAAGCGCCGCCCAAGGCGCCCGTCCATCTTGTTGCGGGAGGGAACTATGGCTGACGGGAAGAAGCTGTCGTCGCTGGACGCGTCGTTTCTCTATCTGGAAACGCCGGAAATGCCGATGCACGTGGGCAGTATGGCGATCTTTCGCCTGCCCGACGATTACAAGGGCGACTTCTTCGAAGACTTCAAGGCGATGATCGTCTCGCGTTTGCACATCGCGCCGATCCTGAAGGCGCGGCTGGAGAAGGCGCCGCTCGACATCGATCATCCCTCCTGGGTCGAGGACGATCAGTTCGACATCGACCGTCACATCTTCCGCGCCAGCCTGCCGCAGCCGCGCGACCGCGCCACGCTCGAACGCATCGTCGGCTGGATGCACGCCAAGCTCCTGAACCGCGCCCGCCCGCTCTGGGAGTTCTACGTGTTCGAGGGCATGAAGGACAACGAGGTCGGGCTCTATTC
Organism: Bradyrhizobium sp. GW821-FHT12B03; assembly: GCF_058807535.1. Lineage (NCBI taxonomy): Bacteria > Pseudomonadati > Pseudomonadota > Alphaproteobacteria > Hyphomicrobiales > Nitrobacteraceae > Bradyrhizobium > Bradyrhizobium sp. GW821-FHT12B03. The sequence goes on from NZ_JBXAQU010000002.1 coordinate 28,288, forward strand.
CAAGATGCACCATGCCGCCATCGACGGCGGTGCCGGCGCGGCGCTGACCAACATGATCTACGACATCTCGCCGGTCCCGCGGAAGGTCGATCCGCCGGCGGCGGGAGCCAAGCCCGGACAGGAGCCGCGCGACATCGCCGCCAACCTGCTCGATTCCTATCAGCAGCTCTTCAGCCAGCCGCTCGATGCTTCGGCCGCCGCGAAGAACCTGCAACTGCCGCGCACCGGCAAGAGCGACATCGGCTCGATCCTGTTCGACAATGCGATGTACCAGATCGAGAGCGCGGTGCGCTTTGCCGGCAACATCCCGACTATGGTCAAGAGCGTCTCGGACGTGCTCGGCAAGATTTCCGATCCGAAGTCGCGCGAGAGCCTGGCCAGCATGGTGTCGCCGCCGACCATGCTCAACAAGACCATCTCCTCGGAGCGCAGCTTCGCCGGCGTGTCGATCCCGCTGTCGCGGGCGAAGGCGCTGGCCAAGCAGGCAGGCGGCAAGCTCAACGACGTCGTGCTCGCGCTCGCCTCCGGCGTGGTTCGCCGCTACCTCCAGCAATACGGCACGCTGCCTGCGAAATCCTTGACCGCCGCCGTGCCGATCTCGCTGCGCGAGGAGGGCAACACCGAGGCCAACAACCAGGTGTTCGGCATGATCTGCGCGATCGCCACGAACGTCGACGATCCCAAGGCGCGGCTGGAGGCGATCATCGCGCAATCGACCAAGTCCAAGGAGATGTCGCATCCGCTGCGCGCGCTGATGCCCCAGGTCTCCAACATCTCGATGCTGGGCGCGCCGATCATGGTGCAGATTCTGGCACTGCTCTACAGCCGCTCGAACCTGTCGGACGTGCTGCCGCCGGCGGCCAACATCACGGTGTCCAACGTGCCCGGGCCGCGGCAGACGCTCTACGCCGCGGGTGCCGAGCTGCTGCATATCTTCCCGGTGTCGATCTCGACGCACGGGCAGGCGCTCAACATCACCGTGCAGAGCTATCGCGACCAGCTCGATTTCGGCTTCATCGTCGGCGCCAACATCATTCCGCATGTGCAGGTGATGTGCGACATGCTGCCCGAGGAGTTTGCCGCGCTGGAGGCGGCCTATGCGCCGCCAGTTGCCGACATCAAGGGCGCTGCCGAGTAGGAGTGTCTCGATGATTGAAATGCCGCCGCTCAAGTTCGTGCAGACGAACGGAATCCGCATGGGCTATTACGAGGCGGGTCCGGTCTCCGACACCCCGCCGGTGGTGCTGTGCCATGGCTGGCCGGAACTCGCCTTCTCGTGGCGCCATCAGATCAAGGCGCTGAGCGAGGCCGGAATTCGGGTGATCGCGCCGGACCAGCGTGGTTATGGCGCGACCGACCGGCCCGAGCCGGTCGAGGACTACGACATCGAGCACCTGACCGGCGATCTCGTCGGTCTGCTCGATCATCTCGGGATCGACAAGGCGATCTTCGTCGGCCACGACTGGGGCGGCTTCATCGTCTGGCAGATGCCGCTGCGGCATCTTAGCCGTGTCGCCGGCGTGGTCGGCATCAATACTCCCCATACCAACCGTGCCTGGGCCGATCCGATCGAGCTCCTGCGCGCGCGGTTCGGCGACAAGATGTACATCGTGCAGTTCCAGGACCCGTCGCGTGAGGCCGACAGGATCTTTGGCAGCCGCGTCGAGCAGACCTTCGATGCGTTCATGCGCAAGCCGGCGCCGCGCCCGCCCGACGCGCCGGCAGAGGAGGTGGTTGCCGGCGTCGGCGCTTCGCCGCGGCTCAACCTGGCGTTTCCGCAGATGATTGCCGCCTATGACGCGAAGCACGATCCGCGTGCGCCGATCCTGTCGCCGGAAGAGAAGCAGGTGTTCGTCGACAATTTCATCAGGACCGGCTTTACCGGCGGCATCAACTGGTACCGCAACATGTCGCGCAACTGGGTGCGCGCCGAAGGGCTCGATCATACGGTACGCGTGCCGTCGCTGATGATCATGGCCGAGAACGATGCAGTGTTGCCGCCGTCTTCCGCCGACGGCATGGACAAGCTGATTCCCGATCTGGAAAAATATCTGGTCCGCGACAGCGGCCATTGGACGCAACAGGAGAAGCCGGACGAGGTCAGCGCCAAGCTGATCGAATGGCGTAGAAAGCGATTTGGGTAACGACCCAGTCGTCGATGTAGATGAGACGCCATTCCGGGGCGCCCGAAGGGCGAGCCCGGAATCTCGAGACTCCGGGTTCGATGCGGCGCATTGCCCCGGAATGACGCGATCAGGGGGAAGCGCACGTCAATGTCATCCAAGAACCGTCTGGATCCGATTCCGCAGCCGCCGACCAAGCCGGTGGTCGGCAACATGCTGTCGCTGGACTCGGCCGCCCCGGTGCAGCATCTGACGCGGCTCGCCAAGGAGCTCGGGCCGATCTTCTGGCTCGACATGATGGGCGCGCCGATCGTGGTCGTCTCCGGCCACGATCTCGTCGACGAGCTCTCCGACGAGAAGCGCTTCGACAAGACGGTGCGCGGCGCGCTGCGGCGCGTGCGTGCGGTCGGCGGCGACGGCCTGTTCACGGCCGACACCAGGGAGCCGAACTGGAGCAAGGCGCACAACATCCTGCTGCAGCCGTTCGGCAACCGCGCGATGCAGTCCTATCACCCGAGCATGGTCGACATCGCCGAGCAGCTGGTCCAAAAATGGGAGCGGCTCAACGCCGACGACGAGATCGACGTCGTCCACGACATGACCGCGCTGACGCTGGATACGATCGGCCTGTGCGGCTTCGAGTACCGGTTCAATTCGTTCTACCGGCGCGACTACCACCCCTTCGTCGAGTCGCTGGTGCGCTCGCTCGAAACCATCATGATGACGCGCGGTCTGCCGTTCGAACAGATCTGGATGCAGAAGCGGCGCAAGACGCTCGCCGAAGACGTCGCCTTCATGAACAAGATGGTTGACGAGATCATTGCAGAGCGCCGCAAGAGTGCAGAGGGGATTGACGACAAGAAGGACATGCTCGCGGCGATGATGACCGGTGTCGATCGCTCGACCGGCGAGCAGCTCGACGACGTCAACATCCGCTACCAGATCAACACGTTCTTGATCGCGGGCCACGAGACCACCAGCGGCCTGTTGTCCTACACGCTCTATGCGCTCCTGAAGCATCCCGACATTCTCAAGAAGGCCTATGACGAGGTCGATCGCGTCTTCGGTCCGGATGTCAACGCGAGGCCGACCTATCAGCAGGTGACGCAGCTCAGCTACATCACGCAGATCCTGAAAGAGGCGCTGCGGCTGTGGCCACCGGCGCCGGCCTACGGCATCTCGCCGCTCAACGACGAGACCATCGGCGGCGGCAAGTACAAGCTCAGGAAGGGCACGTTCATCACCATTCTGGTGACGGCGCTGCATCGCGATCCCTCGGTCTGGGGACCGAATCCCGATGCGTTCGATCCCGAGAACTTCAGCCGCGAGGCGGAAGCGAAACGGCCGATCAATGCCTGGAAGCCGTTCGGCAACGGTCAGCGTGCCTGCATCGGCCGCGGCTTTGCCATGCACGAGGCCGCGCTCGCGCTCGGCATGATCCTCCAGCGCTTCAAGCTGATCGACCATCAGCGCTACCAGATGCACCTGAAGGAAACGCTGACGATGAAGCCCGAAGGCTTCAAGATCAAGGTTCGACCGCGCGCCGATCGCGAGCGCGGCGCCTATGGCGGACCTGTTGCGGCTGCGTCCTCGGCGCCGAAGGCGCCGCGCCAGCCGACGGCCCGGCCCGGCCACAACACGCCGATGCTGGTGCTGTACGGCTCCAATCTCGGCACCGCCGAGGAACTGGCGACGCGCATGGCGGACCTCGCCGAGATCAACGGCTTTGCCGTGCATCTCGGGCCGCTCGACGAGTACGTCGGCAAGCTGCCGCAGGAGGGCGGCGTGCTGATCATCTGCGCCTCCTACAACGGCGCGCCGCCGGACAATGCGACGCAGTTCGTCAAATGGCTCGGCGGCGACCTGCCGAAGGATGCCTTCGCCAACGTGCGCTACGCCGTGTTCGGCTGCGGCAACAGCGACTGGGCCGCGACCTATCAATCGGTGCCGCGCTTCATCGACGAGCAATTGTCCAAGCACGGTGCGCGCGCGGTTTATCCGCGCGGCGAAGGCGATGCACGCAGCGATCTCGACGGCCAGTTCCAGAAATGGTTCCCGGCGGCCGCCCAGGTTGCCACCAAGGAATTCGGCATCGACTGGAATTTCACCCGCACCGCGGAGGACGATCCGCTCTACGCGATCGAGCCTGTCGCGGTGACGGCCGTCAACACCATCGTCGCCCAGGGCGGCGCGGTGGCGATGAAGGTGCTGGTCAATGACGAGCTTCAGAACAAGAGCGGGTCCAATCCGTCGGAGCGCTCGACGCGCCATATCGAGGTGCAGCTGCCGTCCAACGTCACCTACCGTGTCGGCGATCATTTGAGCGTCGTCCCGCGCAACGATCCGACGCTGGTGGATTCGGTCGCCCGCCGCTTCGGCTTCCTGCCGGCCGACCAGATCAGGCTTCAGGTCACCGAGGGCCGCCGCGCGCAATTGCCGGTCGGCGAGGCCGTGTCGGTCGGCCGCCTGCTCAGCGAGTTCGTCGAGCTGCAGCAGGTCGCGACCCGCAAGCAGATCCAGATCATGGCCGAGCACACGCGCTGCCCGGTCACCAAGCCGAAGCTGCTGGCCTTCGTCGGCGAGGAGCCTGAAACGGCCGAGCGCTACCGCACCGAGATTCTGGCGAGGCGGAAATCGGTGTTCGACCTGCTGCTGGAATATCCGGCCTGCGAATTGCCGTTCCACGTCTATCTGGAAATGCTGTCGCTGCTGGCGCCGCGCTATTACTCGATCTCCTCCTCGCCGTCGGTCGATCCGGCGCGTTGCAGCGTCACGGTCGGCGTGGTCGAGGGGCCGGCTGCCTCCGGGCGCGGCGTCTACAAAGGCATCTGCTCGAACTATCTCGCCAACCGGCGTGCGAGCGATGTGGTCTACGCCACCGTGCGCGAGACCAAGGCCGGCTTCCGGCTGCCGGATGATTCATCCGTGCCCATCATCATGATCGGCCCGGGCACGGGCCTCGCGCCGTTCCGCGGCTTCCTCCAGGAGCGCGCCGCGCGCAAGGCGAAGGGCGCGGCCCTCGGGCCCGCCATGCTGTTCTTCGGTTGCCGTCATCCCGACCAGGATTTTCTCTATGCGGATGAGCTGAAGGCACTGGCGGCAAGCGGTATCACCGAGCTATTCACGGCGTTCTCGCGCGCGGACGGGCCGAAGACCTATGTGCAGCACGTGCTTGCCGCGCAGAAGGACAAGGTCTGGCCGCTGATCGAGCAGGGCGCGATCATCTATGTCTGCGGCGACGGCGGCAAGATGGAGCCCGACGTGAAGGCGGCGTTGGTTGCGATCCACCGCGAGAAGAGCGGCAGCGATGCTGCGACAGCTGCGCGCTGGATCGAGGAGATGGGCGCGAAGAACCGCTATGTGCTCGACGTCTGGGCGGGAGGGTGATTGTTCGCCCGATCGTGCTAAAGCTCTCCCATGATTCCCTGGGAAAAACTCGACACCGCCAAGATCCCCGGCTCCGACGAAGAGCTCCGCCTGATGCGGCGCGGCAAGGAGTTCTCGATCAAGCTCGGCACCAACGAGCTGATGAACAACCGCCTGTCGGGCTCGGAAGCCGCGCTCGCAACGCTGGCGGCGAAACAGATCGAGAAGGTCGCGAAACCCGTCGTCCTGATCGGCGGCCTCGGCATGGGCTTTACGCTGCGTGCGGCGCTGACCGTGCTCGGAGACAGAGCGAAGATCGTGGTCTCCGAGCTGGTGCCGGCGGTGGTCGCCTGGGCGCGAGGCCCGATGGCGGAGGTCTTCGGTGACAGCCTCGATGACGTCAGGGTGAGCATCCGGGAGACCGACGTCGGCGAAATCATCCGGGCGCAGCGGTCGGTCTTTGACGCCATTCTCCTCGACGTCGACAACGGGCCGGAAGGGCTGACCCGGAAGGGCAACGACGCACTCTACAATGCGGGCGGGTTGAAGGCGGCCAAGACGGCGTTGCGGCCGGGCGGCGTCCTCGCCGTCTGGTCGTCGGGGCCCAATCCGGCATTCACCAAACGTCTTGGCAGCGCCGGTTTCGACGTCAATGAAGTCAATGTCCGCGCCACCGGCAGGGGTGGTGGTGCGCGGCACGTGATCTGGATGGCTAGGAAAAGTTAGGTCGCACTCTCTCGGCCCCACACTCGGCGTTCTAGCTGAGTTTGCCGTCTCGCCGCATCCGATTGACGGCTTTGGTTGGCTCGTCATCGTAAGGCGAACGTTTGAGAATATCGGTAATCTCCTGTTCTAGGCGCTTGCCCATGTCCGCATCAAGGCGCCGCATGAGTTCGATCTGTCGTGGAAAGGCTATGCGGCGACAGTCCTGGTCCTCAATGCGATGGATCAACTCGTAGGAGAATGCGAGGCTATGAGTGATATCCTTGAATATCCAATAGAGCAGATCACTATAGTCGGCGCTGGACCGGCGATCGATTTCCGTTCCGCGCTCGACGACCACATAGTGATAGTAGCCGGCCTCGACCTCGACATGGGGATATCCGAGATCGCGCGAACGACCATAGGTCGGTAACTCGTCCCGACTGGCGCCGACCCGGGTTGCCAATGCGGCAACGTCTGCCTCGATATCCTGTAAGGTTTTCATGCGCAGGCGGCTCGTGCTCAGGCCGCCCGCGCCGCCGCCCCATGCGCATGCTTGTCGATCGCGCGAATGATCTCTGGCCAGAACCGCATCGGCAGCGCGTGGCCCATGCCGTCGATCATCAGCAGCTTTGCGCCTGGAATTGACTCTGCGGTGTCCTGGCCGCCTTCGGGACGGACCAGCGGATCGACGGTGCCGTGAATGACCAGCGTCGGAGTCTTTACCGCATGCAGCCGCTCCTTGCGGCTGCCGGACGCAAGCACGGCGCGGAGCTGTCGGCCGACGCCGGCCGGATTGAGCCCGCGTGCAAAGACGCGCTCGGCGCGATCAGGGTCGAGCGCTTCTTCCTCTGGAAACGACCCGGCGCGCAGCACCTTCCAGGTCTGCCCGTAGCGGACAATGAATTCCTCCTTGCTGCGCGGTGGCGGCGCCATCAGCATGGCTGCGGCCTCGCGTGACGGCGGCGGTACGCGCGGATTGCCCGTGGTCGACATGATCGAGGTCAGCGAGCGCACGCGCTCGGGAAACGACAGCGTCACCTCCTGCGCGATCATGCCGCCCATGGACGCCCCGACCAGATGCGCCGACTTGATGCCGAGCGCGTCCATCAGGCCGACCGTGTCCCTGGCCATGTCGATCAGCTTGTAGGTCGCGGCCACCGGAATCCTGAGGAAGCGCAGCTTCAACAGCTCCAGCGGCGTCAGCCGTTTGCCGCCCGAGAGATGGCTCGATTTGCCGATGTCGCGATTGTCGAAGCGGATCACGCGAAAGCCGTGCACGGCGAGCTGCTCGCAGAACGCATCGTCCCAATGGATCATCTGCGCGCCGAGCCCCATGATCAGCAGCAGCGGCTCGGCATTGTCGTTGCCAAAGATCTCGTAGCAGATGTCGATGCCGTTGGCGCGGACGGTCTGGGGCGGCTGATGAGCGGTCACGGGCACGTTCCCTTGGCTTCTGATCGATCGTGTATCGCACGGTTTCACGCCGCAAAGAAGCGTGTGCGCCGCACCGAATGACCTGCCGGTTGACCGCCACCGCGCAACGGTGTGGTATGGCGAAAAGAAGGGCATCGCAGCTCTCGATACCAGGAGGACGCCGATGACCGACAAGACCAATGACCCCGTCGCCATGTGGCAGAAGATGATGGGTGAGATGGAGAAGGGGTTCAACTCCTTCGCCAACCAGGCCATGTCCTCGCCCCAATTTTCACAGGCGATGAACCGCGCGGGCGGAGTTGCTGCAGGTGCTCAGAAGCAGCTCGGCGAGCTCATGGAGAAATATCTCGTCTCGATGAACCTGCCGAGCCGGGAGCAGGTGACGGGCCTTGCGGAGCGGCTCCAGTCGATCGAAGCCCAGATCGGCGAGATGAAATCGATGTTGAGCCAGATCGCCGCGAGTTCCGGGATATCGCAAGGCTTCGACGGGGCGCCGAAACCGCCGCGGACGAAGCGTCCGCCGTCCGAGGGCGGAGGGCAGGCATGAACGCACCCACCGGCCTAGATTTCGCATCCATCCCGGAACGCATCCAGTCCGAGGTGCAGCGGGCAATCCAGCGAAGCATCAAGGGCGTCGAATATTTCTCGACCTCCGGCCCGACGCTCGGCGCGACGCCGAAGGACGTGCTGCATTCGCGCGGTACGATGAGTCTCTACCACTATCGGCCGATGTCGGACGAGATCTACCGTGTGCCGGTGTTGATCGTGATGGCGACCACCAATCGCGGTTACATCCTCGACCTCGTGCCCGGCCAGAGCTTCATCGAGTTCCTGCTGAGGCGCGGCTACGACGTCTACATGCTCGACTGGAGTGCGCCCCGGCCGGAGGAGAAGAGCCTGCGGATGGAGGATTATGTCCTCGACTTCATCCCGGACTGCGTCCGCCGCGTGCAGCAGGATTCCGGCGAGCAGGACGTTTCCGTCGTCGGCTATTGCTTCGGCGGCGTGCTGTCGCTGCTTTACGGCGCGATCCACAAGGACGGGCCGATGAAGAATCTGATCTGCTTCACAACGCCGATCGACTTCCGCGAGATGAAGCTGTTCTCGAACTTCTCGGACCGCCGGTATTTCGACGTCGATCGCCTCGTCGACAGCGTCGGCAACGTCCCGCCGGAGATGATCTTGTCCTCGTTCGAGATGCTGCGTCCGGCCTCGCGTACGGTGAGCCAGATCCAGCTCTGGGAGAACATCTGGAACGACGAGTTCGTCAAGTCCTACCGGATGTTCGACCGCTGGGCGACCGACACGCTGCCGCTGGCGGGCGAATATTTCCGCACCATCACTAAGGACCTGATGTGGGACAACAAGCTGTTCAACGACACCATGTCGGTCGGCGGCCGCGCGGCGAAGCTCGAAGACATCAAGGTGCCGATTCTGCACGCGGTCGCCGAGCACGACCACATCGTGCCGTATGATGCCGCAAAGCACCTGATCGCCAAGATCGGATCGACTGACAAGGAAGAGGTGATGCTCAAGGGCGGTCACGTCTCGCTGGTCGCCGGCGCCAATGCGGTGAAGCGGCTGTGGCCGAAACTGGACTCCTGGCTGGGGAAGAGATCGACATGAGTGAGCAGCGTTCCTATCCGCGTCAGGTCAAGACCGAGGCCGGCGACATCGAGATTCGCCTGATGGCGCCCGCGGACGAAGCCGCGGTGCTGGCGTTCGGCAAGGGCTTGCCGACCCACGATCTGCTCTTCCTGCCACGCAACATCAGCGAGCCGAAGGTGCTCTCGGCCTGGGTCAAGGAGATCGAGCGCGGCGCGATCACGAGCCTGCTCGCGGTGAGGGGCGGCAAGGTCCTCGGCTGCGGCACGCTGGTGCGCGATCCGCATTCCTGGTCGCCCCATGTCGGCGAGATTCGGATGGTGGTCTCGCTCGATATGCGCGGGAAGGGGGTGGGCCGGGCGCTGTCGCAGGAGACCTTTGCGCTCGCGCTCGGCGCAGGCCTGGAAAAGCTCTCGGTCCAGATGACGGTGGACCAGCAGGCGGCGATCGCTCTGTTTGAAAGCCTCGGCTTCAAGGCCGAGGCGCTGCTGCGCGACCACGTCCGGGACGTCGAGGGCAAGACCCATGACATCGTCGTGCTCGGCCACAACATCGCACAGGTCCAGGCCCAGATGGAGGCTTATGGCGTGCCGGGCGCGGTCCAGCACTAGAGACCGCGGTCCGGCGGTCGATCGTCGGGAACAATTGGCTAGGGAGGCATCATATTGCCTCCCGTTAAGGCTATTCACGATTTCGTGATATCGCAGTGCAATATCGATATTGCATCGCACCATTAACGATGTCATATAAGCCGTGCCCCGGGCCATCGAGGACGGGGTGAGCCCATAGCTCAACCCAATGAGGATGGAGAGAACCCCATGACCACCGAAACCAACACCGCTTTCGAGGGCTTCAAAGACGCTTTCAAGAACATCCAGAATCTGGAAGTTCCCGAGGCCGCCCGCGAATTCGTCAAGAAGACTGCCAACACCGCCAAGGACCGTGCTGCCGAGGTGTTCGCTGGCTCCGAGCGCGTGACCGCCGCCGTCGAGAATGCGGTGACCGAGTCCGTCACTGAAGCCGGCAAGATCAGCCGCAACATCCAGCAGGCGATCTACGAAGACGCCGAGGCGTTCTTCACGGGCATCGACAAGCTGGCGTCCGCCAAGTCGTTCAGCGAAGCCGTCGAGATCCAGTCGAGCCTGCTCCGCTCCCGCGGCGAAGCATTGGTCTCGCGCGCCAAGGCGACCACCGACTATTTCGGCAAGCTCGCCGCGAACGGTGCGAAGTCCGCTCAGGACAACTTTGCAAAGGTCTACAACAAGACCGCCTGATCTGGCGCCTGTGTTGAAAAACTGAATTTTGAGGCCCGCTTCGGCGGGCCTTTTGTTTTGGCTTTTGCGCCGCCGCAGCCGCCATCGTCTCCGCCGTCATTGCGAGGAGCCCTTGCGACGAAGCAATCCAGCGTCGTTCCGGGGAAGATTCTGGATTGCTTCGCTTCGCTCGCAATGACGGAGTACTGTGATGCAGTCATGGACTCACCCGCCACCTTCTCCTTCGACACCCCTGGCGACGCCGAACGCGCGGCGGAGCTGCGCCGCGTCAAGGCGCTGGCGACGCTGGTGCTGGCCTCGACGCTGGCGCTGTTCGTCGCCGCGAAATGGCTGTTGCCGGTGCACCCGGTGTTCGGCTTCATCGCGGCCTTTGCAGAGGCCGCGACCATCGGCGGGCTCGCCGACTGGTATGCCGTGGTCGCGCTGTTCAAGCGGCCGCTCGGCCTGCCGATCCCGCATACCGCGATCATCCAGAGCAACCAGGCCCGCATCGCCGACAAGCTCGGCGAATTCATCCAGGTGCATTTCCTCGAGGCAGGTCCCGTCGAGGCCAAGCTGAACGAGATCGATTTCGGCTCCTTCGTCGCCGACTGGCTGCGCGACCGCAAGCGCAGCGACGACCTTGCGCGCTTCGCGCTGCGTCTGCTGCCGGAGGCCGTCTCGGCGACGGAAAGCTCGGGCCTGATGACCTTCATCATCCGCCGCATGTCCTCGCAGATTCAGGCGATCGACCTTGCGCCGCTCGCGGCCGGCACGCTGCGCGGCTTCGTGGCCGAGGGGCGGCACCAGATCCTGTTCGACGATCTCCTGCGCGTGATGCACGAAACGCTGAACCAGACGGAAACGATGGCGATGATCCGCGAGAAGGTGCGCGCGGAATTGCCGACCCTGCTTCGGCTCTACCGCGCCGACAAATTTCTGGTGAACAAGATCGTTGCCTCCGCCACCGCTTTCTTCAATGAGGTGCGCAGCGATCCCAAGCATCCGTTCCGCGGCGAGTTCGACCGCATGGTGCTGAGCTTCGTCGACCGGCTGGGCACCGACCAGGCCTATATCGACCGCATCGACGGCTTGAAGCGCGATCTGCTGGCGCGGCCCGAGCTTGCCGATCTCGCCCGCACCGTCTGGGCCAACACCCGCTCCTTCATCGAGCGCAGCGCTTCCGGTGAGACACAGGTGCTTCAGCATCATCTCGCCGGCATGTTCGTCTCCGCCGGTGAAGCGCTGGCCGGCGATGCCGAACTGCGCGGCGAGATCAACAAAGGCCTAGTGGCGGTGCTGCGCAGCTTCGTCGCCGACCAGAAGAGCGGCGTCTCCACCTTCATCTCCGACCAGGTCAAGGCGTGGGACATGGCGCAGTTGATTTCGCTGATCGAAATCAACATCGGCCGCGACCTGCAATACATCCGTTTCAACGGCTCGCTGATCGGCGGCCTCGCCGGGCTTGCGCTCTACTCCGTAGAATCCCTGCTTCGATTGCTGTGACTTTTGCGTCACGGACGTTAGCATTAACGCGCGGACCTATTGTGGCTTCGCGTCTCTCCCGCTTGAATGTCGGGAACCGGCCGCCTAGCTGATTCATGCTGCGCTGCGGAACGTTCAAGAAGCCGGCGTATTGGAATTCATGCCCATTTGCCGGCATCGCAGCCGGCGCCTCCTCAGGGAAAACATTGATGACCGCTACTGCCCAGACGCTGCGTCCGCCGTCCCGTACCCTGATGTTTCTGGAAGGGCGCGCGATCCACGAGTTCGGCGCATTCCTCGGCGCGCTGCCGCTGCTGAGCCTCGCGCCGCGTGGCGATGGGCATCCGGTGCTGGTGCTGCCCGGCCTGGTGGCCTCAGACGTGTCCACGCGGGCGCTGCGCACCTTTCTGTCCGGCAAGGGCTACGCAGTGAGTGGCTGGCGCCAGGGCCGCAACTACGGCCTGCGTCCGGGCGTGCAGCAGGCGATGGTCGATCTGGTCCAGGAGCTCAGCGACACGCACGGCCGCAAGATCAGCCTGGTCGGCTGGAGCCTCGGCGGCCTCTATGCGCGCCAGCTCGCCAAGATGATGCCCGAGCGCGTGCGTCAGGTGATCACCCTCGGCAGTCCGTTTGCCGGCGATCCGCGCTCCACCAATGCCTGGCAGGTCTATGAATGGGCAAGCGGACAGAAGGCGGATCAGGTCGATCCACGCTTTGGCGGCGAGCTCGCCGTGCCGCCGCCGGTGCCGACCACCGCCATCTTCAGCCGCACCGACGGCGTCTGCGCCTGGCAGGGCTGCATGGAGAAGTCGGGCGCCGAGACCGAAAGCATCGAGATCGAGAGCAGCCATTGCGGCATGGGACATCACCCCGCCGCGGTCTATGCCGTGGCTGACCGGCTCGCGCAGCAGGAGGGCCAGTGGGAGCCCTTCGACCGCAGCGGCTGGCGCAGCCTGGCGTATCCCGACCCGCACCGGTAGCTTCTTCGCCTCTCCCCGCGCATGTCCGCCGAAGCTTTAGCAAAGGCGGATGCGGGGAGAAGGGGAGGGGGTCCGCAACATCGTCGTTCCCGTCCATTGTCGCGCCCGCATTAAACGCGCTATGCCTCGCGCATGGCGCATCCGCTCTCCCGCATCATCGACCAGCTCAAGCGCGAGCCGTCGCGCACCGGATCGATCGTCATCACCGTGTTCGGCGACGCCATCGTGCCGCGCGGCGGTGTGGTGTGGCTCGGCACGCTGCTGGAATTCTTCCAGAGCCTTGATATCGACAGCGGCGTGGTGCGCACCGCGATGTCGCGCCTGGCGGCCGATGGCTGGCTGACGCGCGAAAAGGTCGGCCGCAACAGTTTTTATCGTCTCGCCGACAAGGGCCACCAGACCTTTGAGGCTGCAACGCGGCACATCTACGATCCGCCACCGTCGGACTGGACCGGGCGCTTCGAGCTGCTGCTGATCGGCAATGGCGAGGACCGTGACGCCTCGCGCGAGGCGCTGCGCAATGCCGGCTTCGGCAGTCCGCTCCCGGGCGTCTGGGTTGCGCCGTCGGGCGTGCCGATGCCGGACGAGGCTGCGGGTGCCATCCGTCTCGAAGTCTCCGCCGAGGACGACAGCGGGCGCCGCCTGCTCAGTGCGAGCTGGCCGCTGAAGCGCACCGCGGATGCCTATCTGAAGTTCATGAAGACGTTCGAGCCGCTGCGCGCCGCGATTGGCCGCGGAACGACTCTGTCCGACGCCGACGCCTTCACCGCCCGGATCCTGCTGATCCACCACTATCGCCGCGTCGTGCTGCGCGATCCGCTGCTGCCCGAGAGCCTGCTTCCCGCGGATTGGCCAGGCAGGGCCGCCCGCGAACTCTGTGGCGAGATCTATCGCGCGCTGCTTGCTCCGTCGGAGCAATGGCTTGATGGCCATGGAACCAATGAAAAGGGGCCATTGCCGCCGGCGCGAAAACTCCTGGAACGGAGGTTCGGCGCCTGATCTTTATGTTACAGAAATATCTTGCATGACGTAATTTTTGTTATATGTTGTCTCCCAATAAAACGGGAGGACGCGCATGTACACCCAGGCGCTGAACACGGCCGACGCCGAAGATCGCGGTCTGGAGGACGCAGGCAAGGCTGCGCAGTTCCAGGCCCGCATCGATGCCGAGGAGCGCATCGAGCCGAACGACTGGATGCCGGCGGCCTATCGCAAGACGCTCACCCGCCAGATTTCCCAGCACGCCCATTCCGAAATCGTCGGCATGCTGCCCGAAGGCAATTGGATCACGCGCGCGCCGACCTTGCGCCGCAAGGCTGCGCTGCTCGCCAAGGTGCAGGACGAGTGTGGCCACGGGCTCTATCTCTACGCCGCCGCCGAAACCCTCGGCGCCTCGCGCGAAGAACTGGTCGACGCGATGCTCGCGGGCAAGGCCAAATATTCCTCGATCTTCAACTATCCGACGCTGACCTGGGCCGACATCGGCACCATCGGCTGGCTGGTCGACGGCGCCGCGATCATGAACCAGATCCCGCTGTGCCGCTGCTCCTACGGCCCCTATGCGCGCGCGATGATCCGCGTTTGCAAGGAAGAGTCGTTTCACCAGCGCCAGGGCTACGAGATCATGCTGACGTTGTGCCGCGGCTCTGACGAGCAGAAGGCGATGGCGCAGGATGCGCTGAACCGCTGGTGGTGGCCGGTGCTGATGATGTTCGGCCCGCCCGATGCCACCAGCCAGCACAGCGACACCTCGACGAAGTGGAAGATCAAGCGCTTCTCCAATGACGAGCTGCGCCAGAAGTTCGTCGATGCCACGGTGCCGCAGGCGCAATATCTCGGTCTCACCATTCCCGATCCCGGCATGATTCAGGATGCCGACGGGCACTGGCGCTACAGCGAGATCGACTGGACCGAATTCAAGCAGGTGCTCGCTGGCAATGGCCCGTGCAACCGGGACCGCATGGCGGCGCGTCGCAAGGCGCACGATGAGGGCGCCTGGGTGCGCGAGGCGGCGGCTGCCTATGTCGCAAAGCGCGCGCAGCGCCGGACCGCACAAGCTGCGGAATAGGGAGATCACGATGGCCACGCCGAACACGCCGCTGTGGGAAGTCTTCATTCGCAGCCGCAATGGGCTCGCGCACAAGCATGTGGGATCATTGCACGCGAGCGACGCCACCATGGCCCTGCAGGCCGCGCGCGACATCTACACCCGGCGCGGCGAAGGTCTTTCGATCTGGGTCGTACCGTCGACCGCGATCACCGCGAGCGACCCCGCCGAGAAAGGCATGATGTTCGAGCCGGCGGAATCGAAGATCTACCGGCATCCGACGTTCTATGACGTGCCGGAAGAAGTGGGGCACATGTGATGCCAACCGCCAACACCGAGGTCTCCGAAACGCCGCTGGTGCTCTACGCCCTGCGCCGTGCCGACGACGCGCTGATCCTCGGTCACCGGCTGTCGGAATGGTGCGGGCATGCGCCGATGCTGGAAGAGGACATGGCGCTCTCCAACATCGCGCTCGACCTCATCGGCCAGGCGCGCGAACTCTACACCTACGCCGCCAAGGCCGAAGGCAAGGACAACGACGAGGACAAGCTCGCATACCTGCGCGACGTCAGGCAGTACCGCAATCTGCTGCTGGTCGAGCAGCCGAACGGCGACTTCGCCCACACCCTGGCGCGGCAGTTCTTCTATTCCGCCTTCGCCGACCTCTACTGGCGCGCAATGATGACTTCGCGCGATACGACGCTTGCCGCCATTGCCGCCAAGTCCGAGAAGGAGAGCGCCTATCATCTGCGCCATGCCTCGGAATGGATCATCAGGCTCGGCGACGGCACGGACGAGAGCCACGCGCGAACGCAAGCTGCGATCGATCACCTCTGGGCCTTCACCGGCGAGATGTTTGCCGTCGATGACGGCGAACGCGCCCTGATCCATGCGGGTGTCGCGATCGATCCCGGTGTTTTGCGCGGGCGTTGGCTGACGACGCTCTCCGATGTCGTCGGCGAAGCCACGCTCACGCTGCCGCGGAACGATTGGATGCAGCAGGGCGGCCGTGTCGGCCGGCATGGCGAGCATCTCGGCCACCTCCTGTCGGAGCTGCAATCGATGCAGCGTACCTTTCCGGGGCAGACATGGTGACGGTGCTCGAGGGCCGTGCTGATCTGCGCCAGCGCGCCTGGGATGCCGCGGCGAGCGTGGTCGATCCTGAAATTCCGGTGCTGACGATCGCCGACCTCGGCGTGCTCCGCGATGTCGTGCTCGACGGCGACCATGTCGAGGTTACGATCACCCCGACCTATTCGGGCTGCCCGGCCATGAACATGATCGCGCTCGAAATCGAGGTCGCGCTGGAGCGCGCCGGTTTCCGTCAATCCAAAGTACGCACGGTGCTATCGCCGGCCTGGACCACGGACTGGATGAGCGAGGAGGGCCGCCGCAAGCTGCGCGCCTACGGCATCGCACCGCCGCAAGCCTCGAGCTCACGGCGTGCGCTGTTCGGCGAGCAGGCCATCGCGTGCCCGCAATGCGGCTCCGACAAGACTGAACTCCTGTCCGAATTCGGCTCGACCTCCTGCAAGGCGCTCTGGCGCTGCAAGGCCTGCCGCGAACCGTTTGACTATTTCAAGTGTCATTGACCATGTCCGCAGCCGCACCGCGCTTCCATCGCCTGGCCGTCAACGATCTCCGCCAGGAAGCCTCTGATGCCGTCTCGATGACCTTCGCCATCCCCGGCGAGCTCGCCAGCGATTACGCTTTCACCCCCGGGCAGTACCTCACGCTCCGCACCGTGCTGGACGGCGAAGAGGTGCGACGCTCCTATTCGATCTGCTCGGGCCCCGACGACGGCGAGATCCGCATCGCGGTGAAGAAGGTCGATGGCGGTGCGTTCTCGAGCTGGGCCGCCGATGAACTCAAATGCGGCGACGAGCTCGACGTGATGACGCCGACGGGTCGCTTCGGCGTGGTCGCACCGGCCGATACGGGACGGATTCATGTCGGCTTTGCCGCCGGCTCCGGCATCACGCCGATCCTGTCGATCGTCAAGGGCGTGCTCGCGCGCGAACCGGATAGCCGCTTCTTCCTGTTCTACGGCAATCGCTCAACCGACAACATCATGTTCCTCGAGGCGCTTGAGGAGCTCAAGGACCGGTTCATCGACCGCCTCTCGATCTTTCACGTCATCTCCGGCGAGGAGCAGGACATTCCGATCCTGCACGGCCGGCTCGACGGCGACAAGGTGAGGGTGCTGCTGCGCTCGCTGGTGCCGGCGGTAAGCATCGATCATCTCTTCATCTGCGGTCCGTCTGGCATGAGCGAGGACATCGAGGCGACCTGCCGCGATCTCGGGATCGCCGAGGAGCGCATCCACGTCGAGCGTTTCGTCTCGGAATTCGGCGGCAAGCCGCGGCCGAAGAAGGCCGTGGCGCCCGATGCGCCACCCAAGGCGATCGCTTCGCTGATCATCGACGGCAAGCGCCGCGACGTGCCGGTCGCCGACGATGAGGCGATCCTCGATGCCGCGCTGCGCGCCGGCGTCGATCTGCCTTTCGCCTGCAAGGGCGGCATGTGCTCGACTTGTCGCGCCAAGCTGGTCGAGGGCGAAGCGCCGATGGATATCAATTATTCGCTGGAGCCATGGGAGTTGAAGGCCGGTTTTGTTCTCACCTGCCAGGCCAAGCCGTCTTCCGAGCGGGTTGTCGTTGACTACGACCACGTTTGACAGCCTTGGCCAACCAGCAGAACATCATGTGCAGAGATTTGGCCGGGAGAAGCGCGTGAGCCTCAAAGCCGCCCTGTCGCCTGAGGATATTGCCCGTGCCTGCGCCGATGCGATGTGGGCGGAGGACGACGCCTCCAAAGGTCTCGGCATGGAGATCGTCGAAATCGGCCCGGGCTTGGCGACGCTGGCGATGACGGTGCGGCCGGACATGGTCAATGGCCAGCGCATCGCCCATGGCGGCTTCATTTTCACGCTTGCCGATTCGGCCTTTGCGTTTGCCTGCAACTCGCACAATGAGCGCGTGGTGGCGGCGCAGGGCCAGATCACTTTCATCAAGCCCGGCAAGCTCGGCGATCGTCTCGTCGCGAAGGCAAGAGAGATCACCCGCGGCGGCCGCTCCGGCATCTACGACGTGCGCGTCACCGCCGGCGACACGCTCATTGCGGAATTCCGCGGGCATTCGCGCGTCATTCCCGGCACGTGGCTGCCGGCACAAGACCAATAAAGACAAGAACGGACCAATGTGGGGAAACGAGGATGGCTCTGACCGGGCTCAAGGAAGGTGGCACCGCCTATAGCGCCGAGATGGACGCGCATGAGCGCGCTTCACGCGACGAGATCATGGCATTGCAGAAGCAGCGGCTGGGCTGGTCGCTGAAGCATGCCTACGACAACGTCGCGCATTATCGTAAGGCGTTCGACACGGCCGGTGTGCATCCGTCCGACTTTCGCGAGCTCTCCGATCTCGCGAAATTTCCGTTCACGGTAAAGACCGATTTGCGCGACAACTATCCCTTCAACATGTTCGCCGTGCCGCGCGAAAAGCTGGTGCGCGTGCATGCCTCCTCCGGCACGACAGGCAAGCCGATCGTCGTCGGCTACACCCAACGTGACATCGACACCTGGTCGGAGGTGATGGCGCGCTCGATCCGTGCCGCCGGCGGTCGCAGCGGCATGATCATCCACAATGCCTATGGCTATGGTCTCTTCACCGGCGGCCTCGGCGTCCACTACGGTGCCGAAAAGCTCGGCTGCACGGTGGTGCCGATTTCGGGCGGCATGACCGAGCGGCAGGTCCAGCTCATCAACGACTTCAGGCCCGACATCATCACGGTGACGCCGAGCTACATGCTGGCGATCCTCGACGAGTTCAAGCGCCAGAAGCTCGATCCGCGCCAGTGCTCGCTCAAGGTCGGCATCTTCGGGGCCGAGCCGTGGACCAACGCGATGCGCGGCGAGATCGAGGACGCCTTCGACATGGATGCGACCGACATCTACGGCCTGTCCGAGGTGATCGGCCCTGGCGTCGCACAAGAGTGCATCGAGACCAAGGACGGCCTGCATATCTGGGAGGATCATTTCTACCCCGAAGTGATCGATCCCGAGACCGGTGCGGTGCTGCCGGACGGCGAGAAGGGCGAACTCGTCTTCACCTCGCTCACCAAGGAAGCTTTTCCGGTGATCCGCTATCGCACCCGTGATCTGACGCGGCTGCTGCCGGGCACGGCGCGGCCGGGCATGCGGCGGATGGAGAAGGTGACGGGCCGTTCGGACGACATGATCATCCTGCGTGGCGTCAATCTGTTTCCGACCCAGATCGAGGAGGTGCTGCTGGCGACCGACTGGTGCGGCGGGCATTTTATCCTCGAATTGACCCGCGAAGGCCGCATGGACGAGCTGACCATCATCGCCGAGGCGCGGCCCGAGAGCTGGGACGGCCAGGGGCTTCTCGATCATGCCGACCGGATCTCGACCCACATCAAGAACACGATCGGTATCAGTTCCAATGTGCGGGTGGTCGCGCCCGCCACGCTGGAGCGCTCGCTCGGCAAGGCCAAGCGGCTCTACGACAAGCGGCCCAAGGATTGACTTGACGGATTGACTTGACCACCCGTAAGGGCGACAAGGCCCGCTAGAAATCGCGGGTCTTTCCATGTCATCAGCTGATCCCAAAGCCGTCGAAGCGCGCTGTGTGCGCCTCAATGCCAAGGCCGAAAATGCGGCCACGCTTGCGCCGGTTGTCGAGCGTCAGACGCTCACGCGCGGTCCAAACGATCTCCTGATCGAGGTGAAGGCCGCCGCCGTCAATCCGTCCGACGTCAAGGCCGCGACCGGGCTGATGCCCTATGCCGTCTTCCCGCGCACGCCAGGCCGCGATTACGCCGGCGTGGTGATCGATGGGCCGGCCGGCACGGTCGGCCGCGAGGTGTTCGGTTCCTCCGGCGATCTCGGCATTCGCCGCGACGGCACTCACGCCAGCCATCTCGTCGTCGAGGCCGACGCGGTGGTGGAGAAGCCCAAGACGGTGTCCTGGGAGGAGGCCGCCGGCATCGGCGTGCCGTTCGTGACCGCGATGGAAGGCTTTCGCCGCGCCGGCGTGCCGAAGGCCGGTGAGACCGTTCTGGTGTTCGGCGTCAACGGCAAGGTCGGCCAGGCCGCGGTGCAGATCGCGACGTGGCAGGGCGCGCGCGTCATCGGCGTGGTGCGCAAGGCGGAACCTTACGAGGGCCACAGCAATGCGCCCATCGAGGTGATCAATGCCTCCGCGACCGATGTCGCCACGCGGGTGCGCGAAGCGACCGGCGGCAAGGGTGCCGACATCGTCTTCAACACGGTCGGAGATCCCTATTTCCAGGCCGCGCACAAGTCGCTCGCCTTGCGCGGCCGTCAGATCCTGATCGCCGCGATCGACCGCATCGTGCAGTTCAACATCCTCGAATTCTATCGCGGCCAGCACACTTACGTGGGTATCGACACGCTCGGCCTGTCCTCGATCGCGACGGGCGCCGTGCTGCGCGACCTCGGTCCCGGCTTTGCGAGCGGGCACCTGAAGCCGTTCCCGATCAGGGCGAATGCGCTCTATCCGCTGGAGCGCGCCAAGGAGGCGTATGTGGCGGTCGCCGGCTCCTCGCGCGACCGGGTGATCCTGAAGCCGTGACCATGGAGTCGTCCGCGCAACTCGTCATCTTCGCCGGCCTGATGATCGGCCTGGTCTATGGCGCCGTGGGACTGCTCAGCGGCTTCTGCCTGATGAGCAGCATGCGCGGTTGGCTTGCCGAAGGCGACGGGCGGCTGGTGCGGACTTATGCGCTGGCGGTCGCTGTCGCAATCGCCGCAAGCCAGTTCCTCGCCGGCAACGGCATGGTCGATCTCGGCAAGTCGATCTACCTGCAACAATCCTTCTCGGCGCCGGTGCTGTTCCTCGGCGGCCTGCTGTTCGGCTACGGCATGGTGCTGTCGAACGGCTGTGGCTCGCGTGCGCTGGTGCTGCTCGGCCGCGGCAATCTCCGATCCTTCGTCGTCGTGACCGTGCTCGCCATCGCCGCGCAGATGACGCTCAAGGGTTTGATCGCGCCAGCGCGCATCGCGCTGGTCCAGGCCACGCAGACCACCGTCAACATCAATTCGTTGCCGTCGCTGCTGGCAACGCTGGGAGCCGCCGAAGCCGTTTCGCGCGCGATTGCCGCCGCCGTGATCGTCGTCGCGCTGATCCTGTTTGCGTTCTCCGATCCGGCGTTCCGCCGTTCGTCGGGCCAGGTCGCGGCGGGAATCATCGTCGGTCTCCTCGTCGCCAGCGGCTGGTTCGTCACCGGCTATCTCGGCGCCGACGATTTCAATCCGGTCCCGGTGACCTCGCTCACCTTCATTGCGCCGATCGCGGATGCGCTGCAATACGCGATGCTCTCGACCGGCCTGACGCTCAACTTCGGCATTGCGACCGTCGCCGGCGTCTTCGCCGGCAGTCTGGTCACAGCACTTGCCACGGGGCGCTTTCATCTCGAAGGCTATTCCTCGCCGCGCCACATGCTGCGCTCGGCCGGCGGCGCTGCATTGATGGGGATCGGCGGCGTGATGGCGTTCGGCTGCTCGATCGGGCAGGGGCTCACCGGCGTGTCGACGCTGGCGCTGGGCTCGTTCGTGGCGCTTGCCGGCATCCTGCTCGGCACCACCGCGGGCTTGCGCGGAAGCCTGCGCGTTCAACCCCTCGCGATGGCCTGACGGCGCAGCAGCCGGTCGCCCAGCGTCGCAAGGCCGATGCCGGCAACGATCAGTCCGGCCGCGACAGCCAGGCTCACGTCGATCGGTTCGCCCAGCAGGATCGCGGCACTGGCGATGCCGACGAGTGGTGTTGCCGTGGTGCCGAGCGATGTCGTCAGTGCCGAGATGCTCTTGTTGACCATCGACATCGCCCAATAGGCGAGCGCCGTTCCGATCAGGCCGGAATACAGGAACAGCAGCACGAGTCTCCACGACCATTCCGCGTGTGGCAGGCCGTCCGTGGCCGTCGCGCTGACAGTCAGGACGATCGTCGCCACGAGCACCTGCCAGATCAGCAGTTGAAGCGGAGAGGCGATCCAGCGATGCGCGCGGATATAGATGATGTTCGCGGCCCATGAGATCGCAGCCAGGATGACCATGCCGGCGCCGAGCACGACATTGGTATTGGCCCAGTCGATCGATGCCGGGTTCAGAATCACGGCAAGGCCGATCAATCCGAGCAGGGCGCCGGCGAGTTTTGGCGCGGTCAGTGTATCCTTCGCGAGCACGGGGGCGGCGATCGCGACCCAGAGCGGTGTGGTGTAGCCGAGCACGATGGCCTTGCTCGCAGGCAGGAAGCGCACACCGGCCGCAACCAGGACCGAGAACACCGTCATGTGCAGCAGCGCGACGCTCAGGACCACGGGAATGTCGCGCCGTTCCGGGATCACCAGATTGTTGCTCAGTCCGAGGATCACGAACAATCCAGCCAGTGCGATCCAGCTCCGGATCGCCGAAGTCCACAGGGGCGGAAGGAATTGGACGAGCTGTTTCGTGACCGACCAGTTCACGCCCCAGGCCAGCACGACGATGAGGAACAGGCCGACGGCCGCGCGGGGTGACAGTGCGTTCATCTCGGAAGTCCTTGAAGCAGTCCGACCTGGCGGATAGCATCCGGGCTGGCACTAGAAAAAGTGCCAGATCGCAAAGGAACAAGGTGCCAGTTCCAGAAGAGATGGTCGCCGGCCTGATCGAGCTGAAGCGGACCGGTGAGGAAGGGCTGACGGCTCAACTGACGAGCCAGCTCAGGGAGCTGATCGGAAGTGGCCGCATAGGGAAAGGCCGCGCGTTGCCGTCGAGCCGCCAGCTCGCGGGCGATCTCGGCGTCTCCCGCAACACCGTCACCTACGCATTCGAGCAGCTCGCCGCCGAAGGATATCTGGCAGCGTCGCACGGACGGCGCCCGGTGGTGACGGTCGACGGTGGTGAGCCTATCGAAGCAGCTGGCGCCGCGACATCGCGTGTCCGCTCCAGTACGCCGCGCCTGTCGCCCTGGGCCTCAAAGCTCAAGCAGGCGGACTGGCCGATGTCCTACCTGGCGCCGCTAAAACCCCTGCGGCCGGGGCATGGCGATTTCAGGGAGTTTCCGAACGAGGTCTGGGCCCGCTGCCTGCGCCGCAGCGCTGTGCGTGCGGCCAGGCGCGAGCTCGGTCCGGTCAACCGCCCACGCCTGCGCGAGGCGCTGGCGCAGTATCTCGCGACCAGCAGAGGCGTTCGCGCCACGGCCGATCAGATCCTGATCCTGCCCAGTGCTCAGGCCGCGCTGACCTTGATTGCGGCTGCTGTCATCACGCCCGGCAACGAGGTCTGGGTCGAGGACCCGGGCTATCCGGGCGCAGCAGCAGCCTTCCGCGCGTCCGGCGCGCGGCTCACCGGTATCACGCTGGACGAGCAGGGCATGCAGCGGATTCCGGGGCTTCCAGCTCCAACACTGATCTTCATGACGCCATCGCACCAGCATCCGACGGGCCGGCTGATGTCGCTGGCCCGCCGCACCGAATTCTTAGGGTTGAGCAAGCCCGGCAAGACCTGGATCGTGGAAGACGATTACGACGGCGAATTCCACTACGACAGCCGGCCGGTGCCGGCCTTGCAGGGGTTGGACGCCCACGGTCGCGTATTCTACGTCGGAACGTTCTCGAAGGCGATGACCTCGGATATCCGGCTCGGCTACCTCGTGGTGCCGCCGGCGCTGGTCAGCACCCTGGAGATCGCGCAGCGGCATATCGGGCTGATCGCACCCAGCCATGTCCAGGAAGCGCTGGCCGAGTTCATTGCCGACGGGCATTTCCTGGCGCATCTGCGCCGGATGCGGCGGCTCTATCATGCGCGCCGCGATCATCTCGTCGAGGGGCTGGAGCGGCACCTCGGCGAGGTGCTCACGGCCGAGGTGCCTTCGGGCGGCATTCAGCTCGTTGCCCGTCTCAAGCACGGCCGCGCCGATCAGGCTGCGGTCAAGCGCCTGATCGCCGCGGGCGTCGTAACGCGCGCCTTGTCCAGCCTGTCACTCGGAAAGCCACGCGATCATGGCCTGCTGCTCGGCTTTGCAGCCTGGCGCGAGAACGAGATCAGCGCCGCCGTGCGGACGATGGCATCGTGTTTCTAGCGACTACGCGTTAATCCATCGCCTTCGTCACGATGCGGATTTCCGAGGTCAGCGTGCGGTGCACCGGGCACTTGTCGGCGATCTCCATCAGCTTCTCGCGCTGCTTGGCATCGAGCGCCCCGTCCATCGCGATATCGCGCTCGATCTGGTCGAGCATGCCCTCGCGCGTCTCGCATTCCTCGCAATCCTTGGCGTAGATCTTGGAGTGCTTCAGCGTGACGGTGACGCGGTCCAGTGGCAGCGACTTGCGGTCGGCATAGAGACGCATGGTCATGGAGGTGCAGGCGCCCAGGCCGGCGAGCAGGAAGTCATAGGGGCCGGGACCGGCATCCTCGCCGCCGGCCGCAACCGGCTCGTCCGCCACCAGACGATGCGGACCGACGGTGATGATCTGGTTGAACTTGCTCTTGCGGGTCTCCTGCACCACGACCTTCCGCGGTTCCTCGGGGAGATCCATCGCCTTTGCGGGCTTTGCTACGTCGATGTAACGGCTGGCCCAGGCCGCGATCATTTCGGCCACATAGAGCGCGTCGGCCGGCTTGGTCAGGAGATGATCGGCGTGGTCGAGTGAGACGAAGCTCTTGGGGTGCTTGGCCGCAACGAAGATCTTGGTCGCGTTGTCGATGCCGACGGTGTCGTCGACAGGCGATTGCATGATCAACAGCGCCTTGTGCAGGCCGGTGACGTCTTTCATCAGCTCATGCTCGGCGATGTCGTCGAGGAACTCGCGCTTGATGCGGAATGGACGCCCGGCAAGCGACACTTCGACCTCGCCCTGGGTGCGGATCGCGTCGACGTGCTCCCTGAACAGGCCGGTGACGTGGGCCGGGTCGGATGGCGCAGCAATGGTCACTACAGCCCTGGCCTCGGGAACTTGTCCAGCCGCAGCCAGGATCGCCGCGCCGCCGAGGCTGTGGCCGATCAGAATGGACGGCGCTTTGCGTGTCGAACGCAGATGATCGGCCGCGCGCACGAGATCGGCGACGTTGGAGGAGAACGTCGAGTTGGCGAAATCGCCCTCGCTGGACCCGAGGCCGGTGAAGTCGAAGCGCAGCACCGCGATGCCCTTGGCCGCGAGCGCCACCGAGATGCGCTTGGCCGCCAGCGTGTCCTTGCCGCAGGTGAAGCAGTGCGCAAACAGCGCGAAGGCCGTGGGCTCGCCGTCCGGCAGCTCGAGTGCTGCCGCGAGCTGATGGCCGCCCTCGCCGGTGAATTGAAAGCGTTCCGTCGGCATGGGCTTCCCCCGTTCTTGTTTGAATCTAATCGCCCGAGTAGCGCTGCTCGGCCCAGGGATCACCGCGGTTATGGTAGCCGCGGACCTCCCAGAAGCCCGGCGCGTCCTCGGTCAGGAACTCGATCGCCTGGAGCCATTTGGCGCTCTTCCAGAAATACAGATGCGGCACGACCAGCCGCACCGGGCCGCCATGCTCTTCCGTCAGCGGCTGCCCCGACCAGCTATGGGCGAGCAGCGCGTCCTCGGCGGCGAAGTCCTCCAGCGCGAGGTTGGTGGTGTAGCCGTCATAGGAATGCAGCACGACGAAGCGTGCATCCTCACGCGGCTGGCAGATCGTGAGCAACTCGCGCGTTGCAAGCCCCTCCCACTGGTTGTCGTAACGCGACCAGGTCGTCACGCAGTGGATGTCGGAGGTGAACTGGTCTTGCTTCTGCGCGGTGAACTCGGCGAAGGTCCAGAACACGGGGTTTTCGATCGCGCCATAGACGTCGAGCCGCCAGCGCTCGCGCGAGACCGGCGGCATGACCCCGAGGTCGAGCACCGGCCAGTCCTTGGTGAGGTGCTGCCCGGGCGGCAGCCGCTGCTCCTCTGGCCGCGTGATCTTGCCGGTGAGGAAGCGGCCCTCGCGCGCCCACTTCTCCTTGGTGCGCGTCAGCTTGCTGTCGGGCGGCTCGTTGTCGTCGGCCATGAGCTACTCGTGGCGATGCATTGCTGAGGCGTGCTTGGTGTCGCGCATGGTGGAATAGATGATCAGCGACAGGAAGATGATGCTGGCAAGATAATAGTAGAACCACTCCTCGTGCCCGATGCTCTTGAAGTAGAGCGCGATCGCCGGAGCCGTGCCGCCGAAGATCGAGACCGTGATGGCATAGGGCAGGCCGACGCCGAGCGCGCGGACATTGGTCGGGAACAGCTCGGCCTTCACCACGGCGTTGATCGAGGTGTAGCCGGCGACGAACAGCCAGGCGGCACAGATCAGGATGAAGGCCATGAAGGGCGACTTGGTCTCCTTCAGCGTCATCAGCAGCGGCACGGTCGCCAGCGTGCCGGCGACGCCGAAGAAGATCAGCAGCGGCTTGCGGCCGATCTTGTCGGAGATGGCGCCGTAGATCGGCTGCAGGATGGTGGCGAAGATCAGCGTGCCGAAGATCACGAAGGTGGTCTGGTCTTCGGTCAGCCCGACCGAGAGTTTCACAAACGTCTGCATGTAGGTGGTGAAGGTGTAGAACGCTGCGGTGCCGCCGGCGGTGAGACCAACCACGAGCAACAGCTCCCGCGGGTATTTCAGCAGGTTCGTGATCGAGCCGGTCGGCTTCACCACCTTCTTGGCTTCCTCGAACGCCTCGGTCTCGTGCAGGCCGCGGCGCATCACCGCGGCAAAGATCGCGAGCGCTGCGCCGATCGCAAACGGGATGCGCCAGCCCCAGGCCCTCAGCTCCTCCGGGGTCAGGAAGACCTTTTGCAGGAGCAGCAGCACGATGATGGCGGTGAGCTGGCCGCCGATCAGCGTGACGTACTGGAAGCTCGAATAGAAGCCGCGGTGCTTGGGATCGGCGACTTCGCTGAGATAAGTGGCGCTGGCGCCATATTCGCCGCCGAGGCTCAGGCCCTCGATGACGCGGGCGAGCGCCAGGATCACCGGCGCGGCGAAGCCGATCGTGGCATAGGTCGGCGTCAGCGCGATGATCAGCGAGCCGAAGCACATGAAGACGACGGACAGCGTCAGCGAAATACGACGGCCGAAATGGTCGGCAAGGTAGCCGAACAACCAGCCGCCCAGGGGCCGCATCAGGAAGGTCGCTGCGAATACGACGGCGACATTCAACTGCTGGACGACCGGATCGTTGCCGGGGAAGAAGGCCGGAGCAAAGTAGAGCGCGAATGCCGTATAGGCGTAGAAGTCGTACCACTCGACGAGATTGCCGATCGAGCCGATCAAGATCGCCTTGATGCGCCGCTCTGCGTCGGCGATGTCGATGTGGTCGGAGGCCGGTTGGGTTGCTTGCTCAGTCACGTCCGGCCTCTCTCCGTATCTCCGTTGGAGAGGCCTACATCGCCTTTCCCAGCAGAAATGGCAACTGCCGGGGGCCTCTCACCGTGCCCTGCGACCACGTCACGGTGCCTGCCGGATCGAGCCGGAAGTCCGGAATGCGCTTCAGCCATTCCTCCAGCGCAACCTGCATCTCCATGCGCGCAAGGTTGGAACCGACGCAGCGGTGGATGCCGAGGCCGAAGGCGGCGTGGCGATTCTCGCGGCGGTCGATCACGACTTTGTCAGCGTCCGGAAACATCTTGGGGTCCCGATTCGCGGCCGGGAAGGACAGCAGCACCATGTTGCCCGCCTTGACCGGGCAGCCCGAGATCGTGGTTTCCTTGACCACCTCGCGGGCCATGGTCACCGGCGAATAGGCCCGCAGCAGCTCCTCCACGGCGGTCGGGATCAGTGCCGGTTCGGCAATCAGGCGCTCGCGATCGGCCGGCGTCCGGGCGAGGTGCCAGAGCGAGGACCCGATCGCGCTCCAGGTGGTGTCGATGCCGGCGATCAGGAGCAGCCGCAGCGAACCCAGCACATGCGAATCCTCGAGCGGGTTACCTTCCTTGTCCTTGGCGTTCATCAGATAAGAGATCAGGTCGTCGGTCGGCTTCTTTTTGCGTTCCTCGATATGGGCGCTGAAATAGGCGCTCATCTCGTGCACGGCCTGGAGCAGCTTGGTCTCGTCCTTGATGCCGAGCTCGAGGATCATGTGGATCCAGTTGACGAAGAGGTCGCTGTCGCTCTCGGGAATGCCGAGCATATGGGCGATGGCCCGCACCGGGATGTATTTGCCGTAGCGTGCGGCTGCGTCGACCTTGCCGTCGGCGATGAACCCGTCGATCAGCTCGTTGCAGATGGCGCGGACCCGCGGCTCGAGCTTCTTCATCGCGTCCGGCGTGAAGGGCGGCAGCAGCAACTGCTTGGCCGGCTTGTGCACGGGAGGATCGGAGGTGATCGGCGGGGCGGCATTCCTCGCGATCTCCGGCCGCACATCGCGGACGATGATGCGGCGTGATGAGAAATGCTCGCTGTCGTTGGCGATCTCGCGCACGGCGTCATAGGTCGTCGGCATGTAACAGCCGAGGAAGCGCTTTGTGTGCACCACCGGGCTTGCGGCGCGCAGCTCCTCCCAGATCGAGAATGGATCCTCCGTCCATTGCGGATCGGTGTGATCGAAATCGTTGACCCAGTCGGTGACGGGCGGATGGGCGACAGGCTGGCTGACGTCGGACATGGCCGGGGAATCCCTTCGAATCTTTCTTGGGGCTTGTGTTCGCTGCAGGCACGCGGGGGCGGCAGAGGCCGCACTACTCCTCGATCACATCGATCGCGATTTCCGGACAATTGGATTTGGCAAGCCAGGCTTTGTCTTCAAGGCCCTCGGGAACAATTCCGTCGCCGGCTTCATGGGCGTTGCCGTATTCGTC
The DNA here is from genome assembly GCF_058807535.1 of Bradyrhizobium sp. GW821-FHT12B03. Taxonomy (NCBI): domain Bacteria; kingdom Pseudomonadati; phylum Pseudomonadota; class Alphaproteobacteria; order Hyphomicrobiales; family Nitrobacteraceae; genus Bradyrhizobium; species Bradyrhizobium sp. GW821-FHT12B03. The sequence continues at coordinate 57,083 of NZ_JBXAQU010000002.1, forward strand.
GAGCTCGAACAGCTCCGGCGCCAGCGCCTTGCAGCGCGCGTGGCCCTGGCATTTGTCGGGATCGACGTGAACCCTCAGTCGCTCTGTCATGGCGGCTTCCTTGGTCGTGTGCGCGCGGCGCCCGAAGGGGCTGCGCGTTCCTCATGGCAAACATTATCGACGGCATTTGCCGCCAGCTTTAAGTTATATCCTATTACATTCGCGGCAGGCTTCCCCTGTCAAGCGCAAACTTATAGGCTTGGCGCAACATGCGTTCACAACTCGCCCGCAAGCCCGGGAACACCTACCACCATGGCGATCTCCGCGATGCCCTGATCAAGGCGGCGTTGCGCGAGGCGGAGCAGGGTGGCGCCGAGGCAATCAGCATCAAGGCGCTGGCAAAGCAACTCGGCGTCTCGCAGCCGGCGCCCTACCGGCATTTCGCCGACCGCGAGGCGCTGTTGGCGGCAGTGACGGCGGAGGCGTTCCGGCAGCTCAGTGCACTTCTGCGCGAGGCGATGGCGAAGCCCTCGAAGCAATCGAAACTGTCGCGGCTGGCGCAGGCGACGCTCGATTTCGGCCTGCGCCGCAACGGCATCTATCGCCTGATGTTCGCCTCCCGGACCGTGTCGTGCGCGGCCAAGGGTAGCGAACTGCATGAGGCCACGCGCGAGACTTTCGCGCTCGTGATCGAAGCGCTGGAGGCGCCCGCTGTCGGTTTCTTGCGCGAACGGCAAGCGCTCAAGATCTGGGCGGCGTTGCATGGCGTGGTGATGCTGGCCGAGCAGGGCCTGTTCACCGGCGAGGCCGCGCACGCCACGCGCGAGGAGTTGGTGGAGGACTTTGTGAACGAAACCAAGGCCGCGCTTGCCGCTGCGATCAAGGATGCACAGCGTCGGAAGAAGACCCGCGCCTAAATCTTCGCTGCCAGCAGCTTCATCAGCTTGTCGACCGCGCTGTCCGGCGTCGTCACGACCGGGCGACCGGTGGCCTCCGCGACCAGCGGTGCCGTTGCCGCGATGCTGAACTGTGCGAGCGCAATGACGTCGCAATCGCGCAGGTCGCGCGAGGCTTCGGCGATCAACCGGTCATGTGTGGTGCGGTCGCCGCGGTCGAGCGCCGCGAGTGCGCCTTCAGCGAGTTTCGGCACGATCTGGACGGACGCCGGAAACTCCGGCGGCATCGAGATCAGCGTCGGCGCGAAGGTCGAGAGCAGGCCGATCCGCTTGCCCATCGTCACCGCGCGTTCGATCATGGCCTCGTTCGGCTTGAGCACTGGCATCGGTGCATGCGCATGCGCGACCGCCTCGATGCAGGGGCCGAAGGCCGAGCAGGTGAACAGGATCGCATCCGCGTCCGTGGCCACAGCGTAGTCGCCGAGCGCCAGGAAACGTTCGGTCATGGCGTCGTTGAGTGCGCCATCGCGCGCCAAATCCGCCGACAGGCTGTCGTCCAGCAGGTTCATCAGCCGCGCCTCCGGCCACGCCTCTGCGAACGCCGCCTCGATCGGCGCGATGGAATGCCTGAGGGCGTGGATCAGGGCGATGCGCGTGGGTGTGGTCATCGAGAGTAACTATGACTACCTGGTCGGTCTCGTGCCCCGGACGCAGCGCAGCACGAAGTGATGCGCTGCTGAGCCGGGGCCCATTCTTTTAGAGAGCCAGAAGCCGTGGCCTCCTGGGTCCCGGCTCTGCGCAGCAGCGTTGCACGCTGCTGCGCGTCCGGGACACGCGTAATTACTTGAACGGCACGGCATACATCAAGCCGCCCTTGCTCCAGAGGCCGTTGAGGCCGCGGTCGAGCTTGAGCGGGCTTGCTTTACCGACATTGCGCTCGTAGATCTCGCCGTAATTGCCGCCGGCCTTGATCACTGTCACCAGCCATTTGTTGTCGAGCCCAAGCCGCGAGCCGAGATCGCCGGAGGCCCCGAGCAGCCGCTGGATCGCCGGCGTCTGCGACTTCGCCATCTCATCGACATTGGCCTGGGTCACGCCGAGCTCCTCGGCCTCGATCAGGCCATAATGCAGCCAGGTGATGATGTCGCTCCAGACCTCGTCACCGTTGCGGGTGAAGGGCCCGAGCGGCTCCTTGCTGATGGTCTGCGGCAGCACGACGTAGTCCGCCGGGTTGGGCGCTGCGGTCGTCACGGCGCCGGCAAGCGCGGAAGCGTCCTGGGTCATCGCATCGCAGCGGCCGCCGAAGAAGGTCTGGTACATGGTGTCGACGCGGTCGAACACCAGCGGCTTCCAGTCGATGCCGTTGGCGCGGCCGTAATCGCCGAGCGTGACCTCGTGGGTGGTGCCCTGCGCGACGCAGACGGTGGCGCCCTTGAGGTCCTTGATCTCCTTCACGCCGAGGTCCTTCTTCACGACGAAGCCCTGGCCGTCGTAGAAGTTGATAGGGCCCTGGCGCAGGCCCAGCGTCACGCCGCGCAAATAGGTCTGCGTCGAGTTACGGTAGAGCACGTCGATCTCGCCGGATTGAAGCGCGGTGAAGCGGTTCTGCGCAGTCAGCGAGACGTAACGCACCTTGCTGGCATCGCCGAGCACGCCGGCTGCCAGCGCGCGGCAATAGTCGACGTCGAGGCCCTTGTAATTGCCTTGCGAGTCCGGCGCCGAGAACCCGGCAAAGCCGGCGCTGACGCCGCACACCAGTGTGCCGCGGCTCTTCACCGTGTCGAGCGTCGCTGCCTGCGCGACCGCCGCCGATGCCGCGAGCGCGCCCGCCGCGATAACCATGTTCCTCATCATGCTACTCTCCCCTCAATGATTGACACTACGCAACACGTTGTCGACGGCGGTGCCGAGCTTGTCGACGATCAGGTCGATCTCGTCGGCTGACGCGATGTAGGGCGGCGCCAGCAGCACGTGGTCGCCGCGGATGCCGTCCACGGTGCCGCCGCCGGGATAGCAGCCGAGCCCGTTGGCGAAGGCTTCCGCCTTGATCTTCTGGTTGAGCTTGAGCGCCGGATCGAACGAGGTGCGGCTGGCGCGGTCGGCGACGAGCTCGATCGCCCAGAACAACCCGCGTCCCCTGATATCGCCGACATGGCGGTGATTGCCGAAGCGCTCGGTCAGGCGTTGCTCGAGCTGCCGGCCGCGCTCCTTGACGCGATCGAGCAGGCCATCCTCGCGGATCACCTCCTGCACTGCGAGCGCGGCCGCGCAAGCGAGCGGATGCGCGAGATAAGTATGGCCATGCTGGAAGGCACCCGAGCCTGTGCGGATGGTTTCGATGATCCTGCCGCTCGCGAGCATCGCGCCGATCGGCTGGTAGCCGCCGCCGAGCCCCTTCGCGATGGCCTGGATATCGGGAGCGACACCTTCCTGTTCCCAGGCGTGCGTGGTGCCGGTCCGGCCCATGCCGCACATGACTTCGTCGAGAATGAGCAGCGCGCCGTGCCGGTCGCAGATCTCGCGCACCGCCCTGAAGTAACCGTCCGGCGCGGTCACCGCGCCGGCGGTGGCACCGACGACGGGCTCGGCGAGGAACGCTGCGACCGTGTGCGGGCCGAGCCGCTGGAACTCGGCTTCGAGCTCGGCTGCGAGGCGTGCCACGAATTGCACATCCGACTCGCGCTCGCGCTTCTCATGATAGGCAAAGGCGGGAGTCACATGGCTGAAGGCGGCCGACAGCAACGGCGCATAGGGCGCACGGCGCCAGGCATTGCCGCCGGCGGCGAGCGCACCGAGCGTGTTGCCGTGATAACTCTGCCGCCGCGCGATGAAATGCTGCCGCTGCGGCTCGCCGCGCTCGATGAAATATTGCCGCGCGAGCTTGATGCTGGCCTCGATCGCCTCCGATCCGCCACTGACGAAATAGGCATAGGCGAGACCGCCGGGCTCGTGCCCGACCAGCGTCTCCGCGAGCGCTTCCGCTGGCTCGGAGGAGAAGAAGGCGGTGTGCGCATAGGCCAGCGTCGAGGCCTGCTTGGCCATCGCCGCGATCACGCGGGGATGCTGGTGGCCGAGGCAGGAAACCGCGGCGCCGCCGGAGGCGTCGATGATGCGCCGCCCGTCCTCGGCGAAAAGATAGACGCCTTCGCCGCCAATCGCCTTGGGCGGCGTTTCACGCAACGAGCGGTGCAGCACGCGGCTGGTGCGAGCGGCCATGGATCAACCTTTCTCTGAAACGTAGGTGGAGGCCGCGGCGAGCCGGGCCTCGGTATTCTCCAGGCGTTTCTTCGCGGCCAGTCCGCCGAGCGAGAACGTCACCGCGGCAAGCGACTGTGCAATCGCGATCGCGCCGGTGAGGCTCGGGAAAAAGCCGGGGGAGGAGGCGGCTTCGAACAACAGCACATGGTCGGCGCCCTCGGCCATCGGGGCCGAGACGCTGTCGGCGATCGCAATCAGCGTTGCGCCGGCGCGATAGGCGGCCTGCGCGACGCGGACACTCGCGTGCGTATACGGCAGGAAGCCGATGACGATGACGGCTTCGCCAGGGCGGAAGGCGCCGAGGTCGAGATCGTCGGGACCGGACGCGCCGACGAGCTGCACCTGTTCGGGGCGGAACAGCCGCAGTTCGTAGTTCAAGAGTTCCGCGACGCTGCGGCAGCTGCGATAGCCGGCGATCCAGATCCGCTTGGCGTCGTGCAGCGCGCGGGCCGCCTCCGTAATCGGTTGGGCCGGAATGCGCGGAAGGCCGGCGGCCTCGGCCGCGAGCTTGTCGGTGACCAGCGCGACATCGGCGTGCGGGCCATGGCGGCGACTTTTGGCGCGACCGGAGAAGGGCGAAATCTGCAACGGTCGCCGTGCTTCCGTCAGCGCCGCACGCAATTCGTCCCAGCCGGAATAGCCGATCGCCTTGGCAAGCCGCGTAAACGCGGCGGGATCGGCACCGGCTTCCGCGGCGAGATCGCGCATCGAACGGGTGGTGGCGTCGTAGTCGTTGGCTGCGACGAAGCGCCCGACCTCCTGCAAGCGCATCGGGAGCGATGGCAATGCAATGCGCAGTTCGCTCAGCGGCGAGGATTTCGCGGGCTCGACCATGAAACATTTGTTGCATGAATTATAGTTTGGTGCAACAGTTGACGTGCGCCGCCGGAAATCGCTGGTTTCGAGAAGGATTTTTGCGCCGTGACATCAGATGGTCCGAGACCGCCGCCGCGACGTAGCTTTTTCGGCGCCTTCGGGCGGCGGGAGCTGAAAGGCCTGTTCTGGCAGGCCCTCGTGGTCGGGATCGCGGTGGGCGTGATCGCCTTCCTCTGGTCCAACACCGTCACCAACCTGTCGGCCCGTCGCATCACGACCGGCTTTGCCTTCCTCGGCCGCGAAGCGGGCATGCCGATTGCCGACAGCCTGCTCGCCTACAATCCGCGAGACAGCTACCTCTGGGCCTTCGTCGTCGGCGTCGCCAACACGCTGCGTGTCGCGGTGATCGGCATCGCGCTTGCGACGATCCTGGGCACGCTGGTCGGCATCTCCAGGCTCTCAGCCAACTGGCTGTTGTCGCGGTTCGCCGCCGTCTATGTCGAGACGCTCCGCGACATTCCGCTGCTGCTTCAGCTCCTGTTCTGGTACGTGCTGATGCAGGCGCTGCCGGCTGCGCGTGCGGCGTTCCGGCCGATCGAGGGAGTGTTCCTCTCCAATCGCGGCCTGATCCTGCCGGCGATCCCGATCGGAGCGCCGCAGCTCTGGGTGCTCGGCACGGCCGCGCTGGGCTGCGCCGTGTTCTATCTTGTCAGACGATGGCAGATCGCGGAGCAGATGCGGGACGGCAAGCCGCGATCGGCCTGGCCCTTCGCGCTCGGCCTCATCGTCGTGCTGCCGGCGCTGGTGTCCATGTTGCTCGGCGTGCCCTGGACGATCGAGTGGCCCGCGCTACGCGGCTTCAATTTCGTCGGCGGGCTGACGCTGGCACCGGAATATTTTGCGCTGCTGATCGCGCTCGTCACCTACACCTCGGCCTTCATCGCCGAGATCGTGCGCAGTGGCATCCAGTCCGTTCCGCGCGGCCAGTGGGATGCCGCCAACGCGCTCGGCCTGCGCCGCAGCTTCGTGCTGCGGCAGATCATCCTGCCGCAGGCGCTGCGCGTGATCGTGCCGCCGATGACGAGCCAATATCTCAATCTGACCAAGAACTCTTCGCTCGCGGTCGCGATCGGCTACCAGGACGTGGTCTCGGTCGCCAACACCACGCTGAACCAGACCGGGCAGGCGATCGAGGCGATCGCGCTGATCATGGCGGTGTTTTTGACCATCAGCCTCGGTATCAGCTTCTTCATGAACTGGTACAATGCGCGCATCGCGCTGGTGGAGCGCTGAGCATGACGGCGATCACGGACAGTCCGGAAGCGCCACGCGCCGCCCGCCGTCCGCAGATGGGCAACCCGGTGCTGCGCTGGCTGCGCACCAATCTGTTCTCGTCGATTCCCAACGGCATTCTGTCGGTCGTGCTGCTGGCGATCCTCGCCAAGGCTATCTTCAGCTTCGCGCAATGGGGTATCGCCAATGCGGTCTGGCTGACGCCGGCGAACGATTCCAGCGCGTGCCGTGCCGTCCGCGGCTTCGGTGCCTGCTGGGCGATCATCCCCGAGAAATATCGCTTCATCCTGTTCGGGACCTATCCGTTCGACGAGCAGTGGCGGCCGGCGCTGTCGGTGGTGCTGTTCATCGCGCTGTTCTATTTCTCCAGCCGACGAACCTTCTGGCGGCGCGAGCTGATCTATCTCTGGATCGGCGTACTTGCGCTGATCAGCGCGCTGATGTGGGGCGGCGTGTTCGGCCTCTCCTTCGTATCGCAGGACCGCTGGGGCGGACTGCCGGTGACGCTGATCCTCGCGACCTTCGGTCTCGCCTTCGGCTTCCCGCTTGGCATTCTCGTCGCGCTCGGCCGCCGCTCGAAGCTGCCGGCGATCCGCTCGCTCAGCGTGCTCTATGTCGAACTGATCCGCGGTGTGCCGCTGGTGAGCCTGCTGTTCATGGCGAGCGTGATGTTTCCGCTGTTCATGCCCAGCGGCTTCAACATCGACAAGCTGCTCCGCGCGCAGATCGCGATCATCCTGTTCGCGGGCGCTTACCTTGCCGAAGTCATTCGCGGCGGCCTCCAGGCCGTGCCGCGCGGACAATACGAGGCTGCCGAGGCGCTGGGGTTGTCCTATTGGCGCAAGAACCGGCTGATCGTGCTGCCGCAGGCGATCCGCCACGTCATCCCGCCGCTGGTCAACACCTTCATCGCCTTCTTCAAGGACACCAGCCTCGTCTTGATCATCGGCATTTTCGATCTGCTTACCACCGCCAAGACGGCGATCATCGATCCCGCCTGGCAGCAGTTCTCGGTCGAGGTCTACATCTTCGTCGCCGCGATCTATTTTGTCTTTTGTTTTGCGATGTCGCGCTACAGCCGCGGCCTGGAGGCGACGAGCGGAAGGTGATGGCTTCCTTCTCCCCTTGTGGGAGAAGGTGGCGCGAAGCGCCGGATGAGGGGTTCTATCCTCATATTCCCTGCGAGAGATTCATTCGCGGAGAGATACCCCTCACCCGTCTCGCCGCTATGCGGCGAGCCACCCTCTCCCACAGGGGGAGAGGGAAACTACCGCGGGTGTCGTAGATCGCCTTACTTCTTCACCTTGGGATCGATCGGCGTGGTCCCGCGCACGCCCAGAATATCCTCCAGCACCTTCGCCCCGGCGATCACCTGCGCGTCCGCGCGCGGGGCGCCGACGACCTGCACGCCGACCGGCAGGCCTGACGCCGTGAAGCCGCAAGGCAGCGAGAGCGAGGGGCAGCAGGCGAGCGTGATCGCGTAGACGATGCCGAGCCACTCGACGTAATTGTCGAACCTCTTGCCGGCGCATTCGGCGACATAGCGGTTTTCGATCGGGAACGGCGGCACGATCGTGGTCGGCACCAGCAGCAGGTCGTAGCTCTTGAAGAACTCGATTGCGCGCGCGGTCATGCCCACGCGCTGCGCCTCGGCACGCGCGAGTTGCTCGACCGTCAGCTTGAGGCCCTCTTCGATGTTCCAGATCACCTCGGGCTTGAGCAGGTCGCGCTTGGTGCGCAGCAGGTTGGCCTTGGTGATCGCGAAATCGAAGGCGCGCAGCACGTGGAAGCATTCATGTGCCTCGCGCCAGTCCGGATGCGCCTCCTCGACGACGGCGCCGGCCTCCGCGAAGCGTTCGGCGGCCTTGCGGGTGATTGCCTTGACCTCGGGATCGACAGGCGTGATGCCGAGATCGGGCGAGTAGGCGATGCGCTTTGGCTTCCTGCCCGATTGTGCTGCCGACAGGAAAGAGGTCACAGGCGCCGGCAGCGACAGCGGATCGTCCGCATAGTCGCCGCTCATGGCGTCCAGCAGCAGTGCAAGATCCTCGACGTTGCGCGCCATCGGCCCGACGACGCCGAGATTGCGATCGATACCCGATTTGGGGGTATGCGCGACGCGGCCGATGCTCGGCCGCATGCCGACGACGCCGCAGAAGGCCGCGGGGCTGCGCAACGAGCCGCCCATGTCCGAGCCCTGGGCGAGCCAGGCCATGCCGGTCGCGAGCGCCACCGCGGCGCCGCCGGAGGAGCCGGCTGCCGATTTGGACGTATCCCAGGGATTGAGCGTGGCGCCGAACACTTCGTTGAAGGTATTGGCGCCGGCACCGAATTCCGGCGTGTTCGATTTGGCGTAGACCACCGCGCCATTGGCCTCGAGGTTCTCGACCATCAGGTCGGACTTCGTCGGGATGTTATCCTTGAAGATCGGCGAGCCCTGCGTGTTCAGCACGCCGGCGACGTCGGTCAGGTCCTTGATCGGCACCGGCAGGCCCGCGAGCAGCCCGCGCGCGCCGGCCGGCTTCTGCATCAGGGCTTTGGCATTGGCCCGTGCGCGATCGAAGCACAGCGTCGGCAGCGCGTTGACCTTGCCGTCGACCTCACTGATGCGCTTTTCCAGCACGTCCAGCAGTTCGAGCGGCGAGACGTCGCCGGACCGCAGCTTGTCGACGACGGTGCAGGCGGTTTCGCGGATCAGGTCTTGAGACAACTATTGTACTCCTGTGCTTATCTTGTCGCCATTGCGAGCGCAGCGAAGCAATCCAGAATGCCTCTGCGGAGACGGTCTGGATTGCTTCGCTGCGCTCGCAATGACGGAATGTAGAGCAGGCAACGACACGAGACGACTAACCCCAACCCGCGCTGATGCCGCCATCCACCGTATAGATCACCCCTGACGTGTAGCCTGAACGGTCTGATGCCAGAAAAGCCATGAGGTCGCCGATCTCGCGCGCATGCGCGGGGCGGCCGAGCGGCAGGCTCTTCTGGAATTCCCCGTAGCGGCTCTCGTCGCCGAACTGATGCTTCGCGCGCGTCTTGAGCAGGGTGACGTGGCGATCAGTGCCGACCGGCCCGGGATTGATGCCGACCACGCGGATGTTGTCGGCGAGGCTCTTGCCGCCGAGCGCACGGGTGAAGGCCATCAGCGCGGCGTTGCCGGCGCTGCCGCAGATGTAATTCGCGTCGAACTTTTCGCCGGCCGCGCCGATGTCGTTGACGATGACGCCGCGGCCCTTCGACTTCATCTGCGCATAGATCATGCGGGTCAGGTTGATGTAGCCGAACACTTTCAATTCCCAGGCGTGGCGCCAGGTCGCCTCGTCGATCTTGTCGATCGAGCCGCCGGGGATGTCGCCGGCATTGTTCACGAGGATGTCGATGTCGGCGGCCTCCTTGGCGAGCCGCGCCAAATCCTCGGCGTTGCGCAAATCCACGATGCTTGTCGCGGCATCGATCTGATGCGCAGAGCGCAGACGCTCGGCCAGTGCCTTGAGCTGTTCGCCGTTACGGGCGGCGAGCAGCAGATGCGCGCCTTCCTCGGCGAACGCCTCGGCGGCTGCGGCGCCAATGCCTTTGGACGCACCGGTGATCAGGACGCGCTTGCCACGCAGATGCAGATCCATGGGGGGTACTCGCAGGACAGGAGCAGGATGAAATCAGTAGGCGGTCGGCCGCGCCACGGTCAACATTGCAGTGCAGCGTTGCACTGCCCGCGACTTTGGTCCATTGCAGTGCGGTCAAAAAGACGGCGGCTGCCGGACCAACCAAGGACGTTCTCGATGAGCAAGAAGCAATACCGGATCGCGGTCATTCCCGGCGACGGGATCGGCAAGGAAGTGATGCCGGAGGGCCTGCGCGTGCTGGAGGCGGCGGCCAAGAAGCACGGCGTTTCCGTGCATTTCGATCATTTCGACTTCTCGTCCTGGGACTATTACGAGAAGCACGGCCAGATGATGCCGGACGATTGGAAGGAAAAGATTGGCAAGCACGACGCGATCTATTTCGGCGCGGTCGGCTGGCCGGCCAAAATCCCGGATCACGTCTCGCTGTGGGGCTCGCTGATCAAATTCCGCAGGGAGTTCGACCAGTACGTGAACCTGCGCCCGGTGCGGCTGATGCCCGGCGTGCCGTCGCCGCTGGCGAACCGCAAGCCCGGCGATATCGATTTCTGGGTGGTGCGCGAGAACACGGAAGGCGAATATTCCTCCGTCGGCGGCCGCATGTTCCCGGACACCGACCGCGAATTCGTCACCCAGCAGACGGTGATGACCCGCATCGGCGTTGACCGCATCCTGAAATTCGCCTTCGAGCTCGCGCAGTCGCGGCCGAAGAAGCACCTGACCTCGGCGACCAAGTCCAACGGCATCTCCATCACGATGCCCTATTGGGACGAGCGCGTGGAGGCGATGGCCAAGAAGTTCCCGGGTGTGAAGTGGGACAAGTACCACATCGACATCCTGACCGCGAACTTCGTGCTGCATCCTGACTGGTTCGACGTCGTGGTCGGCTCGAACCTGTTCGGCGACATCCTCTCCGACCTCGGCCCGGCCTGCACCGGCACCATCGGCATCGCGCCGTCAGGCAACATCAACCCCGAAGGCGATTTCCCCTCGGTGTTCGAGCCGGTGCACGGCTCGGCGCCCGACATCGCGGGGCAGGGCATCGCCAACCCGATCGGTGCGATCTGGTCGGGCGCGATGATGTTCGAGCATCTTGGCGAGAAGGAAGCCGGCCGTTCGATCGTCGAGGCGATCGAGCGGACGCTCGCCGAGCGCACGCTGCGGACCAAGGATCTCGGCGGCAACGCCGACACCACGGCCTGCGGCAAGGCGGTCGCCGATATGGTGGACTGAGGCAAGGCGGACCGCGTAAGGTGGGTTAGCCTTGCGGTCACGCGAAGCGTGGTCCGCTGGGCATAACCCACCTCTTCTGTCTCCTCGGAGACGAACAGTGGTGGGTTACGCTTCGCTAACCCAGCCTACGACTACACGTACGATTTCCGCGCCGGATCGAAGATCGGTGGGTAATCGTTGTCGTCGAGAAGATCGAGGAACGGATCCAGTCCTCTCGATTTGATGAGCCCGAGCTCCTGATGCGAGATCAAGTTCACGGTCAGGATCTCCACCGGATCGCCCGCGATCTCCAGCGCCTCGGCGATCTGCTTGTCGGGGCCGATGATCGGCGTGAGAAACAGGAACGTCTGGAAGTCCGTTCCGGCAACCGGCGGCCACGGAAGCGCGACGCGATGGCCGAAGCCGAACCAGGTCGTGTCGATGAACGGCAGATTGGCGAGCCAGCGCAGATTGGCGCGAACCTCCTCGGTCGGTTCGCGGACATACCACATCAGCTCGGCACGCGGCTTTGCGTCCCCAAGCACCCCCGGCATCCGTTGCTCGCTCATGCCGTTGGTCAGAAGCACGTAGCCTTCGTCAGATCCCTCCTGGCACACCGGCACGAAATCGCGGCCAAAGGCATGGATATCGATGCGGCGCTCCGCGCTGTCCGCGAAGCTGTATTCGGGCTCGCCAAGCTCGCTTGCGTAGATGGCGAGCCGTTGCTGGTAGAGATCGGCTGCGTGTGACGGCCTGCTTGAACCAGACATGAGCTTTGCGAGACGGGAGAGCATGTGAACCTTGGGGGCGGATGTGGGCCGGGATATCCGCGTTGTCGCAAGGCAGCGCGGGCCGGTTCAAATCCGCTCCAAAGACTCGGCGACTCTTCGCCGCTGTCCAGCTTCCCCGGCGCGTGTGTCCATGAGGTCGGAGAACGACAGGAGAGGGAGCCGCGCTTCTATCCAGATCAGCCCGCGATCCTCTCGATCGCCGCCTGATCCAGACCGAACTTCTTCCCGGCCTCCAGAATCTCCCGCCAGGTGGTCGGATCGACCGGGATGCCTTCGGCGAGGCGCTTTTTCTTGGTCTCGCGCTCGGGATCGCCGGCGATCAGCACCTTTTCGACGCCGGGGCCGGGCGGTGAGCCGGTGTGCCAGGCGACGAAGCTTTCGACTTCGCGTGCGAGGTTTTCGCCGGTGCCGAGCTTGCCCGGGTCGATGATGATCGAGAGCATGCTGTTGAGGACGTTGTACTTGCCGTCGGACGGGCCCTTGACCACCTGCCCGCCGGAGAGCGCGCCGCCGAGAATTTCGCACACGAGCGCGAGCCCCGAACCCTTGTGCTCGCCGAACGGCAGGATGGCGCCGTACGGCGGGATCACGGTGTAGCGGGGATTGACCGTGGCCCCGCCTTCATTGTCGATGATGGTGCCGGGCTCCAGCTCGACGCCCTTGTTGTGGGCGACGCGGGTCTTGCCCTGCGCGATCCTGCTGGTGGCGAAGTCGAGCACGATCGGGTCCTTGCCCCTGCGCGGGATGCCGACGCAGAACGGGTTGGTGCCGTGGCGGGCATCGCTGCCGCCCCAGGGCGCCACGATCGGGCGCGAGATCACGTTGACGAAGTGGATCGAGACCAGCCCGTGGTCGATGCACTGCTCGGCCCAGTGGCCGATGCGGCCGATGTGGTGTGCGTTGGAGAGGCCGACCAGGCACACGCCGTTGCGCTTGGCGCGCTCGGCGGCGAGCTCCATCGCTTCATGGCCGATCACCTGGCCGTAGCCGGTGAGGCCGTCGAGCGTGAGAAGCGGGCCGGTATCGAGCACGATCTTGACGTGCTGGTTCACGGCGAGGCCGCCATTGGTGACGCTCTGGACATAGCGCGGGATCATGCCGACGCCGTGCGAGTCGTGTCCCCTGAGATTTGCCTCGACGAGGTTGGTGGATACGAGCTCGGCCTCGCGATCCGTGGAGCCACCGGCCTTGACGATGGCGCGGATGGCGTTGGTGAGGGGCTCTGCCTTGATGGTGCGATAGTCGGCCATGGTTGTTGCTCTTATCCTTTCACGATCCGGCGGCAGTGGACCAGGGCCGCTTCGATCAGGTTCTCGCTCGCTTCCGGCGTGCGGAACGCCGAATGCGCCGATAGCGTCACGTTCGGCAGTTTCGTCAGCGGATGATCGCCGGGCAGCGGCTCGATGTTGAAAACGTCGAGGCCGGCGTGACGGATGTGGCCCGACTTCAGGGCGTCGATCATGGCGGTCTCGTCGACCACCGCGGCGCGCGCGGTGTTGACGAGGATGACACCACGCTTCATCGCAAAGATCTTCTCGCGGGTGATCATGCCGCGCGTTTCGTCGTTGAGCAGAAGATGCAGCGACACGACGTCACTTTTCGCCAGCACCGTGTCGAGATCGGCGAACTCGACGCCCGGAAAACTCTTCGGCGAGCGGTTCCAGGCGATCACCTTCATGCCGCTGCCTGTGGCGATGCGCGCGACCTCCGCGGCGATGCCGCCGAAGCCGATCAGGCCGAGAGTCTTGCCGGTGAGCTGCATGCCGTCCTCGCGCAGCCAGTTGCCGACGCGCATCTCGCGATCCATCATCGCGATGACGCGGGCCGACGCCCACATCAGCGCGATCGCGGATTCGGCCACGGCGGTGTCGCCATAGCCCTTGATCAGGTGCACGGAAATGCCGAGCTCGGCGAGTTCTTCCGGGTTCATGTAGCTGCGTGCGCCGGTGCCGAGGAACACGACGTGCTTCAGCCCCACGCATTTCTTCGCGACTTCGGTCGGCAGTGCGGTGTGGTCGACGATCGCGATCTCGGCGCCGTCGAGGATTTCCGGGTATTGCTCGGGCTTGATGTCCGGATTCCTGTTGATCCGCACCTTGGGATCGCCTGATAGCTCCAGCCGCTCCATGATCACGGCGAGGGCTTCGTTGGCGTCGACGAAAACTCCGCGCATGGCTCTCCCCGATCAGGATGCGACGCCGGCGATCGCCAGCACGGTGTGCATCAGCACGTTGGTGCCCGCGGCGCAGTCGGGCTGCGTGGCGTCTTCCAGCTCGTTGTGGCTGATGCCGTCCTTGCAGGGCACGAACACCATTGCCGCCGGCATGACGGTATTGAGGTTGCAGGCGTCATGGCCGGCGCCGGAGGTGATGCGGCGAGAGGAGTAGCCGAGCGTCTTCGCCGCGTTCTCGACCGCCGCGATCAGCTTGGGATCGAAATGCGTCGGCGGCTTGCGCCAGACCAGGTCAATCTTGACCTCGACCTTGCGGCGCGCGGCGATCTCGGAAATCGCGGCGCGCAGATCGCGATCGAGCGCGTCCATGATTGCGCCGTCGGCGCTGCGGCAATCCATCGTGAAGGCGATCTCGCCGGGAATGACGTTGCGCGAGGGATTTGCGATCACGGCCTCGCCGATGGTGCCGACCGCCTTCGGTCCGTGCTTCTTCGCAATGGCCTCCATCGCCAGCACGATCTCGGAGAGCGTGGCCAGCGCATCGCGCCGCAGCGGCATCGGGGTCGAGCCCGCATGGCTCTCGAAGCCTGAAATCTTGCCATCGTACCACAGCACGCCCTGGCCGGAATCGACGACACCGATGGTCTTGCCCTCGGCTTCCAAAATCGGACCCTGCTCGATGTGCAGCTCGACGAAGCAGCCGAGCTTCTGGAAGCCGACCGGCTTGTCGCCGCGATAACCGATGCTGTCGAGCGCCTGGCCAACGGTCGTGCCCTCGACATCCTTGCGCGACAGGATATCGTCGGTGGTGAAATCGCCAACGTAAGCCGCGGACGCCATCATCGCCGGTGCGAAGCGCGAGCCTTCCTCGTTGGTCCAGTTGACGATGCAGATCGGTGCTTCGGTCTCGATGCCGGCGTCGTTCAGGGTGCGGATCACTTCCAGCGCGCCGAGCGTCCCCAGAATGCCGTCATACTTGCCGCCGGTCGGCTGGGTGTCGAGATGCGAGCCGATGCCGACGGGCAGCTTCGACATGTCGCGGCCCTTGCGCAGACCGAACTGCGAGCCGAGTGCGTCTGTGTGTATCTCGAGGCCGGCGTCCTCGCAGGCCTTGCGGAACCAGTCGCGCACCTGCTTGTCTTCGCTGCTCAGCGTCAGCCGCCGCACGCCGCCCTTGGCCGTCCCGCCGAATTGCGCGGTCTCGTGAATGGAGCCCCAGAGGCGGGCGGAATCGATTTGCAGGTTCGTGGCGGCTCGGCTCATGCGGTCGGTCTCTCGATTGTCCGGCGCCTGTTTCAATGACGCGCCAGCGCGGGCGCGTCAACAGTAACGCTGCTCTGCGCAATCTGACAGGCAAGCTCGGCGACGCGCTCTACCGCCACCACGTCGGGCGAGGCGAGCCAGCTTGCGGTGAACGTCAGCGGCGCGATCGCAAGTTCGGTGTCGAGCAGTTGCAGTCGCCCGTCGGCAAGCTCGTTCTCGACGATGGCGTCGGGGATCACCGCGATGCCGAGGCCTTCAACCGCCATGTGAATGACGGTCGCAAGCGAGGCGGAGGCGTGCAGCCGGATCGGCGGCAGCTCGGGCCGGTCGAACACCTCGCGCACGACCTCGTAAGGCTTGGTCTTGCGCGGGAAAGTGATGATCGGAAAGCGCGCGAGCTCCGCCGGCGTCACGGGTCCCTTGCCGAGGCCGAGCGAGGGGCTGGCGAGAAAGCCGATCGGATAATCGGCGAGCACGCGATTGTGCACGCCGGAGGCCGACAATGGCCCGACCACGAAGGCAAGCTCGATCTCCTGCGCGAGCAGGCGCGCAGTGAGGTTCGGCGTGATGTCGACCTCGATCTCCAGCGACAGGTTCGGATAGATCTCGTTCACGCTCTTCACGAGGCGCGGCAGCCAGGTGTGCACGATGGTCTCGGCCACGCCGAGCCGCATCACACCGCGCATCGCCGAGCGGTCGCCGACCTCGGCCATCATCTGGGCGCGCAGGCCGATCAGCTTCTCCGCATAGACCATCATCTGCCGGCCGCTCGGCGTCGGCGACGCCACGCGGTGGTCGCGGTTGAGGAGCTTCACGCCCATCTCGCGCTCGAGCTGGGCGATGCGCTGGGAGATCGCGGGCTGGGTCGTGTTGAGCCTTTGTGCGGCACCGCGAAAGCTGCCGAGCTTCACAACCCAGAGGAATGTCTCGATCGACCTGAAGTCCAGCATTGCAACGATTTTCCCGATCGATAAATTGTATTTATCGAGATTGATTAGAAACGAAGATTAGACTTTATAGCACGCTTGGTGTTGGCTTGTCTTTGTCGAGTTTATAGGCAGGTCGATCACATGACTGTTTTGGTGGCAGCGCAGCAAACTGAAACATCCGATACCCTATCGAGCCGCCAGGCGCGGCTCGCCTATCGTGGCGGTGAGGTGGGTTCCACCGCCGGGGTCGCCCCCGGCTTCGTCCAGGGCAATCTGGCGATCCTCCCCGCCGAGTACGCCGGTGCCTTTCACCGCTTCTGCCAGCTCAACCCGAAGCCGTGCCCGATCATCGGCATGTCCGACGTCGGCAGCCCGCACATCCCCGCGCTCGGCGCCGATCTCGACATCCGCACCGATGTGCCGCGCTACCGCGTCTGGCGCGACGGCGAAGTCGTGGACGAGCCGACCGACGTCACCAAGTATTGGCGCGACGATCTCGTGACCTTCGTGCTCGGCTGCTCCTTCTCGTTCGAAGAGGCGCTGCTCGACGAGGGCATGCCGATCCGCCACATCGAGCAGAACGTGCGCGTGCCGATGTACCGCACCAACATCGCCTGCGGCGAGGCCGGTCCGTTCGCCGGCCCCATGGTGGTGTCGATGCGTCCGTTCAAGCCGGCCGATGCGATCCGCGCGGTGCAGATCACCTCGCGCTATCCCGCCGTGCACGGCGCGCCCGTGCATCTCGGTCATCCGCACCTGATCGGCATCAAGGACATCGCCAAGCCCGACTATGGTGATCCTGTGCCGGTCGCCGACGACGAGATTCCGGTGTTCTGGGCCTGCGGCGTCACACCGCAATCGGTGATCAACGCCGCCAAGGTGCCGTTCGCAATCACGCATTCGCCCGGCCTGATGCTGGTGACCGATCTGAAAAACAGGACCATGGCCGTGATTTAGTAGGCAGCGTTTGCTGCTTCTTCAGGCTTTACGCTATCTGCCAATCGCTTCATTCGATACGCGCAATTCAGTAACAGGGGACTTTGCCCATGACGATCACTCGCCGCGACGTTCTGCTCGGAGCCACCGCCACCGCCGCGTTGATGCCGCTAGCCGCGCGCGCGCAAACCAGCGAAGTGGTGATCGGCGCCACCTATCCGTTGTCGGGCTCCGGTGCCCAGGTGGGTGTCGATGCGCAGCGCGCGTTCGAGACCGCGATCGATATCATCAACAACGATCAGGACTTCGACCTTCCGCTTGCAAAGGGCCTGGGCTTACCCGGCCTCGGCGGTGCCAAGATCCGTATCGTCTACGCTGACACGCAGGGCGACCCGCAAAAGGGGCGCGCCGAAGCCGAGCGCCTGATCACGCAGGAAAAGGTCTGCGCCATCCTCGGTTCCTATCAAAGCGCGGTCGCAGTCACGATCAGCCAGATCTGCGAACGTTACCAGACTCCGTTCCTGTCGGCGGACAACTCCTCGCCGAGCCTGCATCGCCGCGGGCTGAAGTATTATTTCCGCGCCTCGCCGCATGACGAGATGTTCTCGGCCGGGATGTTCGACTTCCTCGATGCGATGAAGAAGAAGGGCGCCAAGGCCGACACGCTGGCGTTGTTCCACGAAGACACGATTTTCGGTACCGACTCCGCCAACGCCCAGACCAAGCTCGCGACCGAGCGCGGCTACAAGATCGTCGCCGACATCAAGTACCGCGCCAACTCGCCGTCGCTTTCGGCCGAGGTGCAGCAGCTCAAGGCGGCCAATGCCGACGTGCTGCTGCCCTCGAGCTACACCACCGACGGCATCCTGCTGGTCAAGACCATGGCCGAGCTCGGCTACAAGCCGAACGCGATCGTGGCGCAGGCCGCCGGCTTCTCCGAAAAGGCTCTTTACGATGCCGTCGGCGACAAGCTCGAAGGCGCGATCACCCGCGGCAGCTTCTCGCTCGATCTCGCCGCCAAGCGGCCGATGGTCGGCAAGATCAACGACCTGTTCAAGGCGAAGTCGGGCAAGGACCTCAACGACAACACCTCGCGGCAGTTCATGGCGATGATCTTGATTGCAGACGCCATCAACCGCGCCAAGTCGACCGACGGTGAGAAGATCCGCGACGCGATGGCCGCAACCGAAATTCCGGGCGAGCAGACCATCATGCCCTGGAAGCGCGTCAAATTCGACGACATGGGCCAGAACAACGATGCCGATCCGGTGCTGCTGCAATATGTCGGCGGCAAGTTCGTCACCATCTTCCCGTCGCAGGCGGCGGTTGCCGATGCGATCTGGCCGATGAAGTAAGCGACCAGGTTGCGGGCGGGGGACGAAGCAACGTGACAGCCGAGACCATTATCCAAAGCCTGGCGAGCGGCCTCCTGATGGGGCTGCTCTACGGACTGATCGCCGTTGGCCTGGCGTTGATCTTCGGCCTGATGGACGTCGTCAACTTCGCCCATGGCGAGTTCCTGATGCTCGCGATGTACGTGACGTTCTTTCTGTTCACGTTCTTCGCGATCGATCCACTGCTGTCGGCGCCACTGGCCGCCGCCGCCCTGTTTGTTCTGGGGGCGGTGGTCTATCTCGTGATCGTTCGGTTTGCGATGCGCGCCAAGGCCAATGTCGGCATGGTGCAGATCTTCGCGACCTTTGGCCTCGCGATCGTGATGCGCGGCCTGGCTCAGCTGTTCTTCACGGCCGACTATCGCAGCGTCCCCAACTCATGGCTCGGCGGCAAGACGGTATCGGTCGCCGGGATCTTCCTGCCCCAGCCGCAGCTCTTCGGCGCGCTGGTCGCGATCGCGGCGTTCGGCGGGCTCTACCTCTTCATCAACCGCACCGATTTCGGCCGCGCCCTGGAGGCGACCCGTGAGGATCCCGGTGCGGTGGCCCTCGTCGGCATCGACAAGAACCGCGTGTTCGCGCTCGGCTGGGGCCTCGGCGCTGCCCTGGTGGGGCTCGCCGGCGCCATCATGGCGAGCTTCTTCTACATCTATCCCGACGTCGGCGCATCCTTTGCACTGATCGCCTATGTCACGGTGGCGCTTGGCGGCTTCGGCAGCGTGTTCGGCGCCTTCGCCGGCGGCATCATCGTCGGTCTCGTCGAGGCCACCACCGCGCTCGTGCTGCCGCCATCATTGAAGTCGGTCGGCATCTATGCCGTCTATCTCCTCGTGGTCTTCGTCCGGCCACGTGGCCTGTTCGGATCGATGTGAGATGGACAAGAGCTTCACAGAGCGGCGTCGCCGCGAACTCCTCGTTGCGGCTTGCCTTGCGGTCGCCGCGGCGCTTGTGCCGCTGTTCGTCAAGAATCCAAACGTCCAGAACATCATGATCTTGACGCTGATGTTCGGGGCGCTGTCGCAGAGCTGGAACATCCTGTCGGGCTATTGCGGGCAGATATCGCTCGGGCATGCCCTCTATTTCGGTTTGGGCGCCTATACCACCACACTCCTGTTCACGAAGTTCGGCGTGCCGCCCTGGTTCGGCATGCTCGCCGGCGGCGCCATCTCCGCCCTGATCGCGATGGCGCTCGGCTATCCCTGCTTCCGTCTTGGTGGCCACTACTTTGCGATCGCCACCATCGTGATCGCCGAGATCGGCTTGTTGCTGATCCAGAACTGGGAGTGGGCGGGTGCGGCCCTCGGCATCGAAATGCCCGTGCGCGGCGACAGCTGGCTGAAATTCCAATTCGCCCGCAGCAAGCTGCCGTACTTCTATTTCGCGCTGGCGCTCGCCTGCATCGCCTGGTTCGTCACCTGGTGGCTGGAAGATTCCAAATGGGGCTATTGGTGGCGCGCGGTGAAGGACAATCCCGACGCAGCCCAGAGCCTCGGCGTGGTCGTGTTCGATTCCAAGATGGGAGCTGCGGCTGTCTCCGCCTTCCTGGTCGCGATCGGCGGTAGCTTCTATGCCATGTATGTTTCCTATATCGACCCCGGAAGCGTCATGGGCTTCCAGTTCTCGCTGCTGATGGCGTTGCCGGCGGTCCTGGGTGGCATCGGCACGCTGTGGGGGCCGCTGCTCGGCGCCGTCATCCTGATTCCGCTCACCGAGTTGACGCGCTCCTATATCGGCGGCTCCGGCCGCGGCGTCGATCTCATCGTCTATGGCACGCTGATCGTCGTGATCGCGCTGGCACGGCCGGAAGGTCTGATCGGGCTGTTCTCGCGCCGCAAGGAGGCTGCACGATGACCGCGCTCCTCGAAACCCGCGGCGTCTGGCAGCGTTTCGGCGGCCTCGTCGCCAACAGCGACGTCTCGATCTCGGTCGGCCGCGGCGAGATCGTCGGCCTGATCGGTCCGAACGGCGCCGGCAAGTCGACACTGTTCAACCTCATCGCCGGCGTGCTGCCGCCGACGCAGGGCTCGATCGTCTTCGACGGGGAGGATGTGACCAACCTGCCGGCGGCGGAACGTTGCCAGCGCGGCGTCGGGCGCACCTTCCAGGTCGTCAAGAGCTTCGAGACCATGACGGTCATCGACAACGTCATCGTCGGTGCGCTCGTGCGCAACACCGTGATGCGCGAGGCCCGCCGCAAGGCGCATGAGGTGCTGGAGTTCACCGGCCTTGCCGCACGCGCCGACGTGCTCGCAAGCGACCTCGTTCCGGCCGAAAAGCGCCGTCTCGAAGTCGCGCGTGCGCTTGCGACCGAACCGAAACTGCTGCTGCTCGATGAAGTTCTCACCGGTCTCACGCCGACCGAGGCGCAGACCGGCGTGGCGCTGGTGCGCAAGGTGCGCGACGCCGGCATCACCGTGCTGATGGTCGAGCACGTCATGGAGATCGTGATGCCGCTGGTCGACCGCGCCATCGTGCTCGACCTCGGCAAGGTGCTGGTCGAGGGCAAGCCGTCCGACGTCGTCCGCGATCCCAAGGTGATCAGCGCATATCTGGGAGATCGTCATGCTGTCAGTGCATGAAGTCACGACCGCCTATCAGGGCCTGGTCGCGATCTCCGCGGTCTCGATCGAGGTCGAGAAGGGCGAGATCGTCTGCGTGGCCGGCGCCAACGGCGCGGGCAAGTCGACGCTGCTCAAATCCATCGCCGGCGCCGAACGTCCGCGCTCGGGCACCGTGACGTTCGACGGCAAGCGCCTCGACGGCATGGCGCAGCACCACATCACCGCCACCGGCATCGCCTATGTGCCGGAAAACCGCCGCCTGTTCCCGCGCCTCTCGGTGCGCGACAATCTACGCCTCGGCAGCTATCTGTATCGCAGCGAAGCGAACCGCGAGGAGCCGCTCGATCTCGTCTTCACCCTGTTTCCGCGCCTGTCCGAGCGCCTCGAGCAGCGCGCCGAGACGCTCTCCGGCGGCGAGCAGCAGATGCTCGCGATCGGCCGCGCCCTGATGACGCGTCCGCGTCTGTTGATGCTGGACGAGCCCTCGCAGGGCATCATGCCGAAGCTGGTGGATGAGATCTTCCAGGCGGTGAAGCGCATCCGCGATGCCGGCATGACCGTGCTGATCGTCGAGCAGCGCATGGCCGAGTGTCTGGAGATCGCCGACCGCGCCTACATCCTGCAAACCGGCCGCGTGCTGATGCAGGGTGCCTCGGCGGAGATCAGGGGCAATCCGGATGTGAGGAAGGCGTATCTGGGGCTTTAGCCGCGAAGTGTTGGGCGCACGCGCGCAACACACTCGGCGTCATCGCCCGCGAAGGCGGGCGATCTAGTATTTCAGAGGCCGTTGTGATTAAGCCGAGAAGCTGCGGCGTACTGGATTCCCCGCCTTCGCGGGGAATGACAGCGGTGAGTAGGGCGGTGTCAGTCCGCCCATCGCTGCACGAGGCTCAGTGCTCGTGCCCATGCTCCGGCAGCGTCACCCCGAACACCTTCACCAGATCCGTCACCTGCTCCGGCGACAGATAGCGCGGGTTCAGCCCGCGCAGCAGCAGGTACAGCTTCGCCGTTTCCTCCAGCTCTTCGGTCGCGAACACCGCAGCCTCCAGCGTGTCGCCGGCGACGACCGGGCCGTGATTGGCGAGCAGCACGGATGAATATTTCCCCGCCAGTCCCTTGATTGCATCCGCGACGGCGGGATCGCCGGGGCGGTAATAGGGCACGAGCGCGGTGGCGCCGCATTTCATCAGATAATAGGCCGTCATCGGCGGCAGCGCGGCGCGCGGGTCGATCTCGGGCAGCATCGAGAGCGCGACCGAATGGGTGGAGTGCAGGTGCACGATCGCGCGTGCACTGCCGCGCGTGTCGTAGAGCGCATTGTGCAGCGGAACTTCCTTGGTCGGCGCGTCGCCTGAAACCAGCCGGCCTTGATCGTCCAGCCGCGACAGTTTTGCCGGATCGAGGAAGCCGAGCGAGGCGTTGGTCGGCGTCACCAGCCAGCCGCCGTCATCCAGCTTGACGCTGATATTGCCGGAGGAGCCCGGCGTCAGCCCGCGCTCGAACAGGGAACGCCCGAAGCGGCAGATATCCTCACGCAGCAATGTCTCGTTGCTGGTTTCAGTTTTCATGGCCGTCATGCCTGCTTGTCTCACGCTTTGGCAGCGCGGCCAAGCCGTGTTATCGGTTCGCCGAGCCGCCGCAAGGGCCGGCCGTCCGGGAAACGTTCGCAAGGGTCAGCTGCATGTCCGCCTCCACGTCACAAATTCAGCGTATCGCCGTCATCGGGCTCGGCTCGATGGGGTTTGGCATGGCGACCTCGCTGAAGCGCGCCGGCCATGCCGTCACCGGCTGCGACGTTTCAGCCGATGCCGTGGCGCGCTTCGTGAAGGACGGCGGTGCCGGTGCCAGCACGCCGGCGGCGGCGGCCAAGGACGCCGACATCGTCGTCAGCGTCGTCGTCAATGCCGCGCAGACCGAGGCGATCCTGTTCGGCAAGGATGGTGTGGCCGAGACCATGCCGAAGGACAGCGTCTTCATATCTTCCGCCACCATGGACCCGGACGTGGCGCGTCGTCTTGCAAAACAGCTTGAAGCAACCGGCCGGCATTATCTGGATGCGCCGATCTCCGGTGGGGCGCAGCGCGCCGCGCAGGGCGAACTGACGATCCTCGCCTCCGGCAGCCCGGCCGCTTTTGCCAAGGCGCGGCCCGCGCTCGATGCCATGGCCGCCAAGCTCTACGAGCTCGGCGATGCTGCCGGGCAGGGCGCCGCCTTCAAGATGATCAACCAGTTGCTGGCCGGCGTGCACATCGCCGCCGCCTCGGAAGCGATCGCGTTCGCGGCCAAGCAGGGCCTCGACATCCGCAAGGTCTATGAGGTGATCACGGCCTCTGCGGGCAATTCCTGGATGTTCGAGAACCGCATGCCGCACGTGCTCGACGGCGATTACACGCCGCGCAGCGCTGTCGAGATCTTCGTCAAGGATCTCGGCATCATCCAGGACATGGCGCGCACCGCCAGGTTCCCGGTGCCGGTCTCCGCCGCAGCGCTCCAGATGTTCCTGATGACATCAGCTGCCGGCATGGGCCGCGATGACGACGCCTCGGTCGCGCGGATGTATGCGCAGGTCACCGGCGTGAAGCTTCCCGGCGACAAGTAGAGCCAAGAGGATTCCCAATGCCCCGTTTCGCCGCCAATCTCTCGATGATGTTCACCGAGGTGCCGTTCCTCGACCGCTTCGATGCCGCTGCGCAAGCCGGCTTCACCGCCGTCGAGTTCCTCTTTCCCTACGAGCATCCGGCCGAGGCGGTCGGCGAGCGGCTCAAGCGCAACGGCCTGACCCAGGCGCTGTTCAACCTGCCGCCGGGCGACTGGAATGCCGGTGAGAAGGGTTTTGCCGCGCTCCCGGCGCGGTTCGCCGATCTCAAGGCGAGCCTTGAGACCGCGCTGCCTTATGCCAAGGCCACCGGCGTCAAGCGGCTGCACCTGATGGCCGGCATCGCCAATCGCGGCGAGCGCGTCGCGATCGAGGCCTTCTACAAGTCGGTAGCGTGGGCGGCGGAGTTCTTTGCGCCGCATGGCATCGACATCGTGCTCGAGCCGATCAACGCCCGCAACGTGCCCGGCTATTTCCTCAACGATTTCGGCTTCGCGCGCGACCTGATCCAGGAATTGCGGCTTCCGAACCTGAAACTCCAGTTCGACATCTATCACTGCCAGATCATCCATGGCGACGTCACCATGCGGCTGCGCGAGATGATGCCGATCATCGGCCACATCCAGATCGCCAGCATCCCCTCGCGCAACGAGCCCGATGGCGAGGAGCTGAACTATCCGTTCCTGTTCGCCGAGCTCGACAGGCTCGGCTATGCCGGCTTCGTCGGCTGCGAATACAATCCGCGCGGCAAGACCACCGATGGCCTTGCCTGGTTCAAGCCTTATGCGGGAGTGAAGCCGTGACCCTCGCATTGGGCTGCATCGCCGACGACTACACCGGTGCCTCCGATCTCGCCAACACGCTGACGCGCGCGGGCCTGCGCACGGTGCAGACCATCGGCATACCCGCCGATGATCTGGCTCTGCCCGAGGTCGACGCCGTCGTGGTGTCCTTGAAGAGCCGCTCGATCGACGCAGGCCTTGCCGTATCGCGCTCGCGCGCAGCGGAGGCATGGCTGCGCGGTCGCGGCGCGAGCCATGTGCTGTTCAAGGTCTGCTCGACCTTCGATTCCACCGACGCCGGCAATATCGGTCCGGTGATGGATGCGCTGCGCGCCGATTGCGGCGAGGCAAACGTTCTCGTGACGCCGGCCTTCCCGGAGACCGGCCGCACCGTCTATCAGGGCAATCTGTTCGTCGGCGCGGTGCCGCTGAACGAGAGCCCGCTGAAAGACCATCCGCTCAACCCGATGCACGATTCCAATCTGGTGCGCGTGCTGGCGCGGCAGAGCAAGACACAGATCGGCCTCGTCGATCTCGCCACCGTCACGCGCGGTGCAGATGCCGTGCGGACGCGGCTGGCCGAACTCGCGGGCAAGGGCAGTGGCGCTGCGATCATCGACGCCGTGTTCGACCGCGACCTCGAGACCATCGGTCTCGTCGCTGCCGACCATCGGCTGTCGGTCGGCGCCTCCGGCATCGGCCTCGGGCTGGCCCGGGCGCTGGTGTCGACCGGCAAGGTCAAATCGGCCGCGACGAGCGGCGAGACCGGCGTTGCGGTCGGCGGACCGGCGGCATGCCTTGCCGGTAGCTGCTCGCAGGCGACCCTCAAGCAGATTGCCAGCGCTGAACGGGTCATGCCGGTGCTTCATCTCGACCCGGACCGTATTCTTACGGGGGCCGATGAAGCACGGCGTGCGCTGGACTGGGCAAGGCCGCGACTGGCCGACGGTCCGGTGCTGATCGCGTCGAGCTCGACACCGGATCAGGTGGCCGCGCTCCAGGCACGTCACGGCCGCGACGCGGCCGGGCACGCCATCGAGCAGACGATGGCCGACATCGCGGAAAACCTTGTAAAATCAGGCGTGCGGCGATTGGTCGTAGCCGGCGGCGAGACCTCCGGCGCGGTCGTCGATCGGCTGGGAATTCCCGGATTTCTCGTCGGGGTCGAGATCGCCGCGGGGGTCCCGGTGCTGCGCGCGGTCGGCGCCGGAAGCGACATGCTGCTCGCGCTGAAGTCCGGCAATTTCGGTGGCCCGGAGTTTTTCTCGGATGCGCTTAGGCTCATGCGCTGAGCGCAGAGCATTCTTAGCTGCCTGTTTATTTCTTTCAGGCTCCGTACTGGTACGGAGTCGTCGTTCGCAGCTGCCTGGTCGCTCTGTTGTCTGATGTCGGCGGCGCTCCTTTTGGTTGATTCTTAAGACCTCCCGGACGCGCGCCTGCGCCAGCATTAAAGAGACCCGACTATGTTCGCCAAGATCTCCATCCGCGCCAAGATCATCAGTGTCGTGGCGTTCCTGCTGGTCGCCATGACCGGCATGGGCCTGCTCGCCGTCATGAAGATGCGGTCGATGAATGCCAACACCACCGACATCACGACCAGCTGGATGCCCAGCGTGCGGGTGCTGGGCGACCTGCGCACTGGCGTGATAACCTATCGCAACGTCATCCGCGAGCACATGCTCGCAGAGACGCTGGAAGAGAAGCTCGCGGCAGAGAAGACCCTCGCGACAGTGGTGGAGACGAACACCAAATTCCGTCGAACCTACGAGCCGATGATCACGTCGCCGGAGGAACGGGCACTCTACGTTGAATGGTCGAAGGTCTGGGAGGAGTACAAGAAGGGCACCCAGGAGGTCATGGCGCTGTCGCGCAAGGAGGCCGGCAAGGTCCCGCACGAGGCGCACGAGCTGAACACCAAGACCGTCAACAAGATCGGGCTTCAGGCCGACGAGATTTTGCGCAAGGACATCGAGCTCAATACCAAGGGCGGCGACCAGGCCGCGCAGGATGCCGCCGACAGCTATTTCTATGCGTTCATGCTGGTCGCGATCATTCTCGGCGCGTCCGTGGTAACCGGCATTGGCGTCGGCTTCTACCTCGTCCACGACGTCTCCAGCGGCATTGCCTCGATCGTCGAGCCGATGCAGGCGTTGGGCAAGGGCGACCTCTCCGCCGAAGTGCCGCATCGCGGTGAGAAAACCGAGATCGGGTCTATGGCCGATGTGCTCCAGGTCTTCAAGGAGGCGCTGATCGCCAAGAAGACCGCCGACGAGGCCGCCGCGGCCGACGCCGAAGCCAAGATCGAGCGCGGCCGCCGCGTCGACAACATCACCCGCGAATTCGAAACGATGATCGGCGAGATCGTCCAGACCGTGTCGTCGGCCTCGACCCAGCTGGAGGCCTCCGCCTCGACGCTGACCTCGACCGCCGACCGCTCCCAGCGGCTGGCGACCACGGTTGCCGGCGCTTCGGAGGAAGCCTCGACCAACGTGCAGTCAGTGGCCTCGGCGACGGAGGAAATGGCATCCTCGGTCGGCGAGATCAGCCGTCAGGTGCAGGAATCGGCGCGGATGGCCGGCGACGCCGTCGGCCAGGCGCGTGCCACCACTGAGCGGGTCAGCGAGCTCTCGAAGGCGGCTTCCCGCATCGGCGACGTCGTCGAGCTGATCAACACCATCGCCGGCCAGACCAACCTGCTGGCGCTGAACGCGACCATCGAGGCGGCGCGTGCCGGCGAAGCCGGCCGCGGCTTCGCGGTGGTGGCCTCGGAGGTGAAGGCCCTCGCCGAGCAGACCGCGAAGGCCACGGGCGAGATCGGCCAGCAGATTTCCGGCATCCAGGCCGCGACCAACGACTCGGTCGGCGCCATCAAGGAGATCTCCTCGACCATCGAGCGGCTCTCCGAAATCTCGTCGGCGATCGCAGCGGCGGTGGAAGAGCAGGGCGCCGCCACGCAGGAGATCGCCCGCAACGTGCAGCAGGCGGCGCAGGGCACCCAGCAGGTCTCCTCCAACATCACCGACGTGCAGCGCGGTGCGACCGAGACCGGCACGGCCTCCTCGCAAGTGCTGTCGGCGGCGCAGATGCTGTCCAACGACTCGAACCGGCTCAAGACCGAGGTCGGCAAGTTCCTGACCAACGTGCGCGCGGCGTAACAACGTCCGCGCGGCCCAAGGCCGTCAGCGCAGGTATCCGACTACGCAAGAGCGGCGCCATCGGCGCCGCTCTTTGCTTTCGGGACATGGCTCGGCGCCCGCTGACATATTTTTCACGTGGGTCCTACGGTTCCATTTCTTTACGAGTTCCGAACTCTCCGAACCTTAACTCGTCGCAGTGTTCCGGAGATTCAATCGTGAAGCTGTTTTCATTTTCTGCCATTCGCTCCATCCAGTTGAAGATCGCCCTGATCGCCGGCCTCTGCCTGGCGGTGACATGCATCGTGCTGATCGGCTACGGCCTCTTCTCCACGCAGAGCATGAACCAGTACGTGACCCACGAGGTCATGCAGCTGGTCGATCAACAGACCAAGGAGAGCCTGATGAACCGGGCCTCCACCGAAGCCAACGCCATCAAGGCCGAGCTGGAGGTGGGATTTGACGCGGCGCGCACCACCGCGCATGCTTTCGCGACGCTGGCCGATGAGAAGACCGGCACGCCCATCGCGGCGCGGCGGACCCAGTTCAACGCGGTCCTGCGGCATGTGCTCGAGCTCAACCCCGCCTTCAACGGCACTTATTCGGCCTGGGAGCCGGGTGCGCTGGACGGCGATGACGCGTCGTTCAAGGGCCGCAAGGAGGTGGGGTCGGACAACACCGGTCGCTTCCTGCCTTATTGGACGCGCAACGCCAGCGGTGCCATCGCCGTTCAGCCGCTCGTCGAGTACGACAGCGCAGAGCGGCATCCCAACGGTCTTGTGAAGGGCGCCTGGTATATCAACCCGAACACCACGGGTAAGGAAAACATCCTGGGCCCGCTGCCCTACATCGTTCAGGGCAAGGCGGTGTTCCTCGCGACCATGTCGGTACCGGTCATGATCGACGGCAAATTCCGCGGTGTCGCCGGCGCCGACTACAATCTCGACTTCGTGCAGAAGCTTGCCGTGAAGATCAACGGCTCGCTGTTCGAGGGCAAGGGCAAGGTCGCGATCCTCAACGACACCGGGCTGATCGTCGCCAACAGTGCGAACCAGGAGGTGATCGGCAAGAACGCGTCGGAGGCCGATCCGCGCTGGAGCGAGAGCCTGGCCATCGTCAAGGCCGGCAAGCGCATGGTGCAGGACGATCCGAAGTTCGCCAACATCGACATCTATGCGCCGATCCGGTTCGGGCACACGGAGAACGCCTGGTCGGTCGTGATCTCGATCCCCCGCGACGTGGTGCTGGCGTCGGCACGGCAACTCGATGCTTCGCTCAGTGCGCGTGCGACTTCCAACACGTTCTGGCAGCTCGGCGTCGGCCTGGTCATCGTGCTGGCGGCGATCTTCCTGATCTCGTTCGCCGCACGCAAGATCGCACGGCCGATCCAGGATTGCGCGAATTTCGCCGACGGCATCGCCAAGGGCGATTTCAATCAGCAGCTCGAGATCGAGCAGGCCGACGAGGTCGGCACGCTGGCGACGTCGCTCAGGTCGATGCAGGGCGACATCAAGCGCGGCATCGAGCAGCGCGCCCAGGATCAGGCGACGGCCGACCGCGAGCGCCGGCGCGCGATGAACGAGCTGGCCGACAGCTTCGAAGCCTCGGTCGGCGGCATCGTGGAGACGGTGTCGGCGGCGTCCGGTGCGCTGGAATCCTCGGCCGGAACGCTCAGTTCGACCGCCGAACGGGCGCAACAGCTCACCAGGGTCGTCGCTGCCGCGTCCGACCAGGCATCCGGCAACGTGCAGTCGGTGGCCTCGGCGACGGAGGAGATGGCCTCCTCGGTCGGCGAGATCAGCCGTCAGGTGCAGGAATCGGCGCGGATGGCGAGCGACGCCGTCGGCCAGGCCCGTGCCACCACTGAGCGCGTCAGCGAGCTGTCCAGAGCGGCGGCCCGCATCGGCGACGTCGTCGAGCTGATCAACACCATCGCCGGCCAGACCAACCTGCTGGCGCTGAACGCGACCATCGAGGCGGCGCGTGCGGGCGAAGCCGGCCGCGGCTTCGCCGTGGTGGCCTCCGAGGTCAAGGCGCTCGCCGAGCAGACGGCGAAGGCCACGGGCGAGATCGGCCAGCAGATCTCCGGCATCCAGGTTGCGACCAATGACTCGGTCGGCGCGATCAAGGAGATCTCCTCGACCATCGAGCGGCTGTCCGAAATCTCCTCCGCGATCGCGGCGGCGGTGGAAGAGCAGGGTGCGGCAACCCAGGAGATCGCCCGCAACGTGCAGCAGGCGGCGCAAGGCACCCAGCAGGTCTCCTCCAACATCACCGACGTGCAGCATGGCGCGACCGAGACCGGCTCGGCCTCCTCGCAGGTGCTGTCGGCGGCACAGATGTTGTCAAACGACTCGGGCCGGCTGAAGAGCGAGGTCAGCAAGTTCCTGACCAACGTCCGCGCGGCGTAAGCCGGCGATACAGCTACGCAAGAGCGGCGCTATCGGCGCCGCTCTTTTCGCTTGCGGGCTACCGCCACGTCGCCTGCAGGTGGCATTTCATGTAGTGCGCCCGTAATCGTACGGGTCCGCGATTTCACGGATGGTTAAATTCGTCCTACAAGAATTGGCCGCGAAGGCGCCCCGGTTGGCCGCCGGCGTCGAAAGACGCGTGAGCAGATTTGCCAGGGGGGCCCGATGCGCAAGAACCTTCCCGTTACCGACGTAGAATATCCGGTCAGTGACGAGACGCTGATCGTCTCCCGGACCGACCTCAAGGGCAAGCTCACCTACTTCAACGAGGACTTCCTCGCGGCCGCCGGCTTCACGTCGGCTGAGCTGATGGGCCAGCCGCACAACATCGTCCGCCATCCCGATATGCCGCCGGAGGCGTTCGACAATCTCTGGGACACGCTGAAGGCCGGCAAGCCGTGGCTCGGCGCGGTGAAGAACCGTCGCAAGAACGGCGACTTTTACTGGGTGTTGGCGACCGCCTCCCCGATCCGGGAGAACGGCCACGTCACGGGCTTTACCTCGATCCGCACCAGGCTGCCGGCCGACCAGCGCAAGCTTGCCGAAGAGGTTTACGCCGCGATCCGCGAGAAGAAGCCGCATGGCTATCGCGTCGATGCCGGCATCATCCGTCGCCGATCGTTGCTTGACCGATTCAGCGTCTTCACCAGGACGCTGAAGGCGCGCCTCGTCACGACGATGGTGCTCCAGGCGCTGTTCATGCTGGCGCTCGGCATCGGCGGCGCGCTCTCCACCGGCGGTTCGACCAGCCTGGTTCTGACGCTGCTGGCCTTGGTCGGCGCCGCCATCGTCGGCTTCGCCGGCCTTGCGACCATGCGCGCGATCCAGGGCCCGATGCGGCATCTCAACGAGACCATGCTCAACCTCGTGCAGGACAAGCTCGACAACCGCATCGTCATCCAGCGCGACGACGAGATCGGCGAGGCGCTGCGTAATCTCCAGACCGTGCAGACCATCATCCGCTTCAGCCGCGACGAGGTGCAGGCGGTTCAGCGCCGCGCCGAGGGACAGCGCAAGGCCGACATGACGAAGCTTGCCGACGGCTTCGAGGCTGCGATCGGCGAGATCGTCGAGACCGTGTCGTCGGCCGCGACCGAGCTCGAGGCTTCGGCCTCGACGCTGTCTTCGACCGCGGGGCGGGCGCAGGACCTGGCGATGGCGGTCGCAGCCGGCTCGGAAGAAGCTTCCACCAACGTCCATTCGGTGGCATCTGCCGCCGAGGAGATGTCGTCGTCGGTCCGCGAGATCGGTCGCCAGGTACAGGATTCCACCCGGATCGCCGGTGAGGCCGTCAGTCAGGCGCACGCCACCACCGAACGCGTCAGCGAACTGTCGCGGGCGGCCTCCCGGATCGGCGACGTCGTCGAGCTCATCAATGCCATTGCGGGCCAGACCAACCTCCTGGCGTTGAACGCCACGATCGAGGCGGCACGTGCTGGCGAGGCCGGCCGCGGCTTCGCGGTCGTGGCTTCCGAGGTCAAGGCGCTCGCCGAGCAGACGGCGAAGGCGACCGGCGAGATCGGCCAGCAGGTCGGCGGCATCCAGGCGGCAACGCAGGAATCGGTCGGCGCCATCAGCGAAATCTCCGGCACCATCGGGCGCCTCTCCGAAATATCCGCGGCAATCGCCGCAGCCGTGGAGCAGCAGGGCGCGGCGACGCAGGAGATCGCCCGCAACGTCCAGCAGGCGGCCAACGGCACCCAGCGGGTTTCCTCCAATGTCGGCGACGTCCAGCGCGGCGCATCCGAAACTGGATCGGCGTCCTCGCAGGTATTGTCCGCGGCGCAGATGCTGTCGCGCGACTCCAACCGCCTCAAGCTCGAGGTCGGCAAGTTCCTGAACTCCGTCCGCGCCGCGTGAGGCGTTTGGTTGCATGGCTGCGATGTCTATTTCGCAGTGCGGTAGCAGGGAAGTGAATGCAGGCGAGCCGCCGGAGGTTAGCGTTTCCGCCGGTGCTCAGGTAAAGGGGGAAAGAGGATCCCCGTGGGGGCGGATTCCGTATCCCTGCTTGACCTGGAATTGCCTGGCGAATGATTGCTCTGGTCCGTATTGCCCTGAGCCGGCCCTACACATTTGTCGTGCTCGCGCTCCTGCTCCTGATCATCGGACCGCTGGCAGCGCTGCGGACGCCGACCGACATCTTCCCGGAAATCCGCATCCCCGTGATCGGCGTGGTCTGGCAGTACACCGGCCTGCCGCCGGACCAGATGTCCGGCCGCATCACCACGCCGTTCCAGCGCTCGCTGACGACGACGGTCAACGACATCGAGCATATCGTCGCCAACTCCTATAACGGCTTCGGTATCGTCAAGATCTTCTTCCAGCCGACCGTCGACATTCGCACCGCCAACGCACAGGTCACCGCGATCTCACAGACGCTGCTCAAGCAGCTGCCGCCCGGTGCGACGCCGCCCTTGATCCTGAACTATTCCGCCTCGACCGTGCCGATCATCCAGGTGGCGCTGTCGGGCGACGGGCTGACCGAGCAGAACCTCGCCGACATCGGCATCAATAATCTGCGTACCCCGCTGGTCACCGTGCCCGGCGCTGCGATCCCGTATCCGTTCGGCGGCAAGCAGCGCCAGGTCCAGATCGACCTCGATCCGACCGCGCTCCAGGCCCGCGGCCTGTCCGGCCAGGATGTCGCCAATGCGCTGGCCGCGCAGAACCTGATCACGCCGGTCGGCACCCAGAAGATCGGCACCTTCGAGTACAACATCCAGCTCAACAACTCGCCGCTCAGGATCGACGAGCTCGGCAATCTGCCGATCAAGACCGTCAACGGCGCGATGGTCTATGTGCGCGATGTCGCAACCGTCAGAGACGGCAATCCGCCGCAGACCAACATCGTCCATGTCGACGGCAACCGTTCGGTCCTGATGATGGTGCTGAAGGCGGGCGCGACCTCGACGCTCGACATCATCGCCGGCATCAAGCAGAAGGTGATCGACGTCAAGGACCAACTCCCCGACGCGTTGAAGATCGGCTTCATCGGCGACCAGTCGGTGTTCGTCCGCGGCGCGATCCAGGGTGTCGCCTTCGAGGGCGTGATCGCGGCGCTGCTCACCAGCGTCATGATCCTGCTGTTCCTCGG
Source organism: Bradyrhizobium sp. GW821-FHT12B03 (assembly GCF_058807535.1). Lineage (NCBI taxonomy): Bacteria > Pseudomonadati > Pseudomonadota > Alphaproteobacteria > Hyphomicrobiales > Nitrobacteraceae > Bradyrhizobium > Bradyrhizobium sp. GW821-FHT12B03. Next base: position 90,281 of record NZ_JBXAQU010000002.1, read on the forward strand.
CAGCTGGCGCTCCACCATCATCATCGCGGTCTCGATCCCGCTCTCCGTGTTAGGGGCGATCATCATGCTGTCGGCGATCGGCGAGACGCTGAACATCATGACGCTCGGCGGGCTCGCGCTCGCGGTCGGCATCCTCGTCGACGACGCCACCGTCACCATCGAGAACATCAACTACCACCTCGAGCAGGGCAAGCCGGTCGAGCAGTCGATCCTCGACGGCGCCAATCAGATCGTCACGCCGGCCTTCGTCTCGCTGCTCTGCATCTGCATCGTGTTCGTGCCGATGTTCTTCCTCACCGGCGTTGCGCGCTTCCTGTTCGTGCCGATGGCGGAAGCGGTGATGTTCGCGATGATGTGGTCGTTCATCCTGTCGCGCACGCTGGTGCCGACCATGGCGAACTACCTGCTGCATCCGCACGTCCATCATGAGGGCGAACCGCCGAAGTCGCGCAATCCACTGGTCTGGTTCCAGCGCGGCTTCGAGGCGCGGTTCGAGCGCATTCGCGGCGGCTATCATAATTTCCTCGGGCTTGCGCTCGCGCACCGCCCGGTGTTCGTGGTCGGTTTCCTCTGCGTGGTCGGGGCGTCCTTCGCCCTGGTGCCGTTCCTGGGTCGCAACTTCTTCCCCGCGGTCGACGCCGGCAACATCCTGATGCACGTCCGCACCCAGGTCGGCACCCGCGTCGAGGAGACCGCCAACCAGCTCGCCGACGTGCAGAAGGCGATCCGCAAGCTGATCCCGGGCGAGATCGAGACCCTGACCGACAACATCGGCATGCCGATCTCCGGCATCAACATGACCTACAACAACACCGGCGTGATCGGTCCGCAGGACGGCGACATCCAGATCAAGCTGAAGGAGGGCCACAAGCCGACCGAGGAGCATGTGAAGGTGCTGCGTGAGCAGCTGCCGCGGCTGTTCCCGGGCGTCAGCTTCGCGTTCCTGCCGGCCGACATCGTCAGCCAGATCCTGAATTTCGGTGCACCCGCGCCGATCGATCTTCAGATCCGCGGCGCCAATATCAGCGCCAATTTCGCTTACGCCAACAATTTGCTGGCAAAGGTCCGCCGCATTCCGGGCGTTGCGGACGCGCGCATCCAGCAATCGCCGAGCAATCCGACCTTCAACATCGATGTCGATCGCACCCGTGCGCAATATGTCGGCCTGACCGAGCGCGACGTCACCAACAGCCTCGTGGTGAACCTCGCCGGCTCCTCGCAGGTGGCGCCAACCTACTATCTCAATCCGGACAACGGCGTGTCCTACTCGATCGTGATGCAGACGCCGCAATACCAGATCGACTCGCTCAGCGCGCTCCAGACGCTGCCGATCACCGCGACCGGCAATTCGCAGTCGCCGATCCTTGGCGGCATCGCCGACATCAAGCGCTCGGTCTCGAGCGCGGTGGTGTCGCAATACGACATCCAGTCGATGGTGCAGATCTTTGCCACGACCTCGGGCCGCGATCTCGGCGCGGTTGCCGCCGATATCCGCCAGGTGATCGCCGATACCGCCAAGGAGGTGCCGAAGGGCTCTTCCGTCGTGCTGCTCGGCCAGGTGCAGACCATGAACAGCGCCTTCACGGGCCTGCTGTTCGGCCTGCTCGGGGCCGTCGTGCTGATCTACTTCCTGATCGTCGTGAACTTCCAGTCCTGGTCCGATCCGTTCGTGATCATCACGGCGTTGCCGGCCGCGCTTGCCGGCATCGTCTGGATGCTGTTCACGACCCAGACCACGCTGTCGGTGCCGGCGCTGACCGGCGCCATCATGTGCATGGGCGTTGCCACCGCCAACAGCGTGCTCGTGATCTCCTTTGCCCGCGAGCGCTACGAGGAGCTCGGCGATCCCATCGCGGCGGCGCTGGAAGCCGGCTTCGTCCGGTTCCGCCCGGTGCTGATGACGGCGCTCGCCATGATCATCGGCATGGCGCCGATGGCCCTGGGGCTGGGCGAGGGCGGCGAGCAGAACGCGCCGCTCGGCCGCGCAGTGATCGGCGGCCTGATCTTTGCAACCTTCGCCACGCTGATGTTTGTTCCCGTGGTGTTCAGTATGGTACACAAGAAACAAGGCGCCAAAGCCGCCGCCCCTTTGGAGACCGCGCATGTCGCCCACTGAATCCCGCTCCCCGGTGTCGCACCGGAAACTGGGCATTTTCGGCGTGGTGGCGCTGATTGCGGCAGGCCTCGTCGTGGGCACCGGCATCCGCGCCCGTGAGGAGCAGGGCTCCAAGCTGAAGGAATGGACCGATGACCAGGCGGTTCCGAGCGTCGCGGTGACCCTGCCCAACGCCAGGGCGCTCAACTCAACCCTCGATCTGCCGGGCCGGCTGGAGGCCTATTCCCGCGCGCCGATCTTTGCCCGCGTCTCGGGTTATCTGAAGAGCTGGAGCGCCGACATCGGCGCCCGCGTCAAGGCCGGGCAGGTGATTGCCGAGATCGAGGCGCCCGACCTCGACCAGCAGCTGTTGCAAGCCCGCGCCGACCTCGCCAGCCAGCAGGCCAGCGCCAGGCTGTCGGAGGCAACGCTGAACCGCCGCAAGACGCTGGTCGCCTCCAACTTCGTCTCCGCGCAGGAGATCGACGAGCGCACCGCCGATCTCTCCAACAAGAACGCGGCGGTCCATTCCGGGCAGGCCAATGTCGAGCGGCTGGAAGCGCTGGCCGGCTACAAGAAGATCACGGTGCCGTTCGACGGTGTGGTCACCGCGCGCGACACCGACGTCGGTGCACTGATCAATGCCGGCGGCGGCTCGGGCCCGGCGATGTTCGTGGTCTCCGACATCACCAAGCTGCGCGTCTACGTCAACGTGCCGCAGAACTACGTCCCGGCGATCAAGATCGGCGCCAAGGCCACCATCGCGCTGCCGGAGTATCCGAACCGGACTTTCCAGGCGACGGTGGAAGCCTCCTCGCAGGCCGTCGACGTTGCCTCGGGCACCACGCGCATGCAGCTTGGGCTCGACAATTCGAATGGCGAGCTGATGCCCGGCGGCTATGCCAGCGTGAAGCTCCATTTGCAGCGCGATTCTGCGCCGCTCAGCATCCCCGCCAGCGCGCTGATCTTCAACGGCAGCGGCCTGCGGGTTGCGACCGTCGGTGCGGACGACAAGGTGCTGTTCAAGCCGGTGACCATCGCCCGCGATCTCGGCCGCGAGATCGAACTCGCCTCGGGGATCGCAGCCGACGACCGCGTCATCACCGCCCCGCCGGACGGCCTGTCCGATGGCGATGCGGTCCGTGTCGTCGGCGGCAAGGGCAAGCCGGCGACCGCGTCGGAGAAGCAGGCGCCGAAGGGTTAGCGCGGTCTCGTGCGCCGGGCGTAGGTCTCGTAGGGTGGGCAAAGGCGCTCTTGCGCCGTGCCCACCAATCTTTCCGGATTACATGCAGATGGTGGGCACGCTTCGCTTTACCCACCCTATGAGATCACGCCACCCGCCACTCCGGCACGCCATCGGCGGCCATCGCGATCTCGCCGAGCGATCCCACCGGCGTGCGATCCATGTTGAGCAGATGTGTCAGCGTCGCCGCATCGCTCGCCGGAATCCGCGCCAGCGTGCGCCGATCATCCTGCGTGCGCAGCATCACCACACCGTGCTCGACCTCGCCGCCGCGGCCGTAGAGCACCGTAAAGCTCTCGACCTTGCCCTTGCCTGAGGCGTCCGTGACGAACTCCGGTACCGCGCGCTTGTTGCGGTCGGCTTCGGCCTGCACACTCGTCTCCTGCGCCAGCGCCTCACGCGGCGGCATCTTCGACACCACCAGCGCGTGATGCTTGGTGACGAAGCCACCCTGGCCGTAGAGCAGGCCGAGCCTGGCACCGTCACGCAGGCGCCGCACCATCGCGCAGGCCGCATGCGTCATGTAAGTGTTGAGCGGCGCGCCGAAGAAGGTGAGGCCGCCGGTCACGGTCGGCTGCACGTCGGCGGACAGGCCCAGCGTCCGCCGCGCCATCTTGGGCACGCAGGGGAAGCAGCTGTAGAGCTCGATCGCGTCGAATGTCTTGCCGTCGCCGCCCGCAAGATCCATTGCGGCCTTCAGCACCGCATTCTGCGGATGGCTCTCGTAGAACTGGTCGCGCAAGAGATAATCGCGCGGCTCTTCCGCCGCGGCGCCGCCGAGCGGATAGACCAGCCTGTTCTCAGCGATGCCGAGAGCGCGCGCCTTGGCAAGGCTGGTGAGCAGCAGCGCACCGCCCATGTTGACGTTGGGGTTGGCCACCATGAGCTTGTTGTAGGGCCAGGCGATGAGCCGGTTGTCCGCGGTCGGCGTGGTGATCTCGTCGGGCGCATAGCGCCGCTTCAGCCAGGCATGTGGATTTTGCGCGGCGGCTTCCGAATAGCGTGACCACAGCGTCCCCGACTCCGCCATCGCCTCGCGCGGCGTCTGGCCCCAGTGCGCAGAGGAGGCGGCCTCGTAGAACGGATAGACCGTGACGGGCCGGAACACGCCGAGCTTCACGGCAAGCGGCTTCTGGAACGCCGCGCCGCGCTTGGGCTCCTCGACGTCGTGCGCGAACGGCGTCCATGGCAGCTTGGCGCCGGCGCGCTCCGCCTTGGTTGCGGTCGACTGCGCTTCCGCCCCGCAGACAGCGGCGACGCTGCAGTCCCCACGCGCGATGCGCTTTGCCGCCTCGTGGATGTAGCGGATCGGGCTCTCGCCGCCGACCGGGCCGTAATAGCAATGCGCAGGCGTGATCCCGAGCCGCTCCGCCAGCAGCTTCTCTGGATCGCGGTAGCGCCAGCTCAGGAAGTTGACGACGTCGAGCGACTGCACCTCGCCGAGCAGCTTTGCACCGGCATCCGCTTCGGCGCGCCGCAATGCCTGTTCCAGCAGATCGAGTGGCTCAAGGCCGTCCGTGATTTCCTTCGGGCGGTCAACGATCTCGCCGATGCCGACGATGACGGGGATGCGGTCTTCGGGGATATTGAGGTTGGTCATTTCTTCTTGCTACGCTCTCTAGGTGCTCAGCAGGCCGTCGCCCTTCGAGGCTCGCTGCGCGGCGCTACGTACCGCGCGGCTCGCACCTCAGGGTGACGGCTACGGATACCGCGTCATCCTGAGGTGTGAGGTCGGCGGCGCGCCTGCGCCGCTGGCCGAGCCTCGAAGGATGGGCCACACATGAAATCACTCCGCCACCAGCGCATTCATGTGCTCGACGGCTTCGGCGAACTCTTCCTTGAACTCCTGCACCACGGTGCCCGCCGATTTCACGCTGTCGATCAGCCCGACGCCCTGGCCGACGAAATAGCTGACGAGATCGCGCGCCTTGGCATTTCCGCTCGCGGCCGCACGGTCGATCGAGTTGAAGGCGTCACGGCTGATAATGCTTTGCAGCGGCATAGGCAGCGCGCCCGGGCTGTCCGGCGCGCGGTCCCAGGCGTCGGTCCAGACCGAGCGGAGCTGCCGCGCCGGCTTGCCGGTGCGGCCCTTCGAGCGGATCGCGTCGCGGGAAGAGGCGGCGATCATCTTCTCGCGAAAAATCTCCGTGGTCTCGGCCTCGACGGTGGCGAGCCACACCGAACCGGTCCAGGCGCCGGCCGCGCCCATCGCCATGCAGGCGGCCATCTGCCGTCCCGTCATGATGCCGCCGGCCGCCAGCACCGGCACGTCGCGGATATTCTTGATCGCCTTGATCACCTCCGGCACCAGCACCATGGTCGACACTTCGCCGCAATGGCCGCCGGCCTCGGTGCCCTGGACCACGAGGATGTCGACGCCGGCCGCGACCTGGCGCAGTGCGTGCTCCTTGGCGCCGACGAGCGCCGCGACCGGCACGCCGCGCGTCTTGCCCATCTCGATCATCGCTTTCGGCGGCACGCCCAGCGCGTTGGCGATCAGCCGGATCGGATGATTGAAGGAGACCTCGAGCAGCGCAAGCGCCGTCTTCGCGTCGAATGGTTGCGGCCGGTTGTCGGCCACTTCAGTGGTCGTCAGCTCGATGTCGTACTTCTTCAGGAGGTCGCGGGTGTAGTTGCGGTGCTCTTGCGGCACGCGCGCTTCCAGGCTCTTCCAGGTCACGTCCCTTTCGCCCGCGGTCGAGATGTTCTCGGGGATCAGCACGTCGATGCCGTAGGGCTTGCCATCGACGTGGTCGTCGATCCATTTCAGCTCGCGTTCGAGAGTCTCCGGCGTGTGCGCGGTGGCACCTAACACGCCGAAGCCGCCGGCGCGGCTGACGGCGGCGACGACGTCGCGGCAATGGCTGAAGGCGAGCAGCGGAAACTCGATGCCCAGCATGTCGCAGATCGGCGATTTCATGGCTCTCTCCCGGCGGCCGTCGCGTTGCTGTTGTTGTTGTCCCGGCGAAGGCTCCTCGACGCTAGCTCATCGTCGCCCGCGATGCCATTCCGGATTCGGCCGCGCATCTTGCGTGCAGACGCCACCGTTTCGATCTGCGTCGCGCCGTCCTGTTCGACACCCGCGTTGGGCGCGCCGCCTTCGACGAGCGCGAGAAGCGGGGGTTCGCGGCGAAGGGGTGCGAGGGCTTCGTACTGGAAGCCGAGGTGCTGCCGCCGCGCGCCCAACATTTCAGCGCGGCCGTCCAGCGAAACGTAATTATTCGGTAAGTCCCCTCCATTACAACGAAGGCGCGCAGGCGCGGAATGACTATCTGGAATGGAGAGTGCGATGGCTTGGTTCAACAACATGTCTGTTGGGCGCAAGCTGCTGCTCACATTTTCGGCAGTCGTGCTGCTGGTGGTCGTGCTCGGCGGCTTCGCCCTGAAATCGCTGTCCGACCTGAACGGTGCGGCGCGTGAGCTGTCCGGCAACTGGCTCCCGAGCGTCGACAAGGCTCGCGGGCTGCAATACCAGATCGCCCGCATCCGGACCAACCAGCTCTCGGTGCTGATGGCCAAGGACGGCGATCGCGAGGAGATTCGCCAGACCCTGCGCAAGATCGAGCAGACCGTGACCGACAGCCTCAAATCCTACGAGGCATTCGTGACCTCGCCGGAGGAGCAGGCGGCGCTCAAGCGCCTCAGCGGGCACTACGCCACCTTCCTGGAATCGGACAAGGCGCTGGACATGCTGGCCAACAACCCCGAAGGCGCCCGCGAAAGCTTCTTCGCCGGCAGAAACCAGTTTCGCGAGCTGCTCGAGGACGCCGACAAGCTCGTGAAGGTCAACACCGACGGCGCCGGCCGTTCGGTCGCCACCGCGGAATGGACCTACGACAACGCCCGCACCGTCATCGTGGTCGTGCTGCTGGTCACGATGGCACTCGCGGCCGCGGCCGGCTTCGTGCTGCGTTCAGCCATCGGCAAGCCGCTGCTGGCGCTCGACGAGGCGATGGGCCGGCTCGCCCAGAACGACACCACGACCGAGGTGCCGGCGACGGCGCGGCGCGACGAGGTCGGCGCCATGGCCCGCGCGGTGCTCGTCTTCAAGGAAGGCATGATTGCCGCCGATCAGATGCGCGCGCGCCAGGAAGAGGAACGGCAGGCCAAGGAGCGGCATGCCGCCTACATCATGGGGCTGGCGCAGGCGTTCGACACGGCGGCAAGCTCCGCCATCGGCGGCGTCGCCGATGCGGCGAGCCGCATGCAGGCGACCGCGGGCGGCCTGTCGTCCACCGTCGGCCAGACCGGCGAGCAGGCCATGACGGTGGCCGCGGCCGCGCAGCAGGCCTCGGCGAACGTGCAGACCGTGGCCTCCGCCGCCGAGGAGCTGACCTCCTCGATCCACGAGATTTCCCGGCAGGTCGCGCTCGCCTCGCAGGTCAGCCACAAGGCCGTGGACCAAGCCAACCGCACCAACGACATCGTCGGCGGCCTTCAGCAGGCGGCGCGCCGCATCGGCGAGGTCATCGACCTGATCAACCAGATCGCCAGCCAGACCAATCTGCTCGCGCTGAATGCGACCATCGAGGCCGCCCGGGCCGGCGATGCCGGCCGGGGCTTTGCCGTCGTCGCCAACGAGGTGAAGAGCCTCGCGGCGCAGACCTCGCGGGCGACCGACGAGATCGGCCAGCAGATCGCTTCGGTGCAGCAGGCGACCGCGCAGGCGGTCGACGCGATCACCGCGATCGGCAGCACCATCCAGGAGATCAGCCAGATCTCCACCACGGTCGCCTCGGCCGTGGAAGAGCAGGGCGCGGCAACGCAGGCGATCGCCCGCAGCGCCGAGCAGGCCTCTGCCGGCACCGGCACGGTGACCCAGAACATCGAGGGGGTGAGCCAGTCGGCGCGATCCGGCGGTGGCGCCGCGCAGGAGATGCTGTCGGCGGCCACCTCGCTGTCACATGAGGCCGACCAGATGCGCTCCCTGGTCCAGGACTTCCTCGGCAAGGTCAAGGCTGCATGACGCGGCCTTGAGGCCCGCGCCGGACGCAGGGCCGGCAGGGCTTGTCATCGGCCATTCGCGGGCTAATTAATGCAGGCGCATCTTTCCGCCGGAGCCCCCGCATGACCGACGCCCCCGCCTACGTGCCGCCCAAAGTCTGGACCTGGAACAAGGAGAATGGCGGGCAGTTCGCCAGCATCAACCGCCCGATCGCCGGCCCCACCCACGACAAGAAGCTGCCGGTCGGCAAGCATCCGCTCCAGCTCTATTCGCTGGCGACGCCGAACGGGGTGAAGGTCACGGTGATGCTGGAGGAGCTGCTGGCGCTCGGCCACAAGGGCGCCGAATACGACGCCTGGCTGATCAGGATCGGCAATGGCGACCAGTTCGGCAGCGGTTTTGTCGACATCAATCCCAACTCGAAAATCCCGGCGCTGATGGACCGCTCCGGCCCTGAGCCTGTCAGGGTGTTCGAATCCGGCTCGATCCTGTTCTACCTCGCCGAGAAATTCGGCGCCTTCCTGCCGAAGGACATCAAGACCCGCACCGAAGCGATGTCCTGGCTGTTCTGGCAGATGGGCAGCGCGCCGTATCTCGGCGGCGGCTTCGGCCATTTCTACGCCTACGCGCCGACCAGGATCGAATATGCCATCGACCGTTTCGCGATGGAGACCAAGCGCCAGCTCGACGTGCTCGACCGGCGCCTCGCCGACAACGAATATCTCGCCGGCAGGGAGTACACCATCGCGGACATCGCGGTGTGGCCCTGGTATGGCGCGCTCGCCAAGGGGCTGGTCTATGGCGCCGGCGAATTCCTCTCCGTGCAGGACTACAAGAACGTGCAGCGCTGGACCGACCAGATCGCACAGCGTCCTGCCGTGAAGCGTGGCCGCATGGTCAATCGTGTCTCCGGCGATCCCGCCAGCCAGCTTCACGAGCGGCACGACGCGAGTGATTTCGAGACGAAGACCCAGGACAAGGTCGCACCGGCGACGTAAGTACGTAGGGTGGATTCGCGAGCGGACTGCGCGAAGCGCGGTCCGTTTGCGTAATCCACCATCCGTCCGTGCATTCGGCGGATTACGCTGCGCTAATCCGCCCTACTTCCCCTTCGCACCCTCGGCCGCCGGAAACACCACGCGGTCATCCGTGCGGCAATAACGATCGGCGAACATGCGGCCGATCGGGTGATAGCGGTCCATGTGCACCCGCATCGCCTTGTCGTCCCACAATTCGTCGCGGATGTGGAAGTGGATGCCTTCACCCATGATCAGCCGGCGATCGTCGTTGACGTCGATCAGCTTCCAGAGCTTGCACTCCATCGCCCAGGGCGTGTCGGCAAGCCGGGGCACGGCGATCTTGGTCGAGGGCGCGAGCTTCAGTCCGAGATAGTCGGGCTCGCCGATCTCAGGCGGAAAGTCGCCGCTGCTCTCGTGCATCGCCCTCGCCAGCGGCTCGTCGGCGAGGTTGACCACGAACTCGCCGGTGCGCTGGATGTTGAGGAAGGTGTCCTTGTCCTGTCCGTTCGGCTTGCGGTTCGCCGCGAACATGCAGAGCGGCGGATCCTCGCAGAAAGCGTTGAAAAAGCTGAACGGCGCAGCGTTGACCACGCCTGATGGACCGACCGAGGTCACCCATGCGATCGGCCGCGGCAGGATGAAGGACGTCAGCACCTTGTAGCGCTCGCGTGGCGTCAGGTCGCTGGCGGCGTAGTCCATGGTGGCTCCGTGTTTTCTTCACCTCGCCCAGCTTGCGGGGAGAGGTCGAATTCGATCGTAGATCGAATTCGGGTGAGGGGGTACAGGTCCCTCGATGATCTCCCGTGTCGAGAGAAGCCCCTCACCCCAACCCTCTCAGCGCGAGCGAAGCTCGTCGCGCCCCCGTAAGAACGGGGAGAGGGAGAGGAGAGGCCTTCACGCCATGCTCAGCTCGTGCCGTCCCACCACCATCCAGTGCACCTCGTCCGGACCATCCGCAAAGCGCAGGTGACGCACGTCCTGGTACATTTCCGCAAGCGGGGTCCAATGCGAGATGCCGGTGGCGCCGTGCATCTGGATCGACTGGTCGATGATCTTGCAGGCGCGCTCGGGCACCATGGCCTTGACCATGGAGACCCAGACGCGGGCTTCCTTGTTGCCGAGCACGTCCATGGCCTTTGCCGCCTTCAGCACCATCAGCCGCATCGCCTCGATCTCGCAGCGCGCCTGCGCGATGATCTGCATGTTGCCGCCGAGATGGGCGATCTTCTTGCCGAAGGCTTCGCGGGTGAGGCCACGCTGCACCATCAAATCCAGCGCCTTCTCGGCCTTGCCGATGGTGCGCATGCAGTGATGGATGCGGCCGGGGCCAAGGCGAAGCTGCGAGATCTCGAAGCCGCGGCCTTCGCCGAGCAGCATGTTCTCCTTTGGCACCCGCACGTTGTTGAAGCGCATGTGCATGTGGCCGCGCGGCGCGTGGTCCTGGCCGAACACGTACATGGGGCCGAGCACCTCGACGCCGGGCGTGTCGCGCGGCACCAGGATCTGCGACTGCTGCTTGCTCGGCGCCGCATCCGGATTGGTCTTCACCATCACGATGAGGATCTTGCAGCGGGGATCGCCGACGCCGGAGATGTAATACTTCTCGCCGTTGATCACCCATTCGTCGCCGACGAGCTTGGCCGTGGTCGAGATGTTCTTGGCATCGGAGGAGGCGACGTTCGGTTCGGTCATGACGTAGGCCGAACGGATCTCGCCGTTGAGCAGCGGCTTCAGCCACTTCTCCTTCTGCGCCTTGGTGCCGACGCGCTCCAGCACCTCCATGTTGCCGGTGTCGGGCGCCGAGCAGTTCATGGTCTCGGAGGCGAGCGGGCTCTTGCCGAGCTCGGAGGCGATATAGGCATAATCGAGATTCTTCAGGCCCTGGCCGGTCTCGTCATCGGGCAGGAAGAAGTTCCAGAGACCTTCCTGCTTGGCCTTGTTCTTGGCGACCTCGAGCACTTCGAGCTGCTTCGGCGTGAAGCTCCAGCGATCCTCCTTGCCTTCGCCGGCCCTGGCGAACTCGATCGCCATCGGCTCGACGGTCTCGCGGATGAACTTCCTGACGTGATCGTAGAGCGGCCGGACCTGGTCCGACATGCGGAGGTCGTTGAGCTCGTCGCCGGGATTGAGGGTGTAGTTGGTGGTACGGGGAATATAGGCGTGCTTTGTCATTGTTCCTCCCGGGGTCACTGAGATCGCGTTGGGCCGGAGAATAGTCGCAGCGCGCGCAAAGCGCGAGCGCGCATTTTTTCAGGCGACCCATGCCATGTGATGGAATATCGCAAGCGCGTTTGAAACGTTGTTTGAATGGGGCGCGAGAAGGCAGGCGCGGGCCGCACTCACCGTTGTCATCGCCCGGCTTGACCGGGCGATCCAGTACTCCGTGACGCCAATGATTCACGGAGAAGCCGCGGCGTACTGGCTTCCCCGCTTTCGCGGGGAATGACAGGGGGTGGCTGTGGCTAGCCTAGTTCGGCATCCGGTGCATCGCGCAGATCTTGTTGCCGTCGAGATCACGCAAATAGGCGAGATAGAGCTTGTTCCCTGCGCCCTCGCGGATGCCGGGCGGGTTCTCGATCGGCGTTCCGCCTGCGGCGATGCCGGCGGCGTGCCATCTGTCGACCTGCTCAGGCGAGTTGGCGGCAAAGCCGATGGTGCCGCCGTTCGCGCAGGTTGCCGGCTCGCCGTTGATCGGCTTGGTCACCGAGAACACGCCGGTCTTGGTGAAGTAGAAGATGCGATGGCCGTCGACCTTGGCCGGGCGCACCTCGAGCGTGCTCAGCAAATTGTCGTAAAAGACCTTGGCCTTGTCGAGGTCGTTGGTGCCGATCATGATGTGGGAAAACATTTGCCCTGTCCCTTTTTGCGCTTACGAAATCAGACACCGTAGGGTGGGCAAAGCGCAGCGTGCCCACCACAACATTCGAAATGCTATTGGTGGGCACGACGCAAGTGCGCCTTTGCCCACCCTACGAGATATCAAAACGCCGTGTAGCCGCCGTCGATCACGAACGTATCCGCGGTGTGATACGATGAGGCCTTGCTCATCAGATACACGGCGATGCCGCCGAAATCGGATGGTTCGCCGAAGCGGCGCTGTGGAATCCGCGGCATCACGTTGGCGACGAATTTGTCGTTGCCCATGAGGCCCGCGGTCATGTCGCTCTTGATCCAGCCCGGCAGGATCGCGTTTGCGGTGACGCCGTGGCGCGCCAGCTCGACGCCGAGCGCGCGCACCAGCGCGTTGATGGCGGCCTTGGTTGCCGCGTAATGTTCGTTGCGCGCGGTGCCGAAGATCGAGGCGAGGCTTGAGGTCGCGACCAGCCGGCCGAAGGGATCGCCCGCATTGGCGCGGTCGGTCATGTGTCTGGCGGCCGCCTGGAACGCGTGGAACACGCCGTCGAGATTGGTCGCGAACATCGAGCTCCATTCCTCTTCGGTGCGCTCGATGAAGGAACGCCTTCCGCCGCCGCCGATGCCGGCATTGGCAAAGCAGCCGTCGACCCGGCCGAAAATGTCGAGCGTGCCCTTCATCGCGGCATTGACCGAGGCCGGATCGGTGACGTCGCAGACGCGGGTATCGACCTTGCCTGATAGCCCCGCCAGGCTCGCGGCAGCGGCCTTGTTCTTGTCGGCGTTGCGGCCCCAGATCGAGACGTTGCAACCCTGGCCGGCCAGTGCCTGCGCGATGCCGAGCCCGATGCCGCCATTGCCGCCGGTGATCACGGCGACGCGGCCGGTGAGGTCGAAAAGGTTCATGGCGCGTTTCCCGTTTTTGGCAAGATGTCTTGGCAAGACTTCCCGGCAAGACTTCCCGGCATGACGCGCATCAGCCGCTGCGCGCAAGATTGCTTGCCATGCTCTGATCACCATGGACAAGACCGCGCCAAAAATCAAATATGCGCTCCGGCAAAATGAATTCCGGTCTGCGAAACATTGCGGCCGCAACTGACGAGGAAACCATGCAGTTCAAACACGTCACGCTCGATTTCGATGGTTCGGTCGCGATCCTCAAGCTCGACCATCAGGAGGTGATGAACGCGGTCTCCATGGACATGCTGGGCGGCCTTGCCGAGGCGCTCGATACGATCGAGGAGAACAAGGACGAGGTGCGCTGCGTCGTGCTGACCGGCGCGGGGCGGGCGTTCTGCACCGGCGCCAATCTTCAGGGCCGCAACAACCAGTCGAAGAAGACCAAGGCCGGCCTGACGCTGGAGACGGGCTTTCATCCCTTCCTGCGCCGCATCCGCAATCTGCACTGTCCCATCATCACCGCGGTCAATGGGCCGGCGGCGGGTGCCGGCATGAGCTTCGCGCTGCTCGGCGACATGATTTTGTGCGCGCGGTCCTCCTACTTTCTTCAGGCCTTCCGGCGCATCGGCCTCGTGCCGGATTGCGGCTCCACCTGGCTGTTGCCGCGCCTCGTCGGCCGGGCACGCTCGATCGAATTGTCGCTGATGGGCGAACGGCTGCCCGCCGAGAAGGCGCTGGAATGGGGCCTCGTCAACCGCGTCCATGACGACGGCGTGCTGATGGAGGAAGCGATGAAGCTCGCGCGCGATCTCGCCAGCGGCCCGACGGTGGCGCTGTCGCTGATCCGCAAGCTCTATTGGGACAGCCCCGAAAATTCCTTCGAGGATCAGCTCAACCTCGAATTTCAGTGCCAGCTTCGCGCCGGTGATACCCAGGATTTTCGCGAGGGCGTCGGCGCGTTTCTTGAGAAGCGCCCCGCGCAGTTCAAGGGCAAATGATCGAGGCGCAGCTCTCCCGCAGCGTTGCACGCTGGTGCGAAGGGGCAACCGGCGTCACCGGCGCGGCAAAACTGTCCGGCGGCGCCAGCCAGGAAACCTGGCGTTTCGACATCGTGCATCCCGACGGTGTGATCGGCGCGATCCTGCGCCGCTCGCCGAAGGGTTATGGCGCAGCTCCAACCCGCGCGGCGGGCCTCGGTGCCGAAGCGCAACTGATGCAGCTCGCCTATGAGGCCGGCGTGCCGTCGCCGCGCGTGATGCATGTGCTCGTGCCGGAGGACGATCTCGGTATCGGCTTCATCATGCAGCGGGTCGAGGGCGAGACCATCGCACGCAAGATCCTTCGCGATGACGAATTCGCCGCGGCGCGGCCGCAGCTCGCGCGGCAGATCGGCGGCGTGCTTGCAGGCCTGCACAGGCTGCCGCAGGACAAATTGCCCGAGCTGCGCAGCCGGTCCGCGACCCAGGAGATCAGCGAGTTCGAGCGTGACTATCGCAGCCTGAACTGGCCCAAGCCCGTGTTCGAGCTGGCGCTGCGCTGGCTGCGTGACCACGATCCCGGTCCCTCTGCCGAGACGACGCTGGTGCACGGCGATTTCCGCAACGGCAACCTCATCATCGGCGCCGACGGCATCCGCGCCGTGCTCGACTGGGAGCTCGCCCATCTCGGCGATCCCATGGAGGATCTGGGCTGGGTCTGCGTCAACTCCTGGCGGTTCGGCGAGATCGACAAGCCGGTCGGCGGCTTCGGCTCGCGCGAGGAGCTGTTCGCGGGCTACGAGGCGGCTGGCCGCAAGGTCGACCCGTCGCGCGTCAAGTTCTGGGAAGTGATGGGTACGCTGCGCTGGGGCATCATGTGCGGCGGCATGATGCAGCGGTTTCGCGAGGGGCCTGATCATTCCATGGAGCGCGCCATGATCGGCCGCCGCGCCTCCGAGACCGAGATCGATCTGTTGCGGCTCTTGGCGCCGCGTGGGAGCTGACGCATGCAGGACGAACCCGCACCGGTCGAGCTGACCAAATCGGTCGCCGATTTCCTCCGCAGCGACATCACGCCGCTGATCTCCGGTCATCAGGCCTTCAAGCTGCGCGTCGCCATCAACATCCTCGACCTCGTGACGCGGCAGCTGACGCGGGAGGAGGGGAGCGATGCGAAAGAGGTGGAGCGGCTGCGTGCACTGCTCGGCATCGACGGCTCGGTGACCGATCTCAACCGCGTACTCGCCGAGCGCATCGCCAAGGGCGAGGTCGATCTTGCAACGCCGGGCCTCGCCGAGCATCTCTGGCAGACCACGATGGACAAGCTTGCGGTCGACCAGCCGAACTATGCGTCGTACAAGCGCGAGCTGGGGCGAGGCGGGTAGGCGGGGACACATCACCATAGTCGTCCCGGCGCAGGCCGGGACCCATACCGCGCGATTTATCGATGGTGCTAAGTCGTAGTTCCGAACGACCTATCTTCGCCAAACAGCTCCCTGTGGTTATGGGTCCCGGCCTTCGCCGGGACGACTCGCGGAGTGAGCTGCTGCGCACCTCACGCCGCGGCCGCTCCGGGGAAGCTCTACTTCCCCACCCATTTCGGCGGCCGCTTCTCGGAAAACGCCTTCGGGCCCTCGATGTAGTCCTGCGACGCCGCCATCGCCTTCACCGCCGGGTACTCGCGCTGCTCCTCGATCGCCTGCTCCAGCGAGACGCCAAGCCCCTTCTGGATGGCCTGCTTTGAGGCCCGGATCGACATCGGCGAGTTCTTGGTGATCATCTCCGCCCAGCGCAGCGCGGCCGTCAGCGCCTCGCCCTGCGGCACCACCTCGTTGACGAAGCCGAGCTCCTGGCCTTCCTTGGCGCTGACATGGCGCGCGGTGAGGATCATGCCCATGGCGCGCTTCAGCCCGATCTGGCGCGGTAGGCGGTGCAGGCCGCCAGCGAGCGCGGCGAGACCCACGCGCGGCTCAGGCAGGGCGAAGGTCGCATTCTCCGCGGCAATGATCAGGTCGCAGGCGAGCGCAATCTCGAAGCCGCCGCCCATGGCGACGCCGTTCACTGCCGCGATGATCGGCTTGTCGCAGTCGAACCGCGCAGTGAGGCCGGCAAAGCCGCCCTTGTCCCAGCCGCGCTTGCCGCCCGCGGCCTGCCACTTCAGATCGTTGCCGGCGCAGAACGCCTTGTCGCCGCTACCGGTGACGATCGCGACCCATTGCTCGGCATCAGCCGAGAAATCGTCGAACACCTTTTGTAGCTCGAAATGCGCATCGGTGTGCAGCGCGTTGTAGACCTCGGGCCGCGACAGCGTGACGATCGTGATCGGTCCCTTGCGTTCCACCTTGGAAAATTTCAGCTCCATCGCGCGCTCCCGCATTTTCTCGTGAAGGAATATTGGCGTCATACTACCGCGCGTCGGCGCCGGAGCACCATCGAATTGCGCAATGCGCCTTGCGCCTCCGGCACGCCTCGGCTTGCTTGACTCGGCCGCGCTCTTCTCACCTTAATCGCGCGAAGCAAGAAGTGCAGTTAGCGCCTTAACGCAAAACGAAAATCATCCGGGAGAGAGCCGTGGATTTCTCATTGCCAACAGATCTCGTCGCCTATCTCGGAGAGCTCGACCGTTTCATCGAACGCGAGATCAAGCCGCTCGAACAAGCCGACGACAACATCCGCTTCTTCGATCATCGCCGCGAATGGGCGCGCACCGATTTCGAGAATGGCGGCCTGCCGCGCCATGAATGGGAAGCCTTGCTGCGCAAGGCCAAGGATCTCGCCGATGCCGCCGGCCATCTGCGCTTTCCGGTGCCGAAGCAATATGGCGGCAAGGACGGCTCCAACCTCTGGATGGCCGTGATCCGCGAGCATTTTGCCGCGAAAGGTCTCGGCCTGCACAACGATCTCCAGAACGAGCACTCCATCGTCGGCAATTTCCCCGTCGTCACCATGCTCGACCGCTATGGCCGCGACGACCAGAAGGCGATGATCGACGGCTCGATCAAGGGCAAGTACCGCATCACCTTCGGCCTCACCGAGCCGCATCACGGCTCGGATGCCACCCACATGGAGACGCGCGCGGTGCCCGCGACCCGTGACAACGTGAAAGGCTGGATCATCAACGGCGAGAAGATGTGGACCACCGGCATGCATGTCGCCACGCATTGCGCGCTGTTCGCGCGCACCAGCGGCAACGACGGCGATGCCCGCGGCATCACCTGTTTTCTCGTTCCGGCCAAGAGCCACGGCGTGAAGGTCGAGGAGTACATGTGGACCTTCAACATGCCGACCGACCATCCCCGCGTCAGCTTTACCGACGTGTTCGTGCCTGAGGATGCGCTGTTCGGTGAAGTCGGCCGGGGCCTGTCGCTGGCGCAATGTTTTGTGCACCAGAATCGCATCCGCCAGGCGGCGAGCTCGCTCGGCGCCGCCGTCTACTGCATCAACGAGAGCGTGAAATATGCGCGGGAGCGAAAGCCGTTCGGCAAGGCGCTCGCGGAGAACCAGGCGATCCAGTTCCCGCTGGTGGAGCTTGCGACACAAGCCGAGATGCTGCGCCTGCTGATCCGCAAGACCGCCTGGGAGATGGACCAGCTCACCGAGGAGCAGATCGAGCGCACGCTCTCCGACCGCGTCTCGATGTGCAACTACTGGGCAAACCGCCTCGCCTGCGAATCCGCCGACCGCGCCATGCAGGTCCATGGCGGCATGGGCTACTCGCGCCACAAGCCGTTCGAGCACATCTATCGCCATCACCGCCGCTACCGCATCACCGAGGGCAGCGAGGAGATCCAGATGCGCAAGGTCGCGGGATTCTTGTTCGGCTATATGGGGCCGGGGAAGCATTAGTGAGTCGCTACGCGTTATCTCTCCCCAATGTCGTCCCGGCGAAGGCCGGGACCCATAACCCCAGGGAGAGATTGTCGCGCGGGATGGCAACTCCGAGTCTTCGCCAAATCCAATCCTGTGAGTATGGGTCCCGGCCTTCGCCGGGACGACGATGTGGATATGGCGGTGCCTTAATTCACCCGTCTATCCTTCCCCGCCCAATACGGCTCGCGCAATTGCCGCCGCAGGATCTTGCCTGACGGATTCCGCGGCAGCGCCGGCAGAAACTCCACGCTCTTCGGCGTCTTGAAGCCGGCGATGCGTTCGCGGGTGAAGTTGATGATGTCCGTGGCGGTCGCTTGCTTGCCGGGCTTCATCACCACCACCGCCTTCACCGCTTCACCCCATTTGTCGTCGGGCACGCCGATCACGGCGGCTTCCGCGACATCGGGGTGATCGCACAGCGCGCTCTCGACTTCGGCGGGATAGATATTCTCGCCGCCGGAGATGATCATGTCCTTGATGCGGTCGTGGATGTAGAGATAGCCGTCCTCGTCCATGTAGCCGGCGTCCCCGGTGCGCAGCCAGCCGTCGTTGCGCAGCGTCGACGCGGTCGCTTCCGGCAGGTTCCAGTAGCCGGCCATGTTGGAGCCCGAGCGCGTGGCGATCTCGCCGACCTCGCGCGGCGGCAGCGGCTTGCCGTCGATATCCAAAATCGCGATCTCGACGCCCGGCAGCGCCTTGCCGGCCGAGCGCATCCGCTCGAGGCCTTCGACGTGGTCCTCCGGCGGCAGCGCGACGATGGTGCCGGTCGTCTCGGTCATGCCGTACATCTGCACGAAGCCGCATTTGAAGACCTCGATGCACTCCTTCAGCAGCGCTGCCGGAATCGGCGAGGCGCCATACAGCATGTATTTCAACCTGGAGAAATCGACCGTCTTGGCGCGCGGCTGCCGCACTACGAACTGCATCGCCGCCGGCACCATGAACAGCTTTGTGATGCCGGACTGCTCGAAGAAATCCAGCACCTTGGTCGGATCGAACTCGCGTGCGATCACGCCACGGGCGCCATGATAGAGCCCCATCACGCCCCAGCCGGAGCCGCCGATGTGGAAGATCGGCATCGCCACCAGCGAGACGTCATCGGTCGACCACCGGTTCCACTCCGGCTTGTCCGCGGCATTGCCTGTTTGCACGAGGTTGAGGAAGTTCGCGTGACTCAGCATCGCGCCCTTCGGCTTGCCGGTCGTGCCGGATGTATAAAGTTGTATCGCGATGTCTTTGGTGTCGATGGGCACCCCCGGATCATCGCCGCTCTGCGCATCCCGCCAGGCCGTAAAATCCTGCCATTCGGGCGCGCCGCCTTCGGTGGTGATGATGGTGCGGACGTCAGGCAGCCGATCCCTGATCTGCGAGACCAGTGTGATGAACTCCGGCCCTGCGAACAGCACCGGCGCCTTGCAGTCGGAGACGATGAAGGCGACCTCGGGTCCGGCGAGCCGCCAGTTCACCGGCGCCATCACCACGCCGGCCTTCATCGCGCCCAACAGCAGTTCGAAATAGAGGTCGCTGTTCTTGCCGAGATAGGCGATGCGCTCGCCCTTCTTCACGCCCATCGCGATCAAGGCGTTGGCGACCTTGTTGGTCTTGACGTCGAACTCGGCAAAGCTGGTGACGCGGCCCTCGAACTCAAAGGCGATGGCGTTGCCGCGGCTCGCCGCGCGCTCGCGCACCATGTCGGCGAGGTCAGCCAATGGCTGTGTGGACATGTTTTCTCCCGTGACGTCTTGTTCTTATGCTTGGGAGTGTGGCGTCATCCGCGGGTGAAGACAAGACGGGGGAGTGAGGCGCAGCTCTCTCAACGCGTCGTCCCGGCGAAGGCCGGGACCCATAACCACCGAACGCAATTTGGCGAAGACCGGTCATGACCCATCTTCGCCAAACCAAATTCGGTGGCTATGGGTCCCGGCCTTCGCCGGGACGACGACGAAGTTTGGAGCGAGCTCTTCGCCTCTCCTTACGACACTACCCCCGCTTCGCCCGGTCCTTCTCGTTCTGGGCCATGATGCTCTCGCGCGCGGTCTTCCAGTCGTCGTCGCTCCAGTCGCGGAGCTGGTAGAAATTGCCGCCCATGGCGAGCGCCTGGGCGCCGTCCATGGCGATGGTCTCGCCGGAGATCCAGTCGCAGCCGCCGGAGATCAGGAACACGGCGACGTTCTGCAATTCCTCCATGGTGCCGACACGGCCCATCGGGTTCATCGCCTTGGTGCGCGCGCCGGCTTCGTCGCCCGGCTTGATGCGCTTGCTCATGCCCTCGGTCGGGATTTCGCCGGGCGCGATGGTGTTGAGGCGGATGCCGTGGCGGCCCCATTCGGTCGCAAGCGACATCGTCATGGCGTGGATCGCCGATTTGCTCATCGCCGACGGCACAACGTAAGGCGAGCCGTTGCGTACCCAGGTCGTGGTGATCGAGACGACGTTCCCTGGCTGCTTCAGGGCGATCCAGCGCTTGCCGACCGCGTGGGTCACGTAGAACGTACCGTGCATGACGATGTTGGCGACCGCGTCGAAGCCGCGCGGCGACAGCTCTTCGGTGCGCGAGATGAAATTGCCGGCGGCGTTGTTGATGAGATCGGTGAGGGGGCCGTCGCGGAAGATGGTCTCGATCATCTCCTCGACCGCGAGCGCATTGCGGATGTCGACGCCGTGGCTGGTGACGCGGCCGCCATGTTCGGCCATCAGTTCGGTCGCTGTCTCGTCGCAGACGATCTTGCGCCGGCCGCAGATATGCACCTCGGCGCCGAGCTGGAGAAAGCGCGCCGCCATCGACTTGCCGAGCCCGGTCCCGCCGCCGGTGACAAGGATGTTCCTGCCGGCCAGAAGATTTTCCTTGAACATGGCTGTTTCTCCCGTACGGATTGTCAGTTAATTGGTCGATTGACTAAATCCGGCCGCCGGCTTCCTGTAAAGCGGCACTGAACAAGAACAGGCAAGAACCAGGGGAGAATTCATCCATGGAAGAGCGCGTCTCGATCTCGATCTCGGAAGGTGTCGCCGACGTGCGCCTGGTGCGCGCGGACAAGATGAACGCGCTGGATCAGGCGATGTTCGAGGCCCTTGTTGCGGCAACGGAACGGCTTTCGAAGGAAAAAGGCGTGCGCGTCGTCGTGCTGTCAGGCGAGGGCCGCGCCTTCTGCGCCGGTCTCGACATGGGGCGTTTTGCCGCCATGAAGGAGAAGGGCGGCAACGGAATTCCGGGTGGCGAAAATCGCGATCTCACCAAGCGGACGCATGGCCAGGCGAATTTTCCGCAACAAGCGGTGTGGGGCTGGCGCCAGCTGCCGGTGCCGGTGATCGCGGCCGTGCACGGCGTCGCCTTCGGCGGCGGCTTCCAGCTCTCGCTCGGCGCCGACATGCGGTTCCTTGGCGCCGACGCGCGGATGTCGGTGATGGAAATCAAATGGGGCTTGGTGCCCGACATGGCGGGCACGCCGATCCTGGCGTCGCTCGTGCGCGACGACATTTTGCGCGATCTCACCTACACCGGCCGCATCTTCTCGGCGCAGGAGGCGATGGCTTACGGCCTCGCCACCCGCATCTGCGACGATCCGCGCGCCGCCGCGCTCGACGTCGCACGCGAGATCGCCGGCAAGAGTCCCGATGCGATCCGTGCCGCCAAGCGCCTGCTCAACAATCTCTCGGTCGATCCGGGCCCGGCGCTGCTCGCCGAGTCCGTCGAGCAGCAGAAGCTGATCGGCAGTGCGAACCAGACCGAAGCGGTGCGCGCCAATCTGGAGAAGCGCGCGGCGAAGTATGCGGATTGATGATGTTCCGTCATGGCCTGGCAAAAGCGCGAAGCGCGTCTTCGCACGAGATGTCCCGGCCATCCGCGTTCTTGGTTCGAAGCGGCAAAGCAAGAACGTGGATCACCGGGACAAGCCCGGTGAGGACGACTAATTAGCGCCGCCGCTGACAACAAAAAGAAGAAACAAATGAGCGAAACGTCCCCATTCCTCGGCATCGTCTCCGGCGAGCGCCGCCGCACCCACCCCGAGGTCGCCGACCGCGCCGACCGCATCGCCTCCGGTCTCGCTGAGATCGGCGTCAAGCAGGGCGATTGCGTCTGCATGCTGATGCGCAACGACATCGCCTTCCTGGAGGCCGCCTATGCCGCCATGCGGCTGGGTGCCTATGGCGTGCCGATCAACTGGCACTTCAAGCCGGAAGAGATCAATTACATCCTGACGGATACCGGCACCTCCGTGCTGATCGGACATGCCGACATGCTGCACGCCTTGCGCGATGCGATTCCATCGGGCGTCACCGTGCTCAGCGTGCCGACGCCGCCGGAGATCCTGTCCAACTACAAGATCGATCCGGATCATCTGGCGACGCCGGCTTTCGCGATCGAATTCGAGTCCTGGCTCGCGCAGCACCAGCCTTATGACGGCCCGGTCGTGCCGCAGCCGATGAACATGATCTACACGTCAGGGACAACAGGTCATCCCAAAGGCGTGCGCCGCAATGCGCCGACGCCGGAGCAGGCGGCCGCCGGCGAGCGCATGCGCGCGATGATCTACGGGCTCAAGCCCGGCGCACGCGCGATCCTGCCCGGCCCGCTTTATCACTCGGCGCCGAACTCGTTCGGCATCCGCGCTGGCAAGCTCGGCGGCGCGCTGTTGCTGATGCCGCGCTTCGAGGCCGAAGAGTTCCTGCAGCTGATCGAACGCTACAAGATCGATACCATCTTCATGGTGCCCACCATGTTCATCCGCCTGATGAAGCTGCCGGAGGCGGTGCGCAAGAGGTACGACGTCTCCTCGCTGCGCCATGTCATCCACGCCGCAGCGCCGTGTCCCGCGGACGTCAAGCGCGACATGATCGAATGGTGGGGGCCTGTGATCTACGAATTCTACGGCTCGACCGAATCCGGCGCCGTCACCTTCGCGACCTCCGAGGACGCGCTGAAGAAGCCCGGCACGGTCGGCAAGATCTCACCCGGTGCCGAGCTGCGCTTTCTCGGTGAGGACGGCCGCGTGCTCGGCGTCGGCGAGATCGGCGAGATCTATTCCCGCATGCCCGGGATGGCTGATTTCACCTACCACAACAAGCCGGAGAAGCGCGCCGAGATCGACCGCGACGGTTTCATTACCTCGGGCGACGTCGGCTATATCGACGAGGATGGCTACGTCTTCATCTGCGATCGCAAGCGCGACATGGTGATCTCGGGCGGCGTCAACATCTATCCGGCCGAGATCGAATCCGTGCTGCACGCGGTGCCCGGCGTGCATGATTGCGCGGTGTTCGGCATTCCCGATGCCGAGTTCGGCGAAGCGCTGATGGCCGTGGTCGAGCCTCAAGCGGGCACCGTGCTCGAGGCCGCCGACGTCCGCGCGAGCCTGAAGGCGCATCTCGCCGATTACAAGGTGCCCAAGCACATCGAGATCCGCACCAGCCTGCCGCGCGAAGACTCCGGAAAAATCTTCAAGCGCCGCCTGCGCGATCCTTATTGGGAGCAGGCGGGACGGAAGATCTGAAACGTCTGGTAGCCCGGGTGAGCGCAGCGATACCCGGGACGGCAAGTAACCACTGTCCCGGATGTCGCTGCGCTCATTCGGGCTACGAGACCGAGGGGCTTTCATGAGCGATACGACAGATGGGACGTCACAAAGGAAGTCCTTTACGAAGTCGCTGACCACGTCGCGACCATCACGCTGAACGCACCGGTGCGCATGAACACCATCTCCGGTCCGATGCTGAACGATCTCGCCCGCCTGCTGACCGAGGCCAACGAGGACAAGAACGTCCGCGTCGTGATCCTCACCGGCAAGGGCAGGGCGTTCTGCGCCGGGCTCGACTTGCGCAAGGAGCGCGACGGCAACGGGCTCAGCGCCGCGTCCTCGCCGACCACGATCAATCTCCGCAACACCCCGCCCACCGTCCTGCAGGCGATGGACAAGCCGACCATCTGCGCCGTCAATGGCGGCGCGGCCGGCTATGGCATGGACACCGCGCTCGGATGCGACATCCGCATCATGGCGGAGTCCTCAAAGCTCGCGGCTGCCTTCGTCAAGCGCGGCGTCGTGCCGGAGTCCGGCGGTACCTGGCTGCTGCCGCGCATGCTCGGCTGGGCCAAGGCCGCCGAACTGATCTTCACCGGCCGGACGCTCAGCGCGCGCGAATGCCTGGAATGGGGCCTCGCCAACGAGGTGGTGCCGGACGCCGAGCTGATGAACCGCGCAACCGCGATCGCTCGCGAGATCGCCGCCAACGCACCGCTCGCGGTGCAGGCTTCCAAGCGCATGATGCGGATGGGCCTGAACGAAAACTTCCACGACCATGTCCATCACGTTTATCTCCAGCTGCTGCCTCTGTTCAAGACGCAGGACATGGCCGAAGGCATGAAGGCCTTCATGGAGAAGCGCGAGCCGAAGTTCGAGGGGAAGTAGTCCGTCGCCTTGTAGCCCGGATGGAGCGCAGCGCAATCCGGGGTCCTTTGCGGCGAACAAGAATCCCGGATTTCGCTGCGCTCCATCCGGGCTACCAGAACGAAGCGGGACTGCACCCCTACGCCAGCTCCCCGCCAACGAACAACAGGAACGATCGTCCCGGTACCTTGTAGATTGCATCGA
Organism: Bradyrhizobium sp. GW821-FHT12B03; assembly: GCF_058807535.1. NCBI lineage: Bacteria > Pseudomonadati > Pseudomonadota > Alphaproteobacteria > Hyphomicrobiales > Nitrobacteraceae > Bradyrhizobium > Bradyrhizobium sp. GW821-FHT12B03. Next base: position 114,770 of record NZ_JBXAQU010000002.1, read on the forward strand.
ACTCGAACCGGTCGTTGGATGCGCCATCGTCGGCGTTGGTGTCGAGCAGCAGCGACCAGCACGGGCCAGCCGAGGTATGCGGCAGCTTGAAGTCGACCTCGCCCTCGTAGCTGTTGAGGATGATCAGCACGCTGTCGTCCTCGCCGTGGCGCGGAATCGCGGTCTTGCGGGCGCGGCCGTCGAGCACGACGCCGAAGCATTTTTGCCAGCCGCTCTCCCAGTCGGCGCTCGACATCTCGTTGCCATTGGCGTTGACCCAGACCACGTCGCGGATGTCGAGCTGGGTGTCATGCGCGCCGGTGAGGAAGCGGCTGCGGCGCAGGATCGGATAGTCGCGCCGGAGCTTGATCACGCGCCTGGTGAAGGCGAGCAGCTTTTGCGCGTCCTCGCCCAGGCTCCAGTCGAACCAGGAGATGTCGCTGTCCTGGCAATAGGCGTTGTTGTTGCCCTGCTGGGTGCGGCCGAACTCGTCGCCGCCGAGCAGCATCGGCGTGCCCTGCGAGAGCAGCAGGGTCGCCAGCATGTTGCGCTTCTGCCGCTCGCGCAAGCCGAGGATATCCTTGTCGTCGGTCGGGCCCTCGACGCCGCAATTCCAGGAGCGGTTGTTGGAATTGCCGTCGTGGTTGCTCTCGCCGTTGGCCTCGTTGTGCTTGTCGTTGTAGCTTGCCCAGTCGTTCAGCGTGAAGCCGTCATGGGCGGTCACGAAGTTGACGCTGGCCCATGAACGCCGGCCGTCGTCCGAGCGATTGAAGATGTCGGCCGAGCCAAGCAGCCGCGTTGCGAGCGCGGACGGCGGCGCCTCGCCGCGCCAATAGTCACGCACGGTGTCGCGATATTTGTCATTCCACTCCGCCCAGCCGGGCGGGAAGCCGCCGACCTGGTAGCCGCCGGGGCCGCAGTCCCAGGGTTCGGCGATCAGCTTGATGGTTGACAGCAGCGGATCCTGGTCCATCGCCTTCAAAAATCCGCTCTGCTCGTCGAAGCCGTAGACCTCGCGGGCAAGGATGGTGCCGAGATCGAAGCGGAAGCCGTCGATGCGCATGTCGCCGGCCCAATAGCGCAAGGAATCCATCACCATCTGGATCACGCGCGGATGGGACAGGTTCACCGTGTTACCGGTGCCGGTGTCGTTGATGTAATAGCGCCGCCGGTCCGGCAGCAGGCGATAGTAGCTGGCATTGTCGATGCCCTTGAAGGACAGCGTCGGTCCGAGATGGTTGCCTTCGGCAGTGTGATTGTAGACGACATCGAGGATCACCTCGAGGCCGGCGCCGTGCAGCTTCGACACCATCTCCTTGAACTCGCGCAGGCTGTTCGGCACGTCGGACGCGTAGCGCGGGTCGGGCGCGAAGAAGCCGATGGTGTTGTAGCCCCAGTAGTTGACGAGGCTCTTTCGGAGAAGATTGTCGTCGTTGATGAACGAGTGGACCGGCAGCAGCTCGATCGAGGTCACGCCGAGCGATGCCAGATAGTCGATCAGCTCAGGCGTGGCGAAGCCGGCATAGGTGCCGCGCAGGTTCTCCGGCACGTCGGGGTGCTTCTTGGTAAACCCCTTCACATGGGTTTCGTAGACGATGGTCTCGTCCCAATGAACATCGTCCCGTGCGACCTCTTCATGCCAGTCGAAATCGGGGTCGACGACGACGCATTTGGGCACGAAAGGCGCGCTGTCGCGGTCGTCGAAGGTGAGGTCGTCGCCGGTCTCCATCTGGTAGCCGAACACGGCCGGATTCCATGTCAGGCTGCCTGCGTGGGCACGGGCATAGGGATCCAGCAGGAGCTTGTTGGGATTGAAGCGATGACCTGCGTCGGGGTTGTAGGGGCCGTAGACACGGTACCCGTAGAAGGTGCCGGGTCCGACGCCGGAGATGTAGCCGTGGAAGACCTCGTTGGTATATTCCGGCAGCTCGAAGCGGTGGGTCTCGCGGTCCCCCTCGAACAGGCAGACCTCCACCTTGGTAGCGTTCGATGAAAACACGGCGAAGTTCGTGCCCTTGCCGCTCCAATGGGCACCCAGCGGATAGGGCAGGCCTTCCTCGATGATGAAATCGGACATGAAAATCCCCCAGGCCCCAGTGGCCGCCTCGGCAACGCCACGGCGCCCTGAATGTTTCAAACGCCGTGCCATTCTGGGCGCAGCGTGCGTCAATTCGATGAAGTGAGGGCGGGTGACGCCATTTGAGGCAACCAAATGCGGCGGGAGCCGATGGCCATCTTCGCAGCGACCATCTTCACACCTATATAAGTGGGGTCATTGACTGCGGATAAAACCATGACCCCTGTTTCCATCCTTCTCAACCTGCTCTGGATCCTCATCGGCGGCGCCTGGATGGCGGCCGGCTGGCTGGTCGCCGCTGTCATCATGGCGATCACCATCGTCGGCCTGCCCTGGGCGCGGGCGGCGTTCAACATCGCCGTCTACACGCTGCTGCCGTTCGGCTCGCGAGCGGTCAATCGCTATGAGGTGACCGGTGTCGAGGACATCGGCACCGGGCCGCTCGGGGTGATCGGCAACATCATCTGGTTCGTGCTGGCCGGCTGGTGGCTGGCGCTCGGCCACCTCGTGACCGCGCTGGTCCTCGCGATCACCATCATCGGCATTCCCTTCGCATGGGCGCATCTCAAGCTCGCCGGCATCGCGCTCTGGCCGATCGGCAAGGTGATCGTGCCGGCGTGAGGGCGAACGCGCAGGATGGGGTGAGCGCCAGCGAAACCCATCAGGCCGTCCGCCGATGACGAAGCAGGATGGGTTTCGCGAGGGCTCAACCCATCTTGCGGGTGCTTAGTCGGAGAGAAAGAGCGCCTGCTATTCCAACAAAGAGGCATATTCCGAGTGTATAGCCGGCTGGATTTAGCAAACCCAGATGATCGGCAAGAAAAATAAGTGCGACAGATGCAATCACTTGCGTAACCCAGACGCGCCACGCAGCTTCTACAGCTTGTCCAAAGGTCATCCGCTTCAAGAGAAGAACACCCCACGAAGGGGCCAAGAGAACAATTAGAAGAACGCCAATCATGACCGCCGCAAACATTGATGTCCTTCTCGCCCAGATCGCAGCCGAAGGTACGACCACGGTCAAGAAATGGAAAGCGAAGCAGAGGATTGAAGCCACGCCAGCTCGTAGGATGGGTAGAGCGCCAGCGAAACCGATCATGCTTCCCCGTCGACAAGAGTTGATGGGTTTCGCTTCGCTCTACCCATCCTACGGTTCTGGCGCGCTCACCCGGCTTTCGTCCACAATTCCTCGCGTTGCCCGACGGGCAAAACACCCCACATGCAGGTCAAGGCACGGGTCCGAAAATATTCTGATTGACCGAAATCTCTGTTTCGGCTAAACCGCATTCCATCCCGGCCCGCCAAAGGGGCGTTTCGCGATCGTCACGATACGCAGGCCGGGATGCGATGGACGCGGCAGCGCCGGCGCGTGACGGGATGGCAGGGCGGGCAACCCCCGTGAACCATCGCGATCCGCGCAATCGACACGGCGCGGTCACGGCGTTTCTTTTCGGCTTCGGGGGCGAGCACGCGCGAGCTTCCGGATGTCCGGGGAGGGACGTCCGCGGACGGCAAAAGCGTGTGGTCCTGACGCCCGGGGTCTGTGCGTCAAGGCTTGCGGTGGTGAAGCGGCCCGACCGGGTGCGCGCATCAGTTATCTGCAAGGCGACGGGGGCAATAGTGCATCGCTCCCCGGGGAGAGCGCGCCATAAGCCGTAAAACCATTGCGCAGGGAAGGCCGGGATGTCCCGGCAACACCTGTGGTCACCCCGCGTGCGTTTCCTGCGTGCGGACCCTGGGTGCCAGCCGGCGCCCGGCCTTCCCTGCGCCCTTTGTTCTCGATGAGGGCGAAACGGACAGCAAAGCTTCGGGCGCCTGCGCCGCGAGACGGCAAAGGCATGTTTATCGATAGGACCTCTATTCTCGTGCCCCGGACGCAGCGCAGCGCGCCGCGTCTTCGCGGCGTGGTGCGCTGCTGAGCCGGGGCCCAGACTGCGGCAAGGTGCGGTGGTTTCATGGGGCCTGGCTCTGCGCCGCAACGCTTGGGGCGTTGCAGAGCGTCCGGGACACGAACGGCGAAGGCAGTGTGCGCCGCTCCCAACTTCATCTTGCGCTGCGGTAGAAAAATATCGCACACTCGGTTGAGCCGGGCAGCCAAGCGAGCTCGAACCAGGGAGCGAGCCATGTCCCTCCAGACCTTACCAGCCGACGCCACTGAGCATCGCCCCAATCGCCCTGAGGACGTCCAGGCGCTCGAAGCCGATGTGCGGCTGCGCGACGACATTCGCCTGCTCGGGCGCATCCTTGGCGACACCGTGCGCGACCAGGAGGGCGCGGACGTGTTCGACCTGGTCGAGCGCATCCGGCAGACCTCGATCCGGTTCCACCGCGACGAGGACCGGCTCGCCCGCCGCGAGCTCGAGCAGATCCTCGACGGCATGTCGATCCCGGACACGCTGCGGATCGTGCGCGCCTTCAGCTATTTCTCACACCTCGCCAACATCGCCGAGGACCAGAACAACATCCGCCAGATGCGCGCCCGTACCGCGGCCAAGAACGGCGGCTCCGGCGTGCTGGCGGACACGCTGGCCCATGCCAAGGCGGCGGGCATCGGCCCCGAGGCCTTGCGCAATTTCTTCAAGACCGCGCTGGTCAGCCCGGTGCTGACCGCGCACCCGACCGAGGTCCGCCGCAAGAGCACCATGGACCGCGAGATGGAGGTCGCAAGCCTGCTCGACCGCCGCGAGCGGGTCGCGCTGACCGAAGACGAAGCCGCCGCCAGCGACGAGCAGCTTCGCCGCGAGGTGCTGACGCTGTGGCAGACCAATCTGCTGCGCCGAACCAAGCTCACCGTGCTCGACGAGGTCGCCAACGGCCTGTCCTTCTACGACTACACCTTCCTGCGCGAAGTGCCGCGGCTGATGAACGTGCTGGAAGACCGGCTGGAGGAGGGCGGCGAGCAGGCGGCGGGCGAGCTCGCCTCGTTCCTGCGCATGGGCAGCTGGATCGGCGGCGACCGCGACGGCAATCCCTTCGTCACCGCCGACGTGATGCGCGGCACGCTGCGGCTGCAGTCGAGCCGCGTGATGCAGTTCTATCTGAACGAGCTGCACGTGCTCGGCTCCGAGCTGTCGATCGCGGCCCATCTCGCCGACGTCTCCGAGGAGCTGCGCACGCTGGCGGAGCGCTCGCCGGACACCTCGCCGCACCGGAGCGGCGAGCCTTATCGTCTGGCGGTCTCCGGGATCTATGCGCGGCTGACCGCCACGGCCGAAGCGCTGGAGGTCGAGATCACCCGCCGGCCGGTCGGCAAGGGCAGGCCTTACGAGAGCGTCAGGGAGCTGCAAGCCGATCTCGACGTGCTGCACCGCTCGCTGATCTCCAACAACGCCCGTGTCATCGCCCGCGGCCGGCTGCGGCTGCTGCGGCGCGCGGTGGACTGCTTCGGCTTCCATCTGGCGCGGCTCGACATCCGCCAGAATTCGGCGGTGCACGAACGCACCGTCGCCGAACTGATGGATGCCGCCAATCCCGGCATGTCCTATCTGGCGCTCGGCGAGGACGCGCGCATTTCACTGCTGACCAACGAGCTGCGCTCGACGCGCTCGCTGGTCTCGCCATTCGTCAAATACAGCGACGAGACCATGGGCGAGCTCAACGTCTTCCATGCCGCAGCGGAAGCGCATGCGAAGTTCGGCTCGGATGCCATCCCCCAATGCATCATCTCGATGTGCAAGAGCATGTCCGACATGCTCGAGGTCGCGGTGCTGCTCAAGGAGGTGGGGCTGGTCCATCCCTCCGGCCGCAGCGCCATCAACATCGTTCCGCTGTTCGAGACCATCGAGGATCTGCAGGCGTCAAGCGGCATCATGGACCGCATGCTGTCGCTGCACGATTACCGCCGCCTCGTCGACAGCCGCGGCAGCGTGCAGGAGGTCATGCTCGGCTATTCCGACTCGAACAAGGATGGCGGTTTCGTCACCTCGGGCTGGGAGCTGTACAAGGCCGAGATCAACCTCGTCGATGTGTTCGAGCGCCACGGCGTGCGCCTGCGCCTGTTCCATGGCCGCGGCGGCTCGGTCGGCCGCGGCGGCGGTCCGAGCTATGATGCCATCATCGCGCAGCCCGGCGGCGCCGTGAACGGCCAGATCCGCATCACCGAACAGGGCGAGATCATCTCGTCGAAATATTCCAACGCCGAAGTCGGGCGCAACAATCTGGAGATCCTGGCCGCCGCGACGCTGGAGGCGAGCCTGCTGCATCCGCGCCAGAGCGCGCCGCGCCGCGAATATCTGACCGCGATGGACGAGCTCTCGAGTCTCGCCTTCAAGGCCTATCGCGGCCTCGTCTACGAGACCGACGGCTTCGTCGATTATTTCTGGGCCTCGACCGTCATCAACGAGATCGCGACGCTCAACATCGGCAGCCGCCCGGCCTCGCGCAAGAAGACCCGCGCGATCGAGGACCTTCGCGCGATTCCCTGGGTGTTCTCCTGGGCGCAATGCCGCCTGATGCTGCCGGGCTGGTACGGCTTCGGCAGCGCGGTCGAGCAGTGGATCGCCGAGCATCCGCAACAGGGCATGCCGTTCCTGAAGGAGCTCTACAAGGAATGGCCGTTCTTCCGCATGCTCTTGTCGAACATGGACATGGTGCTCGCGAAAAGCTCGATCGCGATCGCCTCGCGCTATGCCGAGCTCGTGCCGGACGAAGCCTTGCGCGAAAAGATCTTCGGCCGCATCCGCCGCGAATGGCATTCCTGCATCGAGACCCTGCTGGACATCATGGGCCAGGACCGGCTGCTGCAGGGCAATCCGCTGCTCGAACGCTCGGTGCGCCACCGCTTCCCCTACCTCGATCCGCTCAACCACGTGCAGGTCGAGCTCCTGAAGGAGCACCGCGCGCAGAACCCGGACGAGCAGGTGCTGCGCGGGATTCAGCTGACCATCAACGGGATATCGGCGGGGTTGCGGAATACGGGGTAGGGCGAATGGCGAATAGGGAGTAGCGAATGGAGTCTATTCGCCATTCACTACTCACCATTCGCTTACCTCAGCAGAAATGCGCGCCTTGCGTCTCCACATAGACCGCATAGAGCGACTGGCTCGCGGTCATGAACAGGCGGTTGCGCTTCTTGCCGCCGAAACAGACATTGGCGCAGGTCTCGGGCAACAGGATCTGCCCGATGCGCGCGCCGTCGTTTGGTGCGAACACCTGCACGCCGTCATAGCCCGGCCCGACCCAGCCGGCGCCGACCCAGATATTGCCCTCGGTGTCGACGCGCAGGCCGTCCGGGAAGCCCGACTTGCCGTCGAGCTTCATGTCGATCAGCCGCTTCGGGTTCGATAGCTTCGGCCCGTCGATGTCGTAGGACCACACCACGTTCTCGGCTTGCGGATAATGCGTGATGCCGGTGTCGCAGACATAGAGCTTCTTGTAGTCGTGGCTGAAGGCGATGCCGTTCGGCTTGAACGGCTCGTCGGCGACCTTCGCAACCTGTCCGGTCTGTGTGTCCAGGCGATAGACCGCTTCCTTCTGATACGGCTGGAGCGAGCCGGTATTGGCCAGCTTGCCCTCGTAGATGCTGATCGCGCCATAGCCGGGATCGGTGAACCAGATCGCCTTGTCGTTGGGATGCACGACCATGTCGTTGGGGCCGTTGAGCGGCTTGCCATTGGCCTGCTCGGCCAGCGTCGTCAACGAACCGTTATGCTCGTAGCGGACGAGGCGGGTGCGCTCGGCGCTGATCTGGCGGCCCTCGGTGTCGAACGAGTTGCCGTTGGCCTCGTTCGACGGCTTGTGGAACTGCTCGGAGATGTGGCCGTCGTCGTCGAGATAGCGCAGCTGCCGGTTGGCCGGGATGTCGCTCCAGACCAGATATTGTCCTTGCGTATTCCACGCCGGTCCCTCCGCCCACAGGCAGCCGGTATAGAGCCGCTTGATCGCGGTGTTGCCGACCTTGGCCTTGAAGCGCTTGGGGTCGATGGCGATGATGTCGGGGTCGGGGTAACGCTGCGGCTCGGCATTGGCACCGAAGTCGCGGGCGTCAGCGTTCGAGGCGAGCAGGGCGGATGCGGCCACGGTCGCGGCGCCCTTGAGCAGCGTGCGGCGGCCGAGACCGCCACGCTCGATTGCAGTCGTGTCGTCGGAGTTGGTCAGTATTCTTGTCATGGTTTCCTCCCAAAGTTTTGTTGGGAGGCCACCATCCGCCTGCAATCAGGCGTAATGCGGGAGCGATCTCTGATCGAGGCAACCAGAGATCGCAGGGCAGGGATGCCGGAAATGCGGCTGGACGGATCGTTACACCGGATCCCAGGGGAAGATGTCGGCGGAGCGGTCGAGCTTGTAGAACGAGCCCTTCAGCGCCGGCATGCCGTGTTCCGCGATCGATTGCGGCGTCCAGCCTTCGCCCCGATGCACCGAGCGCAGCGGGCGGTTCTGGCTGAACAGGAACAGCTCGTTCATGCGTGCGCCGAAGATCTGGCCGGAGACCTCCTTGGCGGCATCGGAGAGCAGATAGGCGCAGATCGGCGCGATCTTCTCCGGTCCCATCTGCTTGATCTTCTCGACGCGCGCCTTCTCGGCCTCGGTCTCGGTCGGGATGGTGCCGATCATGCGGGTCCAGGCGAACGGCGAGACGCAGTTGGAGCGGACGTTGAAGCGGCCCATGTCGAGCGCAATGGATTTGGAGAGCCCGATGATGCCGAGCTTGGCTGCGGCGTAGTTGGCCTGGCCGAAATTGCCGATCAGGCCCGAGGTCGAGGTGAAGTGCACGAAGGAGCCGGACTCCTGCTCGCGGAAAATCCGCGCCGCGGCATGGCTGACGTAGAACGAGCCCATCAAATGGACCTTGATGACCGCCTCGAACGCTTCGACGCTCATCTTGTGGAATATCATGTCGCGCAAGATGCCGGCATTGTTGACGACGCCGTCGAGCCGGCCGAAATGATCGGTCGCGGTCTTCACGATCTTGCTGGCAGGGACGGCTTCCGCCACCGACTCGAAGTTGGGGACCGCGATGCCGCCGCGCTTCTTGATTTCCTCGACCACCTCCTCGGCGGGGGAAGCGCTCGATCCCGCGCCGTCAGCGGCGACACCGGGATCGTTGACGACGACCTTGGCGCCTTCGGCAGCGCACAGCAGCGCGATCTCGCGCCCGATGCCGCGGCCCGCGCCGGTGACGATGATGACCTTGTCTTGCAGTGATTTGCTCATGTGGGTTCTCCGCTAGCCGTTCCAATTTCCGCCGTCATTCCGGGATGCGCCGAAAGGCGCAGGCCCGGAATCCATAACCACGATCGGGAGTATGGATTCCGGGCTCGTCGCTTCGCGCCGCCCCGGAATGACAGCCACTACCTCTCGTTCGTAAACACGATCGTGCCCGATGCCGCGAACATGCCGCCGACACCATGGCACACCGAAATTGTCGCGTTCGGCACCTGCGCCGACGCGATGCCGCGCATCTGCCGCACGCTCTCCTGGAGCGCGTACATGCCGTACATGCCCGAGTGCATGTAGGACAGGCCGCCGCCATTGGTGTTGAGCGGCAGCTTGCCGCCGGGACGCGTGTTGCCGTCGGCGATGAATTTCCCAGTCTCCTCATGCGGCATGAAGCCGAGGTCGCCGAGGCCGAACAGCGGCAGATGCGCGAACGCATCATAGATCATGAGGTGATCGACGTCCTTGTGCGCGATGCCCGCCTCCTTGAAGGCGAGGGGGCCGGCCGTTTTGAAGGCGCGCGAGGAATTGAAGGTCTCCATCTGGCTGACCATCGGCGTTTCCACGCTCTCGCCGGTGCCCATGATGTAGACCGGCTTGCGCGGAAAGTTCTTGGCGCGGTCGGCCGAGGTCAGGATCAGCGCACCGCCGCCGTCGGTGACGAGGCAGCACTGCAGCAGGCGAAACGGGTAGGCGATCATGCGCGAGTTGAGAACGTCGGCGACCGTGATCGGGTCCTTCATCATCGCCCGCGGATTCTTCGCCGCCCACTCGCGCTGCACGACGGCGACCGAGGCGAGCTGCTCATGCGTGATGCCGTAGGTCTTCATGAAGCGCAGCACGGGGATCGGGAACATGCTGGGCGGGCCGTAGACGCCGAACGGCGCCTCGAACTGGCCTTGCAGGCTGTCGGCGGGGATCGAGCGCGGCGCCTTGCCGATCATCGACTTGCCGCTCTCGGCATGGGTGATCAGCACCGTCTTGCACAGGCCGGCCTCGATCGCCGCGGCGGCATGACGAACATGCAGCATGAACGAGCAGCCGCCGACCGAGGTGCCGTCCACCCAGGTCGGCTTGATGCCGAGATAGTGGCAGACCTGCTGCGGCGTTTCGACTGCTGTGGCAAAGCCGTCGATGTCGGACAGCTTCAGCCCGGCGTCGGCGATGGCATTGAGCGCCGCATCCGCGTGAAGCTGGAGCTGCGAGGCGTTGGGGATGATTCCGAGCTCGGTGGTCTCGGCCGCGCCGACGACGGCAACCTGGTTGCTGCGCATGGCCTATCCCTTCGCCGGACGGAAGACGGGGAGGGTGATCTTGTCGTCGAGTGCCTGGAAGGCGACCTCGAGCTTCATGTCGAGCTCGAGCGCTTCCGGCGTCTGCGGGCAGTCGATGATGTTGCTCATCATCCGCGGTCCCTCGGCAAGCTCCACCACGGCGATCGCATAAGGCGGCGTGAAGCCGGGCGCGGCGGGACGGTGGTTGATCACGTAGCTGTAGAGGAAACCCTTGCCGCTCGCCTTGAAGACCGAGACCTTGCGCGAGGCGCAGGAGGGGCAGAACGGGCGCGGCGGGAAGTAGACATGCGCGCAGGCGTCGCAGCGCTGCAGGCGCAGCTCGCCGGCTTTCGTGCCGTCCCAGAAATGCTGGGTCTCCGGCGTCGGTTTCGGTCGCGCGCGCTGCGGTTCGGCCATGTCGGAAAACCCTCCCAGGGGACAGGCTTCACGCCCCGCCCGTTTCGATCTTGATGCGACAATCGACCATGGCGCGTCAACGGTCCAGCAATGTGCATGCATGCCATCATGCGCACAATGCTTGTGTCGAACTAAGGCAGCGCTATAGATTGCGCGCGCAAATATTCCGTGAGACAGACATGCCCGATTTTCCGACACTGGCGAAGCTCGCCGACGACCTCGAAAGCGGCCGCACCACCTCCCGTAAGCTGGTCGAGGCCTGCATTGCCAGGATCGCCGACCCCGCCGGTGAGGGCCAGCGCGTCTTCATCCACATCGACAAGGACGCCGCGCTCGCAACCGCGGATGCGATGGACGCCTTGCGCAAGGTCAAGGCCGCCCCGTCGCGCTATGCCGGCATCCCGATCTCGATCAAGGATCTGTTCGACATCAAGGGCCAGGTGACGCGGGCGGGCTCCCGCGCGCTCGACGATTCCCCGGCGGCCGAGCACGACGCCGCGACGGTCGCGCGGCTGCGCAAGGCCGGCTTCGTCCTGATCGGCCGCACCAACATGACCGAGTTCGCCTATTCCGGCATCGGCATCAATCCGCATTACGGCACGCCGAAGGGCGCCTGGAACCGGGCCGAGGGCCACGTGCCCGGCGGCTCGTCCTCGGGCGCCGCGGTCTCCGTGCTCGACGGCATGGCGCATGGCGCGCTCGGCACCGACACCGGCGGCTCCTGCCGGATTCCGGCCGCCTACAACGGCATCGTCGGCTACAAGCCGACGCAGCGGCGCGTGCCGCTCGACGGCGCGGTGCCGCTGTCGTTCTCGCTCGACAGTATCGGCCCCCTGGCGCGATCGGTCAGCTGCTGTGCCATTCTCGATGCGGTGCTGGCAAATGAGCCGGTCGTTGCGCTGAGGCCTCGCCCGGTGAAGGGCATGCGGCTGGCGGTGCCGACCACGATCGCGCTTGACGATCTCGATGCGGAAGTGGCCGAGACGTTCGAGCGCGCGCTGAAGTCGCTTGCCGATCATGGCGCCATCATCGAACGGATCGAGATGGCCGAATTCCACGACATCGGCCCGATGAACGCCAAGGGCGGCTTTGCCGCCTCCGAAAGTTACGCCTGGCATCGCTATCTCATCACCTCCAAGGGCGACGTCTACGACCCCCGCGTGTCCGTGCGCATCCTGCGCGGCGAGGCGCAGAGCGCGGCCGACTACATCGATCTCCTCAACGAGCGCCGCTCGCTGATCGCCCGCGTCGATGCGCGCCTCGCGCCCTATGACGCGCTGGTGCTGCCGACCACCGCCAACACCCCGCCGAAGATCGCCGATCTCGCCGACGACAAGGCGTTCACCACCCAGAACTTGCGCGCGCTGCGCAATTGCACGCTGATCAACATGATCGACGGCTGCGCCATCTCGCTGCCCGCGCATCGCGAGGGCGACATTCCCGTCGGCCTGATGCTGGCGGGTGCGGGCGGATTGGACCGTCGTATCTTTGAACTTGCTGCCGGCATGGAGGCCGTAATTCGTGTTTGACCTGACTTTCACCGTCGATGCCCAGGACACCACCACGCCGCTGACGCTGGCGATCGACCAGATGGTCATCGCCGGCTGGACCGGCCGCGATCCCGTCGCGCGCGACAAGCACATCAAGGAGCTGCAGGAGATGGGCATCGCCCCGCCGGCCTCGACGCCGATCTACTACCGCGCCTCGGCGCGGCGGCTGACCCAGCAAGGCAGCATCGAATGCTGCGGCGGCGATTCCTCCGGTGAGGTCGAGTTCGTGCTGATCGGCTGGCAGGGGCGCATCTTCGTCGGCTGCGGCTCCGACCACACCGATCGCAAGGTCGAGGCCTACAACGTCACCGTCTCCAAGCAGATGTGCGACAAGCCGATCGCCTCGACGCTGTGGGAGCTCGAAGACGTCATCGGCCATTGGGACAAGATGATCCTGCGTTCCTACGCCACGATCAAGGGCGAGCGCGTGCTCTACCAGGAGGGCACGCTGGATGCGATGCTGCCGGTTGCCGACCTCATCGCACGCGGTTTTGAGGGTGGAAAATTCCCCGACGGCTGCGCCATGTTCGGCGGCACCTTCGCAGCTAAGGGCGGCATCCGCCCGGCCGACCGCTTCGAGTTCGAGCTGGAAGATCCCGTGTTGAAGCGGATCATCAAGCACGGGTATGACGTAACGACGCTGCCGGTGAGGGGCTAACTCGCTCCACACCAAATGGTGGGGGATAGTCGCGCCACAAGCGACGGTCGCGTAGGGTGGGCAAAGCGAAGCGTGCCCACGTCTTGCGAAGACGTGGGCACGGCGCAAGAGCGCCTTTGTTTGCCTACCCTACGAGACTGCGTTGCGGGCGCAACTCTCTCCACGTCATTGCGAGGAGCCCTTGCGACGAAGCAATCCAGACTGGTTCCACGGTGCACTCTGGATTGCTTCGCTGCGCTCGCAATGACGGGGAGATAGTCATCGGAAATCGGGTGGCGGGGTGAACGCCGAGCTGCAAAGGTGATTGTTATGACAATGACCGCACGCAAATCACCTTCTCCGCCCTCCGTCGACCTCGCCGCCCACGTCGATGCCCTCGACTGGCCCGAAATCACAGCCGAGCTCGACACCCAGGGCTGTGCCATCCTGAAGGGCCTGCTCACGCCGGAGCAATGCCGCACCATCGCTGTGCTCTACCCCGACGAGGCGCACTTCCGTAGCCGCATCGTCATGGGCCGTCACGGCTTTGGCCGCGGTGAATACAAGTACTTCTCCTATCCGCTCCCTGACCTGATAGCGCAGCTCCGCCCGGCGCTCTACGCGCACCTTCAAGCCGTCGCCAATCGCTGGAACGAGGCGATGGGGATCGATATCCGCTACCCCGCCGCGCATGCGGCGTTCCTGAAGCGCTGCCACGACGCCGGGCAGGCGCGGCCAACGCCGCTGCTGCTGCAATACGAGGCGGGCGACTTCAATTGCCTGCACCAGGACCTCTATGGCGAGCACGTGTTCCCGCTGCAGGTCGCGATTCTGCTCTCCGAGCCCGGCCGCGATTTCACCGGCGGCGAGTTCGTGCTGACCGAGCAGCGCCCGCGCATGCAGTCCCGTGCCGAGGTGGTGCCGCTCGCGCAGGGCGACGCCGTCGTTTTCGCCGTGCATCACCGCCCGGTGCAGGGGACACGCGGCACCTACCGCGTTAATCTGCGCCATGGCGTCAGCCGGATTCGTTCGGGACAACGCCACACGCTGGGTGTGATCTTCCATGATGCCAAATGAGCGCTGCGATTGACGGCCGATTTGTTCGATAGCGTTGCCGAGGCGCAGCCGTCGCGCGAGGAGATCGCCGACGGCGCGGTGCTGCTGCGCGGATTCGTCAAACCGATCGAGAGCGAGCTGATCGCCGCCGTGCGCGCCATCGTGGCGCAATCGCCGTTCCGGCGGATGACCACGCCCGGCGGTCATCTGATGTCGGTGGCCATGACCAATTGCGGCGAGCGCGGCTGGATCACCGACCACACCGGCTATCGCTACGACCCGATCGATCCGCGGACCGGTGCGCCATGGCCGGCGATGCCGCCGGCGTTCCGCGATCTCGCGCGCCGCGCGGCGGAGCAGGGCGGCTTTGCCGGCTTTGCGCCGGATGCCTGCCTCGTCAATCGCTATGAGCCCGGCACGCGGCTGTCGCTGCATCAGGACAAGGACGAACTGGACTATGCGGCGCCGATCGTCTCCGTCTCGCTCGGCCTGCCCGCGACCTTCCTGTTCGGCGGCCTGGCGCGCGCCGACAAGCCGCGCCGCTTCCGCCTCGTCCATGGCGACGTCGTGGTCTGGGGCGGGGCCAGCAGGCTCGCCTATCACGGCGTCGCGCCGCTCGCCGAGGGCGAGCATGCGCTGCTCGGGCGGAAACGGATCAATCTGACGTTCCGAAAGGTGCTCTGAGGCGTTTCCTCTGGCGTTGCCGTCGACTAAGCTTCGGCGAGGGGGAGGCGGCGACATGACCACTGCACAGGTCTCGACTGGCGCGAGCGCAAACGCGGCTCGGACGGGAGTCTATCTCGCCGCGCTGCAACTGGTGTTCACGCTGGGCTGGACCACCTACGTCATCTATCTGCCAAAGCTCGCGGCCGAGGTCGGCATCGCGCCGTCCGCCGTCATCCTCATCCTGATGCTGGACCAGGCGATCTTCACCATCGCCGACACCGCGATGGGGATTGCGGCCGACAAGATCGCGCCTTTCGTCGGGCGGCTCGGCCTGTTCGTCGGTGTGCTGGCGGCGATCTCCTGCGCGGCCTTCGTCGCGCTGCCCTTCGTGGCGGGGATCGGCGCGGGGGCGCAGGTCTGGTTGATCGCGCTGATCGTGGTCTGGTCGATCACGTCATCGGCCCTGCGTGCGCCGCCGCTGACCTTGCTCGGCAAGTATCGCGCAAGGCCGCAAGTGCCGTTCCTCGCGGCGCTGGCCATGCTGGGCTATGGCCTCGCCGGCGCCGTCTCGCCCTATCTGGGCGTGGTGCTGCGCGAGCACGATGCGCGGCTGCCCTTCGTGATCTCCGGCGCGGTGCTGTTGCTCACGGCGCTCGGACTGTCGCGGATCGAATACGATGCGGCGCGCGACACCATCCCGCCGACGCCGGCCGAGGCGGCCAAGCCGCTGGGCCTCGTGCCGCTCGCCTTCATCGTCGCGATGGTGGCGCTCGCGCTCGGCTATCAGCTGCACTTCGCCATGAACAGCGCGCCGTTCTATCTGCGCTTTGCAAGGCCCGACGAGCTGCAATGGCTGATGCCGGTGTTCTGGATCGGCTTCAACATCGCGATGTTTCCGGCGAGCCTCGTCGTCAAGCACCGCGGCGGCCTGATCGTGATGGGCGCGGCCGGATTGCTTGGCGCGGTCGCGATCGCTGCGGCCGAATTCGCCGGCAGCCTCAACACGCTGATCGCCGCGCAGTTTCTCGCCGGAGCGGCGTGGGGCTGCATGCTGATGAGCGCGATCTCGGCCGCGCTCGCCATCGGCTCGACCGGCGCGGAGGGAAAGGTCACCGGTCTCGTGTTCTCGGCGCTGGCGCTCGGCACCTTCGCGCGGATGGCGGCGGTCGCCGGCGGCCTGCAGAAGATGCCCGAATACGCGCCGCTGCTGCACTGGGCGCCGGTTGCCTGCTGGTCGGTGGCAGGCGCGGGCTTGCTGGTGATCGCAGCGGCGCGGTTACAGGGAGGTGCTCACCTCAAGGCTTCGGCGGGTGGATGAACGCCCAGGGGCTGACTTCGGAGTCCCGTGTCACCTCGACCGAGATCAGGTACGGCCCGCTGTGGCTAAGCGCCTTCTCCATTGCCGCCTTGAACTGGTCCGGTGCGGTGACGCGCGCAGATGCGACGCCGAAGGATTCCGCGAGCTTGACGAAATCCGGATTGACCAGATCGGACGCCACCACGCGGCCGTCGAAGCGCTCGCGCTGGTCGCGGCGGACATTGCCGTAGGCGTTGTTGTTGAACACCAGCGTCACCACGCCGATGTTGAACTGCACGGCGGTGGCAAGCTCCTGCACGCCGAACATGAAGCCGCCGTCGCCCGTGATTGCCACCACCGGCTTATCAGGATTGGCGACCTTGGCCCCTAACGCGGTCGGGAAGCCCGAGCCGAGCGTGCCCTGATAGCCTGACGTGATGAAGGTCCGCGGCTGGTAGATCGGAAAGCCGTACCAGGAGGCGAAGCCGAACTGCGACAATTCATCGGTCACGATCGCGTTCGCCGGCAGCACCTCGCGCAAAATGTTGAGATACGCCATCTGCGGCTGGATGCGCTGGATCTCTGCCAGCGCGGTCGCCGTCGCCTCGCGGATTGCCGCCCGACGGCTGGCGGTCTTGCTGTAGCCGGCCTTGCTGACGGCCGCAGCGAGATCGGCGGTTGCGGCCTTGGCATCGGCGACGATCGCGGTGTCCGAGATGAAGCGCCGCATCTCGACGGGATCGATGTCGATGCGGATGCTCTTCAAGCCGTCGGGCCGATACGGCCAGCGCGACATGGTCGGCAGCTCCAGCCGCGAGCCGATGCCGATCATCAGGTCGGTGTTCGGCCACAGCTTGTAGGCGGCGGCCATGGTCAGCCCGAGCTCATGCGCGTTGGAGACGATGCCGCGGCCGCTGCGGAAGGCCACCACGGGCGCATCGATCATCTCGGCGAGCTCGAGGATCTCCTCGCCCGCCTCGATCGCGCCGCTGCCGACGAAGATCATCGGCGCCTTGCTGGTCTTGATCAGCGCGGCCGCCTGCTTGATCAGATCAGGATCGGGCAGGGGCGCGGGCAGCGGCTCCAGCACCTGTGCTGCCGCGGTATCGGCGCGCTGAGTAAAAATATCCCAGGGCATCTCGACCGAAGCGGGACCGCGCCGGCCCGACGTCATCTCCTGGAACGCACGCGCCACGGTGGTCGGCGCGTTGCCGGGCGTTTCGATCCGATCCGCCCATTTCACATAGGTGCGCAAGGTGGCGAGCTGGTCGGGCATCTCGTGCAGATGGCCGCGGCCCTTGCCGAGGAACTGCGTCGGCACCTGGCCCGTCACGCACAGCACCGGCTCGTTGCAGCCGAAAGCCGTGAGCAGCGCTGCGCTGGCGTTGAGCACGCCGGGGCCGGGCACCACGCTGAACACGCCGGGCCTGCCGCTGGAGCGCGCGTAGCCGAACGCCATGTAGCCGCAGGCCTGCTCGTGCCGTGCGCCGATCACTTTCAGTTGGGCCTGGTGAAAGGCGTCGAACAGGCCGTAGACCTGCGCGCCCGGCAGGCCGAACACGGTGTCGACGCCGTGGGCGACGAGGCCGCTGACGATCGCTTCGCCGCCGGTGAGGGTGGTCATTGCATCATTCCATTCGTTTCGTTTTCAGGCTTCGTCGACGACACCGTTACGCAAGCGTCCGATACCCTCGGCCTCGATCTCGATCACGTCGCCCGGCTTCAGATAGCGCGGCGGATCGAACCGCGCGCCGGCGCCGGTCGGCGTGCCCGTGACGATGATATCGCCGGGAACGAGCGTTGCGAAGGTCGAGATGTAGCTGATGAGGTAGCGGAACGGAAACATCAGCCGGCTGGTACGGTCGTCCTGCCGGAGCTCGCCGTTGACGTGCGTGGTGAGCCTGACGTCGGCGATCTGCGATTCCCTGATGTAGGGCACCAGCCACGGGCCGAGGCTGCCGCTGGAATCAAAGTTCTTGCCCTGCGTGACGTTGAACTTGGCATGGCGCAGCCAGTCGCGCACCGAGCCTTCGTTGCAAAGCGTCAGCGCGGCGATGTGGTCGAGCGCGGCACTTTCGGCAATGTGTCGTCCGGGCTTGCCGATCACCAGCACGATCTCGCCCTCATAGTCGAGCTGCGCGGACGCCCGCGGGCGCACCAGCGGCGTATCGTGGCCGACGAAGGACCGCGGCGAGCGCATGAACATGCTCGGATATTTCGGCGCCTCCTGACCGTCCTTGTACTCGGCGTTACGGTCGGGGTAGTTGACGCCGATGCAGATGATCTTTTCCGGAGCGGGCACCGGCGGCAGCCAGGTGATCTCGCCGAGTGCGTGATCCGGCGAGCGGCCGGCGGCTTCCTCGGCAAGGTTCACGAGCTTTCCGGCCGCAATCACCTCGCGCAGCGTCGGATAGTCCTTGGCGTGGCGCGGGGAGAGATCGACGATGCCTCCTTCCAGGACGGCGCCGTAACGCGTTTCACCCTGGACGGAATAAGTGGCGAGGCGAGGGAGTTTCATTGTCAATCTCTCTTGTCGTCCCGGCGAAGAACATCAATCCGCCACCAGCACATCGGCCACGAACTTTGGCTCCCGCACGGCCTGGCCTGTGAACAGCGAACCCTGTTCGAACCAGGAGCGCGGGGCAGGTGCACCCCATAGCGTCTGGCGGCGCGGATCGCGCAGCGACCAGCGCAGCGGCTCGTGGTCGTGATCGCCCGTAAAGTAGTCGCTGGTGTAGAGTTCGAGGCGGTGTCCATCGGGATCGCGCACGTAGAGGAAGAACGCATTCGAGATGCCGTGGCGTCCGGGGCCGCGCTCGATGTTCTTCACAAAACCCTGGGAGGCCATGACGTCGCAGAGATGGATGATGTTCATCGCCGTCGGCGTCCAGTAGGCGAAGTGGTGCAGCCGCGGACCCTTGCCATTGGTGATCGCAAAATCGTGGACATTGCCCTTGCGATGCATCCAGGCAGCAGCGATACGCCCGTTCGGTCCATCCTCCTCGGCATATTCGGTGAGGCGGAAGCCGAGCCGTGCGTAGAAGTCGACGGTGTCCTGCACCTCGGCGGCGAAGACGTTGAAATGGTCGAGCCGCTGCGGATGGCATCCCCGGTAGAGGTCGTAGCGGCGCAGCAGATGCGGACGCTTGTCCATCGCCGCGTAGAGCTCGATCTGGAAGCCGAAGGGATCGGTGAATTGCAGCGTGCGGCCCTGGAACGGCTGGTCGGCGAAGGCGTAGCCGAGGCCGTTCTCGGAGAGGAAGGCCGCGGCCTTGTCGAGATCCCTGTCGTTGCCGACCTTGAAGCCGAGCCTGTTACAGGCGGGCACGGCCGCCTTGCGCAGCACCAGCGAGTGATGCTGATGCTCCTCGGCGGCGCGCAGGTAAACCACCTTGTCGTCGGCATCCTCGACATGCAGGCCGACGGTGGTCTCATAGAATTCGCGGCTCAGCTTCAGGTCGGTCACGTCGAGCACGACATGGCTCGAACGGATGATGTTGAAGGGCGGCTCGAAGATATGTTGCGGTACCGGCATTGGCGTTTTCCCTCGGAATGACGAGTCCTACATTCCCAGTTTCTGAATCTTGTGCGTGCCCCGCGCCAGCGAGACGTGCTTGGTTTCCATGTAGAAGTCGAACGAATAATCGCCGCCGTCGCGGCCGATGCCTGAGGCCTTCATGCCGCCGAACGGTGTCGGCAGATGGCGGACGTTTTCCGAGTTCAGCCAGATCATGCCGGCCTCCAGCGCGTCGGCGACGCGCAGGCTCCGGCCGACATCGTTGGTCCAGACGTAACCGGTGAGGCCATAGCGGATGTCGTTGGCGATCTCGATCGCGTCCTTTTCATCCCGGAACGGCAGCACGGTGAGGAAGGGGCCGAACACCTCCTCCTGCGCCACGCGCATCTTGCCATGCGCACCGGTCACCAGCGTCGGCTCGACATAATGTCCGCCGCCGGGGCCGTCATAGGCCTTGCCGCCGACGGCGATGGTCGCGCCATCCTGGCGCGCGACGTCGAAATAGGAGCAGACCTTTGCCAGGTGCCGCTCGTGGATCAGCGGCCCGATCTCGGTCGCGGGATCGAGGGGATGGCCGACCTTCAGCGCCTTCACCCGCGCGGTCAGCTTCTCCACGAATTTTTCGGCAATGCTGGCCTGGATCAGCAGGCGGCTCGACGAGGTGCAGCGCTCGCCATTGAGCGAGTAGATCATGAACACGACGGCATCGAGCGCACGGTCGAGATCGGCGTCGTCGAACACGATGACCGGGTTCTTGCCGCCGAGCTCGAAATGCACGCGCTTTAGGGTTGGCGCACCCTGCGTCATGATCGCAGAGCCGGTCGCACTCTCGCCGACGAAGCCGATCGCCTTGATCGCGGGATGCTCGGTCAGCGCCTTGCCGGCCTCTTCGCCAAAGCCGTGCACGGTGTTGAGCACGCCGTCGGGCACGCCGGCTTCCTTGACGAGCCTTGCCAGAATGGCGGCCGTCACCGGCGACCATTCGGCCGGCTTGTGCACCACGGTGCAGCCGGCTGCGAGGGCAGGGGCGATCTTCCAGGTCGACAGCATGAACGGCGTATTCCACGGCGTGATCACGCCGACCGGGCCGATCGGCACGCGCGTCGAGATATTCCAGTGTTCGTCGCTCGGCGTGTTCTGGCCGTCGCGCGCTTCCGCGCATTTGTCGGCGAAGAAGCGGAAGTTTTCGGCGGCGCGGATCGCAGCCTTGGCCATGAAGCGATAGGCCTGTCCGGTGTCGATGCATTCGAGCACAGCGATGTCTTCGGCATTGTCCTCGATGGTGTCGGCGACGCGATGCAGCAGCTTCTTGCGCATCGCGGGGCCCATGTCGCGCCAGGATTTGAAGGCCAGCGCAGCGGCGGTGGCCGCGCGATCGATATCCTCGGCATTGCCGCGCGCGACACTCGCGAGCGTGGTGCCATCGACCGGCGACTTCGTCTCGAAGGTCTCGCCCGAGATCGACGGGACGATCTTGCCGTCGATCATGTGGCCGATGCCGTCGGCGCGCAGCGTCTTCAGCAGCGGGGTAACGCGATCGCGGTTGGCCTGGAACACATCGGCTTTCGGGGTGGGCTTATCCATGGGCGGCCTCCGCTTTCAGGGCGTCGTGGATGTTGTTGCGTTTCCAGCTGGTGTCCTTGTCGTTGATCTGCATGTCGAACGAGAGGGCGAACTTGCTGGCGGCGAAGACGGGATCGAGATGTCTTGAAAGCGCCTGGAACACGTGCTCGCCGGCTTTCTGACGCGTGGGAAGGTCGCGGCCCTCGCCGATGCGCAGCACCATGTCGAGGAAGCCGTAGTCCTGCCTGTTATCGGCGATTGCATAATGCTCGCACCTGACGGCGCGGACGCGGATGCCGCCGAGCGGGAAGATGCCGGTCTCGACTGCCGCCTTGCGCACGACTTCACAGACGGCGCCGATGTCGAGGCGGCTGTCGAGATTGGCCGAATATTCAATCGTGAAATGCGGCATCGCGGTTTCACTCCCTGTATTCTTATTCGTCAGGCGAAGTAGCAGCTCACCGAGCCGTAGGCGCCATAATCGGCTTGAATTGTGTCGCCCTTGCGGGTCTCGATCGGACGGATGAAGGAGCCGGCGAGCACGATTTGGCCGGGCTCCAGCGCGAGCCCGAGCGGCGCGATCTTGTTGGCGAGCCAGGCGACCGCGGTCGCGGGATGATTGAGCACGCCGGCGGCAAGGCCGGTCTCTTCGAGCTGGCCGTTCCTGAAGCACAGCGCGCCGATCCAGCGCAAATCGGCCTCGAGCGGACGGATCGGCCGTCCCCCGAGCACGATGCCGGCATTCGCCGCGTTGTCGGCGATGGTGTCGAAGATTTTTCGCGTGGCTTTCGTCCTGGGATCGACGCGCTCGATCCGCGTATCCAGAATCTCCAGCGCCGGCACCACGAAGTCGGTGGCGTTGAGCACGTCGAACATCGTGCAGTCGGGGCCAGCAAGCCGCTTGCTCATGACGAAGGCGAGCTCGGCCTCGACCCGTGTCGCAATGAAGCGCTCGGTCGGAATGATCCCGCCATCGGCAAAGAACATGTCGTCGAGCAGCACGCCGGAATCCGGCTCGTTGATGTCAAGCGCGCTCTGCATCGCCTTCGAGGTCAGGCCGATCTTGTGCCCCCTCACGATGCGCCCCTCGGCGAGCTTGACGTCGACCCAGGCCTTCTGAATCGCGTAGGCATCGGCGATGGTGATGTCGGGGAAATCCTGCGAGAGCTGCCGGATCTGCGTGCGGGTCTTCTCCGCCTGGTGCAGACGCCTCGCACAAGCTTGGATATCGTCGTTGGAAAGCGCCATTTGTGATCTTGGAAATCGTGGTGCCCGGAGATGCTTAACATGTTAAGTGAATGCGTCAAACAGAATCTGGCCATGCTGCACTGCAAACGTTTTGCGGCTTGAAAGGGCGCCATGACCAAGAGACCGGCTGATCCCGCCAACGCAAGCGCGCCTGCCGCAGGACCTACCGCAAGGCAGGTGCCGATGCGCGACTTCTCGCGCTCGCTGCCGATGTCGCTTTTGCGCGCGCGCGAGGCGGTGATGCGGCAATTTCGCCCCTCGCTGCGCGAGCACGGCCTGACCGAGCAGCAATGGCGCATCCTCCGTGCGCTGGCCGCCATCGAGGCCGCCGAGGTCACGGAACTCGCGCGCACCGCGTTCCTGCTCGGGCCGAGCCTGTCGCGCATCCTGCGCGATCTCGAGGCGCGCAATCTGATCGAACGCAAGACCGCGAAGGCCGACCAGCGCCGCAGCATGGTCTCGATCTCGAAGGAGGGGGTGAAGCTGATGGCCTCGGTCGCGCCGTCCTCGGAAGCGATCTATGCCGAGATCACGCGACGCTTTGGCGCGCGCAAGCTTGCCGAGTTGCAGGAGATGCTCGGCGAGCTCGAACTGAGTCTTGCAGAGCTGGGCGCCGGCGAGGAGGCAAGTGCCGGGGAGTGAAGCAGATATGCGCGTCCGGGCGCCGCGAGCCATGGACATGCATGCGCATTTTCGCGCAAATTGTGGCCCAGGCCGACGGTCGATCAGGCGCCGATTCCCGGCGCCTGAAGGCGGCCGCATAGGCGTTGCGTCATTGCGAGCATAGCGCGGCGGCCCGGTTCGCGGTAACAGCGGGGGTGTGCTGTCGCGGCGCTCGTCATGGTGACGACGGTCCCAACAACAAAGAAGGAAGGCAACGTGGCGAACAAGGTCAAGGAAATCTGGAAGTCGGGCAAGGCCGTGGTCAACGCGTGGCTCGCGATACCCTCGGGCTTCTCGGCCGAGATGATCGCGCAATGCGGCTTCGACAGCGTCACCGTCGACATGCAGCACGGCGTGCAGGATTATCTGTCGATGGTGCAGTGCTTCCAGGCCATGGACAAGCATCCGGTGACCCCGATGGTCCGCGTGCCCTGGAACGAGCCCGGCATCATCGGCAAGGTGCTCGACGGCGGCGCCTATGGCGTGATCTGCCCGATGGTCAACACGCCGCAGGAAGCCAGGAACCTCGTCTCCTATTCCAAATATCCGCCGCAGGGCGTCCGCTCCAACGGCCCGATCCGCGCCGGCATGTACGGCACCGCGGGCTCCTACCAGAAGACGGCGAATGCCGACACCATTCTGCTGCCGATGATGGAGACCAAGACCGCGGTCGAGAACATGGAAGCGATCCTCGACGTCGAGGGCATCGACGGCGTCTATATCGGCCCGTCCGATCTCGGCTTCTCCTACGGCCTCGAGCCGAAGCTCGACCGCAGCGAGCCGGAAATCCTCGCGATCTACGACAAGATCATCAAGGAATGCGGCAAGCGCGGCCTCAACCCCGGCATCCATTGCAGCGGCGCCGAGGGTGCTGCGCGCGCCATCAACATGGGCTTCAAGCTGGTGACGCTCTCGAACGAGGTCGGCCTGATGACCACCTACGCCAAGATGCAGGTCAACGCGACCCGCAAGGATTCCGGCGGTAAGGCTTAAGATCTCGCGAATGGCGAATAGGGAGTGGCGAGTGGTGCTGCTCCCGTCCGCCATTCGCCACTCACTATTCGCTACTCGCCTATGGAGACACCCATGACCATCAGCCCCGTCATCCGCCTGCATCCCGATGATGGCGTGCTGATCGCGCGCGCGAGCCTGCCGCCGGGCACGGTCGTGGCCGACGGCGTCACCACGGTCGAGCGCATTCCCTCCGGCCACAAGGTCGCGATCAAGCCGATCGCATTGGGCGAGCCTGTCATCCGCTACGGCCAGATCATCGGCTTTGCGACGATACCGATCGCGCCGGGCCAGCACGTGCACGTGCAGAATTGCGGCATGGGCGACTTCGCCAAGGACTATGCCTACTGCGCCGACGTCAAGCCGACGCCGAATTTCGACCTGCCCGCGAGCTTCGAGGGCATCCGCCGTCCGGACGGCCGTGTCGCCACGCGCAACTATATCGGCATCCTCACCTCGGTGAATTGCAGCGCCCATGTCGCAGGCCTCGTCGCCGACGTCTTCAAGAAGAATCCCTTCACCGGCGACAACCCGCTGGCCGATTTCCCCAACGTGGACGGCGTCGTCGCACTGACCCACAAGACCGGCTGCGGCATGACGCAGAACGAGCCCTTAGCGCTGCTCCGCCGCACCCTCGGCGGCTATGCGCGGCACGTCAATTTCTCCCACGTCATCGTGCTTGGGCTGGGCTGCGAGGTGAACCAGATCGGTGGGCTCATGGAAGAGCAGAAGCTCGCCGGCCGCCTGCGCGCGATGGACATCCAGGAAGTCGGCGGCACCCGCAAGACGGTGGAAGCGGGCATCGCCTTCGTGCGCGAGGCGCTCGCGGATTCCAACAAGGTCAAGCGTGAGTCGGTACCGGTGAGCGAGCTCACCGTGGCCCTGCAATGCGGCGGCTCCGACGGCTATTCGGGCGTATCAGCCAATCCCGCGCTTGGCGCGGCCAGCGATCTCATCGTCCGCCACGGCGGCACCGTGATCCTGTCGGAGACGCCGGAGACCTATGGCGCCGAGCATCTGCTCACCCGCCGCGCGGTCAGCCGCGAGGTCGGCGAGAAGCTCGTCGATCTCATGCGCTGGTGGGACGAATACACGATGCGCGAAGGCGCCGAGATGAACGCCAATCCGAGCCCCGGCAACAAGGCCGGCGGCCTCACCACCATCCTGGAAAAGTCGCTCGGTGCGATGGCCAAGGCCGGCACCACCAATCTCGTCGACGTCTTGCGCTACGCCGAGCCCATCACCAAGAAGGGTTTCGTGTTCATGGATACGCCCGGCTACGATCCCGTGGCTGCGACCGGGCAGGTCGCCGGCGGCGCCAATCTCGTCTGCTTCACCACCGGCCGCGGCAGCGTGTTCGGCTGCAAGCCGGCGCCCTCGATCAAGCTCGCCACCAACACGCCCATGTACAAGCGCATGGAAGAGGACATGGACGTCAATTGCGGCACCATCCTCGAAGGCGAGGAGAGCGTCCAGGAGTGCGGCCAGCGCATCTTCGAGCTGATCCTCAAGACGGCCTCGGGACAGCCGACCAAGAGCGAAAGCTTCGACTTCGGCGGTGCCGAGTTCGCGCCCTGGGTGCTCGGCGCGACGATGTGATCGCGCGCAACGCGCACCTCTTTGCGGAAATATGCAGGACCGGAAGGCGCACCCTCGGTAATCTTACGGAGGTGCCATTTGACCGCGCGGTTTCCCTTGCTCACGCCCAATTAACCCTGTTGCCGTAGGTAAGAGGGTGATGCGGGCTCCACTCCTTCGAGGCGTTGCCCTTCGCAAGGATTGGACGACGATGACGCGCGCGATACGGCCGACCGGCGTGGAAAATCTCCTCGGCGAGGAGGAGCTGATCGTGTCGAAGACCGATCTCAAGGGCCGCATCACCTACGCCAACGACGTCTTCATCCGCATGGCGAAATACAGCTACGCCGAGCTGATGGGCGCGCCCCATAGCCTGATCCGTCACCCCGACATGCCGCGCAGCGTCTTCAAGCTGCTCTGGGACACACTTCAGTCCAGGCAGGAAATCTTCGCCTACGTCGTCAATCTGGCCAAGGACGGCAGCCATTACTGGGTGTTCGCCCACGTCACGCCGACATTCGACGAGCGTGGCAACATCGTCGGCTATCACTCGAGCCGCCGCAAGCCGGAGCCTGCGCAGATCGAGCGCATCAAGCCGATCTACAAGACGCTGTGCGCGGAAGAGGCGCGGCATGCCAATTCCAAGGACGGCATGCATGCGAGCTTCGAGGCGATGGTCGGACTGCTGAAGCAACAGGGTGTCGGTTACGATGAATTTGTGCTCTCTCTCTAAGGCGCAGGGAGCGACCGCGCTCGCGTGTGTTCTGGTCGTCGTTGCGTTTATCCTCTCGCTTCTCGGCGTGACCGGAATCTCCGGAGCGCTGTTGCTTGGCGCGACGGTTGCGCTGCTCGGTTACGCCGTCTGGTGGCAGCGCTGCGCGGCGGTCGCCGTCGATGAGGTCGCCGAGGTCTGCCGCAAGGCTTCGCAGGGCGATCTCGAAGCGCGCATCCTGAGCAATCGTCAGGCCGGACGGATCGGGGCGCTCCAGAAGTCGGTCAACGACATGCTCGACATCACCGATGCCTATTTGCGTGAAGCTTCGGCGTCGATGGAATACGCCGGCTGCGGCAAGTATTTCCGCAAGATCCTCGCGCGCGGTCTGCCCGGCTCGTTCCGCCGTTCGGCCACCGTCATCAATTCCGGCACCGACAGCCTCGGCCGCCGTGTGGTCGAGATCGGAGATCTCGCGAAACAGTTCGGCACGCATCTCGACCAGGTTGCGGGCACATTGATGGGCGCCGCGACCGATCTTGAATCCGACGCGGGCCAGATGGCGACGGCAGCCGAGAAGACCAGCCGGCAGACCTCCGGCGTGCGCAGCGCCTCCGACCAGGCCTCGCGCAACGTCGCCACCGTCGCCAGCGCCGCGGAACAGCTTGCGTCCTCGATCGCCGAGATCAGCCGCCAGGTGGCCGGCTCGACCACGAGCACGGGGCGCGCCGTGAACGAAGCCAATCGTGCCGGCAGCGAGATCCGCACACTTGCGGACGCCGCGATGCAGATCGGCGACGTCGTCAAGCTGATCAGCGAGATCGCCTCGCAGACCAACCTTCTGGCACTCAATGCCACCATCGAGGCGGCGCGGGCAGGAGAGGCCGGTCGCGGCTTCGCGGTGGTGGCCTCCGAGGTCAAGAACCTCGCCAACCAGACCGCGAAGGCGACCGAGGAGATCAGCGCCAAGGTCGGCGAGATGCAGCAATCGACCACCAACTCGGTCGCGGCCGTCGAGGCGATCGCGCAGACCATCGCCGAGATCAACGGGATCACCGCCTCGATCGCGAGTTCGATCGAGCAGCAGGGCCATGCGACCCGCGAGATCGCCCGCAATGTCCAGGAGGCCTCGGCCGGCACCTCGCAGATGTCCTCCAATGTCACCGGCATCAGCGAAGCCGCCGCCGACACCGGCCGCGTCGCGTCCCGCGTCAACAGCGCCTCCGAACGCGTCCATGGCGAGGTCGAGGCGCTCCGGCGCGAGGTGACGCAGTTCCTGCAGCGGCTGACGTCGGCGGCGTAGCCGCACCCACCAGAGGTCGTCATGCCCGGGCTTGTCCCGGGCATCCACGTTCTTGGGACCGCAAGAGAAGGTCGTGGATGGCCGGGACAAGCCCGGGCATGACGCTGGGGAAGCTTCAGAGCGCCAAACTTTCACGTCTCGTGCGCTTGCCCAGAGAACAATCGGGGTACTTCCTAGGCACCCTTTGCCCGTTGTTAGTGCTTGATCGCATTGACGTCAGGTGTTCTGCTCAAAAAAGCTGCTGGAGCACCGTACCCCGTGTCGATCTACGTCGCATTACACCACGTCACGCACTACAAGTACGACCGCCCGATCGATCTCGGTCCGCAGACCATCCGTCTGCGGCCGGCGCCGCACACGCGCACGCCGATCCTGAGCTATTCGCTCAAGGTCACCCCGGCCAACCATTTCGTGAACTGGCAGCAGGATCCGCAGGGCAACTGGCTGGCGCGCTATGTCTTCCCGGAGAAGACCACCGAGCTGAAATTCGAGGTCGATTTCACGGCGCAGATGACCGTGGTCAACCCGTTCGATTTCTTCGTCGAGCCCTATGCCGACAGCTTCCCGTTCGAATACACCAAAGACCTGAAGACGGAGCTTGCGCCGTATCTCGAGACCATCAAAGCCGATCGCCTGTTCGCGAAATTTCTCGACACGATCCCGCACGAGGCCCCGAACACCGTCAACTTCCTGGTCGATCTCAATCGCGAGCTGCAGAAGCACGTCCGCTACATCATCCGCATGGAGCCCGGCGTGCAGACGCCGGAGGAGACGCTCTCCTCTGGCGCGGGCTCGTGCCGCGACTCCGCCTGGCTCCTGATCCAGACGCTGCGCCATCTCGGGCTCGCCGCTCGCTTCGTCTCCGGCTATTTGATCCAGATCCGTCCCGACATCGATCCGATCGAGGGCCCGCCCGAAGTCGAGAACGACTTTACCGATCTGCACGCTTGGGCCGAGGTCTATCTGCCGGGCGCGGGCTGGATCGGCTTTGACGCCACCTCCGGCATGCTCGCGGGCGAGGGGCACATCCCGGTCGCCGCCACGCCGCATTATCGCTCGGCCGCGCCGATCTCCGGCGGCGCCGGCTTCGCCGAGGTCGA
Organism: Bradyrhizobium sp. GW821-FHT12B03; assembly: GCF_058807535.1. Lineage (NCBI taxonomy): Bacteria > Pseudomonadati > Pseudomonadota > Alphaproteobacteria > Hyphomicrobiales > Nitrobacteraceae > Bradyrhizobium > Bradyrhizobium sp. GW821-FHT12B03. The sequence continues at coordinate 143,573 of NZ_JBXAQU010000002.1, forward strand.
GTTCGCCTTCGACATGAGCGTCAAGCGCATCCGCGAGGCGCCGCGCATCACAAAGCCGTTTTCGGACGAATCCTGGACGCGGCTCAACGACCTCGGCGAGCAGGTCGACGGCGATCTCGCCGCCGAGGATGTGCGGCTCACCATGGGCGGCGAGCCGACCTTCGTCTCGGTCGACGATCTCGAAGCGGCGGAGTGGAATACGGAAGCCGTCGGCCCGACCAAGCGCGCACTCGGCGACGATCTGATCCGCCGCCTGCGCACGCGCTTTGCGCCCGGCGGCCTGCTGCATTACGGCCAGGGCAAATGGTATCCGGGCGAGAGCCTGCCGCGCTGGGCCTTTGGCCTGTACTGGCGCAAGGACGGCGTGCCGATCTGGAAGAATGCCGATCTCATCGCCAAGATCGAAAACCCGCGGCCCGCCGCGACGAAGGACGCCGAGGCCTTCATGGAGGGCGCGGCGCTGCGCCTCGGGCTCGATCCCGGCTACATCATGCCGGCCTATGAAGACACCGCGCTGTGGCTTCGGAAGGAAGCCGAGCTTCCCCACAACGTCGATCCCTCCGACTCCAAATTGTCCGATCCGGAGGCGCGTGCGCGGATCGCGCGGGTGTTCGAGCAGGGCCTCAACAATCCTCGCGGATATGTGCTGCCGGTGCAGCGCTGGAATGCGCCGCCACGCTGGCGCAGCGAGCGCTGGCAGCTCCGGCGCAATCATCTGTTCCTGATGCCGGGCGATTCGCCGCTCGGTCTGCGCCTGCCGCTCGACTCGCTCGGCTACGTGCCGCCCAACCAATATCCCTACATCGTCGAGCGGGACCCGATGGAGGCCCGCGGCAAGCTGCCGGTGTTCAGCCTTCCGGCGCGTCCGGAATCGCCGGAGCGGGTCGAGCCCGAACAGCTCAATACATCCATCCCGGTCCGGACCGCGATGTCGGTCGAAGTCCGCGACGGCGTGCTCTGCGCCTTCATGCCGCCGGTCGAGCAGATCGAGGATTATCTCGAACTGATCGCAGCGCTGGAGGCGACCGCCGAGGAGATGCAGCTCCAGGTCCATGTCGAGGGCTATCCGCCGCCGTTCGATCCGCGCATCGAGGTCATCAAGGTGACGCCGGATCCCGGCGTGATCGAGGTCAACATCCAGCCGGCGAAGAGCTGGCGCGATGCGGTCGAGATCACCTCCGGCCTCTATGAGGATGCGGGCAAGGTGCGCCTCGGCGCCAACCGTTTTCTGGTCGACGGTCGCCACACCGGCACCGGCGGCGGCAATCATGTCGTGATCGGCGGCTCCAGTCCGCAGGATTCGCCGTTCCTGCGCCGGCCCGATCTGCTCAAGAGCCTGGTGCTGTACTGGCAGCGGCATCCGTCGCTGTCCTACTTCTTCTCGGGCCTCTTCATCGGCCCGACCAGCCAGGCGCCGCGCATCGATGAGGCCCGCCACGACAGCATCTACGAGCTCGAGATCGCGCTCTCGCACGTGCCGCCGCCGGGCTATCAGACGCCGCTGTGGCTGGTGGACCGGCTGTTCCGGCATCTCCTCGTCGACATCACCGGCAACACCCACCGCGCCGAGATCTGCATCGACAAGCTCTATTCGCCTGACGGGCCCACGGGACGGCTCGGGCTCGTCGAGTTCCGCGCGCTCGAAATGCCGCCCGATCCGCGCATGTCGCTGGCACAGCAGCTGCTGATCCGCGCGCTGATCGCAAAGTTCTGGCGCGAGCCGCAAGCCGGCAAGTTCGTGCGCTGGGGCACCGCGCTGCATGACCGTTACATGCTGCCGCATTTCATCTGGGAAGACTTCCTGGACGTGCTCTCCGAGCTGAAGCAGTCCGGCTATCCGTTCGAGGCGGAATGGTATCTGGCCCAGCTCGAATTCCGCTTCCCCGCCTTCGGCCGTGTCCATCATGGCGGCGTCACGATGGAATTGCGCCAGGCGCTGGAGCCCTGGCACGTGCTCGGCGAGGAGGGCTCGGCCGGCGGCACCGTGCGCTATGTCGACAGTTCCGTCGAACGGCTCCAGGTCAAGGCGGAGGGGTTCGTCGAGGGTCGCCACATCATCACCTGCAACGGCCGCCGCCTGCCGATGACCTCGACCGGACGTTCGGGCGAGGCCGTGGCCGGCGTGCGCTTCAAGGCCTGGCAGCCGGCTTCCGGCCTGCACCCGACCATTCCGGTCCACGCGCCCCTGACCTTCGACCTGATCGACACCTGGAACGGCCGCTCGGTCGGCGGCTTCGTCTACCACGTCGCCCATCCCGGCGGGCGCAGCTACGACACCAAGCCCGTCAACACCTATGAGGCCGAGGCGCGCCGGCTGGCGCGCTTCCAGGACCACGGCCATACGCCGGGCCCGATGCAGCCGCCGCCCGAGGAACGCACAAATGAGTTTCCGCTGACCCTCGACTTGCGAACCCCGCTCCTGCAATGAGTATGATGGTGGGGCAGGGAGAGGCGCATGGGCGAGGGCGCAGTCGAAGAGGACGACAAGGCGGGTAAGGCGCAAGGTCAGCGCGAAGGCCAGCGCCGCCTCGCGCAATGGGTCCGCGACTATCGCCGCCTGCCCGGCATCCCCGACGAGTTCCTCGGGCCCGACGGCGCCCCGCGCGCGGTCTGGAGCCGCTTCTTCGACGCCTTCGGCGCGCTCGCGCCCGACGAGATCGAGCGGCGCTTCGGCATGGCCGACCGCCACCTCCGCGAGGCCGGCGTCACCTACCGCGCGCCCGGCGACAGCGCCGACCGGCCGTGGTCGCTCAGCCATCTGCCGCTGCTGATCGACGAGGCCGACTGGAAGCAGCTTTGCGCCGGCATCACCCAGCGCGCCGAGCTGCTCGAGCTGGTGCTGCGCGACATCTATGGCGAGGGCCGGCTGGTCGCGGAAGGGGCGCTGCCGGCGGCAGCGATTGCCGGCAGCCCGGAATATCTCCGTCCCGTCTGCGGCGTGCCGCCGCCGGGCGGACGCTATCTCTCGCTCTATGCCGCCGATGTCGGCCGCGGACCCGACGGCCGCTGGTGGGTGCTCGGCGACCGCACGCAGGCGCCATCGGGCGCGGGCTACGCGCTGGAGAACCGCCTCGTGCTCTCGCGCGCCTTCTCCGATCTCTACAAGTCGATGAACGTGCCGCGCGTCGCGCCGTTCTTCGAGGCGTTTCGCGACAGTCTTCGCGCACGCGCCGATCGCGACGAGCCGCGGATCGGCGTGCTCACGCCCGGCAGCTTCAGCGAGACCTATTTCGAGCACGCGACGCTGGCGCGCTATCTCGGCTTCCTCCTGGTCGAGGGCGACGATCTCGCCGTCAGCGACAACCGCATCCATATCCGCACCGTCGCCGGCCTGAAGCGGCTCGACGTGCTGCTCCGCCGCGTCGATTCCAACTCGCTCGATCCGCTCGAGCTCGATGCGTCCTCGCGGCTGGGCGTGGCGGGCCTGATCGACGTGCTGCGCAAGGACGGCGTCGTCGTCGCCAACATGCCGGGCTCGGGCGTCTTGGAGGCGCGCGCGCTGCTCGGCTTCCTGCCGGCGCTGAGCCGTCGCCTGCTTGGCGAAGAGCTGAAGATGCCGCATATCGCGACCTGGTGGTGCGGCCAGCGCATCGCGCGCGACGAGGTGTTGTCGCGACTCGACGAGGTCGCGATCGAGGGCGCCTACCGGCGCGGCGTTCCCGGCTTCGACTCGAGCGGCCCGGTGCTCGCGAGCGAGCTCGACGCCGCCGGACGCCAGCGCCTGATCGACGCCATCAGCGCGCGCGGCATGGACTATGTCGGCCAGGAGGTGGTGCGGCTTTCGACCATGCCGGTGTGGGAGCAGGGGCAGATCACCCCGCGCCCCTTCGTGCTGCGCGTGTTCGCCGCCGCAACCCCCGACGGCTGGGCCATCATGCCCGGCGGCTTCTGCCGGATCGCCGAGCAGGCCGATGCGCGCGCGGTGTCGATGGGCGACGGCGCGCGCGCCGCCGACGTCTGGGTCGTCTCGGGCAAGCAGGTCGCGACCGCGACGTTGCTGCCGGCGACCGACAAGGTGCGCATCCGCCGCATCGCCGGCGTGCTGCCGAGCCGCGCCGCCGACAATCTGTTCTGGCTCGGCCGCTATCTCGAACGCGCCGAGGCGACGCTGCGCCTGGTGCGTGCGCTGGGCTCGCCGAGCGGGCCCAACAAGGGCACCGCGGCCTCGCTGCAATCGTCCGAGCGCATCCAGCGTCTGCTGGTGGCCTGGGGCGCGATCTCGCAGACCTCGCGCGCGGCGCCGGGGCGCATCGCCGCCGAGGCGTTGCAGAGCGCGGAGCGTTTCGGCTCGGCCTTGTCGCTGGTGCGCGCGGCGCAGCGCACCGCGACCTCCTTGCGCGAGCGGCTGTCGCCCGATGCCTGGCAGGTCATCACCGAGATGGCCGAGCGTCTCGCCTGGGAGGTCGAGGACGACGACAGCGTGCTGAGCGCGGCCGAGCTGACCTTGCAGGAGCTGGCGAGCTTTGCCGGCCTTGCGCAGGAGAACATGAACCGCGCCGCCGGCTGGCGCTTCCTCGACATCGGCCGCCGCACCGAGCGCGCCATCAACACGGCGCGCTTTGCGCGCCAGTTCGCCTATGACGAGGCGGGCGACGAGGATCTCGACATCCTGCTGACGCTGGTGGATTCGCAGATCACCTACCGCTCGCGCTATCTGCTGGCACCGATCCTCGCTCCGGTACGCGACCTCGCGGTGCTCGACAGCTACAACCCGCGTTCGGTCGCCTTCCAGGTCGCGACCCTGAACGAGCACATCGCGGCGCTGCCGAGCCTGAAGGAGCACGGCCTGATCGAGCAGCCGCAGCGCCTCGCGGTCGCGGTGCAGGCGATGCTGGCGACGGCCGAGGCCGAGAAGCTCGAGGTCAAGACGCTGTTCTCGCTGGAGCAGGATCTGCTCAGTCTCGCCGAGGCGATCGGGCTGCATTACTTCCCGCACGGGCCCAATGCCAGCCGGCCGGAAAAGCTGACGGGGCTGGCGTGATCTACGACATCCGTCACGTCACCACCTACGACTACGAGAGCCCGGTCAGCTTCGCCCGCTGCACGCTGCGGCTCGAGCCGAAGAGCGGCGGTGGTCAGGAACTGATCTCGCACCATGTCGAGATTCGACCGCGCCCCGCCGAGCGCAACGTTCGCCACGATTTTTTCGGCACGCTCACCGAGAGCGTCGTGATCGAGGCCGCGCATCGCACTCTGCGCATCGACTCGCGCTCGCGCGTCTCGGTGTCGCGGCAGCCGCCGGCGCGCGATGTGCCGAGCCCGGCCTGGGAGAGCATTCGCGACATCGCGTTCGAGTCGACCAGCCTCGGGCCGTCCTCGCCGGTCGGCTATGTCTTTGCGAGCCCGCTGGTGCCGGTGCTGCGTCCGGTCAGCGCCTATGCGGCTGCGAGCTTTCCGCCCGGCGCGGGCATCCTCGCCGGTGCGGTCGATCTCATGCATCGCATCCGCACTGAATTCCGCTACGATCCCAAGGCCACCGTGATCTCGACGCCGCTCAACGAGGTCTTCGACAAGCGGCACGGCGTCTGCCAGGATTTTGCCCATGTGATGATCGCAGGCCTGCGCGGGCTCGGCCTGCCCGCCGCCTATGTCAGCGGATACCTGCGCACCATTCCGCCGGCGGGCCAGCCGCGCCTGCAAGGCGCCGACGCCACCCACGCCTGGGTCTCGCTGTGGTGCGGGGCGGAGCTTGGCTGGGTCGATTTCGATCCGACCAACGACCTTCTGGTTGCCAACGACCATATCGTGCTCGCCGTCGCGCGCGACTTCTCCGACGTCTCGCCGGTCGATGGTATCATCGTCGGCTCGCCGAAGCAGAAGCTCGGCGTCGCCGTCGACGTGCTGCTGGTGGAGTGACCGAGCTTCGCCGTCCGGAAGACGATGCAACCGCCTGCACCGGACCGCAGTCCATTGCGCGCCTTCGCGGCGCAATCTGGTCAAACGAGTGCTGTTGCTGGCTTTGTGCCCGGCGGCCGGCCCCGGCCCGGACTGCCCCAAGATGTATCGAGCTTTGACTGCAACCGTTATGTTGCGAAGCGGGACAGCAACATATTTGCGTATTTTCGTCCCGGGATTTGGTCAGTCCCCCAAGATGGGCTATGCTGGCCCTTGCGTCGAGAACACAATGAGACGTCGGGAGTTGGCGTGGGACACCACCGACAAACGGGGCTGCATCCATGATGACGTTACCGAGACTGGCGGCGGAGTCCCTCGAGAAGGTGCTGGGCTCGTTCATGCGTCGCAGGTTTGGCGAATCCCCGGCAAACATCATCGAGAGCGCCACCCGCACCACGATGGAATGCATCGGCAACAGCGATGCGCTCTATCACAATATCGAGCACACGATGCTGGTGACCCTGGCGGGTCATTCCATTCTCAGCGGCCGATATCTCCACACCCATCTGGAGGCGGAGGACTACGTTCATGTCCTGATCGCCTGCCTTGCTCACGACATCGGCTATGTGCGCGGCCTGTTCGAGGAGGACGACGAGGACGGTTTCGTGGTCGACGAGGCCGGGACCAAAGTCTCCCTTCAAAGGGGCGCGTCGGACGCGAGCCTGATGATGTATCACGTCGATCGCTCGAAATTGTACGTGATGCGGCGCTTGCGGCACATTCCGGGGCTCGATCCGGAGCGTATCGCCCGCGCCATCGAGGGGACGCGGTTTCCCGCCCAGCAGGCCCAGGAATATGACGACGAAGCCTCGATCCTGCGCGCCGCCGATTTCATTGGCCAACTCGGCGATCCCAACTATCTGCGCAAGGCCAATGCGCTCTATTACGAGTTCGAGGAGGTCGGCATCAACCGCCAGCTCGGCTACGACTCCCCCGCCGACATCGTGAACCGCTATCCCCAATTCTACTGGAACAGCGTCGCGCCGCATATCCAGACCGAGATCGGCTACCTCAACAAGACCGAGATCGGCCGGCAATGGATCGCCAACCTCTACAGCAACGTGTTCCGCGCCGAGCGCGACATCACGCTGTCCGGGCCGCAGAAATAGGCCGCGCCTTGTAGCCCGGATGGAGCGTCACGCAATCCGGGATTCGCGGATGCTGGCGTTCCCGGATTACGCTGCGCTCCATCCGGCTACGAAGTCCCAACTCCGCAAGCAAATCATGCAACAAAAAGCCGTAACCACCGATGTCCTCGACATCGCCTATCTCGAATATGGCGCGCCCGACGGCTGGCCCTGCATCATGGGCCACGGCTTCCCCTACGACGTGAGCGCCTATGCCGAGACCGCGCCGATCCTCGCGCAGGCCGGCGCGCGGGTGCTGGTGCCCTGGCTGCGCGGCTATGGCCCGACGCGGTTTCGTGTGGCGCAGACGCCGCGCTCCGGCGAGCAGGCGGCGCTAGGCGCCGATCTGCTGGCCTTCATGGACGCGCTTCGCATCGAACGCGCGGTGGTCGGCGGCTATGACTGGGGCGGCCGCGCGGCCTGCGTGGTTGCGGCGTTGCATCCGGAACGCGTGGTCGGGCTCGTCTCCGGCAATTCCTACAACATCCAGAACATTGCGCGTGCGATGGAGCCGGGGCTGCCGGCGCATGAGGCGGCGCTCTGGTATCAATATCTCTTCCACAACGAGCGCGGCCGCCGCGCGCTGGAACAGAACCGGCGCGGCTTTGCCCGCCAGCTCTGGTCGATGTGGTCGCCGACATGGGCCTTCGACGACGCGACGTTCGAGAGGAGCGCGACCTCGTTCGACAACCCTGACTTCGTCGAGGTCGTGATCCACTCCTACCGCCACCGCTATGCGCTGGTCGCGGGCGATCCCGCCTATGCCGGGATCGAGGAAAAGCTTGCGGCGCAGCCGCCGATCCGCGTCCCGACGATCGCGATCGACGGGGGCAGCGACGGCGTCAATTCCGGCACCGCCCATCATGCGCGCAAGTTCGAGGGATCTTTCGAGCTGCGCGTGTTCGCGGGCGCCGGTCATAATCTGCCGCAGGAACGGCCCGCCGAATGGGCGCAGGCCGTGACCGATGTGCGCAAGGCTGCCATGTAAGCTGATTTTTGCTCCCAAAAGAATTTTGGAAGATCTCTTGGTGAACCCCACGCGCATCGAACCAAACTGGATCATCCGACCCTTTCAGTCCGGTGACGCGCTGCCGGCTCGGCAGCTCATCGAGGCGGTCTGGCGCGAGCATTTTGGCGATCATCCCGACGCCTTCGTGCGCGACTTCGTCTATTCGCGGCTTTCGGATGTCGATGATGCGGCAACCGCGTACGCTGACGGCGCCCTGTTTCTGTGCGCGGTCGCCAACGGGGACGTCGTCGGGACCGGCGCGCTCCGGCGTTTCGATGATCACGAGTGCGAGATGGTTCGCATGTTCGTCTCGTCGGTCTGGCGAGGTCGCGGGATCGCGAGCGCCATCGCAGAGAGGTTGATCGGCGTCGCCCGCAGTTCCGGATACGATCGCGTGCGCTTGTCCCGCAACAAGGCGCTGGCCGCCTCGCATCGCCCTGTACGAACGGATGGGCTTTCGGCCGACGGCGCCGTGGGCGCCGGGCGGCGAAACCCATTCTCGTTACTACGCGCTGAAGCCATGAATGTCTCAGCATCACAGCGCTAGCACCCAGACGCAAGACCGTCTTGCGGAACTCCGCTGATCTGACGCGCTGACAAAAAGCAGCGCGCCGCGCGTTCGCCCGATGGCGTTACGCGGCGATAATCATCGGGGAGAAACCATGAAAGCCGCTTTGGCCCTGGCCGCAGCCTTGGCTGCCGCCTGCCTGTCCACGCCTGCTTCTGCGCAAAAATCCTATGGTCCCGGCGTCAGCGACACCGAGATCAAGATCGGCAACACCATGCCCTATAGCGGGCCCGCATCGCCGCTCGGCATCACCGGCAGGGTCATTTCGGCCTATTTCGACGAGGTCAACGAGAAGGGCGGCGTCAACGGCCGCAAGCTCGATCTGTTGTCGCTCGACGACGCCTTCTCACCGCCGAAGACGATGGAAGCGGCGCGGCGGCTGGTCGAGGGCGACGGCGTCGCCTTCATCTTCGCGACCATGGGCACCGCGCCGAGCTCGGCGATCGCAAAGTATCTCAACAGCAACAAGGTGCCGCAGCTGTTCCTGATCAGCTCGGCCTCGAAGTGGAACGACCCCGCCAACATGCCGTGGTCGATGGCGCTGCCCTGGGCGCCGAACTACACCAGCGAGGCTGCGATCGACGTCGCCTATGCCCGCGCCAAGAACCCGAACGCGCGCTTTGCGGTGCTCTACCAGAACGACGACGCCGGCAAGGAATATCTGCGCGGCGTCAGGGAAGCGCTCGGCGCCGATGCCGACAAGGCGATCGCGATGGCCTCGAGCTTCGAGGTCGCTGACCCCACCGTCGATTCCCAGGTGCTGACGCTGGCGAGCACCAAGGCCGATGTCTTCATGATCTATTCGGTGACGCCGCGCGCCTGCGCGCAGGCGATCCGCAAGGCGCACGAAGTCGGCTGGCAGCCGACGCGCTTCCTCGCCAGCGGCTGCGCCAACAAGGCGACCGTGATGGTGCCGGCCGGCCTCGATGCCGGCAAGGGCGTGCTGTCGCTCGGCTCGCTCAAGCCGTTCGTCGAGGCGCCGAAGGACGATCCGGCGATGACGGCCTATATCGAGTTCATGAAGAAGCGCCTGCCCAACGCCGACATCAACAACGTCGCCGGTCTCTACGGCTACACCGTCGCCGAGGCCCTGGTGGTGCTGCTGAAGCAGTGCAAGGACAATCTGACGCGCGAGAACATCATGGCGCAGGCGGCCAACCTGAAGAACGTGCCGCTGTCGCTGCTGATGCCCGGCATCACGCTCAACACCACCCCGCAGGATTTCCGCCCCATCAAGGACGGCTACATGCTCCAGTTCGACGGCAACGACTGGGTCGTGGCGAGCGAGCTGCTGCGCGGAACGTGAGGCGCGGGGCTCTCTCCGCGAACTCGGAATCGTAGGGTGGGCAAAGGCGCACTTGCGCCGTGCCCACCACCTCGTCAATGCGGAAACAGCAGCGTGGGCACGCTTCCGCCTTCGCTCTTCGAGCTACGGCGGACAAGTCGTTTGCCCACCCTACGGGACTGCATCCGTCTTGACACACCGGTCTTTCCACAACGTCATGGCCGGGCTTGTCCCGGCCATCCACGTCTTGCCTCAGGCAAGAAAGAACGTGGATGCCCGGGACAAGCCCGGGCATGACGACCTCAAAAGTAGCGAACAGGAGAACACCATGGATTTTCAACACTCCGCCCGTTCGCTGGAGCTGCAGGAGCGCGTCCGCCAGTTCATGCGAGCGCATGTCGAGCCGGTCGAGGAGCTCTATTACGAGCAGGTGAAGCCGGAAGCTTCACGCTACAGGACGCCGCCGATGCTTCAGGATTTGAAGCGGCTGGCGCGCGAGCAGGGGCTCTGGAACCTGTTTCTATCAGGCGCGCACGGTCCGGGCCTGACCAACCTCGACTACGCGCCCGTGAAGGAGATCATGGGCCGCATCCTCTGGGCGCCGGAAGTCTTCAACTGCTCGGCGCCCGATGTCGGCAATATGGAGGTGCTGGCGAATTACGGCACGAAGGCGCAGCAGGAGCGCTGGCTGACGCCGCTGCTGGAGGGACGCATCCGTTCCGGCTTCTCGATGACCGAGCCGCAGGTTGCCTCGAGCGATGCCACCAACATCCAGTGCGAGATCAAGCGCGACGGCGACAGCTACGTCGTCAACGGCCGCAAATGGTTCACCTCCGGCGCGATGAACGAGGATTGCGAGATCCTGATCGTGATGGGCAAGACCGCGCCCGACCATCCCGACCGTCATCGCCAGCAATCCATGATCCTGGTGCCGAAGAAGACGCCCGGCGTGCGCATCGTCCGCGACATGCTCACCTACGGCTATGACGACGCCCCGGTCGGCCACCCCGAGATCGTCTACGAGAACGTCCGCGTGCCCGCCGAGAACATCCTGCTCGGCGAGGGCCGCGGCTTCGAGATCGCGCAAGGCCGGCTCGGCCCCGGCCGCATCCATCATTGCATGCGACTAATCGGCTGCGCCCAGCGCGCGCTGGAATTGATGTGCCAGCGCGCGGTCTCGCGCACAGCCTTCGGCAAGCCGCTCGCCGAGCAGGGCTCGGTGCGCGAGGACATTGCGCATTCCTTCTGCGAGATCGCGCAGGCGCGGCTCTTGACCTTGCAGGCCGCCGACAGGATGGACCGCGAAGGCAACAAGGCCGCGCGCGATTTGATCGCGGCGGCCAAGATCGTCGTGCCCAGCATGGCTGCCCGCGTCATCGACCGCGCCATCCAGATCCACGGCGCCGCCGGCGTCTCGCAGGACACCTTCCTCGCCCGCGCCTATGTCTACGCCCGCTTCATCCGCATCGGCGACGGCCCGGACCAGGTGCACCTCGCTGCGGTGGGGAAAGAGCTGATCAAGCGGGGCGGGGTGATGGGGTAGGGCTGTCGTCCGCGTTGCGGCTCGTGCAACATCCATCAACTTCGATCGATCATCCAACGGTTGACCGCCTGGTGGAAGTTGAGAGGGCCCGGAACGGTCATGTGCGTCTTGACGTAGGTGAAGCCCGCCTTTTGAAGCGTGCGGTTCGGAGCCACATTGAACGCATTGGGCTCACAGAAGAGTTGCTTCAACGCCAGAACCTGGAAATAGAGCTCGACGGTTTTCCGGACACACTCTACGCCAATCCCCTGCTTGCGCTGCGAGGGATCCGTGATGTGCAAATGCATGTTTGCCTGCTGGCCAATGCGGATCTTGTCGGCGGTCGAGAACCCCAGGAACTTATCGTCGGAGAGCCAGCTTACCAAAAAGCCGTTTCTCTGCTCGACAGGCCGGTCGAACATTTGCTCGTAGAGTCGCTGCCATTGTGGTGCCGGTGGCAGTCGTGTTGGATCGACCCCGAGCATTTCCAAGTGCTCTGGCGTCGCTGTGTGGAAATACTCGATGATCAGTGCAGTTTCCTGCAGAGTCATCGGTCGAACGGTGATGGCCACTGGGCAGCCCCTGTGATTGGCGGGCCGGCTTCATGAATAGCACTTCGAAAATAAATAGATCGCGGCCGCCTGGCAATGTCGTCGCGTGGCAGCCCGCGAGAGCAGGTCCCGAGCGGCGCGCCATCGCCATGGTGGCATCATGCCAGTGTTTTGCCCGACAGGTCAAATTGGATTCGTAAAATCCGTAATTTTCCGTGGCTGCCGGCCAAGCCATTGAAAACACTGCCCCCGCCTACTGTGCATGGGGTTGTTTTCGCGTTCCTGGTTGGAGCGCTGCCCGCCGCCGGCTTCACGGCGGCGAACGTGCGGCTATCCCGCCCTGGCCGTGCGGGCATCCGACCGCAGGTTCTGGAAGAACTTCTCCACCTCGCGCGACAGCGTCTCCGCCGTCGCGGTCAGGCTGCTCGCGGCCGTCAGCACGGAGGATGCCGCCGTATCGGTCTCGCCGATGGCGTCGCGCAGCGAGGTGATGTTGGCGACCAGCGTCTCGTTGCCCTGGGCCGCCGATTGCGCGTTGGAGGAGATCTCGCGCGTGGCCTGGTCCTGCTGGCCGACGGCGCCGGCAATCGCCGAGGTGACCTCGTTGATCTCGCGTACCGCGCCGCCGATCTCGCGCACGGCGTCGACCGCGTTGCGGGTGGAGACCTGGATCATGGAGACGTTCTCGCCGATCTCGGCGGTCGCCTTGGCGGTCTGGCCGGCGAGCGCCTTCACTTCATGCGCGACGACGGCGAAGCCGCGGCCGGCATCGCCGGCGCGCGCGGCCTCGATGGTGGCGTTGAGCGCGAGCAGGTTGGTCTGTTCGGCGATCGCCTGGATCAGGTTGAGCACGCCGTCGATGCGCTGGGTGGCCGCCGCGAGGCTCTCGATCTCGGAGATCGATTTCTCGGTGCGCTGCCCGGTCTGCTCGACCGCGCCGGCGCTCTGCCGCACCTGCCGGCCGATCTCCTCGACGGAGGCCGACAGCTCCTCGGCCGCGCCCGCGACCGCCGTGACGTTGTGCGAGGCCTGCTCGCTGGCGTTTGCCGCCATGCCGGCGCGATTGCTCGCGTCCGCGGTGACGCGCGTGATGGTCTGCGCGGTCTCCCGCATGACCGAGGCGTTGTCGCTGAGGCCGCGCATGATCGCGCCGATCGCGTCGCGGAACTCCTCGACCGATTGCTCGATATGGCGGGCGCGCTGCTCGCGCGCGGCGGAGTCCTGAGAGACCTGCGAGGCGAGGTTGCGGTTGCGCCCCATCGCGTCCTGGAAGATCTGGATCGCGCGGGCCAGCCCGCCGATCTCGTCGGCGCGGTGGCTGTACGGCACCACGACGTTCTCGGCGCCGTCGGCGACCTGCTTGATCGTCGCGGTGATGGACGCCAGCGGCCGGGCGATCGAGCGGGCGATGATGACGATGCCGATCACGACGAGCGCCAGCGCCACGCCGCCGAGGCAGGTCAGGACGAAGGACAGGGTGCGGTTGGTCTCGGTCTGCTGCGCGATCTGCTTGGCGCGCTCGGCATAGACCTTGGACAGCGCCTCGAGATCCTTGTTCAGCGCCGAGCGCACGGCGCGGTTGGCGTCGTTGTCGCCCCATTCACGGCCCGCGGCCGCATTGATCTCGATACCGCGGCGGACCAGCTCCTTGCGGAAGTCGACGAACTGCTCGATGCGCTTCTTGAAGGTTGCGAACTGCTCGGCGTCGTCGGCCCTGACGATGGCCTCCCAGCCTTTCACGACCCCCAGGATCTGTGCGTTGAACTTGAGCAGGCCCTCGCCGTACTTCTTCACGACGGCAGGCTCCGTCGACATGTAGACGCCGCGCGATTCCATCACCACCGCATAGACCAGCGAGTTGACGCGCTCGACGTTCAGCGCGGCGGCATTGGCCGTCTCGATCGCGCTGGTCAGGTCGGCGCTGCGGCGGCTGTTGTAGTCGGACAGCATCGCGATCGCAGCCGTGAGCAATGCGAACAGCGCGAAGATCGCATAGAGCTTGGCGGCAAGCGTGAAGCGGCCGGTCAGGCCGGCGGCATTCCCAGATTGGTCTGATGTCATGGTGTTCAGGGGCCCGGAATGGCCTGAAGCGGCCGGTGAGCGCGGTCATATGGAATCTATGCAAAACTATGCGGAACGAAGATGGATGTGGCGTTAACACGCCGCGCCGCGGCGCTTGCTCCGGCCCGAAGGAAATGTGAGATTTCTCAGTGATTTGGAATGGCCCTATCGGTTTCCGGCAGATCGCCCCGGGGGGGGGGGACCCGCGCGGCTTGCCCGAAACATCGGCGTGCACATGAGCCGCCAGGCGCATATGCCCTGATGCCAGGGCCGCCTTCCAGATCGATCTGGAGTCGGCCTTTGGCCGACGAACCCCGGAGGGGACCTTGGTCTACCGCCACACCATCGACACCACGACCTATGCCTTCCCGGATCTGCGCGACCTGCTCGCCAAGGCGACGCCGCCGCGCTCCGGCGACCGGTTGGCCGGACTTGCCGCAGGCAGCGCCGAGCAGATGATCGCGGCGCGGATGGCGCTGGCGGATGTCCCGCTCGGACAGTTCCTGCAGGAAGCCGTCATCCCCTACGAGACCGACGAGGTCACCCGTCTCGTCATCGACAGCCACGACGCCAAGGCGTTTGCCCCGGTGGCTTCGCTGACGGTTGGCGCCTTCCGCGACTGGCTGCTGTCGGACGCCGCGACGCCCGAGATCCTGCGCAAGCTCGCCCCCGGCATCACGCCGGAAATGGCGGCCGCGGTCTCGAAACTGATGCGCAACCAGGACTTGATCCTGGCGGCGCGGAAATGCGAGGTGACTACCGCCTTCCGCAACACGATCGGGCTGAAGGGGCGGATGAGCACGCGGCTTCAGCCCAACCATCCGTTTGACGATGCCAGGGGCATTACCGCCTCGATCCTCGACGGCATCCTGCTCGGCGCCGGCGATGCCTGCATCGGCATCAACCCGGCGAGCGACGATCCGGCCGTGATCGCCCAATTGCTGCGGCTGCTCGACGAGATCATCGCGCGGCTGCAGATCCCGACGCAAGGCTGCGTGCTCACCCATGTCACGACGACGCTGTCGCTGATCGGGCAGGGCGTGCCGGTCGACCTCGTCTTCCAGTCGGTCGCCGGCACCGAGGCGGCCAATCGCAGCTTCGGCATCGACCTCGCCTTGCTCCGGGAAGCGCAGGAGGCCGGGCTGGCGCAGCGGCGCGGCACGGTTGGCCAGAACGTGATGTATTTCGAGACCGGGCAGGGCTCGGCGCTGTCGGCCAATGCCCATCACGGCGTCGACCAGCAGACCTGCGAGGCCCGCGCCTATGCGGTCGCGCGTGCCTATGCCCCGCTCCTGGTCAACAGCGTGGTCGGCTTCATCGGCCCGGAATATCTCTACGACGGCAAGGAAATCATCCGGGCGGGGCTGGAAGATCACTTTTGCGGCAAGTTGCTCGGCCTGCCGCTCGGGATCGACATCTGCTATACCAACCACGCCGAGGCGGACCAGGACGACATGGATAATCTCCTGACGCTGCTGGCTGCGGCCGGCGTCACCTTCATCATGGGGGTGCCGGGCGCCGACGACGTCATGCTGAACTACCAGTCGACGTCTTTTCACGACGCGCTCTATGTCCGTGACGTCTTCGGCTTGCGCCGTGCGCCGGAATTCGACGACTGGCTGACGCAATCCGGTATCGTGGGCGCCGATTTCCGCCTTGCCGGCGATGCAGGCCTGCTGCCCGATTTTGCCTCCCGGCTGATCGCGTGAGGTGAGGGGGGCGCCGACCTACCCCAGGAAACCATTGGCCGCTCTCGGAATTATGCTCACGCCGCAATATTGAGAAATTCCGGCGACAGCATTACGCTATGTGTCTGGCTGGCAATTTCCGCAACCAGGTCGAGCGTGGCGGGGGAACTTTGATGCGAGCTGAAAGCAACGGTACGTCGCGGCGGATTCTTTGCGTGTTTCCGCGTTACACATCGTCGTTCGGTACGTTCGAGCATTCCTATCCGCTGACCGACGGCGTTCGCGCCTTCATGCCGCCGCAGGGGCTCTTGCTGCTCGCGGCCTATCTGCCCGCGGAGTGGCAGGTCAAATTCGTCGACGAGAACCTGCGCCGCACGACGAAGGACGAGTTCGAGTGGGCGGAGGCGGTGTTCGTCAGCGGCATGCACATCCAGCGCCAGCAGATGAACGACATCTGCCGCCGCGCCCATGAATTCGATCTGCCGGTCGCGCTCGGCGGTCCCTCCGTCAGCGCCTGCCCGGACTACTATCCGTCGTTCGACTATCTCCACGTCGGCGAGCTCGGCGACGCCACCAACCAGCTGATCGAGATTCTGTCGCGCGACACCTCGCGTCCCGACGAGCAGGTGGTCCTCACCACCAAGGACCGCGTGCCGATGACGGAATTCCCGATCCCGGCCTACGAGCTTGCCGACGTGAAGAGATACTTCCTCGGCAGCATCCAGTATTCCAGCGGCTGTCCCTATCAGTGCGAGTTCTGCGACATCCCCGGCCTCTACGGCCGTAATCCGCGCATCAAGTCGCCGCAGCAGATCATCGCCGAGCTCGACCGCCTGCGCGAATGCGGCATGACCGACACGGTCTACTTCGTCGACGACAATTTCATCGGCAACCGCAAGGCGGCGCTGGACCTGTTGCCGCATCTGATCGAATGGCAGAAGCGGACCGGCTACGTGGTGCGGCTCGCCTGCGAGGCGACGCTCAACATCGCCAAGCGCCCCGAGATCCTGGAGAAGATGCGCGAGGCCTATTTCATCACCATCTTCTGCGGCATCGAGACGCCCGATCCCGACGCGCTGAAGGCGATGCAGAAGGACCACAACATGATGGTCCCGATCCTGGAGGGCGTTCACACCATCAATTCCTACGGCATGGAGGTGGTCTCCGGCATCATCATGGGGCTCGACACCGACCAGCCGAACACCGCCGAGGCGCTGCTTGCCTTCGTCGAGGAATCGCGCATACCGCTATTGACCATCAACCTGCTCCAGGCGCTGCCGAAGACGCCGTTGTGGGACCGGCTGGAGCGGGAAGGACGCCTGATCGAGGACGAGGGGCGCGATTCCAACGTCGACTTCCTGCTGCCCTATGACGACGTCGTCGCGTCCTGGAAGCACGCCATGGGCGTCGCCTACGAGCCGGAGAAGGTGTTCGCGCGCTTCCAGTATCAATGCGATCACGTTTATCCTCACCGTCTCAAGATGCCGGTGCCGGACGAGATGAAGACCTGGCCCAACATCAGGCGCGGTCTCGTCATGCTGCGCAACATCTTCTGGAAGGTCGGTGTGCTCGGCGACTACAAGCGCGTGTTCTGGAAATTCGCGCTGGGACGCATCAAGCGCGGCGACGTCGAGGGCCTGATCGGCTGCACCCTGATCGCGCACCATCTGATCACCTTTGCGCGCGCGGCCTCCAGCGGCAAGCAGAACGCCTCGAACTACTCGATCCGCCTGCGCGAGGCCGCCGTTCCGGCCGAATGACGCGACATGTCTGATCCGGCCGTCCCGCGCCGCCCGATCCTCGATCTGCGGTCGTTCACGCCCGCGCGCGTT
Source organism: Bradyrhizobium sp. GW821-FHT12B03 (assembly GCF_058807535.1). Lineage (NCBI taxonomy): Bacteria > Pseudomonadati > Pseudomonadota > Alphaproteobacteria > Hyphomicrobiales > Nitrobacteraceae > Bradyrhizobium > Bradyrhizobium sp. GW821-FHT12B03. The sequence continues at coordinate 161,111 of NZ_JBXAQU010000002.1, forward strand.
GCGCTCGGCCGCAGCGGTGCAAGCGTGCCGACGAAAGCGCTGCTCGACTTCACGCTGGACCATGCCCGCGCCCGCGATGCCGTGCATGCGCTGTTCGATGCGCCGCGACTGGTCGCGGATCTCGGCGCGCTCGGCCTCGTCGTGACAGAGGCGAGGAGCCGGGCGCTCGACCGCAGGGACTATCTGCGCCGGCCGGATCTCGGACGACAGCTCGATGCAGGGTCCACCGAAGCTCTCGCGCGAGGCGCCACCGGGACATGCCAGCTTGCGGTGGTGATCGGCGACGGCCTGTCGGCGGCGGCGGTTCATGCCCATGCGGTGGCGCTGGTGACGCGCCTGCTGCCTTTGCTCGCGGAAGGCGATGCTGTCGCGCTTGGCCATGTCGTCGTCGCCTCAGGCGCGCGCGTCGCGCTGGGCGACGAGATCGGCGCCATTCTCGGCGCGCGCATGGTGGTGACGCTGATCGGCGAGCGGCCGGGCCTGTCCGCGCCCGACAGTCTCGGAGCCTATCTGACCTTCGCGCCGAAGCCGGGGCGCACCGATGCCGAGCGCAACTGCGTGTCGAACATCCACCACGCCGGGTTGAGCTATGACGAGGCCGCCTTCAAGATCGCCTGGCTCCTCCGCGAGGGACTGGCAAGGCAGGTCACCGGCATCGCGCTGAAAGACGAGAGCGCGGATCGGGCGCCGCGTCGAATTGGCACGGCTTTGCCCGAATGATGGCCATTCCGGCAAAATCGCCGCATCTTGATCGGTTTGGCCGCCCTTCGCCTGCTTGCGAAAAGGGTTGTTGACCTGCTAAACCCCTCGCGGCGATTTTCCGCGCATTTTCAAAGGGCAAGCCTCCCATTGGTATGGCATTTTCAAGCCGTTCACTGGGCGCGATAAGCTCACAGACCGAGCCGATTTAGGAACTGGACAAGGCATGCTCGAAAAGCACAGCGAGAGTGAGGTTCATGTCGAGAAGGTGGAGCAGGGACCCGCGTCCTCCATCGCCTTCGGGCTGGAGCGTCTCGGGCTGATCGCCGTCCGGGCGCCGATCGTCTCCTGCATCGTCCTGGTCGTGCTGATCGTCGCTGCCGTGTTCGGCATTCACCGGATCAAGATCGACGATTCGCTGTCGCAGCTCTTCCGCTCCGACACCCGCGAATTCCGCCAGTATGAAGAGGTGACGAAGAAGTTCCCGGCCGAGGAGTTCGACGTCCTCGTCGTGGTCGAGGGCAAGACCTTGCTGGCGCGGAATAACCTCGAGAAGCTGCGCGACTTCGTCACCGACTTGCAGCTGGTCGACGGCACCCGCGGCCTGGTCTCGCTGTTCTCGGCGCGCCAGGCGCCTGCGCCGGGCAAGCTGCCGGCGGCGTTGTTCCCGGGTGAGCTGCCCGAGGGCGCGGCCTATGACAAGTTCATCGAGACCGTCAAGAACAACGAGATCATCCGCGGCAAGCTGTTGTCGGAGGACGGCACGCTGGCGCTGATCGTGCTGTCGCTCGATCCGGAGGTGGTCGCCTCCAGCAAGCTGACCAAGACCGTCGCCGACATCCGCGCGCTGATGAAGGAGGATCTCGGCGACACCGGGCTCAACGTGCAGCTTTCCGGCGTGCCGGTGATGCAGCTCGAGATCCGCAACGCGGTCGAGCGCGACGGGCTCACCTACAACATCCTCGGCATTCTCGCCGGCTGTGTGATCGCCATCATCTTCTTCCGCAAGATATCGTTCATGATCGCGGCGGCGTTTCCGCCGATGATCGCGATCCTGCTGGCGCTCGGCGCGCTCGGCTGGGCGAACTTCAATCTCAACATGTTTCTGAACGTGATGACGCCGCTCATCATGGTCATCAGCTTCTCGGACTCGATGCAGCTGACCTTCGCCGCGCGCGACCGGCTGATCGCAGGCCAGGACAAGTTCACCGCGTTCAAGAACGCGGTGCTGGTGGTGGGGCCGGCCTGCGTGCTGACGCACGGCACCGCCGGCATTTCCTTCATCGCCCTCCAGTTCTCCGACTCCGACCTGATCCGCAAGTTCGGCGAGGCGGGCCTTGCCGCCACCATCATCGCGCTGGTCGCGGTGCTGTCGCTGGTGCCGGTGTTCGGCGTGCTGTTCGTGCGCAACGAGAAGGTCTTCGCGGTCAAGTTCCAGGGCGCCGATGCCGGCGTCCAGGCGCTGCGCAATTTCTGCTACTGGATCGCGGTGCGCATGGTGGGCCGGCCCGGCCTGTTCAGCCTGATCGCGGTGCTGTTCGTCGGCTGCCTCGGCGTCATCTACGCCAATCTGGAGCCGCGCTACCGGCTCGCCGACCAGGTGCCGGACAAGCGTCAGGCCGTTGCCGCCAGCGACCGGCTCGACGCCAAGCTCACCGGCGCCAACCCAGTCAACGTGCTGATCCAGTTCCCCAAGGGTGAAACGCTCTATTCGCCGGAGACGCTGCAGACGATCGCCGACGTGCACGCGACCGTGGAGAAGGCGGCCGGCGTCGGCAACGTCTGGTCGCTCGAGACCCTGCGCCGCTGGCTCGCGGAAAAGGCCGGCAGCGCCGACGTCGCGACGCTGAAGGAATATGTGAGCGTCATTCCCGAGCATCTGGTGCGGCGCTTCATCGACGCCGAGCAGGATGCGGTCGTGGTCGCCGGACGCGTGCCGGACAAGGATTCCAGCCAGCTCCTGCCGATCGTCGACAAGCTGGATTCCGAGCTCGACGCCGTCCGCAAGAAGCATCCCGGCTACGAGGTGGCGGTGACCGGGCTCGCTGCGATCGCCGCGCGCAACTCGGCCAGCATGATCGAGAAGCTGAATCGCGGACTCACCGTCGAATTCGCGCTGGTCGCGATCTTCATCGGCCTGGCCTTCCGCTCCTGGGTGGTGATGTTTGCCTGCATCCTGCCGGGCATCTTCCCGGTGGTGATGTCGGGAACGGTGCTGTGGGCGATGGGCGAGGGGCTGCAATTCGCCAGCGTCGTCGCGCTCACCGTCTCGTTCGGCCTCGGCCTCAGCGCCACCATCCACTTCCTCAATCGCCTCAGGCTGGAGAGCAGGCCGGGCGTCGGCTCGGCGCTCGCGGTGGAGCGGGCGACCGTGCTGGTTGGCCCTGCACTGATCCTGACCACGGTGGTGCTGGCCTGCGGCCTCGTCGTCACCGTGTTCTCCGACCTGCCGTCGCTGCGGTTGTTCGGCTGGCTCAGCGCCTTCTCGATGGTGATGGCCCTCGTCGCCGACCTCTTCATCCTGCGGCCGACGGCGATGTGGCTGATCAATCTGCACGCCAGGCTTCAGGGCGACAAGCCGGCGATCTGAGCGTGGGGGGGCGGATGCTGCCCTGCGCTTACGGCAGGCCGATGAGGTGATGGCCGACCGTTTCGTAATAGCGATCGCCGGCGAGCGGGCGCTTGGCGAACGCAAAACGACACGCTCTGGTGACGGCGGGGGGCATCCTCAGGCCCTGGCTGGTCATTGAGCCCTTGCGCGCCTGATCGGCGAGACTGCGCCACCGCGCCACGCTGTGGGCAATGCCGGCGCTTTCGCCTTTCGCGGCGATGGCGCCCGCGTCGAACATCTCGTCCACGATCAACAAGGCGGCGGCCGAACAGGCGGGCGCTTTCTGCTGCTCTATCGGCGGGCTCCGCACGCAGAGCACCGATTTGCGGTTGATCACGGCGGCCTCGTTTGCCGCGGACCACGCCTTCGGGCCTTGAGCAGATGTCTGCGAATTGGGCCCATGTCCGCAACAATGTCAGCAAAAAGCCCCCGGCTCGCGAGAACCGGAGGCGTGTTCCTCATCCGTTGGGAAGGGCCTCAGCCCTTCGTCATCGTGATGTTGACGCCGCGGATCTCGCCCTTGGAAGAGATCTGCACCGTCTGCTTGGTGCCGTTGGTGCGCAGCGACAGATTGGCGGCAAAGCCGTTGGCCTCGACGAACACGTCGATCTGGCCGCCGCCGGCGGTGCCCTGGAGATTGCCGAAGATGTTGCGGCTCGCCTCGCTCCAGTTGCCGGAGATGCGGTCGCCCTGGCTCGTCACATCGCTGGTGAGATCGAACTTGTAGCTGTCGGAGGCGCAGTGCAGCGCCTGCTTGAGGTTGAGGCCGCTGCCGGCGACCTTGTAGTCCGCCTTGCAGCGGATGCGCTCGGTGGAACCGTCGGACAGCGACACCGTGCCGGTGCCGGTCCACGCGCCGTCGAAGCCAGCAAACGGTCCGGACGACTGAGCGTGGCTTGCCGAAACCGAGAAGAGCAGCGCGGCCCCAATACCGGCCGCCTTGATCGCCTGTCCAGATCGCCCAAAGAATTGCATTTTGAATATCCCGTTTTCGAACGACGTTCGCTGAGGAAGAACGTCTCGCCACATCGAAGGTTTAGTGTTGCGAGCCTGTGTCAGGTTCAACACCTGATCGCCAGGGATGGCGGTTCACGAGGCGCCCGCGCCAGGCCTGGAGCTGGCGATTTCCTGTGTTTCAGCATGTTTCCGGCGGAAATGGCGGGGCGGAGAGATGCAGCTCTGCAACAGCCATGCAGTAAAATGCGAGGTGCCTGAATTATGACGTAGTATCAACCTCTTACATCTGCCAATGAGGGCACAGGGAAGACCTGATTTGGTGGGCGTGGCGCCAATTTGGCCGCATTTGCCAGTGCTTGTGCCTTCTCCGAGGCCGCGCGTTCCGCGGCGACTTGCCATCAGAACAATCCGTTCCGGTCGTCCACCCTGTGCTGCCCGGGACCGGTGCGATTCTGCCGTCAGAATGAAGGAATACAATGCGTAAGCTTCTCGTCGCTCTCACCCTGCTGTCGGCATCCCTTTCGACCGCGGCATTTGCCCAGTCAGGGCGCGGCACGGACGCCGAGCAGAAGGCCTGCACGCGCGACGTGCAGAAGTTCTGCCGTCCGGTCATCGATCAGGGCGATTTCACGATCCTGGCCTGCCTGAAGGAGAACCGGGCCAAGATCTCGCAGGCCTGCGACCAGGTCCTGAAGAACCACAACCAGTAAGCTCGGCCACTGGCCCACAAGGGCGGCCCCGGGGCCGCCTTTTCGGGGCCGATCCGCACAGGGCAGCCATCGACAGACAGGATTGGTTTTGCTGCCGTATTCCCCTATATGGGGGCCGCGGCGGCATCGCCGGCATGAGCCCGCGCGAGCGAAAAAGCCCTTCCTGTCCAAACGATAGTAAACCAGCCCTCGATGACCTCTGCGAGCGAATTGCGATCCGGCAAGGGTGACCGCGACGAGAATTTTCCCGTCGCGTCCTGGATCATTCATCCGCGTCATCGCGCGCTGATCCTGGCCTATTACAATTTCGTCCGTACCGCCGACGACATCGCCGACCACGCGACGCTGCCAGGCGACCAGAAGCTTGGCTATCTCGACCTGCTCGAGACGGAACTGCTCGGCAAGGGCGACACCCAGGCCGAGGCCGTCGCCTTGCGGCGCGCGCTGGCCGAGCGCGGCATGGCGCCGCGCCACGCGCTCGACGTGCTCGTCGCGTTCCGCATGGACGTCACCAAGCTGCGCTACGAGACCTGGGACGAGGTGATCCACTATTGCCGCTACTCGGCGATGCCGGTCGGCCGCTTCATGCTCGACGTCCACGGCGAGAGCACCTCGACCTGGGCGGCGTCGGACGCGCTCTGCGCAGGCCTGCAGATCAACAACCACCTCCAGGATTGCGGCAAGGATTTTCGCGAGCTCAACCGCGTCTACCTGCCGCGCGATGCGCTGGCCGCAAGCGGCGCATCCGTCGAGCAACTCGGGCTGGCGCAATCGCCGCCGGCGATGCTGGCCTGCCTGCAGGCGCTCGCCGTGCGCAACGAGGCGTTGCTCGACGAGGGCAGGTCGCTGGCTGCGGAGATCCGGGATGTCCGCCTCGGCGTCGACGTTGCGGTGATCCAGGCCTATGCCGACCGCATCGTGCGGCTCCTGAAGGTGCGCGATCCGCTGCGCGAGCGTGTGCATCTCAACAAGTTCGAGCTCCTCATCTTCAGCCTCGCCGGAATGATCGGCGAAGTCGGCCGCCGCGCGATCGGACGCAAGGCCATTTCCAGACCGGGGACTGCACATGACGCTTGAGGCGACCTCGCCCGGCGCCAGTTATGGCTCGACCGCATCCGGCAGCTCGTTCTATGCCGCGATGCGCATCCTGCCGCATGACCAGCGCGAAGCGATGTTCCAGATCTACAGCTTCTGCCGGCAGGTCGACGACATCGCCGATTCCGACGGCCCGCGCGAGGAGCGGCTCGCCGCGCTGCAGGAGTGGCGCAACGACATCGACGCGCTCTACCAGGGCAATCCGCCGCCGCGGCTGAAGGACTACGTCGCCTCGGTGAAGACCTTCGGCCTCAAGCGCGAGGATTTCCTGGCCATCGTCGACGGCATGGAGATGGACGTGCCGCAGGACATTCGCGCGCCCGACATGGCGACGCTCGATCTCTATTGCGATCGGGTGGCCAGCGCGGTGGGACGGCTGTCGGTGCGGGTGTTCGGCCTGCCGGAAGAGGACGGCATCCTGCTTGCCCATCATCTCGGCCGCGCGCTCCAGCTCACCAACATCCTGCGCGACATCGACGAGGATGCCGGCCTCGGCCGGCTCTATCTGCCGCGCGAAGCGCTGCTGCATGCCGGCATCACCTCCAACGATCCGAACCGCGTCATCGCCGAGCGCGCGCTGCCGAAGGTCTGCCTGCCGCTGGCGCAGCGCGCGAAGGCGTATTTCGAGAAGTCGGACGAGATCATGAACCGCAACAAGCGCCGCGCCGTGCGCGCGCCGCGGATCATGTCGAAATACTACCATTCCATTCTGGACCTGCTGATCGCGCGCGGCTTCAACGCGCCGCGCGAGCCGGTGCGTGTGTCGAAGGTCACACGCATCCTGATCCTGCTCCGTTACGCTTTTCTCTGATGCAAAACACAGCTCACATCATCGGTGCTGGAATTTCCGGCCTCTCCGCCGCCGTGCGGCTCGCCAATGCCGGCTTCAAGGTCGCCGTGCACGAGGCGACGCACCAGGCCGGCGGCCGCTGCCGTTCCTATTTCGACGGCGCCACCAATCTCACCATCGACAACGGCAATCATCTGCTGCTGTCGGGCAACAGCCACGCGCGCGCCTATGCGCGCGCGATCGGAACCGAGGCGGGCCTGGTCGGCCCTGAGAGCGCGCAGTTTCCCTTCGTCGATATCAAGACCGGGCAGCGCTGGCAGATCGATCTCGGCGCCGGCCGGCTGCCGACCTGGGTGCTCGACGAGGGCCGCCGCGTTCCCGACACGGGCCTCACCGACTATCTCAAGCTGGCGCCGCTGATCTGGGCGTCGGAGGCGACGCTGGTCGGCAAGTCCATTCCTTGCGAAGGCGTGCTCTATCAGCGCCTGGTGCAGCCGCTGTTGCTCGCAGCCCTCAACGTCGATCCGCCCGAGGGCTCGGCCGGGCTTGCCGGCGCGATCGTGCGCGAGACGCTGCTGGCCGGCGGGCAGGCCTGCCGTCCCCTGATCGCGCGCGACGGTCTCAGCGCCGTGCTGATCGAGCCCGCCGTAAAATTCCTGAGCGAGCGTGGCCACACAGTTCAGCTTGGCCACGAGCTGCGTTCCTTCACCACCAGGGACGGCAAAGCCGGTGCGCTGAATTTCGGCGGCGAGGATGTGATCCAGCTTGCCGACGGCGACGTCGTCGTGATGGCGGTGCCGCCGCGTGCCGCCGCCAGCCTGCTGCCGGGCCTGAAGACGCCGACCGAATTCCGCGCCATCGTGAATGCGCATTTCCGTTTTGAGCCGCCGCCGGGTTCGCCGCCGATCCTCGGCGTGATCGGCGGCGTCGTGGAATGGCTGTTCGCCTTCCCGAACCGGCTCTCGGTGACCATCAGCAACGGCGACCGTCTCGTCGACATGCCGCGCGAGGAACTCGCGCAGGCGATCTGGAACGACGTCTGCAAGGCAGGCGGCGTGTCCGGCGAGCTCTCGCCTCCATTGCCTCCTTGGCAGATCGTGCGCGAACGCCGCGCCACCTTTGCGGCCACGCCGGCACAGAATGCCCTGCGTCCGGGGCCGGTCACCGCGCTGAAAAACCTGTTCCTCGCCGGCGACTGGACTGCTACGGGATTGCCTGCAACGATCGAGGGATCGGTCCGGTCCGGTGATCGCGCCGCCGATCTGGTTTTGGCCGCAAAGCGGCCCTGACGGGCAAATGTCCCGTCCCATTTCAATCGACACTCGGAGCAATCGAGCGCCATGGATTCCGTGAACGCGACCAGCCGCGAAGCTTTGGAATCGAAAGCATTGGAAGCGAGCATTGCGTCGGCGACGCAAGGCGTGCTCGGCTTCCAGCAATCCGACGGCCATTGGGTGTTCGAGCTCGAGGCCGACGCCACCATTCCCGCCGAATACATCCTGCTGCGCCATTATCTCGCCGAGCCCGTCGACACGGTGCTCGAGGCCAGGATCGGCAACTATCTGCGTCGCATCCAGGGCGCCCATGGCGGCTGGCCGCTGGTGCATGACGGCGCGTTCGACATGAGCGCCAGCGTGAAGGCCTACTTCGCGCTCAAGATGATCGGCGATTCCGTCGACGCCCCGCACATGGTACGGGCGCGCGAGGCGATTCATTCGCGTGGTGGTGCGATCAACAGCAACGTCTTCACCCGTTTTCTGCTGGCGACGTTCGGCGTCGTGACCTGGCGTGCGACGCCGGTGCTGCCGATCGAGATCATGCTGCTGCCGTTCTGGTTCCCGTTCCACATCAACAAGATCTCGTACTGGGCGCGCACCACCATGGTGCCCTTGATGGTGATCGCTGCGCTGAAGCCGCGCGCGAAGAATCCGCTGGGCATCGGCATCGACGAGCTGTTCCTCCAGGATCCCCGCTCGATCGGCATGACGGCGAGGGCGCCACACCAGAGCAAGGCCTGGTTCATGTTCTTCCGCGCGCTCGACAGCGTCCTGCGCGTGGTCGAGCCGATGTTTCCGAAGCGTCTGCGCCAGCGCGCCATCGACGCTGCGCTCGCTTTCACGGAGGAGCGGCTCAACGGCGAGGACGGCATGGGCGCGATCTACCCGCCGATGGCCAACATCGTCATGATGTACGACGCGCTCGGCAGGGACGAGAACTTCCCGCCGCGCGCGATCACGCGCCGGGGCATCGACAAGCTGCTCGTGATCAACGGCGAGGAGGCCTATTGCCAGCCCTGTGTTTCGCCGGTGTGGGATACGACGCTGACCGCCCACGCGCTGCTGGAAGCCGGCGGCGACAAGGCGGTACCTGCGGCCAAGCAGGGCCTCGACTGGCTGATCCCGAAGCAGGAGCTTAGCGTGAAGGGCGACTGGGCGGTGAAGCGCCCCGACGTGCGCCCGGGCGGCTGGGCTTTCCAGTACAACAATGCCCATTACCCCGATCTCGACGACACCGCCGTGGTGGTGATGTCGATGGACCGCATGCGCCGCGAGCACGGCGTTGCCGGTTATGACGCGGCGATCGACCGCGCCCGGGAGTGGATCGAGGGCATGCAGAGCGATGACGGCGGCTGGGCGGCCTTCGACGTCAACAACCTCGAATATTACCTCAACAACATCCCGTTCTCCGACCACGCCGCGCTGCTCGATCCGCCGACCGAGGACGTCACCGCGCGCTGCATCTCGATGCTGGCCCAGCTCGGCGAGACCGCGACGAGCAGCAAGCCCGTGGCCGACGGGGTCGCCTATCTCCGCAAGACCCAGCACCCCGAGGGCTCCTGGTACGGCCGCTGGGGCATGAACTTCATCTATGGAACCTGGTCGGTGCTCTGCGCCCTGAACATGGCCGGTGTCCGCCACGACGACCCCATGATCAGCAAAGCCGCCGCTTGGCTGGCCTCGATCCAGAACAAGGACGGCGGCTGGGGCGAGGACGCCGTCAGCTACCGGCTGGACTACCGGGGATGGGAGGCCGCCCCCTCGACCGCCTCGCAAACGGCATGGGCCTTGCTTGCCCTGATGGCCGCAGGCGAGGTTGATCACCCGGCCGTCGCCCGCGGGGTGGAGTACCTGATTGCAACACAGAACGAAAAAGGACTGTGGGACGAGCAGCGGTACACCGCCACAGGCTTTCCTCGTGTATTCTATCTCCGGTATCATGGTTACCCGAAGTTCTTCCCGCTGTGGGCGTTGGCGCGGTACCGGAACTTGCGGAACACCAACAGCAGGGTGGTAGGGGTCGGAATGTGACTTTGGGGACGGGGGACTATCTGACCGCGGGCAATGCGATTGATCCGCGACCAATACTCATTGTGACCGGTCTGGTTCAGGAGGCCCGCATCGCGGCCGGGCCCGGAATGGCCGTCATCTGCTCGTCCAGCAGCCCGACCCAGTTGCGGGCGCTCCTGACCGTGGTGGACCCCGAAACGATTCGCGGCGTGATCTCGTTCGGCGTGGCCGGCGGGCTCGACCCGACGCTGCGCTCCGGCGACGTCGTGCTGGCGACCGAGGTGCTCGCCGGCGACACCCGCTGGGCCGCCGGCCTGTCGCTCGGCGACGACCTGATCGACCGCCTGACATCGGGCCGCCGCCGCGTGGTGCGCGGCAGCCTCGCCGGTGCCGAGGAAGTGGTCACCGGGCGCTCCTGCAAGGCGGCGCTGCATTCGGAGACCGGCGCCTCGGCCGTCGACATGGAAAGCCACATCGCGGCCGCCTACGCCGCCGAGGCCGGCTTACCGTTCGCCGCAGTCCGCGTCATTAGCGATCCCGCCCATCGCGCGCTGCCGGCGCTCGCCCGCGCCGCCATCAAACCGAACGGCCAGATCGACCTCGCCGCCGTGCTGCGCGGCATCGTCCGCAACCCGACCACGCTGCATGCGCTGGTCTCGACCGGCATCGACTTCAACCGCGCGCTGCGCTCACTTCGCGGCTGCCGGGATTATCTGATCGGGACGGAGCTGGTGGAGAGCGAGACGCTGGTGTCGAAGGCCGCCTGAGCGGGATCAGAGAGCTCACTAAAGAGAGGGCCCGGTCGCTATCAGCGATCGGGCCTTTTTGGTTTTCATGCCTCACTTCGTAGGATGGGTTGAGCCCTTGCGAAACCCATCGCTTCTCTATCTCCGCTCTCCGTAATCGCAGCCATCGCCCGACTCCACGTGACGATGAAACGAGGATGGTGCCCAGTTGACTGGCTTGACGGACGTTTGGTGAAACAAGTGTGATGGGTTTCGCAAGGGCTCGACCCATCCTACGAGCTGGAATTCGATTTTCTACCAAGCAAGGGGCGGAGTGGCGCCGCCTTTGTGTCGCTTGTATTTCCATGGGATCACACGAATGGACAATCATCCCATTTTTGATGTCTTAGCAAGATGGCCAGGCCGGGTTGCGACCCAGCGGGCCTTCGAGGCACGTGGCTTCCTGATCCCAGCTGCTTGGCAGAACAGGATGATCGAGTTCTGCGGAGCGAGCCAGGCGGATTTGCTCAATCGTTATTGGGATGAGGTAGCGATGGAGACGATGCGATCTATCGGAAAGGTGCATTCGGACCTCAGGAGATTCCTCATTGAGCCGCGATATCGATCTGCCTTTCTGGATGATCTGTTTGCTCGGAAGGATTTCGCCGACCCGGCTGTTCCGAATGGGCCTCTCATCAAAGGCTTGCTCGATCATTTCAAACGAGCATGGAGCGATCAGGAATTTCGCGAAAAAGATATCGGATTTCGCAGAGATCTACAGAAGCGCGAGTGCACGCGTCTGGGAATCCAGACGACAGGGTGGACCAGGAAAAAACGAGGTGTCATTCCTTTTGTTGACGAGTTCTGTGCTGCGCTCGCATTCAAGCGCCGCCGTAACCGTTGGCATAAGAAGCTAGGATGCGGCCTTATCTTCGAAGTTGGCCTGGATCTCGGCGGCGACCCCCAGCGGGTGGGAGCTCCCCTCGTCTTTCGGATATTCCTTGAAAGTGATCCGGAATGTGTTTTTGAAATGGGAGGCAATGAAGCGTTTGATCGGCTCATTTACGGAAGCCGGTTGTATTGGGCATCTGTCGATCCCGACGAATCTATTCTCGGAATCCGGGCTTACATCGAGCTATTCGACGTTGTCGCCGCATCGTTTGGGGCTTCTCAGCAAGCCTAGAATCTGCGGCCGTAGGATGGGTTGAGCGCTTGCAAAACCCATCGCTTCCCGATCATTGCTCTCCATAATCGCGGCCATCATCCGACTGATCGCCCGCCCAATCGGCTGGATAGTTGCCAAGCTCCGCGTGACGATGAAACGAGGATGGCGCCCAGTGCGTAGGGCGGATTAGCGCCAGCGTAATCCGCCATTCGCTCCGCGAGCATCACCTGCGCGATGGCAGATCACCGCTTCGTTCTTTGCCCGGCGGCCACATCGCCCGACCCGCGCGCAGCGGTCTCTTCCCGCTCGCCGAACTTGCCGTCAGATCCGGAATCTCCCGCCCAATCCGGCGGAAACATCCCGGCGCGGACGTCGCGATGAAATGACGAGTGCGCCCAATCGCGGACGCGATTGACCAGGCCGTGCTTGACCGGATTGATGTAGCAATATTCGACATGACGGGCGTAGTCGGCGTCGTCGCGGATCAGGTGTTCCCAGAAGCGTCGCTGCCAGATGCCGCGTTCGTGGCGTTCGATCCTGACGGAGCTGAGGCGCTCCTGTTTCGGCAGCGCACGGGCAAAGCGGCTCTTGATGAGCCGCCAGCGGGTCGAGAAGTCCGCATCGCCCGGCGGCAGGGTCCAGACCGCGTGCAGGTGATCGGGCAGCACGACGAACGCGTCCATGGTGAAGGGACGGCCTTGCCGCGTGTGGCCGACCGCATCGCGCAGGTCGTCGATATGGTCGACGAGCAGTGTCTGGCGGCGTTCAAGCAGATTGACTGTAAAGAACCACGAGCCGCCGGGAACGAAGGCGCGACGATAATTGGGCATGGTGGCTACGATAGCGCAGGAGCCGGCGATGTTGTAGTCACGGCGGATTACGCTGACGCTAATCCGCCCTACGGGCTTGTCGACGACCGTTGTCGCGCGTTCGGGTATCTCAATCCTGCTTGGAAATGGCGGGCGCCTTCTCGGAGGAACGGGGGACGCCAAAAACGCCAGCAGTGCGGTTTCCGCCTCGGTTTCCGTCAAGCCTAGCAGCGAAAGTCGCTTCAGGGGGCGCGTCAGCGGCGGCCAATCTGCAACCGGCTCGACCTCGATTGGGATGAGAAATCCATTGCGGCCCACAGGGTCCCCCCAATAGGCAGCCCAGCGTTCTGAACTCGAATATAACGCGTCAATGTAAGCATCACTGTAAATGGCGATCAGACAGTCCGAAGCCCGCAGACTCTCATCCATCCAGCGTGCGAGGTTCTCGCCGGCCCCGACCTCCCACTCATGAACGAACGGCGTATGACGCTGATCTCGCAGGATAACGCCGATCCAGTGCGCCCAGGCACGATCGTGTGCCGTGTAACTGACGAATATTTTCCGATGCAAGGTCTCCCCCCAAACAAGAGGACGCATTGCGGAAGATAGATCTACACCGCTTGTCAAGCGATTCAAGGTCCCGCAAGCTATGCGGTCATGGCGCAACGTTACCACGAAACAAGCGCGATGGGTTTCGCGAAGGGCTCAACTCATCCTGCGGAGTGGAAGCTGAAATGAGTGCACACGCCATGAATCCGATTGGATTTCTTTTCTTGCTATTGATGTTTCTCTATGGCGCCGCTGTCCATGCAGGCGAGCAAAAATGCAGCGCGGCTCGTCTCCGTGCAAATCTGACGAAATCTGACGGCAAGTGGTGGCTGGTTGAAGAAGATCCTCTGCTACCCCGAAAAAGGATAACGGTGGGGACCGAATATCCGGCGTGCGTTGCACACTGCGACAGTCCATTCCAACCCATTCAGCGGCTCTCGATTGGTCGAGATAAGATCTGGGTGGCCCTCTTCGGGGCCGACTACATGCCGGCCAGGCTTCGGGTGCTGGGCAAGGAACTCAGTCTCGATCGCATCACCTTCATGCTGCCGCTCCCCGCAATGTGGCAGAGCGTGATCATCCAAAGGTATGCGAAGCCGGGTGTACGGTTCACCCTTTCGGCGCCGGACGGCGAGTGTGGGGCGGGCGCATTGGTCCTGACAATTGACGGTACGGCGGCTGCCGAATCATTTCCAATCGAGCAGTGGCAATTCAAACGAACCAATACGAATTGGTGGCACTAGCTCCAGTGCTGGACTGCACCCCTCAAGTGAGACACGAGAATTTCTTTAGCAGTCACGCAGTCTGTGTATCGAATCCTCTCCCTCCTGGGCGCTTGAGCTGAACGAATAAAGGAAAAGGCCCGGTCGCATCGTGCGATCGGGCCTTTTCGTCAGTAGCCGTTTGCGCGCTTACGCCGCGGTCGAAGCCTTCCGTGCCGCCTTCTCCTGCGCGGCGGCCGCCTCGTCCTTGCGGATCTCCGACAGGCGCTTCTGCACCTCCGCCGAGAAGATGTACTGCGCCGGACGCTGCTTGCTCATGTCGATCTCCGGCGCCATCGGGCCGGTGGTCCTGATGCCGCGCAGCGACACCCACATCGCCTTGATCGGGTTGTTGAGGGCAGCGGTCGCCGCCGTCGGCTCGTAGCCGCAATGGGCCATACAGTCGGCGCACTTCTCGTACTTGCCGGTGCCGTAGGTCTCCCAGTCGGTGGTGTCCATCAGCTCCTTGAAGGTCTTGGCGTAGCCTTCACCGAGCAGGTAGCAGGGCTTCTGCCAGCCGAAAATGTTGCGCGCGGGCATGCCCCAAGGCGTGCACTCGTATTCCTGGTTGCCGGCGAGGAAGTCCAGGAACAGGCCGGAATGCATGAAATTCCACTTCTTGCCCTTGCCCATCGCGAAGACGTCGCGGAACAGCTTCTTGGTCTTGGTGCGGTTGAGGAAGTGCTCCTGGTCCGGCGCACGCTCATAGGCGTAGCCGGGCGACATCGAGACGCCGACACCGAGCTCGACGGTGAGGTCGAGGAATTTTGCGATCTCCTCGGCCGGGTGGCCGTCGAAGATGGTGGCGTTGACGTTGACTGTGAAGCCGCGCGCCTTGGCCGCCTTGATCGCGGAGACGGCGCGGTCGAACACGCCCTTCTGCGACACCGCCTTGTCGTGATGGTCCTTCAGGCCGTCCAGATGCACGGAGAAGAACAGGTAGGGCGAGGGCTCGAACAGGTCGAGCTTCTTCTCGAGCAGCAGCGCGTTGGTGCAGAGCGAGACGAACTTCTTGCGCGCAACGAGGCCGCGCACGATCTCGCCGATCTCCTTGTGGATCAGCGGCTCGCCGCCGGGAATGGCGACCATCGGCGCGCCGCACTCGTCGGCCGCGTCCCAGCACTCCTGTGCGGTCATGCGGCGGTTGAGGATCGCATCCGGATAGTCGATCTTGCCGCAGCCGACGCAGGCGAGGTTGCAGCGGAACAGCGGCTCCAGCATCAGCACGAGCGGATAGCGTTTGCGGCCAAGCAGTTTCTGCTTGAGCAAATAGCCGCCGATACGCATTTCCTTGAAGAAGGGGATAGCCATTACACGTTTCTTTCTGGGCTTGAAATTCGGGTGGGTCAGCTCGCAGCCAGTTGGGCCGGAAGCCGGAATTCGATGTTTTCCTCGCGGCCCGGCAGCACCGAGACCCTGACTGGTCCGATCCGCCGCATCGCTTCGATCACGTCATCCACGAGTACCTCGGGCGCCGAGGCGCCGGCCGTGACGCCGACGGTCCTGGCATTCTTCAACCACTCCGGATTGAGCTCGCTGCCGTCGGCAATCAAATAACTCGCGACGCCGGCCTCAGTGCCGATTTCGCGGAGCCGGTTCGAGTTCGAGCTGTTGGCAGCGCCCACCACCAAGATCACGTCGACCAGCTTGCTCAAGTCCCTTACCGCAGATTGGCGGTTCTGTGTCGCATAGCAGATATCCCGGATATCCGGGCCTTGAATATCTGTAAAGCGGGCCTGGAGGGCCGAAATGATGTCCCTGGTGTCGTCGACCGACAGGGTGGTCTGGGTGATGTAGGCCATTGGCGTATCCGCCGGCAGTCCAAGGGCGTTAACCTCTTCAACGCTTTGAACAAGCAGCACCGGGCCTGGAACCTGGCCCATCGTGCCCTCGACCTCGGGGTGGCCGGCATGGCCGATCAGGATCAACGTACGGCCCTTGGTGATGTAGCGCTTCCCCTGATTGTGAACCTTCGTGACCAGGGGGCAGGTGGCATTGAGCACCGGCAGGTCGCGCGCGGCGGCCTCTTCCTCGACGCTGCGGGCGACCCCATGGGCGCTGAAAACGGTCACCGCCTTGGGCGGAACCTCGGACAGCTCCTCGACGAAGATCGCCCCTTTGTTCTTCAGGCTCTCGACCACGTATTTGTTGTGCACGATCTCGTGGCGCACGTAGACGGGCGGGCCATACTTCTCCAGCGCCCGTTCCACGATCTCGATCGCACGCACCACGCCCGCGCAGAAACCGCGCGGTTGCGCTAGATAAACTTCCATAGGACGCCCATCACGCAAGTTGCACTCATCCGCTTCAAAGTCCCCGGCGGCACCCCCGATACTGACCAATGAGTTGCAATATCCGCACCATTGGGTTCGCGCACGTGGTAGCCACCCACCTCGTTGGGGCTCCGGCGCATGGAGGCGCAATACTTTGTGTCAAAAAATCGGCAGAAAGGAAAGGTCGAACGGACTTATAGGTTCCCTGCCGGTTCAATTCTTTGGTATTATAGTATGGCCATGGTCGTGAGCAAAATGGCGACATCTGTGCCCACCCCTTCGTCACTTTCCCGCCTCAACTCCCCGGCTATACCGACCGCCCCGCATGATTTTGCCGCGGTCTCCCGTCGTTTACCTCGAACCTTTTGGCGGCGAGACCCACTCAAAACAGCAATAGGTTTCGCCTGGGAACTCCGATAAACAGCGGGCGTTTCCGGCAAGCTGTTAACAGCAGAAAGAAAAGAAGTGCTGCAAAGCGTCGTCGTTGCCATCGTCAGGGCCTGCACCCGGTTTGCCTCCCTCGTCGTCTTTCTCGGGATCCTGCTTTCGGTGGGGGCCGGCTATTACACGTCCCAGCACTTCGCCATCAACACCGACATCAATTCGCTGATTGCCCAGAATCTGGACTGGCGCCAGCGCGACCAGCAGTTCGACCGTGCCTTCGACCGCGATGCGACGATCACGGCGGTCGTCGAGGCCAGGACGCCGGAGATGGCGACCGCTGCGGCGGACGCGCTCTTTGCGAAGCTGAAGGACGACAAGACCAATTTCCAGTCGATGCAGCAGCTCGGCACCGGCGAGTTCTTCGAGAAGAACGGCCTGCTGTTCCTGCCGACCGAGGAGGTCGGCAAGATCACCGGACAGTTCGAAGCCGCGGCTCCGCTGATCGAGATCATGGCGGGCGATCCCTCGATCCGCGGCCTGACCGGCGCGCTGGAGACGGGACTTGCCGGCGTCAAGCGCGGCCAGGTCAAGCTCGACAACACCGCGCGGCCCTTCAACCTGATCGCGCAGACGGTCGAGAGCGTGCTCAACAAGGGCAATGCGAGCTTCTCGTGGCGTGAGCTCGTCAGCGACGAGCCGCTGTCGGATTCCGACAAGCGCGCCTTCATCGAGTTCAAGCCGATCCTCGACTACAACGCGCTGGAGCCCGGCAAGGGCGCCACCGACGCGATCCGCAAGGCCGCCGTGGATCTGGATTTCGCGACCAAGTACCAGGCGCGGGTACGGCTGACCGGTCCGGTGCCGATCGCGAACGAGGAATACGCCACCGTCCAGGAAGGCGCCGTCGTCAACGGCGTCGGCACTGTCCTCGTCGTGCTGCTGATCCTTTGGCTGGCGCTGCATTCGGCGAAGATCATCTTCGCGGTGTTCGTCAATCTGTTCGTCGGGCTTGCGCTTACGACCGCTGCCGGTCTGATGATGGTCGGCTCGCTCAATTTGCTGTCGATCGCGTTCGCCGTGCTGTTCGTCGGTCTCGGCGTCGATTTCGGCATTCAGTACAGTGTCCGCTACCGCTCCGAGCGCTACAAGCACAACGATCTTGCCGGCGCGCTGGTGCTGGCAGCCAAGCGCTCGGCGGTGCCGCTGTCGCTGGCGGCGATGGCGACCGCCGCCGGCTTCCTCTGCTTCATGCCGACCGATTACAAGGGCATCTCCGAGCTCGGCCAGATCGCCGGCGTCGGCATGCTGGTGGCGTTCCTGTCCTCGATCACCGTCTTGCCGGCGCTGCTCAAGCTGTTGAATCCGCCCGGCGAGAAGGAGCCGGTCGGCTACGCCTTCCTCGCGCCGCTCGATCACTTTCTGGAGAAGCACCGCGTGCTGGTCGTTGGCGGCACGCTGCTGCTCGCGCTCGCCGGCCTGCCGCTGCTCTACTTCATGAAGTTCGACTTCAACCCGATGAACCTGCGCAACCCGAAGGCCGAGTCGATCGCGACCTTCCTCGATCTGCGCAAGGATCCGAACACCGGCGCCAATGCCATCAACGTGATGACCACGTCGGAGGAGCAGGCGAAGCAGGTCGAGGCGAAGCTGGAGAAGGTTCCGGAGGTGCTGCGCGTGATGTCGCTCAACAGCTTCGTGCCCGAAGACCAGCCGCCGAAGCTGAAGCTGCTCGCGCAGGGCGCCAAGGTGCTCAATCCCGCCCTCAATCCCGACCAGATCGATGCCGCACCGTCGGACAAGGAGAACGTCGATTCGTTGAAGTCCTCGGTCGACAATCTGCGCCGGACCGCGGGCGATGCGAAGGGCCCGGGTGCGGTCGCCTCGCGCCGCCTTGCGGATGCGCTGGAGAAGCTCGCCAACGGCGACGAGGCCACGCGCAACAAGGCGCAGGACGTGTTCGTCACGCCGATGAAGATCGTGTTCGACCAGCTCAGGAACGCAATGCAGGCCGAGCCGGTCACCCTGAAATCACTGCCGCCCGACCTCGTCAGCGCCTGGAAGAGCAAGGACGGCATCATCCGCGTCGAGGCGCTGCCCAAGGGCGATCCCAACGACAACGACACGCTGCGCAAATTTGCGGCGGCGGTGCTCGTTGCCGAGCCGACCGCGATCGGCGGGCCGGTCTCGATCCTGAAATCCGGCGACACCGTGGTGAAGGCGTTCATTCACGCCGGCGTCTATGCGCTGCTGGTGATCGGCCTTCTGCTGTGGATCACGCTGCGCCGGTTCGTGGACGTGCTGATGACGCTGGTGCCGCTTCTGGTTGCCGGCGCGGTCACGCTCGAGATCTGCGTGCTGATCGGCCTGCCGCTCAACTTCGCCAATATCGTTGCGTTCCCGCTGCTGCTCGGCGTCGGCGTCGCCTTCAAGATCTATTATGTCGTAGCCTGGCGCTCGGGCAGAACAAACCTGCTTCAGACCAGCCTGACACGCGCGATCTTTTTCAGCGCGCTGACGACGGCGACCGCGTTCGGCAGCCTGTGGCTGTCGAGTCATCCCGGCACGTCCAGCATGGGCAAGCTGCTCGCGCTCTCGCTGGTGACGACGCTGGCAGCCGTGCTGCTGTTCCAGCCGGCCTTAATGGGCAAACCCCGCAATCTCAGGGAGTAGGCAGATGTCGCCGACAGGGTCGGCGGCGCCCTTCTGACCGGGCTTGGTGGCTGAGGTGGCGGTCTTCGGGGCCGGCGCGGGTGCAGGCGCTGTGGCGCCCGTCGTGCCTGGTGCCCCTTGTTGTGCTCCTTGGGCTTTCGGCGCCGCGCCGGCGGGCTTCGGCGCGCCCTTGGCCATGGCGTTGGCGGTGCTCAAGGGAATCGGTGGGCCGACCCGGGTCCAGGTCTCGCCACCGCAGAGGAAGCCCATCACGCAACCCTTGATTTCAAGCTGGTCGGTGCCCGCAGGCGTGATGGTCGCGCTGTAGAGCTGGCCATCCTTGGCGTTGTAGACTTGGCCTTCCCATTGCTCGGCGCCAGCCTTCTTCTTCATGTCGATGAGGATCGCCATACCCAGCGTCGGCCTGCTCTTTTTTGAGACATCCGGGTTGTTCTCGTCGCGGCCGCCGGACTGTTTTTCCCAGGAAACCGCGCCCCACATGCTGCCATTGCATTGGGCGACGCGGACATTGGCGACGCCGTCGGCGACCCGCCAGTCGCCGGTCGGATCCGCCGCGAGCGCGGGTGTCAGGCAGGCGTAACCGCAAGTCAGTATTATTCCGGTGTAAAGTGTCAAACGCATGAGTGTTCCTCGGCAGTGCAACATGGTTTAAAGCTGTGCTTGCGAAGATGGTCCGAAAAAGGGCAAAAGGCCGCACAGACCGTTTTCAGGAACGGTCCGTTTTCAGTTGACGAGACGGCCCTCAACCGAAGTATGTAGCGGATGCACAGCCCAAATCCAGACATGTCTCAACTGTTCGCGGACCGTCAGGCCCAGCGCAGTGCCCTGCATAATCGGTATCTGAACGAGCAGTTCGTCCGGGTTCTGAAGACCATCGGCTACGATGTCGGCTTCCAGAAGGGGCAGGGGCAGTACCTCTACGACCGCGACGGCGCGCGCTATCTCGACCTGTTGTCCGGCTTTGGCGTGTTTGCGATCGGGCGCAACCATCCGGTCATGCGCGAGGCGCTCAAGAGCGTGCTCGATGCCGACCTGCCCAATCTCGTCCAGTTCGACGTCTCGACGCTCGCCGGCGTGCTCGCCGAGCGGCTCCTGAAGTACGTCCCCTATCTCGACAAGGTGTTCTTCGCCAATTCCGGGGCGGAATGTGTCGAAGCCGCGATCAAGTTCGCGCGCGGCGCCACCGGTCGTCCGGGCATCGTCTATTGCGCCCACGGCTATCACGGCCTGACCTATGGCGCGCTGTCGCTGACCGGAGATTCGAACTTCCGCACCGGCTTCGAGCCGTTGCTGCCGGGCTGCACCCCGGTCCCGTTCAACGATCTGGCCGCGCTCGAAAAGGCGCTGGCCTCGCGCGAGGTCGCGGCCTTCGTCGTCGAGCCGATCCAGGGCAAGGGCGTCAACATGCCCACGGACGAGTTCCTGCCGGGTGCTGCCGCGCTCTGCAAGAAATACGGCACGCTGTTCGTCGCCGACGAGATCCAGACCGGCATGGGCCGCACCGGCCGCTTCCTCGCGGTCGAGCACTGGAACGTCGAGCCCGACATGGTGCTGCTGTCGAAATCGCTGTCGGGCGGCCACGTGCCGGTCGGCGCGGTGCTGACGCGCAAGGGCATCTTCGACAAGATCTTCAACCAGATGGACCGTGCGGTGGTGCACGGGTCGACCTTCTCCAAGAACGATCTGGCGATGGCCGCGGGCATCGCCACGCTCGACGTCATGGAATCCGAGAAGCTGATCGAGTCCGCCGCCAAGCGCGGCGCCGAGCTGCGCCTCGCGCTGACGCGCATGGTGCCCGGCTACGAGCTGATGAAGGAAGTGCGCGGCAAGGGCCTGATGATCGGTGTCGAGTTCGGCCCACCGAAGTCGTTGCGCCTGCGCGCCTCGTGGAACGTGCTGGAGACCGCCAACAAGGGCCTGTTCTGCCAGCTCATCACCGTGCCGCTGTTCAAGGACCACAAGATCCTCACGCAGGTGGCCGGCCACGGCAGCCACACCATCAAGCTGCTGCCGCCGCTCACGATCACCGAGGAAGACTGCAGCTGGATCGAGAAGGCGTTCGACGACGTCATCGCCGGCAGCCACAAGGTCCCCGGCGCGATCTGGTCGCTCGGCAAGACGCTGGTGGACAACGCGGTGCGAAGGTCGGCCTAAGAGCGCTCCGTAGCGTCGGCCACGTATTTGCTGTCGAGGCGTGAGATATCGTCATGCGATCGGCAATTGTTCTTGTTTCGCTCCTGCTGTTTCTGACGTCTGTACTGTCCGGCGCTCGTGCATGGCTCAGCTACAACAGCTACAGAGAGCTGATGCCTAAACCCCTCGTATCCGGGCCGCTTACGACTATACGTGTCTCCATGCGTGCGATGCACGATCCGGATGATCCCGACGTGTCCCAAGAGTGCTTGGCACACCTTAAGAGCTTCAAGATTGCAGCGCTGGTCGCCGCCGCGACATGGATCGTCATGGGACTATTTGTCGTGGCAGTGAGAGCATTTGACCTGCAACGATTTCTCGATCGAGTTTGACCGCAGAAATAATCTACCCCTCCACATTCGCTTTCATCGCCGCCTCGAACTTGTCGACGAACTCGGCGAGCTCGTCGTTGCCGATGTCGCTGACGGCCCAGAAGTTCAGGCCGCGCTCGCCCCAGCGGCGGCAGTTGAAGCCCTGCATGGTCTGGGTCTTCGGCGGCCGGTGTTCGGTGCTCGCGGTCTGCGACACGAATAAATTGATCACGTGCTGCCGGCGCTTGTAGACGACCGCGCCGATGGCGCGGGCGTCGATATAGTCGAGCCGGCCGCCGACCAGTGTGAAGCCTTGGGCGGTGAGGTCGATCACGGGCGGGGCGACGTCGAGCTTGCCGTTGAACCAGGGTTTGACGGTGTGCTGGTCGGTCGAGATCACGTCGGTGAGATGGCCGGCCTGGAGCGAGCGCAGATGCGCGGAGACGACCTCCGACAGGATGCGCTGCTGGTCGTCCTGGCGCAGCACCAAGGCGACGACGCCGGAGGCGGCGAGCGCGGAGACGGCCGAGCCCATCGCAAAGCCGCGCAGCACGGAGCGGCGGGTCGGTTGCTGGCGCTGTGGCTGCGGCAGCGAGGCCTCGATCCGGCTGCGCAGGCTTGCCGGCGCGGTGTAGCGCAGATTGGTCTCAGTGAGCACGCGCCGCATCTCGCGCTGTGCCGCAAGCTCGCCGGCGCAGGCCGGGCAGCCGGCGATGTGGGCTTCGACCTCGCGCGCATGGCCGGCATCGAGCTCGTTGTCGATCAGCGCGTGAAGCAGGATTTTTGCTTCGTCGCAGGTCATCTGGAGTGCTCCTCTTCCGCCGTCCAGGCCGCGCGCAGCATGGCGCGGGCACGGGCGAGGCGGGACATCACGGTGCCGACGGGTGCGCCGACGGCCTCGGCGATTTCACGATAGGACAGGTTGTTGATCTCGCGCAGCACGAATGTTTCCTTGAACGGCTCGGCGAGCGCGTCGATCAGTCTGCGGATCGCGCCGGCATCGCGGCTGCGCAGCACTTCGGTCTCGGGGCTCGCTTCGGTCTCCTGCCATAGCGGCGTCTGCTCGGCGGCACCGGGTGCGTCTTCGATCGCGGCGTGCGAATGCGCGCGACGTGCATATTCGGCGTTGCAGACGTTGCGCAGGATCGCGAACAGCCAGGGCTTCATCGTCGGCCCGCGATAGCTGTCGAAGTGCTTCAGCGCGCGCAGATAGCACTCCTGCACCGCGTCCTCGGCGTCGGAGGCATCGCGCAGCAGATAGCGCGCGAGGGTGTAGACGTCGTCGAGATAGGGCAACGCCGCCTCGCGGAAGCGCTGCGCCTTCTGCACATCGTCGGTGACGGGCATCGCCTCTCGCTTTGCCTCTTGCTCTTGTTGCTTCGTCTCGTCCCTATGCGTGACCGAGGATGCGTGAGCCCGGCCGGCGTGGGACCACCGGCCGGGCAGGACAGAGATGCCTTGGTTCAAGATGTTACTCAACCTTGATCATCCCCGTCATGTGCGGGTGCAGCGAACAAAAATATTTGTAGTCGCCCGCATTGGTGAAGGTGAACGAGAACTTGTCGTCGGTGTCCAGGGTCCTGGACCTGAACTTGCCGGCCGACACCACCGTGTGGGGGATGTCGTCCCGGTTGGTCCAGGTCACGGTGGTGCCGATCTTGACCGTGAGTTCGGCCGGCTGGAAAACGAAATTGTCGATATGGACCTCCATGTCGTCGGCTCGGGCAGTTGTTGCGGGCAACAGGATGGCCGCGGCCAAAGCGAGACCGAAGTCGCGGCGATTGAGTGTCTTCATTGTCAGCTTCCGTTCAGCCGTTTTCGTTCAGCCTTGCAGCGGCGTGTCGATGATCGCGAGCCGCTGCTCGTTCTGCTTGAAATTGATGCTGGCGACGCCGAGCATGGAGCGCAGCCTTGCGTCCTCGACCTTCATCGGTCCGGGCGAGGGGGCGGCGCCGGGCGCCGGCTGCGGGAAGGCGGTCGAGCGCGCGGTGTGGAAGGTGACGTTGCCCTCGACCTTCTGCATCACCTGGTGGATGTGGCCGTTCAGCACGGTGACCGAGCCGAAACCCTTGACGTATTCCAGTGCGCGGCCGCCGTCCTCGGTGCCCCAGCCCCATTCGGGATAGACGGTCCAGAGTGGAATATGTGCGAACAAGACAATGGGCGTCGATTTCGACTTGCCGCGCAGATCATCCTGCAGCCAGGCGAGCTGCTCGGCGCCGAGATTGCCGAGCCCGCCGGCCTTGAGATCGACGACGTTGACGACGCCGATGAAGTGCACGCCGCCGGCGTCGAACGAATACCAGCCCTGGCCCTTGGTGCCGCGGCCGTAGCGCTCGCGATAGAGCTTCACCTCCTCGTCGAGGAAATCATGCTCGCCGGGGACGTAGTGCACGTCCAGCTTGGCCTGCGAGATGATGCGATCGGCATTGTCGAACTCGGCGGCTTTCGACAGATGGGTGATGTCGCCGGTATGGATCATGAACGACGGCTTGGCCGGCATCGCGTTGATCTTGCTCACGGCTTCCTCCAGCGTGCCCAGCGCGTTCGGATTGGCCGGCTTGTCGAAGCCGACATGGCTGTCGCTGATCTGGAGGAAGCTCATGCCCGGCGCGGTTGCGGCTTGTGCGGAATCGATGATGCCGAGCGAGCGCGGCACGCCGCCGGTGATGGTCCAGAGCACCCCGGTGCCGGCCCAGGTCATGCATTCCAGCACCTTGCGGCGGCTGACGCCGTCGTCCCCGTGATCGTGTCCGCTCATCGCGCATCTCCACTTCGCCCGGAATTGGGCTTCGGGGAGGTGATCGGGGGAGGGGCGGGTTTATTCCCGGATGCGATGACGATTTCGTGAGGAGGTGGTCTCGTGTCCGGGGCACGAGGCCTACTTTGCAAATTCTCGCACGGCTTCCACCACGCGCGCCGGCACTTCCTGCGCCACGCAGTGCCCGGCGTTCTCGAAGACCAGTGTACTGACGCGCGGAATCAGCGACACGGCGCGCGACGCCATCTCCTTGTAGATCGGACCCGACTTCACGGCGGTCGTGACGCGGACGGGGCAGTCGATCTCGGCGAGCCCGGCAAATGGGTTGCCACGGGCATCGCCAACGTAGACCTGCTCCATCGCCTCGTAAATCGGACGCAGGATGGCAGATTCGATCTCGGGCGTGCAGCAGAGCCGAACACGGCCATTCTCCAGCGGCGTGAAGCCGTGGCGCACATAGGCCCTCAGCGACGTCTCAGTCCAATCCGCAAATGCCGGCGCCGTGCGGTAGCGCTCGAACACGGCGTCGGCGCTGTCGAACTCGGCGCGTCGGCGCAGCGTGCTTTGCACGCGGGCGAGGGATTCGTCGTTCAATCCTTCGGCGCGGGCCGCGCGCGGGTCCATCACCGTTGGCTCCATCACGAACAGGCGGATGAAACGTCCCGGCAGCAGTTTCGCGGCCAGCAGAAGATCGGTCGCGCCCGCGCTGTGGCCGATGCCGTAGACGTCGCGCAGGTCGAGCGCATCGATCACCTGGCAGACGTCCTCGGCATAATCAAGGAAATGATAGGCGCCGGGCTTGTGGCTCGCGCCGTGGCCGCGGCGGTCGAGCGCATAGACGGTGTAGGTCGACGCAAGCTCGCGCGCGGCCTCCTCCCAGACGTCGGCGACAAAACCGGTGCCGTGCACGAGGAGCGCCGGCGGTTTTCCGCTCGCACCCCATTGCAACATGGCGATCTCCGCGCCGGCCGGGCCGATTGAAAAGCGGTGCGAGTTGATCATGCTGACGGGATGCTACTTCGCATCCTCCAAAATCATCGTCGCACCCTTTTCGGCAATCATCGCGGTCGGCGTGTTGGTGTTGCCGGAGGTGATCGTCGGCATGATCGAGGCATCGACGATGCGAAGGCCGCTGAGGCCGTAGAAGCGCAGGCGCTCGTCGACCACCGCCATCGGGTCGCTCACCGCGCCCATCTTCGCCGTGCCGACGGGATGGAAGATGGTGGTGCCGATGTCGCCGGCGGCCTTCGCGAGCGAGGCATCGTCGTCGCCGACGGTGGGGCCGGGCAAATATTCGCTCGGGCGATACTTTGCCAGCGCCTTCTGCTGCATCAGGCGTCGCGTGGTGCGGATGGCGTCGGCGCCGACCTGACGGTCGTCGTCGGTCGAAAGGTAATTCGGCGCGATGATCGGCTTCTCGTCGGGCGTCGCCGAACGCAAACGCACCGTGCCGCGCGAGGTCGGCTGGAGATTGCAGGCGCTCACGGTGATGGCGGGGAAGCGGTGCAGGGGATCGCCGAACTTGTCGAGCGACAGCGGCTGCACGTGGAACTGGATGTTGGCGCGGGCGCGCGTCGCATCCGAGCGCGTGAAGATGCCGAGCTGCGACGGCGCCATGGTCAGCGGCCCGCGTCGGCGGAAGGCGTAGTCGAGCCCCATCAATCCGCGGCGGAACAGATTGTAATAGGTCTCGTTCAGCGTGCGCACGCCCTCGACCTTGTAGATCGCGCGCTGCTGCAGGTGGTCCTGGAGATTGCGTCCGACACCGGGCTTGTCCATCACGATGTCGATGCCGAGCGGCGACAGCCAGTCGGCGGGGCCGATGCCGGAGCGATGCAGCACCTGAACCGAGCCGATCGCGCCTGCCGAGAGGATCACCTCGCGTTTGGCGCGCGCCTCGATGATCTCGCCGTTCTGGATGAAGCGCACACCGGCGGCGCGGCCCTGCTCGATGATGAGGCGGTCGACCAGCACATTCTTCTCGAGCCGCAGGTTGGAGCGGTTCAGCGCGGGCTTGAGGAAGCCGCGTGCCGACGACCAGCGCCGGCCGCGCTTCTGGTTGACGTGGAAATAGCTGGTGCCTTCGTTGTCGCCGGTGTTGAAATCCGGGATGCGCTTGATGCCCATCTCCTCGGCAGCGTCACCGACGGCATCGAGGACGTCCCACGACAGCCGCGGCGCCTCGATGCGCCAGCCGCCGCCGGCGCCGTGATGCTCGCTTGCGCCCAGGAAGTGGTCCTCCAGCCGCTTGAACAGCGGCAGCACGTCGTCATAGCCCCAGCCGGTCATGCCGAGCTGGCGCCAATGGTCGTAATCGGCGGCCTGTCCGCGCATCGAGATCATGGCGTTGATCGCCGAGCAGCCGCCGATCACCTTGCCGCGGGGATAGGCGAGCGCGCGGCCGTTCAGGCCCGGCTCGGCCTCGGTCTTGAACATCCAGTCCGAGCGCGGATTGCCGATCGCGAAGAGGTAGCCGACCGGAATGTGGAACCAGATCCAGTTGTCGTCGCCGCCGGCTTCGAGGATGAGGACGCGGTTTTTCGGATCGGCCGAGAGGCGGTTGGCGAGAATGCAGCCCGCCGTGCCGGCCCCGACGATAATGTAGTCGAACTCACCTTCGAGCCGCCTTGGCATTCTGCTTCCACCCGGATGGTCACGTGACGTTCCGTCCTAATAGGCAGACGCGGTGGATTGGGACAAGCCCGGCCATGACGGGAGGGCAGGGCTACCCCCGATTCACGATGGTTAGGTGGACTGCGCCTTGCATGGTAGACAGTCCTGTATTCCCAACAAAGCTTGAGATCCTCCATGCCCATCGTGAACCGCGTCGCCGACCTCCAATCCGATATTCAGGCCTGGCGCCGGGACATCCACCAGCACCCCGAGCTGCTGTACGACGTCCACCGCACCGCAGCATTCGTTGCGGACCGCCTGCGCGAGTTCGGATGCGATGAAGTCGTGACCGGGATCGGCCAGACCGGCGTGGTCGGCGTGATCAAGGGCAGCAAGCCGGCCGGCGAGGGGCTCAAGGTGATCGGACTGCGCGCCGACATGGACGCGCTGCCGGTCGAGGAGCAGACCAACCTGCCTTACGCCTCGAAGAATCCAGGCAAGATGCACGCCTGCGGCCATGACGGCCACACCGCGATGCTGCTTGGGGCTGCGCGTTACCTCGCCGAGACCCGCAACTTTGCCGGCGATGCGATCGTGATCTTCCAGCCGGCCGAGGAGGGTGGTGCCGGCGGCGCGGCCATGGTCAAGGACGGCATGATGGAGCGCTTCGGCATCGAGCAGGTCTACGGCATGCACAACGGGCCGGGCATCCCGGTCGGCTCGTTCGCGATCCGGCCCGGCCCGATCATGGCGGCGACCGACGAGGTCGACATCATGATCGAGGGCCTCGGCGGCCATGCCGCGCGCCCGCACAAGTGCGTGGATTCCGTGCTGGTCGGCGCACAGGTGATCACGGCGTTGCAGTCGATCGTGGCGCGAAGCGTCGATCCGCTGGAATCGGCGGTGATCTCGATCTGCGAATTCCACGCCGGCAACGCCCGCAACGTCATTCCGCAGACCGCGACGCTGAGGGGCACCATCCGCACGCTGTCGCCGGAGGTGCGCAAGCTGGTCGAGAAGCGCGTGCACGAGGTGGTGGCGGGCGTGGCGCAGATCACCGGCGCCAAGATCGACCTGCACTACAAGCGCAACTATCCCGTCGTGAACAACCACGCCGCGGAGACCGAGATTGCGCGGCGTATCGCAAGGCAGGTCGCGGGCGAAGCCAATGTGCACGAGATGCCGCCGCTGATGGGCGGCGAGGATTTCGCCTACATGCTCGAGGCGCGCCCCGGCGCCTTCATCTTCTGCGGCAACGGCGACAGCGCCGGCCTGCATCACCCCGCCTACAATTTCAACGACGAAGCGATCGTGTTCGGCACGTCCTACTGGGTCAAGCTGGTCGAGGAGCAGCTCGCGGCGTCGTAAGGCCGAGTTCGAAGCACGGACGAAAAGGGCCCGTGCATCGCACGGGCCCTTTGTCTTTCAGAGACGTGATCGCTCAGAAGATCCGCGAGAAGATCACGTAGAGCGTGGCCGACAGCATGATCGCGCAGGGCAGCGTCAGCACCCAGGCCATCAGCAGGTTGCGGATGGTCGCCATTTGCAGGCCAGAGCCGTTGGCCGCCATGGTGCCGGCGACGCCCGACGACAGCACGTGGGTGGTCGAGACCGGCAGGCCGAACACGTCGGCGGCACCGATCGTGGCGGCGGCGACGAGCTCGGCGGAGGCGCCTTGCGCGTAGGTGAGATGGGTCTTGCCGATTTTCTCGCCGACCGTGATCACGATGCGCTTCCAGCCGATCATGGTGCCGAGGCCGAGCGCGATGGCGACCGCGATCTTCACCCAGTTCGGGATGAACTTCGTGGCGGCATCGAGCGAGCCCTTGTAGGCGTTGAGGGTCGCGACCTCGTCCTTGCTGAGATCGTTCTCCTTGTCCTTCATCAGGAAGCGGATCGCTTCCGAGGTCAGGTACATGTCGTTGCGGGTGTTGCCGACGGCCTCCGCCGGCACCTTGTTCAGGGTGCCGTATTTGGCGACCTGGTCACCGACGTCCTTCACGAGCACGGCGAGCGAGGGATAGGTGCCCTCGTTGAGCTTGTGCAGCGCGATGTACTGCGTCACCGCCGGACGGGGATCGCCGATGATGCTGTGGCCGGCACCCTTGGCCGCGATCACCTTTGAAGCAGCTTCCGAGGTCTTCTGGAACTGGGCGACCTGGGATTCCGGCAGCGCGCGGTTGAGCGCGTAGGCGGTCGGCACGGTGCCGATCAGGATCAGCATGATCAGGCCCATGCCCTTCTGGCCGTCATTCGATCCGTGCGCGAAGCTGACGCCCGTGCAGGTCGCGATCAAGAGGCCGCGGATCCACAGCGGCGGGGCCTTGTTGCCTTCAGGCGCAGAATACAGGGCCGGGTTGCGCACGACGAATTTGAGGAGCAGCAGCAGCACGGCGGCGCAGATGAAGCCGAACAGCGGCGACAGCAGCAGCGCATAACCGATCTCGGTCGCCTTGCTCCAGTCCACGCCCGAGGTGCCGTCGCGGCCGCGCATGACGGCATTGGCGATGCCGACGCCGATGATCGAGCCGATCAGCGTGTGCGAGGAGGAAGCGGGCAGGCCGAAGAACCAGGTGCCGAGATTCCACATGATCGCGGCGATCAGCAGCGCGAACACCATGGCGAAACCGGCGCTGGAGCCGACCTGAAGGATCAGTTCGACCGGCAGCAGCGAGACGATGCCGAAGGCGACCGCGCCGGAGGACAGGAGCACGCCGAGGAAGTTGAAGAAGCCCGACCACATCACGGCGACTTCGGCCGGCAGCGAATGGGTGTAGATCACGGTCGCCACCGCATTGGCGGTGTCGTGGAAGCCGTTGACGAATTCGAAGCCGAGCGCGATCAGCAGCGCGACGAACAGCAGGATGTAGGGCAGGTAGGTCGTCACCCGCGTGCCGGTCGCGTTGACGTCGGCATAGATGCTGTAGGCGACGAACAGCAGGCCCGCGGCGAGGATGCCGAAGAACAGGATCATCGTCAGCGGATTGAAGCCCTTGTCGAGATTTGGCCGCGAGGCCGGCTGGATCGGCGCGGGATCGGCTACCGCGCGGTCGAATGCTACATCGGTCATGTCAGGACGCCCCTTAACTTTCAGGTAAGGGTATTGTCCGCGATGGATTTGAAGGCTGGATGACAAGCGGCGGTTGAAAGGTGTTTTCCCGCCGCTATTTAGGCGGCGCGCGCAGATTTGTTCTGCAAGTTGGCCGCGATCTTCAGATCTTCGACAAAGCGCCGATATTCCAGCACCTTGGTCTCCGGATCGGGCAGCCGCAACAGATAGGACGGGTGCACCGTCACCAGCGCCTTGCGGCCGTCGGGAAGGTCGATCAGCCGGCCGCGGGTCTTGCCGATCGGAGTGATCTTGCCGAACACGCTTTGCGCGGCGGTGGCGCCCATCGCCACGACGAGATCGGGCTGAACGGCCGCCAGTTCCCGCTCATACCATTGCCGGCATGCCCGGATTTCCGGCGTGGCCGGCTTCTGGTGCAGGCGGATCTTTCCGCGCGGCACGAATTTGAAATGTTTGACCGCGTTGGTGACATAGACCTTCTTGCGGTCGACGCCGGCCTCCTCCAGCGCGCGGTCGAGCATCTGGCCGGCCGGGCCGACGAAGGGATGGCCGGCGAGGTCTTCCTTGTCGCCGGGCTGCTCGCCGACCAGCATGATGGTGGCGTTCTTCGGGCCTTCGCCGAACACGGTTTGCGTCGCGTCCTTGTAGAGCGGACAGGCGCGGCAATGCGCGGCTTCCTCGCGGAGCGCTTCGAGATCGTTGGCGGCTGCTTTGTGTCCCATGATGGCTTCCGGACGTGGGGAGATCCGTCCGCCGGTCCAGCGTTCGGCATCGGCAAGCAGGGGTCCAAGTATCGATCCAAGTCTCGATTCAAGTATCGATGCGTCCTGGAGGTTCCTCCGGCGCTTCACCGGCGCGTCAGTCGTCGTCAGCCGGTCGGGCTGGAAATGGCGCCGCCAGGTTTCCTCCAGGCGACCTGGGGCCGGCCACTCCGCCCGGCTGATCCCAGGCGTGAAGGAGATCGCGTGGCCGTTCCAATGGGCACAGACGTCAGGCGTGAGGATCGACCAGGGCATGTCGGCAAAACGACGCGCGAAGAACGGCGCGGCGAATGCGACGATGTGATGCTCCGGCTCGAACCAGGCGGCGTAATGCGCTTTCTGCTCGCGCCCGATCTCGCGGAAGCGGACGAGATCGCGCATTCGCTGCGCATCGCGCTGCACGCTGCCAGCCATCGCGGTTGCCTGCGCCACGTCGGGATCGCTCATTGTCGCGAGCAGGTCGTGATCGGCCTTCAACCGCCAGAGCAGGCGATAGAGCAGCGCAAAACGTTCGCCGTCGCGATGCAGGATCGCGACGCGGGCGAGCTCGATGAAATTGGCCGGCACGGTGAACGTGCTCTCGGTCTCGATCGGGGGAAGGCTCGGCGCTTCGGACAGGCCGGGCGGCACCTGATCGTTCGTTTGGCCTTGCACGTGCCACGCCACGTCCGCCGGGGCGATGTGATGCAGCGCGAATGCGCGTGCGGCTTTACGCCAGCCGTCGAAATCGGTCTCGCTGTCCAGGGTGATGAGGTACATGGCACTCGAATCCTCTTGATTCCGCTCATGAATCCATGGGCGCGCCAATTCGATTGACTCCCAGGGCGCCGTTAGCTTTATATTAGAACATATCATGAACAAATGAGCCAGCCGCAGGTTCTCTTTTTGAGAACCTCGGCAATCACCTCTGAAGGAGCGGCGGATATGAGCGGCGCACGCATCAGCGCGCTCGCGACCTTGCGCGGCCAGATCGAGCGCATCGAGACGGCGGAGGTCGTGCATCATCATGACCGCGTCGCGCTCGGTCATAGCGAGGTCGACGCCGTGCTGAAGGGCGGGCTCGCGCGCGCGGCGATCCACGAGGTGTTTTGCGAGGGGCGCCAAGGCGCGGCCGCGACGGGTTTCGTCATGGGGCTTGCGGGGCGCGTCTCGGCGCGCCGGCCGCTGCTGTGGGTGCGACAGGATTTTTCGGACATTGAAACAGGCGCGCTGTCGATGAGCGGGCTCGCCGAGCTCGGCCTCGATCCGCGCTGCGTGGTGATGGTGCGTGCGGCCGATGTGGAGAGCGCGCTGCGTAGCTCGGCCGATGCGCTCGCCTGTGATGCGCTCGGCGCGGTCGTGCTCGAGCTCTGGGGCGAGACGCGGCAGTTCGATCTTGTCGCAAGCCGCAAGCTGACGCTGGCCGCGCAAGGCTCCGGCGTCACCGGCCTGCTGCTGCGAATGGCCGCGCAGCCGCTGCCGTCGACCGCGGAGACACGATGGATGCTGCGCGCGGCGCAGTCGCCGCCCGGCGCAGCATGGAGTGCCTGGGGCGCGCCGCGCTTCGATGCCGAGCTGTTGCGCAATCGTCATGGCCCGTGTGGCCGGTGGATCATGGAATGGAAATGTGATGAGTGCCAGTTCTCTGAACCGTCGTCGTATCCTCAGCCTGTGGCTGCCGCGCCTGCCGATCGACCGGATCCAGCGATTCCTTGGCAGCGCCGCGCAGGGTAAAGCGTTTTCAAGCGAAGTGGACGCCGGTTCGCGTGAAGAAAACGCGTCAAGAAAGGATGAACCGAGCATCGTCGTCATCAAGGAGAACAATGCGCTGGTGATCCATGCGCTTGACGATGCGGCGTCGCGTCTCGGGCTGCATATTGGTCAGCCCTTGGCCAATGCGCGGGCGATGTGCCCGGACTTGCGGGTGTTCGATGCCGATGTCGTGGCCGATGCGAAGACGCTCGGCGACATCGCCGACTGGTGCGACCGTTTCACCCCGCTGGTTGCGCTCGATCCGCCGCACGGGCTGTTCCTCGACATCACCGGCTGCGCGCATCTGTTCGGCGGCGAAGCCGCGCTGTTGCAGACGCTCGTTCGCGCGCTCGGCCGACAAGGCTTTGCCGTCAGTGCGGCGATTGCCGGCACCTCGGTCTGCGCGCGCACGCTGACGCGCCAGGTCTCCGGCACCATCGTCGCCGATGGCGGGGAGGCGGAGGCGATCAGCCGGCTGCCGGTGTCCGCACTCGGCGCCGGCGAGGCCATCACCACCGGCCTGCGCCGTGCCGGCCTGAAGACGATCGGCGATGTTGCCTCCCGCGCGCCGCACGAGATCACGGCGCGGTTCGGCGCGCGGTTCTCCACGCTGCTCGCGCACGCGCTGGGGCAAGGCGATGCGCCGATCAATCCGCGCAAGCCGCTGCCCGATTACATCGTGGAGAAACGCTTTGCCGAGCCGATCGCGACCGACACCATGATTGCGATGACGCTGTCGCGTCTGGCGGACACGTTGATCGCGTCCATGGAGAAGCAGGGCAAGGGCGCGCGGCGGCTGGAGGCCGCCTTCTTCCGCACCGACGGCGTGGTGCGTGCGATCATGGTCGAGACCGGACGGCCGGTGACGCGAAGCGCCGTGATCGACCGCCTGTTCCGCGAGCGGCTCGACGCGCTCGCCGATCCTCTCGATCCCGGCTTCGGATTCGACATGGTGCGGCTGTCGGCAAGCCGCACCGAGATCGTGGTGCAGGAGCAGCGCGATCTCGACGCCCATGTCCACGACAATGACGAGCTTGCCGCGCTGATCGACCGCATCGCCGCGCGGATCGGCGGAAACCGTGTCGTCGTGCACCTGCCGCAGGACACGCATATTCCCGAAAGTGCGGTGATGGCTGCGCCGGCGCAGCATCATCTCGCCGCCGCCATGCAGGCCGAATGGCCGGCTCGCTCCGAGAGCGAGCCGCCGCTGCGCCCGCTCAGGCTGTTCGACAAGCCGGAGCCGATCAAGGTGCCGTTCGCAACCGTGCCTGATGGTCCGCCGCATCAATTCACCTGGCGCCGCGCGCTGCATGCGGTGGTGCGGGTGGAGGGGCCAGAGCGCATCGCCATGGAATGGTGGCGGCAGGACGGCAAGCAGCTGACGCGGGACTATTTCCGCATCGAGGATGCCGAAGGCCTGCGCTTCTGGATCTTTCGCGACGGTCTCTACGAGGGAGAGGTGTTCGACGGCGACGGCAAGCCCGCGTCTCCCGGCTGGTACGTGCACGGTCTCTTCGCATGAATACGCCCGCTTACGCCGAGATCGGTATCACCACCAATTTCTCCTTCCTGCGCGGCGGCTCGGATCCGCGCGACTATGTGCATCAGGCCAGCAGGCTCGGCATTCCCGTGATCGGCATTGCCGACCACAACACGCTCGCCGGCGTGGTGCGGGCCTACAAGGAGCTCGACAATGACAAGGTGCTGCACAAGCCGAAGCTGCTGATCGGCGCGCGCATCGTCTTCATCGACGGCACGCCCGACATTTTTGTCTATCCGCGCGACCGCGCGGCCTATGGCCGGCTGTGCCAGCTCCTCACCCGGGGCAAGCGCGGCGACGACATCATACGGATCGAAAAGGGCGAGTGTCGTCTCACCTTCGCCGATCTCCTCGCGTTTTCGGAAGGCCAGCTCCTGGTCCTGACGCTGCCGCATCGCTTCGAGCCGGCGCAGGCGCTGGATGTTCTTGCAAGGCTCAAGGACAGCCGAGCCGAGGGGGTGTGGCTGGCGGCAAGCCTGGTTTATCGCGGCGACGACAGACGCCGCCTGGCGCGGCTCGACGACCTCGCGGGAAAAGCAAAAGTGCCGCTGCTTGCGACCAACGAGGTGCTCTATCACGATCCCGGCCGCCGTCCCCTCCAGGACGTGCTGACCTGCATCCGGGAAAAGACCACGATCGAGGCGGTCGGGCGGAAGCTCGAGGCCAACGCCGAACGATTCTTGAAGACACAGCGGGAAATGTCGCGGCTGTTTCGCGATTTCCCTGACGCGATCGCGGAGACCATGCGCTTTGCGGACAAGATCGACTTCTCGCTCGACCAGCTCAAATATCAGTATCCGGACGAGCCGGTGCCGCCGGGCAAGACCGCGCAAGGGCATCTGGAGGATCTGACCTGGGAGGGCGTGCAAAAATATTTTGGCGGGGACATTACGCCAACGTTGCGCGCGACGCTCAACAAGGAGCTCGCGCTGATCGCCGAGCTGAAATACGCGCACTATTTCCTCACCGTGCACGACATCGTGCACTACGCGCGTAGCCAGAACATCCTGTGCCAGGGGCGCGGATCGGCGGCGAATTCGGCCGTGTGCTACGTGCTCGGCATCACCTCGGTCGACCCGACCAAGGTGGATCTTCTGTTCGAACGCTTCATCTCCAAGGAGCGGCTGGAGCCGCCGGACATCGACGTCGATTTCGAGCATTCGCGGCGGGAGGAGGTGATGCAATATGTCTATCGCCGTTATGGCCGCCACCGTGCCGCGATCATCGCCACCGTCATTCATTACCGTCCACGCAGCGCCATCCGCGACGTCGGCAAGGCGCTCGGCCTGACCGAGGACGTCACCGCGGCGCTTGCCGACACCGTCTGGGGAAGCTGGGGGAGCGGCCTCAACGACATGCAGGTCAGGCAGGCCGGGCTCGATCCCAAAAATCCCATGATCAATCTCGCGGTCGAGCTTGCGACCGAATTGATCGAATTCCCGCGCCATCTGTCCCAGCATGTCGGCGGTTATGTGCTCACCCAGGATCGGCTCGATACCTATGTGCCGATCGGCAACGCGGCGATGGACGATCGCACCTTCATCGAATGGGACAAGGACGACGTCGACGCGCTCAACATGATGAAGGTCGACGTGCTCGCACTGGGCATGCTGACCTGCATCCGCAAATGTTTTGATCTGATCGCGGACCACAAGGGTGAGCGCTGGGTTCTGGCGAGCGTTCCGCAGGACGATGCCAAGGTCTACGACATGCTGTGTGACGGGGAGTCGCTCGGCGTGTTCCAGGTCGAGAGCCGTGCGCAAATGAACATGCTGCCACGCCTGAAGCCGCGGACCTTCTACGACCTCGTCATCGAAGTCGCGATCGTGCGGCCGGGGCCGATCCAGGGCGACATGGTGCATCCTTACTTGCGGCGGCGGAATGGTCTGGAAAAGGTGAGCTATCCCTCGCCATCGCCCGAGCATGGCCCCGCGGACGAACTGTACAAGGTGCTGCACAAGACGAAGGGCGTACCGCTGTTCCAGGAGCAGGCAATGCGGATCGCGATCGAGGCGGCAAAATTCACCTCCGAGGAAGCCAACGGCCTGCGCCGCTCGATGGCGACGTTTCGCAATGTCGGCACCATCGGCAAATACGAGGACAAGCTGATCGGCAACATGGTCGCGCGCGGCTACGATCCCAATTTTGCCAGAAGCTGCTTCGACCAGATCAAGGGCTTTGGCAGCTACGGCTTTCCGGAGAGTCACGCCGCGAGCTTCGCCCAGCTCGTCTACATCTCGTCATGGCTGAAATATCATCATCCTGATGCGTTCTGCTGCGGCCTCTTGAACTCGCAGCCCATGGGCTTCTACGCGCCGGCGCAGATCGTCGGCGATGCCCGCAAGAACGGCGTCGAGGTGCGCGACATCGACGTGTCCTACAGCTTTGCGCAGAACACGCTGGAGAAGACTGGCGGCAAATACTGCGCGGTGCGCCTCGGCTTTCGCCAGGTCGACGGTTTCCACTGGCTCGATCAAGACGAGGCGAGGCTCAAGACGGAGCAGGCAAGGCGGCAAGGCAAGGAATATGTCGGTCAGGAAGACTGGGCCGATCGCATTGTCGCCGCCCGCGACCGCCGGCCCTTTACCTCGCTCGAAGACTTCGCCCGCGACACCGGCCTGCCCAAGCGCGCACTGATCCTGCTTGCGGATGCCGACGCCTTCCGCTCGCTCGGGCTCGACCGCCGCGAGGCGCTGTGGCAGGTGCGGCGGCTGCCCGACGACGTGCCGCTGCCGCTGTTCGAGGCGGCCACCGCGCGTGAGCAGCCCGACGAGCACGCCAGGCCATTGCCGTTGATGCCGTGCCCCGAACAGGTCGTCGCGGACTACCAGACCATCCGGCTGTCGCTGAAGGGCCACCCGATGGAATTCCTGCGCGAGATGTTTTCGCGCGAGCGTGTGGTGGCCTGCAAGGACATCAGCCACGCGAACGAGCGGCGCCGCGTCCGCTGCGCCGGCGTGGTCCTGGTGCGGCAGCGGCCGGGCAGCGCCAGCGGCGTCGTGTTCATGACGCTGGAGGACGAAACCGGCATCGCCAATGTCGTGGTGTGGCCCAAGATCATGGAGCAGTACCGCAAAGAGGTGATGGGCGCGCGCCTCATTCTGGTCGAGGGCTATATCCAGAGCAGCCCCGAGAAGGTGACGCATCTGATCGCCCAGCGCATGGTCGACCGCTCGCACGATCTGGTCGGCCTTGCCAACGATGCCTTGACCCACAAGCATCCGGTGCCGTCAGGTGCCACCGTGGTCGAACCGCTCAACGACGATCGCCGCGACCATTTGGATGCTCCGGCGCAAAAAATCCGCCATCCCCGCAACGTCCGCATCCTGCCGCCGTCGCGGGATTTCCATTGAGGTTATGCACGGGATGCCGCCACACCGTCATTGCGAGCACAGCGAAGCAATCCAGAGTGTCTCTGCGGAAAGATTGTGGATTGCTTCGCTGCGCTCGCAATGACGAATTTGCTGAGGCGATCGCGCACCTCACTCTCAGTCGTCATACCCCGCGAAAGCGGGGTATCCAGTACGCCGCGGCTTCTCGGTTCTAGCCGCGTCGTCTCGGAATACTGGATCGCCCGGTCAAGCCGGGCGATGACAGCGCCCCCTCAAAAATTCACCCGGTTCGAGATCGCTCCGTCGACGACGAGATTGGAGCCCGTGGTGAATCCCGACACCGGGCTTGCCAGAAACACCGCTGCGCTTGCGATTTCCTGCGGCGTCGCCATGCGGCCCGTCGGATTGCGCTTCATCGCGTCCTTGTAGCGCTCGGGCATGTTGTGCTCGATCATCTCCCAGACGCCGCCCTTGAAATAGACGGTGCCGGGCGACACGACATTCACGCGGATCTTCTTCTTCGCGTATTGCCGCGCCAGTCCCTTGGCCATGTGGATCAGCGCGGCCTTGATCGGGCCGTAGGAGCTCGCCGTGTCCGCTTGCGCCGCGGAGATCGACGAGATGATCACGAAGGCGGCGTCGCCGCTGCTCTCGCCGCTGGCTTCGAGGTACGGTCGCGCGGCATCGAATGCATGCACGGCGCCGAGCACGTCGAGCCGGAAGTTCTGCTCCCAGGACGCGGCATCGCCGCCTTGCGCCATCGCGCCGGCATTGGAGAACAGCATGTCGATGCCGCCGAGCTCTTTTGCAGCGGCCTCGACCCAGGATTTCAGCGCCGCGCCGTCGGTGACGTCGACCGGGCTGCCGGTGGCGCGGATTCCACTCGCCTTCAACTCGGTGACGGTGGCCGCAACCTGATCCGCGTTGCGCGCGCACACCGCGACATTGGCACCTTCGCCGGCCAGTGTCGCCGCAATCGCCCGCCCGATGCCGCGCGTGCCGCCGAGCACGATGGCGTTCTTTCCTTTGAGACCGAGATCCATTGTTTGGCTCCTTTTTGTTGATCGCGTGAGAGTGTAGCCGTTTCGGTGGATATGCTGAACTCTCCAATTCGTCATTGCGAGCGTAGCGAAGCAATCCAGGAATGTATCCGCGGAAATAGTCTGGATTGCTTCGTCGCCAGCGCAAAATTGCTACGCAATTTTGTCGCGGGCTCCTCGCAATGACGTGGAGAGAGGAGCGGCCGCCTCACTCCGGCGCCGCTCCCACCGGCGGGCCGCCGGGCGGGCGGTGCAGGAAGGTCAGCGAGGCATAAGCGCCGGCCCATGAGCCGATCGCCGCGAAAGCGACATAGAAGGCGTTCTCGGTATAGCTGATCACCGCGTAGGAGGAGAGCAGGTACCAGACCGCACTCCAGTTCGCCGCCGGCACGCGCTTGCGCGCGATCACGGCCGAGGTGAACATGACATAAACCGCGTCGGTGGCCGCCGTTGCGATGAACACGGCGCCGGCGGTGAGGGGATCGATAGCGGCCATTGCGTTCCTTTGTGTGCTAATGGAAGCTCGCAAAGCTACAGCATGATCCGGAAAAGTGCGCAGCGGTTTTCCGAAAAGATCATGCTCAAACAATAGCCTGAAAGGGAGAGAAGCGGACATGCAAAGCCCCGCCGGGATTCTCAGCGATATCTGGACCTCCGCCGGCGGCGATGCTGCCGCGCTCGAACGCGTGCGGCTGACCGGCGAGGAGCCGCAGATTCCGTCCTCGTTTCGCGTCGCAATCGCCGGACAGACGGCGATCGCCGCCGCCGGCCTCGCCGCCGCCGAAATCTGGCGGCTGCGCAGCGGCGAGGCGCAGGACGTCCATGTCGACATGCGCCATGCCGTCGTCGAATGCCGCTCCGAACGCTATTTGCGCCTCGACGACAAGCCACCGCCTCCGGCCTGGGATGCCATCGCCGGCGTTTACGGGACTGGCGATGGCCGCTTCGTCCGCTGCCACACCAATTTTCCGCATCACCGCGACGCCGTCTGCAAGGTGCTCGCCTGCGCGCCCGAGCGCGAGAAGGTCCAGGCCGCGCTGATGCAGTGGAAGGGCGAGGATTTCGAAACTGCGGCTTACGCCGCCGGCGGCGTCGTTGCCCTGATGCGCAGCTACGACGAATGGTCCGCACTGCCGCAGGCGCGTGCGCTCGCCGGACTGCCGCTGATCTCGATCGAGAAGATCGGCGAGGCCCCGCCAAAGCCGTGGCCTGAAGGCGATCGTCCGCTCGCCGGTCTCCGCGTGCTTGATCTCTCCCGCGTCATTGCAGGGCCGGTTGCCGGGCGCACGCTCGCCGCACACGGTGCGGATGTGCTCCTGGTCTCGGGGCCGGAGTTGCCCGCCATTCCCTGGCTCACCATCGACACCGGCCGCGGCAAGCTCACCACGTTCGTCGAGCTGAAGAGCGAGGCAGGCAGGGCGCAATTGCGCGAGCTGCTGAAGGACGCCGACATCGTCTCGCAAGGCTATCGCCCGCGTGCGTTGGCCGCCCTCGGCTTTGCGCCCGAGCAGGTCGCGAACATCAACCCCGGCATCGTCTACGTGACGCTGTCGGCTTACGGCCACGCCGGTCCCTGGGCCGAGCGGCGCGGTTTCGATTCGCTGGTGCAGACCACCACCGGATTCAACCATGCCGAGGGGCAGGCCGCCGGCGTCGACGGTCCCAAGGAATTGCCGGCACAGATACTCGATCACGCCACCGGCTATCTCATGGCGTTCGGCGCGATGATGGCCAAAGCGCGCCAGGCTCGTGAAGGCGGCAGCTGGCACGTGCGCGTGTCGCTGGCCCAGACCGGGCGCTGGCTGTGGACTCTCGGCCGGCTCGACGGCGGACTGAACACCCCGGATCTTACGGGTGAGGCCGTACATGCTGCATTCATCGAGGCCATGCCATCTGGCTTCGGCATGCTGAAAGCGGTGCAGCATTCGGCGCTGCTGTCGAAGACGCCGGCACGATGGAGCCGTCCGGCGATGCCGCTCGGCAGTCATCCGCCACAGTGGCCGGTGCGAAGCTGACGTGAAGCTGACGCGTCGTAAAATTTTAACGCAGAACGAAAGGTGCCGAGCGTTTTTTAGGTTGTTTGAAATCGGAATTCGGCACTATTAGCGCGACCGATGAGGCAGTCGTTTGCCGAGATCGTCGCAGACAAGACCGGGCCCCATGGTAGCTGAAAATACCAAGCGATTGCAGGTGCTTACAAAACGGCGGGTGATCGCATCCGTAGTTTTACTAGCTCTTGCCGGTGCCGGGGCCTACGGCTTCCTCTATGCGGGAGCCAAAGAGAAGAAGCACTCCGAAATCTCCAGCCAGTCGCGCAGGAATGCGCAGAACTTCACGCCGACGCCGTCCGAATGGGCGACGTTGAGGATCGAGCCGGTCAAGGCCAAGACCTTCCGGGCCGAATATGTCACCGAGGGCAAGGTCGCGGTCGACGAGGACCGCTCGACGCCGGTGTTCTCGCCCTATGCCGGCCGGGTCACCAAGCTGCTCGCCAAGCCGGGCGAGATGCTGAAGCAAGGTCAACCGCTGTTTACAATCGAGGCCGCCGACACCGTGCAGGCCCAGAACGATTTCATTGCGGCGATGACTTCGCAGAACAAGGCGAAGTCGGCGATCGATCTTGCCGACATCCAGTTCAAGCGGGCCAAGGATCTCTATGAGGGCCACGCCATTCCGCTGAAGGACTATCAGCAGGCCGAAGCGACCCAGGTCCAGGCGCAGAACGACATGCGCTCCTCGGCGACGGCGCTGGAAGCTGCGCGCAACAAGCTGCGCATCCTCGGCTTCACCGACGAGACCATCAAGGCGTTCCAGGACAAGGGCGCGATCAATCCGGAGGTCACGATCTACTCGCCGATCTCCGGCACGGTCGTGCAGCGCAAGATCGGTCCGGGCCAGTACGTCAATTCCGGCGCAAGCGATCCGGTCTTCGTGATCGGCGACCTCTCCACGGTCTGGCTCACCGCCTTCGTGCGCGAGAGCGACGCGGCCGCGGTGTGCATCGGGCAGGACATCACCGTCAACGTGATG
Source organism: Bradyrhizobium sp. GW821-FHT12B03 (assembly GCF_058807535.1). Lineage (NCBI taxonomy): Bacteria > Pseudomonadati > Pseudomonadota > Alphaproteobacteria > Hyphomicrobiales > Nitrobacteraceae > Bradyrhizobium > Bradyrhizobium sp. GW821-FHT12B03. Next base: position 202,978 of record NZ_JBXAQU010000002.1, read on the forward strand.
GCGCTGCCGGGCCGCCCGCTCACCGCCAAGATCAACTACGTCGCCGCAGCGATCGATCCCAGCACCCGTCGCCTGCTGGTCCGCGCCACCATCGACAACAAGGACGGCCTGCTCAAGCCGGAAATGTTCGCCAACGTCACGATCTATTCGGCCGGTGACCGTGCCGCGCCCGCGGTGCCGAAGCAGGCGCTGATCTACGAAGCCGACCAGGTTCGCATCTGGGTCGCGCGCGAGGACAAGTCGGTCGAGCTGCGCCAGATCAAGATCGGCCTCATCAATGGCAACCTCGTCGAAGTCACGAGCAATCTGAAACCCGGCGAGCAGATCGTCACCAAAGGCAGCCTGTTCATCGACCGCGCGGCGTCCGGCAGCTGATCGACGACCCAAAAAACTGAAAACAAACTGAAGACCTGAATGGATCGTCTCGTCGCCCTTGCCGTCAACCGGCGCTTCCTGATGGTGGGCATGTTCGTCGCCGTGCTGATCGGCGGCCTGATCGCCTTCAACCGGCTCAACATCGAGGCCTATCCCGATCCGACCCCGCCGATGGTCGACATCGTGACGCAGAGCCCGGGCCTGTCGGCCGAGGAAATCGAGCGTTACATCACGATCCCGATCGAGACCCAGGTCGCGGGTCTGAAGAACCTCACGACCATCCGCACCATCTCGCTCTACGGCCTCTCCGACATCAAGCTCCAGTTTTCCTTCGCCTACACCTATGACGAGGCGTTGCAGCAGGTCTTGAACCGCCTGGCGCAGCTCGCGCCGCTGCCCGGCAACGTGCAGCCGCAGATTTCACCGCTCAGTCCGATCGGCGAAATCTTCCGCTACCGCCTGGTCGGCCCGCCGAACTACAGCGTGCTCGACCTCAAGACCATCCAGGACTGGATTCTCCAGCGCCGCTTCCGCGCCGTGCCCGGCGTCATCGACGTCACCGGGTGGGGCGGCAAGAGCAAGACCTACGAGCTCCAGGTCGATTTCAACAAGCTGGTCGCCAACGGCCTGACGCTGCCGCAGCTGCTCCAGGCGGTCGGCAATGCGAACGTCAATGTCGGCGGCAACACCGTCAATATCGGCCAGCAATCGGCCGTGGTGCGCGGCGTCGGCCTGATCCGTTCCATCGACGACCTCGCCAACACCATGGTCTCGCAGACCAACGGCAATCCGGTGCTGGTCAAGGACGTCGCCACCGTCACCGTGGGGCAGAGGCCCCGTCTCGGCATCGCCGGTATCGACGATGCCGACGACATCGTGCAGGGCATCGTCCTGATGCGCCGCGGCGAGCAGAGCTCGCCGACCATCAAGCGCGTCCACCAGCTCGTTCAGACCATCAACGAGTCCAGCATCCTGCCGCCCGGCGTGCGCATCGAGCGCATCTACGACCGCGGCGACCTGATCGATCTCACCACCCACACCGTGCTGCACAACATGGTGATCGGCATCCTGCTGATCGTGCTGTTGCAGTGGATATTCCTCGGCGACCTCCGCAGCGCGCTGATCGTCGGCGCCACCATTCCGTTCGCGCTGTTCTTCGCGGTCATCATCCTGGTGCTGCGCGGCGAATCGGCCAACCTGCTGTCGGTCGGCGCGATCGACTTCGGCCTGATCGTCGATGCCACCGTCATCATGGTGGAAGCGATCTTCCGCCGCCTGACGCAGACGACACCGGTGTCCGAATCCGATCATATGTCGTCCGAGACGCTGTTCGGCATGAAGAGCCACGCCATCCTCAGCGCGGCGGCCGACGTGTCGCGCTCGATCTTCTTCGCCGCCGCCATCATCATCGCGGCCTTCCTGCCGCTGTTCACGCTCTCCGGTGTCGAAGGCAACATCTTCGGGCCGATGGCGCGCACCTATGCCTATGCGCTTGCCGGCGGCCTCCTTGCGACCTTTACCGTCACTCCGGCGCTGTCCGCGATCATCCTGCCCGCGCATGTCGAGGAGACCGAAACGAGGATCATGCTGATCCTGCACCGGATCTACATGCCTGTGCTGCGTTGGGCCGTGGCCAACCGCGGCATCATGCTCGGTGGTGCGGTCGGCCTCGTGCTGATGACGGTGGCGCTCAGCCGGCTGCTCGGCCTCGAATTCCTGCCCAAGCTGGAAGAGGGCAATCTCTGGATCCGCGCCACGCTGCCGCCGACCATCTCGCTCCAGGAAGGCAACAGCTACGTCAACGAGATGCGCAAGCTGATCCGGGCCCGGCCCGAGGTGGAATCCGTGGTGTCGCAGCACGGCCGCCCCGACGACGGCACCGACGCCGCGGGCTTCTTCAACGCCGAGTTCTTCGCGCCGCTGAAGCCCGCGAGCCAATGGCCGGGAACGCACGACAAGGAAGAGCTGACCGCGCAACTGCTCAAGCAGCTCGACGACCGCTTCCCCGGCGTCGAGTTCAACTTCTCGCAATATCTCCAGGACAACGTCTCAGAAGCCGTGTCCGGCGTGAAGGGCGAGAACTCGATCAAGCTCTATGGCAGCGATCTCCAGGCGCTCACCGACACCGCCAACAAGATCAAGCAGGTGCTGTCGACCGTGCAGGGCGTCACCGACCTTGCGGTGTTCACCTCGCTCGGGCAGCCGACCGTCCAGATCGACATCGACCGTGCCAAGGCCGCGCGCTACGGCCTTGCGCCGGGCGACATCAACGCCACCATCAAGGTCGCGATCGGCGGCGACACCGCGGGCGACCTCTACGAGCCGGGAAGCGACCGCCATTTCCCGATCATCGTCCGGCTTGCGCCGGAATACCGCAGAAGCGCGGAGGCGATCCAGAACCTGCGCATCGGCGCGCCCGGGCCGAACGGCACCGTCACGCAGATTCCGCTCAGCGAAGTTGCCACCATCAGCCTCGTCTCCGGCGCCGCCTATATCTATCGCGAGCAGCAGGAGCGCTATTTGCCGATCAAGTTCTCGGTGCGCGAGCGCGATCTCGGCAGCGCGATCCGCGAGGCGCAACAGAAGATCGCCGCTCAGGTGCAGCTGCCGCCGGGCTCGCACATGGATTGGGTCGGCGAGTTCGGCAACCTCCAGGATGCGATCCGGCGCCTGTCGATCGTGGTGCCGATCTCGCTGGCGCTGATCGGCGTCCTGCTCTGGTTCAATTTCGGCTCGATGACAGACACGCTGCTCGCGATGAGCGTGATCCCGATGGCGATCTTCGGCGGCGTGCTGGGCCTGCTGATTTCCGGCACCGCATTCAGCGTCTCCGCGGCGATCGGCTTCATCGCGCTGTTCGGCATCGCCGTGATGGACGGCATCATCATCCTGTCGCAGTTCAACCAGCTCATCGAGGAAGGCATGGACCGCATGAGTGCGGTGATCCGCACCGGCGAGCTTCAGCTTCGGCCCGTGCTGATGACGTGCGTCGTCGCCGGCGTCGGCCTGTTGCCCGCGGCGCTGTCCGAAGGCATCGGCTCGCAGGTGCAGAAGCCGCTCGCGGTCGTCGTCGTCACCGGCATGATGCTGGCGCCGGTCGTGATCCTGGTGACGCTGCCGGTGCTGATCTCCTTCTTCTCCCGCCGCGCGCGCTAATAGTCGTCTTTTTGAGCATGATCTTCCGGAAAACCGCTGCACGCTTTTCCGGATCAGGCTCCGTCACAACATCCGCTGCGCGATCCTGATCAGCATGGTGGTGCCGAGCCCGAGCAGCATCAGGCTCGCGAACCGGCTGCTCAACGACAGCATGCGTGGCGTCAGCCGCGAGCGCGCCGTTGCGACCATCGTGCTCAGCACCGTCCACCAGATCGCCGAGCCGACGAAGACGCCTGCGATCAGCGGCGGCGCCGCGGACTGCGTCGAGAAGGCATGCAGCGCCGCCAGGAACAGGATGACCGTGAGCGGATTGGTGAACCCGAGCGCAATGGCGCTGAGATAGGCGCGCGTCAGGCGGACCTTGTCGATCTCGTCCGTCTCTCGAAACGCGATGGAACCGCGATGCGTCCGCATCGCGAACCACAGCAGCGTCAGAGCAGAGACGATGCCGAAGCCTGCGGCATTCGCCTCGACCCACGGCTGCGCAAGCGAGCCGAGGCCCAGAACCGCAAAGGCGCTGTAGGCAAGATGCACGGTCGCAGCGCCGAAGCCGGTCGCGAGGCCGGTAGCCATGCCCGATGCCAATGTGCGCTGAATGCACAGCATGCCCATGGGCCCGATGGGAGCGGCGACGGTGAAACCAATTCCAATGCCGGAGAAAAGAGCGGCAAGATAATGCGATAAAGGCATGCGACCGCACGAACAGATGAAATCTGTGTTCGTGCGTAGCGGCGAAAATGAATCGTCGCCTCAGCCATACGGGTGAGAAGCGAACGAGAGCGCAAACACGTTCGTGTGAAACGATGCCGCGCTGTGCTCTCGCGACAACGGTGTGCTCTCGTTACAACGGTTCCACTGCGCGACATGGAAAGAAATCGCGTCCTGTTTGAACCTCATTGCATCTGTCGCGACTCAGAAGCCGTAAAGTCGCGCCGGATTGTCGACCAGGATCTTCTTGCGCACATCCGCATCCGGCGCCCACACCGGAAGCTGGTTGAGCAGACGACCATCGTCGATCTGGTAGAGCGGCGCGATGTCGGTGGCTTTGCGTCCCTCGACGCGGCTCGAATCCGGATGCGGCCAATCCGTGCCCCAGACGATGCGGTCCGGGTTCGCCGCGATCAGCGCGCGCGCGTAGGGAACCATGTCCTGATAATCAGGCGCGAGATTCGACGAGCGATAGGCGCCCGAGATCTTCACATAGGCCTTGCCGGATTTCACCAGTGCGACGAGATCGGAGAAGCCGGGTTGCTCCAGGCCCCGCGATGCCTCGAGCCCGCCGAAATGGTCGAATACGACGGGGACCGGCGCGTTTTCGACGAGGTCCTTGATGGCCGAGATCATGGCAAGCGTGGTGTAGAGCTGAACGTGCCAGCCGCGTGCCTTCATGCGCTCGACCGCGGCGGTGAAGCGCGGCCGGCCGACGTTGGGGTCGCTGACGCCGCCGGTCGCAAGATTGAGGCGCATGCCGCGGAAGCCGTCCTGCTGCATCGTATCGAGCTGCGCCTCGGTCGTCTTGTCGTCGATCACGGCAACCCCGCGCGCGTTTCCGCCACGCGCCTTCATGCCGAACAACGTCGAGGAATTGTCGGTGCCGTAGACGCTCGGCGTCACGATCACCACGCGCTCGATATGCAGCGCCTTGTGCAGCGCGGCCATTTCCTCGGGGCTCGCCGGCTCCGGCGTATAGACGCGTCCGGCGAAGAACGGAAACTTTTCGACGTCGCCGTGAATGTGCGTATGGCAGTCGCAGGCATGCGCCGGGACGTCGAAATTCACCGGCGTCGCGGGCTGCGCCGCGCGGGCGTGGGCTTTGCTGGTCATGGCTACTCCGGCGGCGAGAGAGGCAAGCAGAACGCTGCGTCGATTGAGCATGGTTTCTCCCCCTGATTTTGTTATTTGGCAGTGGTGCCGGGAGAGTATCACATCAGCCCGGCGACCGCTCCGCTTCGCTGCATAGCTGCTCGACAAGGTCCGCAAGGGGGCGCGAGCCGTCGACGCGCACGACCGGGCAGGGCAGGCCCGCGAGCCACGCTTCGTGCTTGGCAAGACTGCGGCCCTCGCGGTCGCCGGCTTCGTAATGCGAGGCCCAATCGACAAAAGATTCGGTCTCCTCGTGGCGCCAGCCACCTGGTGCGACGGCGTCAGCGCCAAAATGGGTGGCCTCGCGGGCGCGCAATCGTTCCATCCGGATTTCGCGCGGCGTGGTCACGTACACGACCAGATCGAACAAGGGAATAAGCTCGTCGCCCCAGCCGGTGACGGATCCGCTGAGCACCCAATCCAGCCGCGGCAGGAACAGCTCGCGCATCAGGCGCAGTCGATCTGCGGCAGGGCGCGTCGTCTGGTAGGGCGGTGCGGTCGGCAGCCAGAAATAGTCGTCGCTGTCGTGATGCGGCAGCGCGAGCCGGCCCGCGAGCGCGCGGCCGAGCGTGGTCACGCCGGAGCCCGAAGCTCCCATCAGATGGATGCGGCGGCTTTTCATATTCTCTTCCTGAGACTGCCCGAGTCGGTTTGGCGGTCGATGGCGATCACAACGTTCAGGGCCGGGATCGCGGGGCGCTCCCTTACGCGGCGCGGCGGCGCTTTGACATCCGTCCGCCTGTCGCGGGTTGGGCCGACAATGTCAGGCCCAACGCTCCGACAATGCGCATGACCGTGCCGAACTCGGGATTTCCGGTCTCACCGAGGGTCTTGTAAAGGCTCTCGCGGTTCAAGCCGGCTCTCTTCGCGATCGCGCTCATGCCGCGCGCACGCGCGACAAGGCCAAGGGCGTCACGCACGAAATCGGCATCGCCGGTCTCTAGTGCGGCCGCAATATAGGCGGCCTGACGTTCTTCTGTATTGAGATAGTCGGTGGCGTCGAAGCGCGTCGTCTTGGATACCGTTTTGGTCGTCGTTTTTGCTGCCTTTGGCATCACAATGTCTCCGCTAGTTGCTGGGCTAGCTTGATGTCTTGTCGCTGCGTGCGCTTGTCTCCGCCACATAGCAGGATCACGATCTGCGCTCCGCGCTGCACGCGGTGCGTCGGGACCGCGGGCGATGCAGGGAGCTTGGAGGCGATTTGTCGCGGACGGCTACTGCCCCGACGGCGTGCGCAGGCCGTGCCAGGCGTCGCGGACCTGCTGGTAGTGCACTTCGGGCAGATAGTCCGGGGTGTTCAGGCTCAAGGTCTTGACGTCGAGATGGCCGACGGCGCTGAGCAGCGTGTAGGAGGCGATCACGCGGTCGCGCAGTGCGCCGATCAGGCGGGCCTTGGCCTGGATCAGATCGGCCTGCGAGTTCAACACGTCCACCGTCGTGCGCTGTCCGCCGGCGGCCTCGCGTTGCACGCCCTGGAGCGCGACGGTTGCCGCCTTGACTTCGGACTCCGAGGCCGAGACCGTGATCTTGGCGCCTTCATTGGCAACCCAGGCGCTGACTGCCGCGGTGCGGGCCTGATTGCGCACCTGGTCGAGCACGAGCCGGCTCTGCGCCGTGATTTCCTTGGCCTGTCGGGTCTGCGCGGCGGCCTGGCCGCCGTCATAGATCGGGGCGGTGACGTTGGCGACGATCGAGGCCTGGTCCTCGGCGCGGGTGCCGAGCGTCAGGTCGCTGTCACGGCTGCGGCTCGCGCTGCCCTGGATGCTGGCGCTGGGCAGCAGCGCGCCTTCGGCGACGCGGATGTTGGTGGAGGCGACATCGACGTCGAAGCTTGCAGCCATCACCGCCGGATGCTGGCGGATCGCCATCGTCATCGCATCTTCGCGGCTCTTCGGCAGATAGCGGTCGACGACCTCGGCGGGGCGAAGCTGCGACGGCGCATTGCCGATCACCTGCGCGTAGATCGCCTGGCTCACCGCCAGCGCGACTTCGGCGGCGTTAAGATCGGCAAGGCCGCGGTTGAGACGGGCTTCGGCCTGGGCGCTGTCGGTCGGCGTGACGTCGCCGGCGTTGAGGCGGCGCTGGGTGACGGACAGCGTCTCGCGCAGGAAGGCGACGTTGGAGCGCTGCGCCTCGACCAGCGACTGGTTCGCCAGCACGTTGGTGTAAGCGGTGACCGCGTCGAGCAGCACGCCCTGGCCGACATTGCGCAGCGCCTCGCGGCCGGACTGGACCTGGAGTTCGGCGGCGCGCACGCTGTTGGCGGTGCGGAACCCGTTGAACAGGGTCTGCGTCACGGTGACGCCGATGACCCACGGCTTCAGGTTGGCGGTCTGGATGGTGTTATCAGGCAAAAGGTTGCGCACCGATTGCAGGCCGGCGCTGAGGCTCGCCACGATCTGCGGCCGGTAGCCGGCCAGCGCCTGCGGCACGTTCTCGTCGGTCGCGCGCTGCCGTGCGCGCTCGGCATTGAGCTGCGGATTGGTCTGGTAAGCCTTGGCGAGCGCCTCCGGCATGGCTTCGGCCCATGCAGCGGAGGGTAGGGCGCAACACAGCGCCAGCGTGGTCCATGTCGCAAGCACAGGACCCACGCCCGATCGATGTCGCGTCATCACGCGACCAGCTCTGGCGGCACGCCCAATCATGTAATCCCGCTAAACCCCGGCTGTCCGCCCCCGCCGACGGTGGCCTCTTAGCTGTTTAACCAGCCGGGGTCCCGCAGGCAAACTGCCGCGGGCAAAACCCCCATGTATTCCGTGCTTGTTGCAGGCGCGTCACAGGGGTTCTGCCGGGAAGCGGCGGAGCCTTACACCAGCCTTACCGTTCGCCGGCGCTACCGGTTCTTGTTCACCGGCTTGCGCTTCTCGATGAACGCCGCCATGCCCTCGGAGCGGTCTTCGAGCGCGAAGGTGGAGTGGAACAGGTTGCGCTCGACGCTCATGCCCTCGGCGAGCGTGGTCTCGAAGGCGCGGTTCACCGCCTCCTTGGCCATGGCGACGGCGGGCCGCGACATCGACGCGATCTTCTCCGCCGCCGCCATCACCTCGTCCATGAGCTTGTCGGCGGGTACAAGGCGGCTGACGAGACCGGAGCGCTCGGCTTCCGCCGCGTCCATCATGCGGCCGGTGAGGCAGAGGTCCATCGCCTTGGACTTGCCGATCGCGCGGGTCAGGCGCTGGGTGCCGCCGATGCCGGGAATGGTGCCGAGCGTGATCTCGGGCTGGCCGAACTTGGCGGTGTCGGCGGCGATGATGAAATCGCACATCATGGCGAGCTCGCAGCCGCCGCCGAGCGCGTAGCCCGCGACCGCGGCGATGGTCGGCTTGCGGCAGCGCGCGATGCGGTCGCCGCCGATCGCGGCGAAATCCTCGGAGAACATGTCGATGAAGCCCTTCGGCTGCATCTCCTTGATGTCGGCGCCGGCGGCAAAGGCCTTCTCGCTGCCGGTCACGACGATGCAGCCGATGGTGTCATCGCCCTCGAGATCATCGACGGCGGCCGCGATCTCGCGGAAGACGCCGAAGGAGAGCGCATTGAGCATCTTCGGCCGGTTCAGCTTGATGATGCCGACCGCACCGATGCTTTCGACGATGATGTGTTCGAACGTGCTCATGCTCCACCCACGCTTTTGATTGAGCAGGCAATGTGCCTGCTGGCGCGGTGGGCTTCAAGGGGCCAAGAGCCACCGGAACGCGCGGCATTCCGCGCGTTTCGGGCGAACTCCGTCGGGCCAAAGAACTGGCCAAGAAACTGGCCGTGAAATCAGGCCAGGAAATCAGGCCATGAACATCCGCGCGGCGGAGGCCAGCGTCAGCAAGGTGCCGACGGCGATGAAGATCTTGCCGATCAGGGAGCTCTGGTCCCAGGCCGAGCTCTGCTGGCTGCTGGCCATCACCGGCGCGGGCCGCGGCTGCGCGTCGGTCGCGGCAATCACCGCTTTCTGCGCCGGCGGCGTGTCCTGTTGCAGGGCGCGGTCGAGATCGTTGAGCTGGTCGGGCGCCACCACCTGGCTCTCGGCGTTCGGGGCGGCGGTATTGTCGGCCGCTGCCTGGACGTTGTCGTTGGCGCGGTCCGTCATCGCGGAGGCCGCAGCCGCGGGCGGCGTGTCTGCGGCGGCGAGCTGCGCATGGGCGTTGGCGACCTCCGGCGGTATCTGGTTCGAGGCCGGCACGTTGCCATCGGTCTTGTTGTCGGCTTTGGCCTCGTCGGTCTTTGCCGCCGCGTCCGTCTTGCCGGCCTTGTCGTCGGAGGGCTTCTGCGCCGTCTTGCTGCTGGTGCGGCGAGCCGAGTGGCGCCGGTGCTTGCTCGGCTGGACCGCATCGGCCTGTTTGCTTGCGCTGTCCGACTTGCTGCTCGCAGCCGAACTCGGCGCCGCCTGTGCAGCACCTCCGAACAGCACGAAAAGCCCGGCCAGAACAATCAGGGCAGCGCGCCCGCTGGCTTTCATCATGTTGACGATCTCCCCAATCCACCCATCCCGGGATCGAACAGAGACGCCGCGGCGTGACGACAGCGGGGCAGAATATGGGAATCTTCGGGCTACACGGGGCAAAAACGGGGCAAGCCACCCCTTCGCAGCCCCCGCCGGATGCGGACGGGACCGATCGGTGTTATGAGCCGTCGCGGATTTCCACGGCCGCGTGGACAGCCGGTGGACCAAAGATCACGAATTCGTGATCGCGGGGCGCCGGCGTAACAAATTGAAAGTGCGGCCGAATTGCATGGTGAGGGCGCGCGTGCGCGGACGTGAGGACGAATGGACCGGCCTGATGCGGTCGGCCATGGCAGGCGATGATGCGGCGTATCATCGCCTGTTGAAGGCGGTCACGCCGGTGCTGCGCGCTGCCGCGAGGCGGGGTCTGGCGCGGGCCGGGCAGCCTCCTGATCAGGCCGAGGATATCGTGCAGGAAATTCTGTTGGCGGTGCATCTGAAGCGGCATACCTGGGACAGCGAAGCTCCCTTCGCACCCTGGCTGTTTGCGATCGCCCGCAACAAGCTGATCGATGCGCTGCGGCGGCGCGGCCGGCGGATCTTCGTCAACATCGACGATTTCGCCGAAACGTTGCCGGGCGAAGTGCAGGAGGAGACGGCTTCGGCGGGCGAGGTCGCAACGCAGCTCAATACCCTGCCGCAGCGTCAGCGCGATGTGTTGCAGTCGATCGCGGTCGAGAGCGCGTCGATCAAGGACACGGCGACGAGATTTTCGATGAGCGAGGGCGCAGTGCGGGTCGCACTGCATCGCGGACTTGCGGCTTTGACTGCCAAACTGCGGGACCACTAGTCATGGACACCGACCAACTCATTCGCTCGCTCGCCGCCGACAACTCCCATCGCGCCCCGCGCGTCGGCGCCACGCTGACCATGGCGCTGCTGGTGGCCGCGCCGCTGTCGATCCTGATCTTCGCGACGTTCCTCGGCGTGCGGTCCGACGTGATGAGCGCGATGCACAACCCGTTCTTCGACATGAAGTTCGCGGTGACGCTGTCGCTCGCGATCCCCGCGATCATCGTCAGCCTGCACCTGTCGCGGCCCGAAGCCCTGCTGCGCGGCTGGGGCTGGCTGCTGCTGCTACCCGTCGGTCTTCTTGCGGTCGCGATCGGCGGCGAGACGATGATGGCGCCGGCCATGCCGGTGACGATGCGGCTGATGGGCAAGAACTCCAGGGTTTGCCTGCTGGCGATCCCCGCGATGTCGCTGCCGCTGCTGGCGGGGGCGCTGTTCGGCCTGCGTCATGGCGCGCCATCGCACCCCGCGCTCGCCGGCGCGCTCGCCGGCCTGGTGTCCGCCGGGCTTGCCGCGACGCTCTACGCCTCGCACTGTACCGACGACTCGCCGCTGTTCGTCGCGACCTGGTACACGCTCGCGACCGCGTTGGTGGCTGCGATCGGGGCGCTCGTGGGCTCGAAAGTCTTGCGCTACTGACGTCCTGTGCGACTGGAGGCGTTCCGCGCAAATTGACGTCGCGTCATATGGTCGCGACGCTCCGCTTTCGATCTGTCCGATCGCATCGGCATTCATGAATGTCAGAGATAAGTTCATGCCATTGTGAAGGGCTAATCCCGTTCGCGGCTAGAAACTAACTTCGGTTGGACGACTTCTATCCGGAGCGTCGATGGACGCTGCTGTAGCGAGGGATATGCCCAACCATGCGAAAACCCAGCGCATTCGAGATGTCGCGGCGGAACCTTCTGATCGGAACCGCCACGTCGGTCGCGGTCGGCGCCGCGTCACGCGCCGCTGAGGCTCAGAATCCTGCCGCGCAGCCTCTGACGGCTGCAACTGCGGCGGAAGCGCCCGCGATGGCGACGGTGTCCTTCAACGTCAATGGCGAGGTCCGTGCCTTGAAGCTGGACACCCGCACGACGTTGCTGGACGCGCTGCGCGAACATCTCCATCTCACCGGCACCAAGAAGGGCTGCGATCACGGTCAGTGCGGCGCCTGCACCGTGATCGTCGGCGGGCAGCGCATCAATTCCTGCCTGACGCTCGCGATCATGCATGAGGGCGACAGCGTCACCACGATCGAGGGGCTCGGTACGCCGGAGCGCATGCATCCGATGCAGACCGCCTTCGTCAAGCATGATGGATTCCAGTGCGGCTATTGCACGCCGGGACAGATCTGCTCGGCGGTGGCCGTGCTCGACGAGATCAAGGCCGGCATTCCGAGTCACGTCACGGGCGATCTGAATGTCGCGCCCGAATTGACCAACGCCGAACTGCGCGAGCGCATGAGCGGCAACATCTGTCGCTGCGGCGCCTATTCCAACATCGCCGAGGCCATCACCGAGGTGGCCGGGAGGCCCGCATGAAGTCCTTTACCTACGAGAAGGCGGCTTCGCCCGCGACAGCGGCTTCAGCGGCCGTCAAGAGCAGCAACGCGAAATTCATCGCCGGCGGCACCAATCTGCTCGACCTGATGAAGCTTGAAATCGAGACGCCGTCCCATCTGATCGACGTCAATGGCCTCGGCTTCGACAAGATCGAAGCAACGCCCGAGGGCGGCTTGCGCATCGGCGCGCTCGTGCGCAACACGGCCTTGGCTGCGGACGAGCGGGTGCGGCGTGATTACGGCCTGCTGTCGCGCGCGCTGCTCGCCGGCGCCTCCGGGCAATTGCGCAACAAGGCGACCACCGCCGGTAATTTGCTGCAACGGACGCGCTGCCCGTATTTCTACGACACCAACCAGCCCTGCAACAAGCGCAAGCCCGGCAGCGGCTGCGCGGCCATCGGCGGCATAAGCCGCCAGCATGCGGTGATCGGCTCCAGCGAGGCCTGTATCGCAACTCACCCGAGCGACATGGCGATCGCGATGCGTGCGCTCGATGCGACCGTGCAGACGGTTCGTCCCGATGGCACGACCCGAAACGTCCCGATCGCCGATCTGCACCGTCTGCCCGGAGACACCCCGCATCTCGAGACGACGCTCGCGGCCGGCGAATTGATCACCTCCGTGACGCTTCCGAAGCCCGTTGGCGGAACCCATGTCTACCGTAAAGTGCGTGACCGCGCCTCCTATGCGTTCGCATTGGTCTCGGTCGGGGCAATCGTCCAGCGCGACGGAACGGGAAGGGTCGCCGTTGGAGGCATCGCGCACATGCCTTGGCGGGTCGAGGCGGCCGAAGCCGAGATGCCGCGCGGCGCCAAGGCCGTTGCCGCACGCCTGCTCGACGGCGCGAAGCCGACCCGGGACAACGCATTCAAGCTGGCGTTGGTCGAGCGCACGCTCGCTGCCGTGCTCACCGAAGCGAAGGGTTGAGCCATGAAGTTCGATACGCCCGCAACGACCAATCCGATCGACCAGCTCAAGATCATCGGCCACGCGACCAGCCGGATCGACGGCCCTCTCAAGACGACGGGGAGGGCGACCTACGCCTATGAATGGCACGACCTCGCCACGCGCCCTGCCTATGGCTACATCGTCGGTTCTGCCATCGCCAAGGGCCGGATCGCATCGATCGATCTGTCGCGCGCCAAGGCCGCGCCGGGCGTGATCTCGATCGTCACAGCCGAGACGGCCGGCAAGCTCGGCAAGGGCAATTACAATACGGCGAAGCTGCTCGGCGGCCCCGAGATCGACCACTACCACCAGGCGGTCGCGGTCGTCGTTGCCGAAACCTTCGAACAGGCCCGCGCTGCGGCCCAGCTGGTCCAGGTCGAATACAGCGCGGCGAAGGGCTCGTTCGACCTGGCAGCCGGACGGGACGGCGCCGCAAAGCCTCCCGGTCGCGGTGACAACCAGCCGGACACGAATGTCGGCGATTTTGCCGGTGCCTTCGCGGCCGCACCGGTGCAGCTCGATGCGACCTACACTACGCCGGACCAGGCCCATGCCATGATGGAGCCGCATGCGTCGATGGCGGCGTGGGATGGCGACAAGCTCACGCTCTGGACCTCCAACCAGATGATTGCCTGGACGACCGGCGACGTCGCCAAGACGCTCGGTCTGCCCAAGGAAAACGTTCGCCTGATTTCACCCTTCATCGGAGGGGGCTTTGGCGGAAAGCTGTTTCTCCGTTCGGACGCGGTGCTTGCGGCATTGGGCGCGCGCGCCGCCAACCGTCCGGTCAAGGTCGCCATGCAGCGGCCCCTGATGTTCAACAACACGACGCATCGCCCGGCGACGATCCAGCGGATTCGCATCGGCGCCAACAGGGACGGCAAGATCACCGCGATCGGACACGAAAGCTGGTCGGGCAATCTGCCGGAAGGCAGGCCGGAGACGGCGGTCCAGCAGACCCGCCTGCTCTATGCCGGAGAGAACCGGATGACGGCGTTGCGTCTGGCCATGCTGGACCTTCCCGAGGGCAACGCCATGCGCGCGCCCGGTGAGGCGCCCGGCATGATGGCGCTGGAAATCGCCATGGACGAGATGGCGGAGCGGCTGAATCTCGATCCCATCGAATTCCGCGCGCGCAACGACACCCAGGTCGATCCCGAACATCCGACCCGTCCTTTCTCGCAGCGGCAGCTCATCGCGTGCATGAAGACCGGCGCGGAACGCTTCGGATGGAGTGCGCGACATGCCGAGCCCGGCAAGCGGCGGGAAGGCCGCTGGCTGGTGGGCATGGGCATGGCGGCGGCGTTCCGCAACAACCTCCTGATGAAGTCGGGCGCGCGCGTTCGTCTCGATCGAAGCGGGACCGTGACCGTCGAGACCGACATGACCGACATCGGAACGGGCAGCTACACCATCATCGCCCAGACCGCGGCGGAGATGATGGGACTGCCGCTCGAAAGGGTCGTGGTCCGTCTCGGCGATTCCAGCTTCCCCGTATCCGCCGGCTCCGGTGGGCAGTTCGGCGCGAACAATTCGACCTCAGGCGTCTATGCTGCCTGCGTCAAGCTGCGCGAGGCGGTGGCGCAGAAGCTCGGCTTCAACTCCGCAGAGGTCGCGTTTTCGGACGGACAGGTGTCCTCGGGCAACCGCAGCGTCCCGCTGGGACAGGCGGCATCGGACCGCGAGCTCACGGCGGAGGATTCGATCGAGTATGGCGATCTCGCCAAGACGCATCAGCAATCGACGTTCGGCGCCCATTTCGTCGAGCTCGGCGTCGACGTGGCGACGGCCGAGATCCGTGTCCGCCGCATGCTCGCCGTCTGTGCCGCAGGCCGGGTCCTCAACCCGACGACCGCGCGCAGCCAGGTGATCGGCGCCATGACGATGGGCGTCGGTGCGGCGCTGATGGAGGAGCTGGCGGTGGACAAGCGCACCGGCTTCTTCGTCAACCATGATCTTGCCGGCTACGAGGTTCCGGTTCATGCCGACATTCCGCACCAGGATACGATCTTCCTGGACGAGACGGACCCGATGTCGTCGCCGATGAAGGCCAAGGGGATCGGCGAGCTCGGTCTATGCGGCGTCGCCGCGGCGCTCGCCAACGCCATCTACAACGCGACCGGCATACGGGTGCGCGACTACCCGATCACGCTCGACAAGCTGTTGCACCGCATGCCCGACGCCTGACGGCGGCGGCAGCGCGTCTGCTCAGGCCGCCGGCGTCGCGCCCTGCTGCATGCGGTGGAAGCGCAGCACCTGCTGCGCGGTCGACGAGCGCAGGGCCTCGTAGGTATCGCGCAGCGCCAGCATGTCGGTCCGCGCGCCGCCCGAGAGCTTTTCGCGCATGGCGATGATTGCGCGTACGCTCGGCCACGACATGCCCGCGACCTTGGCGAGGATCATCACGCCCTCGGTGCGGCTCTCGATCATCATGTTCTCGGCGGTTTCGACCGCGACGCCCGCGAGCGCCGCGAGCCCCGCATTGGTCTCGTCGAACTTGCCCTGTTCTGCGAAGGCGGTGACCTGGAGCTCGGTGAGACGGCCGTCGTCGTAGAGTGACCTCACCAGCGCGCGCGCCATCTCGGTCTGCCTGGTCATGGCCGCGGCGCGGACCCGCTGGGCCGCATCCTGAACCGCGCTCGACACCTCGTCCGCCAGCTCCGGATGCGCGGCCTCGAGCTTCCTGCGCACGCTCAGGGACGCCTTCGCAACCAGCTTCAGATAGTGATGGCGCGGCAGGTCGGGCCGCAGGCCGATGCAGGCGGCGAGGTCGTCGTCGCGCTCGGCGCGGGTGACGAGGTCGGCGAGACTTCCCTCGGAGAGCTGCGCGCCGGGATTGCTGACGGTCGATTGCACGACCTCCTCGTTGCCGCGCGTCACCAGCACGTCGGTCAGTGCTTCCGACAGCACCCGCCGCAGCGAAATCGCCTTCAGATGCGCCTGGCCCCGTGTGCGTGCGATCTCGATCAGGGTCGCCTCGTCCAGCCGCTCCGATTTCGACAGCACCGGTCCTGCGACCTCGATGACCTCGTCGAGCGCGAGCGTGCGGATGATCTTCGGCGGCGCCGCCGCGATCGGTGCGAGACGGTCGGCGAGCAGCGCCTTGGCCGAGGTCTCGATCTGCTCGACCAGGCACTGGAACACGTCGTCGAAGACGCGGATGTGGTCGTCGGAGTAATCCACTGCATTGCCGACGAAGAGATCGGTGACGCGGCGCAGCGTCTCGACCCGGCGCGCAACGGTGCCGTGCGAGAGCGCAGCCTGCAATTCATCGAGCAGATTCTCGGATGGTTTGGCGGATCTGGATCTCATTGCCCTGTCCTGGAGCGTTCGGTCCGGCGGCGGCTTCTCGCGCGCCGGAGAAAATGGGTTGGTCAGCTCGTCACAATGCGGTTGCGCCCTTGCGCCTTGGCGGAATAGAGCGCGCTGTCGGCGCGCGCGAGAATCGTGTCGGCAGTATCAACGTCGCGCAATGTCACGACGCCGGCTGAAATCGTCACGCGCATGCCGGGGGAGAATGCGCTCCAGTCGAGATCGGCGACGATGCTGCGCAAGCGATCGAGCATGCGCGTGGCCGCCTCGCCGTCGGTGTCCGGCAGCAACAGCAGGAATTCCTCGCCGCCGTAGCGGCCGAAGCAGTCGGTCGGGCGGATATTGGCGAAAATGGTGATCGCGAAGGTGCGCAGCACCTCGTCGCCGACGGGATGACCGTGGGCGTCGTTGATGCGCTTGAACCAGTCGAGATCGATCAGCGCGATCGCGCAGGGGGTCGATGCCCGCCGCGACTTTTCCATCTCGACGTCGAGCAGCCGCATGATGCAGCGGCGGTTGTAGGAGCCGGTCAGCTCGTCGAGCTCGGCCAGTTCCTCGATGCGCTGATAGGCCGCCTTCAGCTCGATGCTGCGCCGGTACAGGATCTTGCGCAGCGTGGCGCCGAACAGGCCGAGAAAGGCGCACTGGCCGATCACCAGCACGAAGCACAGCATCGAGGCGGTCCGCTGCAGCCGCGTGGCAACGGGCATTCCGATCGGCAGGTCGGAGGCGAGGAAGACGGCGGCGAGACCGCTCGTCGCGAGCGTCCAGGTCAGCATCGCCTGGGCCGAGGTCATGCGCAGCGTGCCAAAGGCGAAGATCAGGAAGAGCACGCTGATGAAGGCGACGCCGACGGTCGGGACCGACAGCAGGAATACGAATTGCAGCGCCATGTGCGCCGAGATCTGGAAGACGGTGAGATAGTGGTCGGTGAACCTGTCACCGACGCCGGCTTCCGACAGCACGGTGAACGTGCCGATGATCAGGAGGCCGCCGAACCAGAACAGCGAGGCAACGTCGATCGAGATCGCACCGTCATAGGCGTAGAGCAGCAGGACCGAGGCGCCGAGCGAGTAGCTCACCACCTGGCCGATATACATCTGGCGGCGCTGCCGGACCCGGCGCTCCAGGACTTGGGACGCCAGGACTTGGGGCGCCAGGACTTGGGGCGCCAGGACTTGGGGCGCCAGGACTTGGGGCGCCGCTGCCTCCGGCGTGAGGACGAGATCCGCGACCTCAGCGGCATTCCTCTCCGGAAAGGACGTCGCGGCCGTGTTCATGGTCCCGCCAATTGGTGGATGTCAGGCCAAAAATCTACGTGGCAAGCCTTTAGGTTTGGTATCCTTTGAAATCGAATCCGAACCGTGCAGTGCAGAACAGGGGATGTCGGCTGACGGCCGGAAATTTGCCCGTGATTAGGCATCGTTCACGATGCGATCGAGCCAAAGCAGGGCTTCGTGAGACATATGTCGTGCAGGACTGCTATGGAACCGAACTTGGTCGGCCCGCCGTGCCCGGGCAGGCGTCCCGCAGGGAAAATTGCAGTATTATGTTACCGATTTGGATCGAAACGGCCAACCCGCACGGGCGGGGCAGGAAAAATCCGCGTATGTGTGGTAGATCACACAGGCCCCCGTATGACTGCGGTAAGTTGAACAATTTTGCACCTCCCGTCGAACCGTCCCCTGCATCGACCCGACCAACCTTGCGAGACGGCCTTTGAGCGTGACACAGGCGGCTTCGGACGAGGTCCTCATCGCCAGGATCGCTCAGGGTGACCGGCTTGCCATGCAGGTGCTGTACGGGCGGCACCATGTCAGGGTTTACAGGTTCGGGCTCAGGCTCGTGCGGGACGAGCAGGCGGCGGAAGACCTCATCAGCGAGGTGTTTCTGGACGTCTGGCGTCAGGCCGGCAAGTTCGAGGGCCGATCCGCAGTCTCCACCTGGCTGCTGGCAATCACCCGATTCAAGGCCCTCTCTGCGCTCCGGCGCAGGAAGGACTTTGAGTTGGACGAAGACGCCGCGAACGCGATCGAGGATACGTCCGACGATCCGGAAACGGTGGTGCAGAAGAAGGATACCAGTGAAGCGTTGCGGGAGTGTCTGACGGGCCTCTCGCCGGAACACCGGGAAATCGTCGATCTCGTCTACTACCACGAGAAGTCCGTGGAAGAGGTGGCCGAAATCGTAGGCATTCCGGAGAACACCGTGAAGACGCGCCTCTTCTATGCGCGCAAGAAACTGGCCGAACTGCTGAAGGCAGCCGGCGTTGAGCGAGGCTGGCCATGATGGCTTTGAGCAAGAAGATGCTGGAGCAAGAGCCCAGTGAGATTGAACTGCTGCTGCCCTGGCACGCCGCCGGCACGCTGAACGCGCGCGACGCCCGCCGCGTCGAGGAGGCGCTGGCGCGTGATCCCGAGCTCGCGAAGCAATATGCCGCGATCCGCGGCGAGTACGAAGAGACCATTCACCTGAACGAGAGCCTGGGGGCTCCGTCGGCGCGCGCGATGCAGAAGCTGTTCGCCGCGATCGACAGCGAGCCCGTGCGTGCAACCGGTGCGCTGCCGCTGTCGGCGCGCATCTCGACCTTCTTCGCGAGCCTGTCGCCGCGCACGCTGGCCTGGTCGGCGAGCCTCGGCGCCGTCGCTCTCCTGCTCCAGGCCGGCATCATCGGCGCGGTGCTGATGAAGACCCAGACCGCGACCTTCCAGACCGCCTCGCTTTCCACCGGCGCGCCGATCACACGGGAACTCGGAGCTGCGGCTGCCCCGGCGCGCGCGCTGGTCCGCTTCATGCCCGAGGCGCGCGTCGCCGACATCACTGCGCTGCTCGACAGCTACCAGGCGTCGATCATCGGCGATGCCAAGGGCGGCATGTTCCGCCTCCAGTTCGACAAGGCGATGAGCCAGGACGAACTCGCCTCGCTGCTCGGCCGGATGCAGCGCGAGAAGTTCGTCAACCTCGCCGTTGCGGCGCCGTAAGGCGCCGCTCAACCCATGACGCGCAAGTCCGAGAGCAAGCTGCGAGCCGGAGCCTATGCTTCGTCGGTCGGTGCTGCGCTGCTGCTCGCCGCCTGTCTCGGCGTCGAGGTTGCCCAGGCGCAGGCGATCATGCGCACGCCCACGATCAGCGTCCCCTCGCGCACGCCGACCATCTCTCCGAACGTCGCTGCGCGGGCGGTGAACATTGACCGCGGCCCGCGTACGATGACGACCGCGCGGATCCCTTCGGCCCGGATGGGGCCGGCGCCGGTGCTGCCTTATGCGCGCTACTCGCCGAACCTCTACCCGTCCTGCACCGCACCCTACCGCGACGCCGCCGGCGAATGCCTGGCGCAGCCAGATGCGGGCGGTGACGGCGCCGGCAAGTCCGGCAAGAAGAGCGCGGGCAAGGGGCGCGGCAGCAACGCTCCCGTCGCGCTGAACCAGCGCATCTTCGCAGGCGAATTCGTCGCCGAGATCGACGGCGCGCTGTCGGTTGCCGACGCCGACGCGCTCGCGCGTCGCCATGGGCTGACGCGCGTCGCATCCGAGAATTTCCCGCTGATCGGGGCGACGTTCGGCCTGTTCCGTATCACCGATGGCCGTCCCGCGGAGACGGTGCGGCGTGAGTTCGCCGCCGACGGCAGCGTGCGCTCGGTCCAGCCGAACTTCCGCTACGTGCTCCAGGACCAGAAATCCTCCGTGCCGACCGAGGGCGACCCCGCGCAATACGTGCTGGCAAAGCTCCGCCTGCCGCAGGCGCACACGCTGGCGCACGGTGCCAATGTGACGGTCGCCGTGATCGACTCCGGCATCGACGTCAAGCATCCCGAGCTTGCCAATTCCATCGCCGACAATTTCGACGCGCTCGGCAGCGCCGAGGGCCCGCATGTTCACGGCACCGGCATCGCCGGCGCCATCGTGGCGCATGACCGGCTGATGGGCAGCGCGCCCGAGGCGCGCATCATCGCGATCCGCGCCTTTGGTGGCACCACGGGCGGCGCCGAGAGCTCGTCCTACGTCATCCTGCGCTCGCTCAACTACGCCGCCGAGCATGGCGCTCAGATCGTCAATATGAGCTTTGCCGGACCGAAGGATGCGGTGATCGAGCGCGCCATCGCGGCCACCGCCGCGCGCGGCCTCGTGCTGATCGCGGCGGCCGGCAATGCGGGGGCGAAATCGCCGCCGCTCTATCCCGCCGCCAATCCCAATGTGATTGCGGTCAGCGCGACCGACCAGCAGGACAAGTTGTTCACCGCCTCCAACCGCGGCAATCACATCGCGCTGGCAGCGCCCGGCGTCGACATCTTCCTGCCGGCGCCCGAGGGCAAATATCAGATGACGTCGGGAACCTCGTTCTCGGCGGCCTATGTCTCCGGCGTCGCGGCGTTGCTGCTCGAGCGCAACTACGCGCTGAAGCCGGAGGCGCTGCGCATGACGCTTGCGAAGACCGCGCGCGATCTCGGCTCACCCGGCCGTGATGATCTGTTCGGCGACGGCGAGGCCGATGCATTTGCCGCGGTGATGGCCGTTCCCGCCGACAGCGCGACGCCGGTGGCGGCTGCGTCCGGTACAACAAAACGTGAAGATGGGCAGCCACGTCGCGACCAGCCCGGCATCCGGGCGATCGAGCAGCCCTCGCTGTCGAGCGCGGATGATAAATCCACGATTTCTCAGGCGGATAGGCCGGCGACGCGATAGTCGCTGCGGCAACTTTGCGCGCGAGCGGAAAGTTAAATAATCGAACGCCGCATTGAACGTTCAGCCGGCTGCCACGACCAAATTATGTGGGAGCGGTCATCCCTCCCCATCAGTCATATCAGGCGCGAGCGCCCATCCACCCCAAGCGCCCATATGGCTCGACCCGTCCGGTTGTCCCCCCGGACGGGTCTTTTCTTTTTGGGCATCCGATTCCTTGAAGCAATGCTTGAGATCAGCTTGCGGTTGAGCTAGCGCGGCGGCGCTCATCGCGAGCGTCCTTCGGGGGCACCGCAAGTCCGTCATGCTTGTGCGAAGCTTGACTCGGAAATGCCTGAAAACTCCGCACGACTACGGTGTTTCACGACGCGCGCCGTGTCGTTGCTGGACAAGTCAAAACTTTTCCACAAAATATTCATGTCGCGTCTAGATTGATTCGTGTGCGTTGCGTCCCCGCGTCCGTATTTTTCTCCTCACGGGCTGGTTCATGACACATCGCCAAAGCGCGGCTGGTAGCCGCGAGCTTGCAGCACGTTGGTGCGCTCTCGCCGAACAACGGCTGGAACATCTCTCCGAAATGTTCGAGACGGGACGCTGGCGCCGCTATCACTCCGAACTCGCATTCCTCGAAAACATCCAGGAAGCCAAGCGCGCGGTCCAGACCTGGCGCGCCATCGCCACCGGTGGCGACGTCGCCGAGGCGGCCGCGAGCGTCGCCTCCGCATTCGGCTGGTCGCCGGCGACGATGCCTCGGGTGTTTCCGCGCGAGCAGGCGCAGACCGTGCAGCCCAAGATGATGCAGCCAAAGGCCGTGCACATCGCGCCCGAAACCGCCGTGCCGGTCGCGCTCGACCCCACGCCGAACGTGCTCGCCGAAGTGACCGAAGTCCCGCTCGCGCCGGCGGCCCCGACCGCACCGCTTGCGACGCCTGCTGCGGTGGCATTGTTCACGGCGCCTGCTGCCGTCGCACCGCTCAAGGCACCCGCTGCGCGGGCGCCGCTCGGCGCACCTGCCGTCAGGCCTCCGGTCGCCGCGCCCTCTGCAATGGCCCCGTCCACCGCGCCTGCTGTGAGGCCACCAGTGACCACGCCCGCCGCGATGGCAACGCTGCTGCCGCAGTTCGCCCCGCCGGCCGCCGAAATCGTCGCAGCCCCCGAGCGCGTCGTCGAATTCACCCTCAGCCTGGACGGCCTCGAGGCGAAATACCCGCTGCTGCGGAACGCATTCTAGCGGATCGCTCGAGAGCAGCCGCGTCTTCTCCAGCCCCGTCATCCTGAGGTGCGAGACACGCGGCGCAACGCGCCACGCGGCGAGCCTCGAAGGATGCATGGCCCTTCCAACCGTAGGCCTAGCGCCGCACCGCATTCCCGCCGATCACCACCTGCGCAAAGCGCTGTGCGCCGTCGGCTGACAGGTCCGCCGTCACCGCGCGTGCGTGATCGAGCCCGACCACCGCGCCGCGTGGGGTCTCCGAGATCATGTTGTTGTTGACGAGCGCGGTGCCGGCACCCGGCACCACGGAGACGCCGATGCCGGCCAGCGCCTTGCGGATCACATTGCCCGTGATCGCGACGTCGCGCAGGTATTTGCCCCAGCCCGCGACGATGCCATAGGACGGCGCGTTCTCGATCACGTTGCCGGTCACTGATGTGTCCGCCTCGATGTAGATGCCGACGCCGGCATCGTCGTCAGGCGCGGTGCCGATCGGCCGCTTCGGGATCAGATTGCGAATGATGTTGCCCTGGACCACCGCGATGCGGCCGCCTTCGTTGAAATTGCAGACGGAGACGCCGACGGCGGCGCCGTCCACCGTATTGTTGGCGATCACGGCGGCCTCGAACGCAAACTCCGAATAGAGCGCGACCTCGCGCACGTCGCTGACGCTGTTGCCTGATATGTGGATGTTGGAGGCGGAGTTGCCGCGCACCGCGGAGTAGTCGCAATTCCTGATGCGGTTGCCGCGCACGATCACGTTGCCGGCGCGGAAGGCGTTGATGGCATTGCCGTACTGGCCGGAGCCGCCGGGGCCCGCCTTGATGTCCTCGATGCGGTTGTCGGCAACCAGCGTACCGTCGTCGCCGATCGCGCTGCGCAGGATCTCGATGCCGTTGTCGTTGGTGCCGATGATGGTGTTGCGGGCGACGCTGAGCCCCCGGGCGTCGAACGAGACCACCGCCGTCACCGCGGTCTTGGTGAAGATGTTGCCGGAGATGTCGCCGGAGACCTGTTCGAGCCAGATGCCGCTGCCGCCGGAGCCGGTGATCTCGCAATCGGTGATGCGGACGTCGCGCCCGCCGAGGACGTGGATCAGTCCGCGCCGCGTCGGCAGCGGGATGCCGCAGCCGTCGAAGGTGATGCCGGAAAGGCCGATCGCATCGGAGCCGTCGCTCTGGATCGCCGACGGTCCGCCGGTGAAGACGAATTTCGTGGCGCCGCGCACGCCGATCAGTTGTGCGCCGTTCGGCAGCCGCAATAGCCCGCTGCGGTAGATGCCGGGCGGCAAGGCGAGCGGCATCTGCGCCCGTGCAGCCTCGTCGATGGCGCGCTGGAGCGCGCGGGTCTGGTCCTCGTTGCTGCCGGGGCGCACGCCATATTGGGTCGCATCGCGGCCAAGCAGCGACGTCAGCGGCGCCGCGCGCGCGGCATCGGCCGGCATGGCCAGCGCGCCGGCGATGCCCGCAGTGGAAGCTCCGATGAGATGACGGCGATTGAGGTCCATGGATGCGTCCTCCGGCGGACGCGGGGGTCCGCAGCGGTTAGGTAGCGCAGGGCGGACTGGGGCGTGAGGATTGTTCGCGGTAGGGTTAAATGTTTACCGCAAAGACGGTGCCGCAGGGTGGGTTAGCCTTGCGGCTGCGCGAAGCGCAGTCCGCCAGGCGTAACCCACCATGTCACCGCGCGTGTGGAACCCGTTGAAGCAGAAGAGGTGGATTACGCTTCGCTAATCCACCCTACGAAACGCGTGTTTTCCTTGCCAGCTGCACCATCTCC
Source organism: Bradyrhizobium sp. GW821-FHT12B03 (assembly GCF_058807535.1). NCBI lineage: Bacteria > Pseudomonadati > Pseudomonadota > Alphaproteobacteria > Hyphomicrobiales > Nitrobacteraceae > Bradyrhizobium > Bradyrhizobium sp. GW821-FHT12B03. The sequence goes on from NZ_JBXAQU010000002.1 coordinate 227,133, forward strand.
ATCAGCATCGCTTCCCCCGCATCCACCAGCTCCTCCAGCGTGATCCGCGGCGCGCCTTTCCGTCGCACGGCGCCGCTGCGCGCGAGCAGCGGAATATGGATGAACGCCGCCAGCTGCGGCCCGCCGTTCCTCACGTTCTCGATCGCGCGCCAGCTTAGGTAATTGCAGAGATAGGCGCCGGCATCGCGCGAGGAGCGGGCGTCGATGCCGGTGAGGCGTGCGGCGCGCAGCAGCCTTGCGGTGTGCGGGCCGAACAGCATCGCATCCGCATGGCCGGCGATGCCGCGCTTGCTCGAGCGGGTGTTGGCGGCATCGGGCCAGAGCATGGTGACCGCGTTGCGCGCGCGGGTCTCGACGCGCAGGTAAGGCGTGCGCGCGGCGAGGCCGAACATCAGAACCGCGTCGGGCTTTTGCGCAGCGAGCACCTCAGGCAATTGCCGGTCGACCGCGGCATAGGTCACGGGGAAAATGTGGGTCGCAAGTTCGACGTCGTCGAGTGCCGGTCGGCGCAGCCGTGCCAGCCGCGCGACCAGTGGCTGCGTCGGGTTATAGGGCGCGCCGGGGAACGGTCCGAAGCCGGTGAGGAGAACGCGGAGCTTTTGGCTCATTGCAGCAACTCCAGAATCTGCTCGGCGGCGAGTGCCGGCGTGAGATGGCCGTCTGCGACTTCGGCCTCGATCTTCCTGACCTTGGTCCGCACCGATGCCTCGCTGCGCAGCCGCGCCAGCATCCGCTGCTCCAGCATTGACCACATCCACTTTACCTGCTGCTCGCGCCGCCGTGCGGCGAAGTCGCCGGAGGCGTTCATCGCCTTGCGGTGATCCAAAACCTTCTGCCAGATCTTTGCGATGCCGTCGCCGGTCAGCGCCGAATAGGTCTCGACCGGCGGATGCCAATGCTCGGATCGCGGCGCCAAGATATGCAGCGCGCCGCGATAGTCGGCCGCGGTGATGTTGGCGCGCTTGAGATTGTCGCCGTCGGCCTTGTTGATCGCGATCATGTCGGCGAGCTCGACCAGGCCCTTCTTGATGCCCTGCAATTCGTCGCCGCCGCCCGGCAGCATCAGCGCGAGGAAGAAATCGGTCATGTCGCACACCGCGGTCTCGGACTGGCCAATGCCGACGGTCTCCACCAGCACGACGCCGAAGCCGGCCGCCTCGCACAGCAGCATCGCCTCGCGCGTTTTCGCGGCGACGCCGCCGAGCGTGCCCGAGGACGGCGAGGGACGGATGAACGCGTCATCCGCGGCCGACAGGCGCGCCATCCGCGTCTTGTCACCGAGGATCGAGCCGCCGCTGCGCGCCGAGGACGGATCGACCGCGAGCACCGCGACCTTGTGGCCCTGTTCGATCAGATACGTCCCGAGCGCGTCGATGGTGGTGGACTTGCCGACCCCGGGCGAGCCGGTGATGCCGACGCGAAACGCCTTGCCGGTGTCGGGCAGCAGCATCTGCACCAGCTCCCGCGCCAGCGCCTGGTGGTCGCCGCGCCGGCTCTCCACCAGCGTGATGGCCCGGGCGAGGGCCGCGCGACTGCCGGAGCGGAGGTCGCGGGCGAGGGATGCGATGTTCAGCGGGGCCTTCTTCTCGGTCATGCCCTGCTTTACAACGCCAGGGCGGGGCAGGCGAGGGCCGCCCGCCCGCTATCACCGGGATGTTGCCGCCGCCGTCTGCACCGGTTTCACCTTGCGCCAGACCCACACCATGACAGGCCAGAGCAGCGCGCCGATCGCCATGGCGGCGAGGATGGCGGCAACGGGGCGTTCGAAGAACGGCAAAATGCTGCCGTCGGACTTGATCAGCGAGGTGACAAAGGCCTGCTCGACCATGGTGCCCATGACGATGCCGAGCACCATCGCGGCCACGGGATAGCCGTTCGCCTCCATGACATAGCCGATCACGCCGAAGGCGGCGACGGTGACGACGCCGAACATGTTGTTGCCGATCGCGAACGAGCCGACCGCGCAGCACAGCATGATGATCGGCATGATGGCCGAGCGCGGCGCCAGCAGGATGTAGGCGGCGATTCGGATCATGGCGATGCCGAGCGGGATCATCAGGATGTTCGCGATGATGAACATCAGGTAGATCGCGTACATGCTCGACGCTTTCTCGGTGAACAGCGTCGGGCCGGGATTGAGGCCCTTCATGTAGAGCACGCCGATCGCGATCGCGGCGATAGTGTCGCCGGGGATGCCGAACAGCAGTGACGGCACCCAGCCCGAGGCGATGCTGGCATTGTTGCTGGCGCCGGCCTCGACCAGGCCCTCGACATGGCCGGTGCCGAATTTCTCCGGCTCCTTGGAGAAGCGTTTTGACATCGCGTAGGAGACCCAGGCGGCCATGTCGGCGCCTGCGCCCGGCAGCACGCCGATGATGATGCCGACGATGTTCCCGCGCGTCATCTGCCAATGGTATTTCTTGGTCAGCTTCCACTGGCCGGCCATGATGCTTCCGAATTTGCGCCGCGGCAGCGGCGGTGGCTCGGGCGTCAGCATCGCGCGCATCACCTGCGCCACCGCGAACACGCCGACCAGCGCCGGGATCGGCTCGATGCCGCCGAACAGGTCGGTGATGCCGAAGGTGAAGCGCGGCACGCCGCCGGGATTTTCGATGCCGATGCAGGAGACGAGCAGGCCGAGGAACATGCCCGCGATCGCCTTCACCGGCGAGGAGCGCGCCACCAAAGTGGCGCACATCAGGCCGAGCAGCGCCAGCCAGAAATATTCGAAGGTCGAGAACGACAGCGCGACCTCGGCGAGCGGCGGCGCCAGGATCATCAGCGACAGCACGCCGGCGATGCCGCCGACCGCGGAGAACCAGACGCCGGCGCCGAGCGCCAGCTCGGCCTGACCCTTGCGCGTCATGGCATAGGCCTCGTCCGCATAGGCAGCTGACGCCGGCGTTCCCGGAATGCGCAGCAGCGCGCCGGGAATGTCGCCGGAGAAGATCGCCATCGAGGACGCCGCGACGATGGTCGCGATCGCCGCGATCGGCGACAGATAGAAGGTGACGGGGACGAGCAGGGCGGTCGCCATCGTCGCCGACAGGCCCGGCAGCGAGCCGATGACGAGGCCGTACACGGAGGCTGCGAACATCGCGATGATGACCTCCCAGGTGGAGATCAGCGCGAACGCTTCAATCAGGGTTTTCAGCATGAATCACCAGGGCGTCGGCAGCAGGCCGGCAGGAAGCGGCACGCGCAGCAGCTTGCCGAAGATGAGGTGGATGGCGAACGGCGAGAGCGCCGTGAGCGGCAGTGCCAGTTTCCACTTCGCCCCTAGCGCGGTCGAGGTGACGTAGACCATGATCGCCGCGGTGACGATGAAGCCGAGCCGGTCGGCGGCGGCAACGTAGAACAGCAGCAGCGCCGGTGGCAGCAGCGCGCGCAGGCCGTAGAGCCTGCCCTGCGGCGGCGGGCTTGCTGCCTGGCCGTCCTCCAGCGGGATCAGCTCTTCGTCCTCTTCGAAGGAGTGCCCGATCCCGAACATGATCGCGAGACCGCACAGCGCGAGCCCCGTGCCGATCACGAGCGGAAACACGTTGGGGCCGACCGGCTGCCCCGGCACCGGCGGCAGGATGTAGCCGCCATAGGCGGCGGCCGCGCCGAGCACGACGAGAAACGATCCCGTGACCGAGTCGGGAAGACGCATGACGAGAATCCTATGCGAGGTATTCTCCCTCTCCCCGCGCGCGGGGAGAGGGTCGGGGTGAGGGGGGCTCTGCGCGAAGACGGTGATAGTTGCATTCGCGGAGACGCCCCCTCACCCGGATCGCATCTGCGATGCGATCCGACCTCTCCCCGCAAGCGGGGAGAGGTGAAGAAGAGTGCGGATCAACCACGTCAGTCAAAGTCATCTCACGCGAGAACTGCGAAACGTCACGCCTTGCTCAGGCCCGCGGCCTTCATTGCTTCGCCCATCTGGGCATCGCCCTTGTCCATGAAGCCGGCAAAGTGGCCGGCATCGCCCCACACCGTGCCGAAGCCGCGATTGCCCATGAAGTCCTTGAACTCGGCGGAGTCGTAGACCTTCTTCAGCGCGGCAGTAAGCTTGGTTGCGATCTCCGGGGGCAGGTTCTTCGGCGCGCCGATGCCGCGCCAGGCGCCGGTCGCGTAGTCGATGCCCATCGCCTCCTTCAGCGTCGGCACGTCCTTGAAGATCGGGTTGCGCGCCGGCGCCATGATGGCGAGGCTCCTGGCCTTGCCGGCCTCGATGATGGCCCGCGCCTCCGGCACCGAGCACGTCGTGAGGTCGAGGCCGCCGGCGGCGAGATCCTGCATCGCCGGCGCTGCGCCGTTCGACGGCACCCAGGCAACCTGGTTGGCGGGCAGGCCCATCGCCTGCATCCAGCCGACCAGCGCCAGATGCCAGATGCCGCCCTGGCCGGTGCCGGAGGCCTTGAACTTGCCCGGCGGTGCCGCCTTGATCGCTTCGGCGAGCTCCTTCACCGTCTTGTAGGGCGAGGACGAGGAGACCTGGATGCCGGGCGGGTCTTCATTCATCAGAGCGAGGGGCGTGTAGCTCTTCGGGGTCAGCTCGGTGAGGCCCTGCCAGTGCATCATCGAGATTTCGACCGTGAGCATGCCGATGGTGTAGCCGTCGGGCTGGGCGGTCGCGATCGCGCTGTGGCCGACCACCCCGGAGCCGCCGGTGCGGTTCACCACGTTGAAGGGCTGGCCGAGGTCCTTTTCCAGCAGCGCTGCGACAATGCGCGCAGTCGCATCGGTGCCGCCGCCGGCGCCCCAGGGCACGATGACGGTGACGGGCCGCGCCGGATAGGCCTGTGCGCGTGCGGGTGTGAGACCGAATGCGGCGGATGCTGCAACCGCTGCGGATGAAGCCGTAAAAGCGCGGCGCGTAATCTTGGACATGAATGCCTCCCAGCGACGCCCGTGACACCGGGCGTTCTTGTCAATGGTGGCATTCTAGTCGGCTTTGCAGCGCGGCTGCAAGGTAGCGCTACCAAGGCTTTGTGAGCAATGTGTCGCTGCTCAAATGATGATCATTGCGGCTCTTCCGCATCGCCCTTCGGCCGTGCGCCGCCGAAGATGCGCGCGCCCTCCGCGGTGAGGTAAGGCTTCAGCGTCTCCCACGGCACGAACGCGACATATTCGCCCTCGGCGTAGGGGCCGACCGCATAGGGCGGATAATGGAAGGTGAGACCGGAGCTCTTGCCCGCCTCGGTCGAGGGGGTAAGCGTCACCGCGCCGATCTTGAGCAGGCTCGGTGCCAGCTCCTTGAACCAATCATCGGTCGCGGTCTCGCCGGTGTCGCGCTTCTTCTTCTCGGCTTTGAGCGAGACGATCACGGCTTTCACCATCGCCTTCATGGTGGGGCCGCCATCGGCGGTCTCGGTGAAGAACGGCCGGATCGAGATGCGCTTGCCCTCCGCCTTGTCCCACAGGATCGTGTTCACGTCCGAATTGGGATGGGCGCCATTGGTGTTCACGTAGTCGTTGCGCAGGATGCTGACATAGCGGTCGGCGACGACGGAGCGTATCGAATATTTGCGCTCGAAATCCCAGCCGCGGCCCCTGAAGAACTGCGGGTCCTGCTTGCGGGCGGCGGCGGCTTCGGCTGCATTCTTGTCGAGCCACTTCCTGCCGTCAGCCAGGCAATCCGCCGCCAGTGCCGCATCGGCCTTGATCCTGTCGTCGAGGAAGATCCGGGCGTCGATGTTCTTGTTCTTGATGACGGCGTCGGGCGGGTCGCCGGCGAAGGCGGGGGTTACGCACATGGCGCTGAGCGCCACGGCGACGCTCAAACCGATCATGAACTTCAAGGATGGTGCTCCTTACGTGAGCGTCAGAATATTTCGAGAATGTCGTCCGCGATCTGCTGAGCGGAATGAGGGGAGGCGGAGCGCCGGACAGTCGCCTGCGCCTGCAAGCCGGTCGCATCCTCGATGATCTGCTCGACGTCGATCAGGTTGAGCAGCGAGAAAGGGGCGTCCGGTTCGACCTCGACCAGGACATCGATGTCGCTGGTCGGGCGATAGTCCTCGCCGGCCCGCGAGCCGAGGATGGCAAGTTTCGACACGCCCTTCGCTTTGATGGCATCCGCGTTCCTGCGTATCGCAGCGATGATTTCGTCACGCGTCATGGACACAATCCGGCCGGTTGCACGGCCAGCGTACCATCTACTCCGCCGCCTCGCTATGCCCGAGCCGGGCATTCAGCTTGCGGATCAGCTCCTCCGCCGCATCCGCAATCACCGTGCCGGGCGGGAAGATCGCTTCCGCGCCGGCGGCATAGAGCGCATCGTAATCCTGCGGCGGCACCACGCCGCCGACGATGATCATGATGTCGTCGCGGCCCTGCTTCTTCAGCGCGGCCTTCAATTCCGGCACGGCGGTGAGATGGGCGGCGGCGAGCGAGGAGACACCGAGGATGTGCACGTCGTTCTCCACGGCCTGCCGCGCCGCCTCGTCGGCGGTCGCAAACAGCGGTCCGATGTCGACGTCGAAGCCGATATCGGCGAACGCAGAGGCGATCACCTTCTGGCCGCGGTCGTGGCCATCCTGGCCGATCTTGGCGACCAGGATGCGCGGGCGGCGGCCTTCCGCCTCCTCGAAGGCGTCGATCAGCGCCTGAACCTTCTCGACCCGGTTACCCATGCTGGACGCCTCCCGCTTGTAGACGCCGGTGATGGACTTGATCTCGGCGCGGTGCCGGCCGAACACCTTCTCCATCGCGTCCGAAATTTCGCCGACGGTCGCCTTCGCGCGCGCCGCGTCGATCGCGAGCGCGAGCAGATTGCCGTTGCCTTCGCCGGCCGAGCGCGTCAGCGCGGCGAGTGCGGCGTCGACGTCCTTCTGGTTGCGCTCGGCCTTCAGCCGCGTCAGCTTGTCGATCTGGAGCCGGCGAACGTTGGTGTTGTCGACCTTGAGAATATCGATCGGGGCTTCATCGGTCGGCTTGTACTTGTTGACGCCGATCACCGCCTGCTTGCCGGCGTCGATGCGGGCCTGCGTCTTGGCGGAAGCCTCCTCGATGCGCAGCTTGGGCACGCCGGCCTCGATGGCTTTCGCCATGCCGCCGAGCTCCTCGACCTCCTGGATATGGCTCCACGCCTTGGCGGCGAGATCGCGCGTCAGCCGCTCGACATAATACGAGCCGCCCCAGGGGTCGATGATGCGGGTGGTGCCGCTCTCCTGCTGCAGGAACAGCTGGGTGTTGCGGGCGATGCGGGCCGAGAAATCGGTCGGCAGCGCCAGCGCCTCGTCCAGCGCATTGGTGTGCAGCGACTGGGTGTGGCCTTGTGTCGCCGCCATCGCCTCCACCGTCGTGCGCATCACGTTGTTGAAGACGTCCTGCGCGGTCAGCGACCAGCCGGAGGTCTGGCAATGCGTGCGCAGAGACAGCGAGCGCGGGTCTTTCGGGTTGAACGGCTTCAGCAGCTTCGCCCACAACAGGCGCGCGGCGCGCATCTTGGCGACTTCCATGAAGAAGTTCATGCCGATCGCCCAGAAGAACGACAGGCGCGGCGCGAAGCGGTCGACATCGAGGCCCGCGGCAAGCCCCGCGCGCAGATATTCGACACCGTCGGCGAGCGTATAGGCGAGCTCGAGGTCCTGCGTCGCGCCGGCCTCCTGCATGTGGTAGCCGGAGATCGAGATCGAATTGTATTTCGGCATCTTCGTGGAGGTGTAGGCGAAGATGTCCGAGATGATCCGCATCGAGGGCGCAGGCGGGTAGATATAAGTGTTGCGCACCATGAACTCTTTCAGAATGTCGTTCTGAATGGTGCCCGACAGCTTCTCCGGCGCCACGCCCTGTTCGCCTGCGGCGGCGACGTAGAGCGCGAGGATCGGCAGCACCGCGCCGTTCATGGTCATGGACACGCTCATCTGGTCGAGCGGAATCCCCGCAAACAGCGTGCGCATGTCGTAGATGGAATCGATGGCCACGCCGGCCATGCCGACGTCGCCGCCGACGCGCGGATGGTCGCTGTCATAGCCGCGATGGGTGGCGAGGTCGAAGGCGACCGAGAGGCCCTTCTGCCCCGCGGCGAGGTTGCGGCGGTAGAACGCGTTGGAATCCTCCGCCGTGGAGAAGCCGGCATATTGCCGGACCGTCCAGGGCTGGTTGACATACATGGTCGGGTAGGGCCCGCGCAGATACGGTGCGATGCCCGGATAGGTCTCGAGGAAATCGAGCCCGGCGAGATCAGCCTCGCCATAGGCGGGCTTCACCAGAATGCCCTCCGGCGTCAGCCATGGCTCGGCGCTGCCGGCCGGGGCTGCGGTGGCGATGCGCTCGAAGGCGACGTCGGCGAAATTGGGAATGCGGGTCATTGCCTGGAGTCCTCAAACCTGCGGCTTCGTTCGATCAGTCTTCGAAGCTTCTTTTCGGCCAAGCGCGTTGGGTTGGTGAAGAAATGCTCGATGGACCACACGATCACCCAGACCAGAAATTCCGCCAAGACACCGAGCATCATCCAATCCTAGCATATCAATCATGATCCGGATGCTGATGGCTGACGATGGTCGCCATCTTCTCCGGTCCGTAATTCTGCTGCGTGGTCTGGCTCGGCAAATTGGAGATGCCGACCACCCAGCCGAGCCGCGACTCCGTTCCATACTGCCGGGTCGGCACGATCCGGTCCGGGCGGTCGAACGCCCCGGTCATGATCTCGATGCGCGGACCGTCGATGCGGCGGAAGCTCAGCGGCGTGCCGCAGGCGGCGCAGAAGTCGCGCATCGCGATCGAAGAGGATTGGAACGCCGATGGCGTGCCCTTGGTCCAGGCGAAATCACCCTTCTCGATGTCGGCGAACGAGGCGAACGGCGCGCCACTCGCCTTCTGGCACATACGGCAATGGCAGATGCTGACTTTGCTGGGGGCCGCCGAGACCGCGAAGCGGATCGCGCCGCATTGGCAGCCGCCGGTGAGAACGGGTTTGCTGGTCTCGGTCATGCCTGTTCCATCCGCAGGTAGGCGTCTTGCAATGTGGCAAGCGCATCGCCCCCGGCGAAGACGAAACCCGTGACGCCGGCCGCACGGAGTGCCGCCTCGGCATCAGTCGGGCGCCCTGCCAGATAGATATGTCTGCTGCCCGCGCTTTGCAGGGCCTTCGCCGCGGCTTCGGCGTGTTCCGCATAGACCTTGTCGCTGGAACAAAGGCAGGCAAGCTCGGCGCCCGAAGCCTTGAACGCAGCCGCCAGCTTGGCCGGATCGGCAAAGCCCTCGCTGTCCACGGCCTGGATGCCGCCGGCCTCGAAGAAGCTCTTGGCAAAGGTCGCCCGCGCCGTGAAATCGGCGGGCGTGCCGAGATTGGCCAAGAACACCTTTGGCCGCGCGCCGCGTGCCTTCAGCGCCGCATCGGATTTGTCGCGCAGCGCCTCGAAGGGTTGCGCCAGCCGGATCGGCGGCAGCGCGTCGAACTTGTATTTCTGTTCGCCGTAAGGGGCGAGCGCGACCGGGGTTGCCTTCAGCACCGCCGTCTCACTCTCATGCAGGTTCGGAAACTCGCTGGCGCCGGTCAGCACGTCACGGCGCTTTGCGATGTTGGCGTCCCGCGCTTTTCGCGCGGCGGCCACCTTGCTCTGGAACAGGCCCTGCTGAAGCGCGGCAAAGGCGCCGCCGGCTGTCTCGCTCTCCTGGAACAGCGCCCAGGCCGCGTCGCAGAGCTGAGCTGTCAGCGTCTCGATGCCGCCTGCGCCCGCGGCGGGATCGCTGACCTTGGCAAGGTTGCTCTCCTCCAGCAGCAGAAGCTGCGTATTGCGCGCCACGCGCCGCGCGAACGGATCCGGCAACCCGAGCGCCAGCGTATGCGGCAGCACCGTGATGGCGTTGGCGCCGGCAAGGCCCGCCGCAAACGCCGCCATGGTCGCGCGCAGCATGTTCACATAGGGATCGCGCTGCGTCAGCATGCGCCAGGCCGTATCGGCGGCGATGAACAGCGGCTTTGGCGTCAGGCCGCACGCGGTCTCGATACGCGCCCACAGCAGTCGCAGCGCGCGGAATTTTGCCATGGTCAGGAATTGATCGGCATCGGCGGCGAGTCGCGCATAGACCATGCCCTGCGCGGCTTCCAGGGGAACACCGGCGCTCTCGATCGCGCGCAAATAGGCGACGCCGCAGGCGAGCACGAAAGCAAGCTCCTGCACTTCGGAGCCACCGGCATCGTGGATCACGCGGCCGTCGGCGGATGCAAACGGCCCCTTGAAGCCGAGCGCGGCGAGACCCTTGATGGCACCGGTGACGGCGGGAGCGATCTCCTCCCAGCTGTAGGGGCTGTGGCCCCACACCGCGCCGGCCGCGAGCGGATCGAGTCCGAAGCGGATGTCGCAGGCGGCGGGATCGAGGCCCTTGCTCTTCACATATTCCGCGACATGGATCGCCGCCATCCGCGATTGCGGACCGACCTGCAGGTCGATGCCGATGCCGGCATCGAGATGAATGTCCTTCAGGACCTTTGCGACGGCATCCGCCGAAGGTTCCAGGCCAAAGCCGTGAGCACCGCTGCCGCCGGCGAACACCAGCGCGAGCCCCGTCGCGCCATTCTCCAGATCCTGCAAGGCTTGCGCATTCGCGGCAGTCGCATCGGGATGGTCGACCCGCTGCATGATCTGCCACGGCGCGGCCGCAGCCCGTCCGACCACCGGCGCAACGCCGCTTGCGCGCGGATAGAGCGGATCGATCCTCAGGCCGTCATAGGTCTTGCCGACCAGCTTCTCGAACGGCGCGCCCTTCAGCACGCCGTCCACCAGCTTGCGCCAGTCGTCGATCATGGCCTTGGGAAAATCGGCCGCCAGCGGCAGGTCGTCAGTCACGGAGGTCATACGGCCAAGGGCTCCCAAAATCTTGTTATTCGCAGGCGAAATTGCCACGGCCGGCCGTCCCTGCAAACGGTTGTTTTTGGTTAACCGGTATCCGGAAGCCGCTCAATGCCTTGCGTCGAGACGCTGGCAAGTCCGTCGCGCACGCGGATGCCTGAGATCACGCGATCGGGCGCGATCTCAGCCAGCGGCACCAGCACGAAGGCGCGCTCGAACAGGCGCGGATGCGGCAAGGTCAGGTCGGGCTTTTGGAAGTTGACATCGTCATAGGCGATCATGTCGAGATCGAGCGTGCGCGGCCCCCAGCGCCGCTCCTTGTCCCTGATACGGCCGAATTTCTGCTCGACCTTCTGCATCACGAACAAGAGCGCGTGCGGATCGAGGTCGGTCTCGATCTCGACGCAGGCATTGATGAAGGGATTTTGGTCCTCGTCGCCCCAGGGCGGAGTGCTGTAGTCCGACGAGCGCGCGATCACCGCAGCTTGCGCCATGCCGCAGATATGGGCGATCGCCTTGCCGAACGTCGCGCGGACATCGCCGACATTGCCGCCGAGGGCGATCAGCACGCTCGCGGAGCGGATTTGACGTTCGCTAGCCATTTGCCGAGCATCCTTCTGCGAACGTCAAATCCGCTCCGCGAGCAAACAATAATAAACGAGTGGCCCTTTTGATCCTGACATTCGCAAACGTGGCTCCGCGAGTCCGTGCGAATGTCAGGATCGGGCCACTCGCCATGTCAGGGATGCCGCGAGCGCGTCAGCATGATGCCGACGTCGTCGAAGATCGCGGCGATCGGCGCATGCGGCTTGTGCACGGTGATCTTCACCGCGCGGATGCGCGGGAAGTGCGACAGGATGGCGTCCGCGACCGCGCCGGCCGCGCGTTCCAGGAGCTTGTAATTGGTGTTCTTGAACGCCGCCGTCGTGGTCGCCACGACTTCGGCGTAGGATACGGTGTCGGCGAGCCGGTCGGTGCGCGAAGGCTCCGACAGGTCGGTATAGAGTTCGAGATCGATCACGAAGCGCTGGCCGACTTCGGTTTCGTGATCCATCACGCCGTGGCGGGCATGGATCGACAGGCCGGTCACGAAGATCGTATCGGTCATTGCGTGTTCTCTGGCTTGCTCTCGATTGCGTGGGCGACCCGCAGGGCCTGCAGGGTCTCGGCGACGTCATGGGTGCGGATGATCCTGGCGCCGCGCTGCGCGGCGATCAGATGCGCGGCGATCGAGCCGGCGAGTCTTTCCTTCGGCTCGGACGGCGACACCGAATTGATGAAGCGCTTGCGCGAGGCGCCGACCAGGACCGGCAGGCCGAACATGTCGAGTTCGCGCAGCCGTGCCAGTGCGGTCATGCTCTGCTCGGCGGTCTTGCCGAAGCCGATGCCGGGATCGAGCACGATCTTGTCGCGTGCGATGCCGGCCTTGGCGGCGATATCCAGCGAGCGCAGGAAGAACGCCTTCATGTCGGCGATGATGTCGATGGCGGAATCCACGTTGTCACGGTTGTGCATGACGATGACGGGGACGCCTCTCGCCGCCACCAGCGGCGCCATGCCGGCGTCGCGTTGCAGGCCCCAGACGTCGTTGGCGATGGCCGCGCCCTGGTCGAGTGCGAAGGCCACCACGTCCGCCTTCATGCTGTCGATCGAGACCGGCACGCCGAGCGCAACCACGCCCGCCAGCACCGGCCTCAGCCGGGCGATTTCGTCCTCGGCCGTGACGGCCTTGGCGCCCTTGTAGGGCCGGGTGGACTCTGCGCCGATGTCGATGATGTCGACGCCATCGGCGATCATCGCCCGCGCCCGTTCGAGCGCCAGATCGGGCGTGATGAACTCGCCGCCGTCGGAGAAGGAATCCGGGGTGACGTTGAGCACGCCCATGACCGCCGGGATAGGCCGTTCCAGCAGCGTCCGCAGCACGTCAGGCCGGGCCGAGCCGGCCGGCGGGACGGGAGAGGAAGGCGAGGCATTCATGCGGCCCGCTTTAGCGGTCGGGGAGGGGGGATTCAAGGCGGGATTGGCGGCAGCACGCGCCGCTCCATCACCGTCACCCTGAGGTGTGAGCCTTGCGGTGCGCAGCACCACAAGACGAGCCTCGAAGGGCGACGGCCCGGCTCGCGCAGCGCGGCCGTTCATCCTTCGAGGCTCGGCACGGGACGCGTTGCGTCCCATGCCTCGCACCTCAGGATGACGGGGAGGGAGAGAATGAAGTGCAGAGAGCCCGCCCTAGTACGTAATCTTCGGCGGCAGCTTCTTGGCCCTGGCGATGATGTCGCCGACCGATTTCTCGGAAGGAAGGATGCGGACGAGCTTCTTCTTCTCGTTGGCTTCGCGCATGCTCTGGGCGAGCCTGGCCGGATTCCGATAGGCGAGCTCGCGGACGGTGGTGACGCCGGCGGCGCGGACCAGGCCGACTTTGGCGCGGCCCATCCCGGGAATGCGCATGTAGTCGGACACGTTGGCCCATTCCAGCAGCTGCTGCTCGCTGATGCCGGTCTTGGCGGACAGCGCCTTGCGGCCCTTCACGGTTGAGGCGGCCTCGAGCAGTGCGTCGGTGGTGCGGATTCCCTGCGCCTTCAACTTGTTGGCGGCAAAGGTCGGCAGGCCCTCAATCTCGGAGATCGGATATGTCATGATACTCGATATGAAAAGCGTAGCTCAGGCAAATTGGCTGAGGCCCGGCGTCCCTGCGATGATCTTGCCCATCTGATCCGCTCCGATTTTGTCTCGGCCGAAGCGGAAAAGTTCACGGGCAATGTTCTGAATCTCGGACATGCCAAGTCCCAGGCCCATCAGGCGCGTGCCGACGGCCATCAGGCCGCCGCCCATCAGCCGCGACAGTCCACCGCCGCTCGTGGACGCCTCGATCGCCGCCTCCGCGCCGGGAATCTGATTGATCAGGGCTTCGACGTTCTCGGAAGGGCCTTCGTTGCGCAGGAAGCCCAGGATAATGCCGACGGTCTTTTCAGCCACAGCACTATCTATGCTGGCGTTTGTCGCCAGCCGCCCGATCAGCTCGTCCATAAGGCCCGCCCCTCAGCCGGTTTGCATGCCGGAGTATTGCTTTCGAAAAATGATCTTGAGCCGGTGTGATGTGAAATACAAGCTATGAACGGAGGCGAGCATGCGATTCATCTTCGAACGCGCGCAAGGTGTTGCAGCGATGCAAGAGCGGAGATGGAATCGGCAAAAAATTGCCGCGGTGCGAACGCGTCGTTCCTACTTTTGGCTGATGTCGTCCGGATGTTTCCGGCAATGTCGCATGTCCCGGACGCGTTGAACGGTTTTAATCGGCGCGCGACATGCGTTAAACTACGGAACTGGTGCATTCGAGTTTCAATACGCGAAACACGGCAGAGAGATCAGAGACGATAAATGACCGCACAGAACAGCAAGCTCGGCGACACCGACGACAAGATCTTCGTCGGGAAGGGAGACGAGCAGGCATGGCTGACGCTGGCGCTCGCCAATCGCCACGGCCTCGTCACCGGTGCAACCGGAACCGGCAAGACCGTGTCGCTGCAAGTCATGGCAGAGGGATTTGCGCGCGCCGGTGTTCCGGTCTTCGCGGCCGACATCAAGGGCGACCTCTCCGGGATCTCCGAGGTCGGCGAGGCCAAAGACTTCATCATCAAGCGCGCCACCGAGATGGGGCTCACATTCCAGCCCGACCAGTTCTCGACGGTGTTCTGGGACGTGTTCGGCGAGCAGGGCCACCCGGTGCGGGCGACCGTCACCGAGATGGGGCCGCTTTTGCTGGCGCGCATGCTCGACCTCAACGATGTGCAGGAAGGCGTGCTCAACGTCGCCTTCCGCGTCGCCGACGACAATGGGCTGACCCTCATCGATATGAAGGATCTGCGCGCGCTGCTCGATGCCATCGTGCCGGATGCCGGCAAGAAGGGGGCGGATGCCGAAGAAGGCCCGCTTGCCGAGATCAAGAAGGCGGCGCAGGGTTTCGGCAACGTCACCAAGGCCACCGTCGGCACCATCCAGCGCCAGCTCCTGGTGCTGGAGAACCAGGGCGCCACCAAGTTCTTCGGCGAGCCGGCGCTGACGCTGAAGGACTTCATGAAGACCGACCGCGACGGCCGCGGCATGGTCAACATCCTGGTCGCCGACAAGCTGATGCAGAGCCCGCGGCTCTACGCGACATTTCTGCTGTGGATGCTGTCGGAGCTGTTCGAGGAGCTGCCCGAGGCCGGCGACCTGCCCAAGCCGAAGCTGGTGTTCTTCTTCGACGAGGCGCATCTGTTGTTCAACGACGCGCCCAAGGCGCTGATGGACAAGATCGAGCAGGTGGTCCGCCTGATCCGCTCCAAGGGCGTCGGCGTCTACTTCGTCACGCAAAACCCGATCGACGTGCCGGATCGCGTGCTCGGGCAGATGGGCAACCGGGTGCAGCATGCGCTGCGCGCCTTCACCCCGCGCGACCAGAAGGCGGTCGCCGCCGCGGCCCAGACCTTCCGGCCCAACCCGAAGCTCGACACCGCCAAGGTGATCACGGAGCTCGGCAAGGGCGAGGCGCTGGTGTCCTTCCTCGAAGGCAACGGCACGCCGGCGATGGTCGAGCGGGTGATGATCCGGCCGCCATCGGCCCGGATCGGACCGATCACGCCGGAAGAGCGCAAGGCGATCATGGATGCGAGCCCGGTGAAGGGCAAATACGACACCGCTGTCGATGAGGAGTCCGCCTACGAGATGATCCAGAAGCGCATCGCCGGCACCGCGGCGACTGCCGATGCGGGCGCGGCGAGCGGAAGCGGTGGCGGCATCCTCGGTCAGATCGGCTCGATCGTCGGCACCATCTTCGGCACCAATGTCAAGCGCGGCCGCCTGTCGGCCGGCCAGGTCATTGCGCGCGACGTGACGCGATCGGTGACCAACCAGGTGATCGGAGGCATGGCCGCGAATATCGGCAAGTCGGTGGGCGGCCAGCTCGGCGGCTCGATCGGCCGCACCTTGGTCCGCGGCGCGCTCGGCGGCCTGCTGCGTCGATAGGCAGAAAGCCCTATTGGAGGCAGTCCGCGCGCCGGCGTGGGCTGCTTCAGCACGGGTACAATTTCAGGTGATGGGCTCACCATCCGTCCGTCGGTCTGCTACGTGCTAGGTCGCCGCCGGACTGGACCGCGTTGTGACCTCAGCCGCCCCATTAGCCAAACCTGATGCGCCGAGGCGCATGTCGCTGCGTGCTCCGCTGGATCTGCTCTTCCTGCTTTGCTGCTTCATCCTGACCGCGGACGTCCTTGGTCCGGAGATTTTCGGCCACGGCAAGACCAAGGATTATGGGCTGTGGTACTGGGCAGGCCAGCAGGTCCTCCACGGCGGGCCACTCTATCCCAACGGGGTCGACGAGTACTTCGAGTTCATCTATCCACCGCTGCCGGCGATCCTGCTGGCGATCCCGAGCTGGTTCGGCAAGATCCCGCTCTACATCGTGCTGTCGGTCCTGAATGCGTTGGCGTGGTGGTACACCGGGACACTCTCCAGCGTCATGACCGGCTCGGCCCGCACACCCGGCCCCTGGCTGGAGGCGCTGCCTGCCGTCGTCACCGTGACCTTCGTGTTCGACATGTTCGATCTCGGCCAGCCGAACCTGCTTCTGCTGGCGATGATACTCTACGGTTTTTGGTGCTTGCGGCATCAGCGCGCCTGGCTCGCGGGCTGGATGTTCGCGCTCGCGACCGCCATCAAGGTTTTTCCGATCGCAGTGCTGCCGTATCTGATCTGGCGGCGGAAGTGGGCGGCCGTGATCGCTACCGTCGCCTTCACCGGCATCCTTCTCTATGTCGTGCCGGCGCCCATTCGCGGCTTCGAGCGCAACGCGGCCGAGCTCAAGACCTGGTATCAGGCCATGGTCGGGACGAGCTCGGAAAAGGGTTTTGGCCAGCGCGCCGAGCAGAACTGGTCGTGGGTCAACCAATCCATCATCGCCGTGACGCATCGGCTGGTCCGCCCGATCAACTACAATCAGGAGGATTCCAGCAAGCCGCCGCGTACGATGAACGTCATCGACGTCGACTACAGGACGGCGAATTGGATTGTGCTCGCGGTGTCGGCGTTGCTCGGGCTCGGCTTCGTCGCGGTCATGCCGCCGCAACGGCTTCGAACGGTGCGCTCGGATGCCGAGGAGCTCGGCATCCTGCTCTGCCTGATGACGGTGGCATCGCCCCTGGCGCGGCAATACTACTTCATGTGGCTGTTCTTCCCGATGACGGTGCTGATGCATCGCGCGGCCTTCGACGAGCGGGCGAAGGTGCGGCTGGGAACCTGGCTTGCCCTCGGTGCGGCCGGCTTGCTCATGCTGCTGGCGCTGCCGTGGTTTCCCCATGTCTTCCAGGCCTGGGGCAACAACCTCCTCGCCACGGGGGTTCTGGCAGGTGCGCTCGCATGGCACATCCGGCATCCGCCGGTTGCGGCTGGCTCCGGCGCCGCGGCAGCGCTAAAACCCAGCGATCTTGAGACCCCGATTTCTTGAGCCTCAAACGACGGGAATACGACCATGGCCAATGCGCAGCTTCAATCCGTGCTCGACCACATCGACAAGGATTTCGACAACAGCCTGGAGCGCCTGTTTTCGCTGTTGCGGATCAAGTCGATCTCCGCGGATCCGGCCTTCGCCGGGGATTGCAAGGCGGCGGCCGAGCATCTCGCCAAGGACATCGCGAGCCTGGGTGTCGCCACCGAGGTGAGGCCGACCGCCGGCCATCCCGCCATCGTCGGCAAGGCCAAGGCGGGTGGGCGGCCGCACGTGATCTTCTACGGCCATTACGACGTGCAGCCGGTCGATCCGCTCGATCTCTGGCACCGTCCGCCGTTCGAGCCCGTGGTCACCGACCATGCCGACGGCCGCAAGATCATCGTCGCGCGCGGCGCCGAGGACGACAAGGGCCAGGTGATGACCTTCGTCGAGGCCTGCCGCGCCTGGAAGAAGGTGACGGGCTCGCTGCCGGTCGACATCACCTTCCTGATCGAAGGCGAGGAGGAGGTCGGCTCGAAGAATTTCGTGCCCTTCATCGAGGCCAACAAGGACGAGTTCAAGGCCGATTACGTGCTGGTCTGCGACACCGGCATGTGGGACCGCAACACCCCGGCGATCACGACGTCGCTGCGCGGCCTGCTCTATGAAGAGCTGAAGATCACCGCCGCCAACCGCGACCTGCATTCCGGCGTGTTCGGCGGCACGGCAATGAATCCGATCCGGGTGCTGACCAAAATTCTCGGCGGGCTGTTCGACGACGACAACCGCATCACCATCCCCGGCTTCTATGACGGGGTGAAAGATACGCCGCCTGATATCCTCGAACAGTGGAAAAAGCTCGGCTTCACGCCGGATTTCTTCCTCAAGCCGATCGGGCTGTCGATCCCGGCGGGCGAGAAGGGGCGGCTCCTGATCGAGCAGGCCTCGACGCGTCCGACCTGCGACGTCAACGGCATCTGGGGCGGCTATATCGGCGAGGGCTCCAAGACGGTGATCCCGTCGCATGCCTCGGCCAAGGTCTCGTTCCGTCTGGTCGAGGGGCAGGACCCGCAGAGGATCCGCAAGGCCTTCCGCGACTACGTGACGGCGCGGCTTCCTGATGACTGCAAGGTCGAGTTCGGCGACCATTCCGCCGGGCCCGCCATTGCGCTCGACTGGAACATGAAGCCGCTCGCCGCCGCCAGCAAGGCGCTGGCCGAGGAATGGGGCAAGGAGACGGTGCTGATGGGCTCGGGCGCCTCGATCCCGATCGTCGCCGACTTCAAGCGCACGCTGGGCCTCGACTCGCTGCTGGTCGGCTTCGGCCTCGACGACGACAACATCCACTCGCCGAACGAGAAGTACGACCTCCGCAGCTTCCAGAAGGGCATCCGCTCCTGGGCCCGCATCCTCGCTGCGCTCGCGGAGGTGAAGTAGCGCGAGCTGCCGCAGGGTGGGCAAAGGCGCAAAGCGCCGTGCCCACCCTTTGTCCCGGATCGCGACAGATGTGGGCACGCTGCGCTTTGCCCACCCTACGAAACCTTCATCCGTTACGAAGATTCTATCCCCGTCATTGCGAGCGTAGCGAAGCAATCCAGAATCCCTCCGCGGAAGCAGTCTGGATTGCTTCGTCGCTTCGCTCCTCGCAATGACGGGCGGAGAGGCCGCCGCCCCAAAATAAAAACGCCGCCCGGAATTGGGCGGCGTTTCATTCCAGGACGTGCAGAGGTCGTTGACGGCTACCCTACACGAAACCGCGAAAATCTCAAGACCGGTAGCCCGGCAGCTCGCGGTCGAGCTTGCGCAGCAGCGGCGGCCACACCAGGTTGGTGGCGCGCAGCTCGGCGCGGTCGCGGTTGGCGAGCAGCTCGGTGTTCTTCTCGATCGCAATCTCCTCGACCGGATAGACCGGCGTGCCCAGCGCGCGCGTGCGCACCTGCATCGAGCAGGCGCGCTCGAGGTGATACATGCGCTCGAAGGCGGAGGCGACCGAGCGGCCGACGGTCAGCGTGCCGTGGTTGCGCAGCAGCATGTGGTTGTGGTCGCCGAGGTCCTTCTGGAGCCGCGGCCGCTCGTCGTGGTCCAGCGCGATGCCTTCATAGTCGTGATAGGCGAGGTCGTGGGTGACGAGCTGGGCGGTCTGGTTCAGCGGCAAGAGGCCTTCGGCGCTGCTCGACACCGCGGTGCCGTCAAGGGTGTGGAGATGCAGCACGCAGATCGCATCCTCACGCACCTCGTGGATCGCCGAATGGATGGTGAAGCCGGCCGGGTTGATGCTGTACTCGCTCTCGGAGAGCTGGTTGCCGTGCAGGTCGACCTTGACCAGGCTGGAGGCCGTGATCTCGTCGAACATCAGCCCGTAGGGGTTGATGAGGAAGTGATGCTCGGGGCCGGGCACGCGGGCGGAGATGTGGGTGTCGACCAGATCGTCCCAGCCGTACAGCGCAACCAGGCGATAGCAGGCGGCGAGATTGACCCGTTGCTGCCACTCGGCCTCCGTCATGTTCGACGGCACTTCCTTCAGGCGCGCTTCCGCTGGTGACATGGCAAATCTCTCCGAACCTCGTTGTTGCGGAGCGGGAGCGTAGTCGCGGTGATGGCCGGCGGCAAGGCGCCTCAAGAGCGCGGCAGTTCAGCGTGGCCCGCATGGAGCGCAGCCGAATGCGGGGCGGAGGTTCCGGATTCCAGAACCGCCCCGGTGTGGCCGCCGCGACGTTTCGTCTGCGTGGCCGTCCGATCGGGCAACGATATTACGGCGCCGGGATCGAGAGCAGGCTGGAAATGCTGCTGCCGCGGATGTCGTAGACGCGGGCGAACACGACGTCGTCGCGCTTGATCTCGACCATGACGGGCGCGGTCAGGCCCTTGCAGTAGAACTCGCCGAGCGTCATGGCGAAATCGGCAGCATTGGAATCCCAGCCGATGGTGAAGTCGGGCCCGAGCGCGACCTGCGCCGGACGCTGCGGACCGCACACCGCGACCTTCCACTTGCGATTGCGCGGCGGCACTTCCTGGCGCTCGACGAGCTGCTCGCGCAGTTCGTCGGAGGCCTGCTTCAGCGCGAGGCCCCAATAGTCCAGCATGAAGCGGTCGTCGGCGCCGCGCACGGTGCCGGCGATGTGGTTGAAGTGGGTGTATTGATAGGGATGCAGCCGGATCATCTCGGCGAGCGAGAGCGCGAGGCCAAAGCAGAAGGTGGCGAGCACGACCGGCTGCCAGGTGCGGTGGTTGGCGCGCAGGCGCTCCATGGTCCAGGCGAAGGCGACGCCGCCGAGCACCGCCATCGGCGGGATCACGAAGACGAAATGACGGATGCCGTTGTACAGCGCCGGCCGCTTCACCATCGCGATCGCGAGCGGCAGGGTCGCGGCGAGCGTCAGCATCAGCAGGATGGTCTTGCGGCGCGCCGGAACCTCGCGGCGCGGCAGCAGCGCGAAGGTGCTGACCACGGCGCCGCCCATCAGCAGCAGCATCACCTCGGGCAACTGAAGCGCGAACAGCGTCGGCAGATAGGACCAGGGCATGTCGGGCACGGACACGATCGCGCCGTCGAACATTTCCTTCCAGGGCTTCTCGAAGAAGTGCGAGAAGTAGGTCAGCGCCTCGAAGGGATTGCCGGGTTCCATGATCGACCACGGCCAGATCAGGCCCATCACGAGATAGCCGAATACGAGGCCGGGCAGCAGCACGTAGACGACATGGGCAAAGCGGCGGGCCGCCTCGCGAACGCCTTCGGCGCGCAGTTCTTCCAGGAACAGCGGGATGAAGCCCACCATGGCGTAGACCAGCGCGAGTCCGCCGAGGACGCGGCAGCCGAGCGAGAGGCCGGCGCCGAGGCCGACGATCAGGATCGTGCGCGGCGAAGGCTGCGGATATTCCTCGGCGAGCCGGACCAGACCCAGCATCAGGATGATCATGGCCACCGCGAAGGGCGCGTCCTTCGGGTTCATGAACATGTGGCCGTAGAAGATCGGGCAGAGCGCGAGCAGCAGGAGCGCGGCGAGACCGGCGAGGGGCCCGCCGACGCGGCGGCCGAGCCGCCACGTCACGGCAAGCCCGATCACGCCGACGATGGCGCCGAGCAGGCGGCGCGTCTCGAACAGCTCGAGCGGAATCAGCTTGTGCAGGAGAGCGGCGACCATGTCGAAGCCGCCGCCATACATATAGAGGTTGGCGAAGGAGAGCGCCGCGGTGTCCTTGAACCCGGAACCGAACATGCGCAGCAACAGATCGGCGTATTCAGCGTGGGTGTAGTCGTCCCAGCCGAGGCCGTAGTCCCGAAAGGTCAAGCCTGCAACGACGGCGACCGTAGCCAGCACCAGCATGGCGAGATCGTCGCAAGTCCGTTCGACCGAGCGCCGTACAGGCGTGTCGATCGCCGAAGTCGTGATGGATGTCATGGCTATTGGTGACCCGGAATCCCCTCTTGGCCCTGCTGGTGCGCGCGGGCCTGCTCCCCGGACTCCGTATAGCGCAGTTCCATTACCAAGTAATTGGGCATTATGGCTAAATTCCTGATGCGACGCAGCAATTCCAGAAACTCAAGAGCACTCCAGCAGTAGCGATCCGTAGCTGAAGGGAATGTGAATAAGTCCCTGATTTCCTTCTCTTTAGGAACGTTGATCGCAATTCGCCGTTGGCGAGGAACACAGGATGACGGTATCGTGGCGTAACGGGTGTCGCGCGTGGATGCGCGGCCGGGGGTGAGTTCGATGACGTTGGCATTGTTGATCGCGGGGATTATCGCCGTCGTGGCGGGGCTCCTTGCGATCCTGTTTGGCTACACGGTCAGGGATTTCAGCCTCGGCAGTACCCTCATAATCTCCGGCACGATCGGCGTCTGCTCCGGAATGTTACTGGCGGGCCTCCATGTGGTCGTGCGGGAGCTGAAGGGCATCGCCCGCCGGCTGGCCGGATCGGGCGCGGCGTCCGAGGTCCGGGTCAGGCCCGTTCTGCCGGGTCTTGCGGTGCCTGGCGCGCCTGCGTCCGAGCCTGTTCCGGCGATGCGCGTCGAGCCGCCGGCGCCGCCATCGCCTGCCGCGCCGCCGCCATGGCAGGGCGAAACACCCGCGCGTCCGCGCGTCGAGCCCGCGCCGGAACCGGAACCGCCGGCACCACCCGCCGCTCCGGAAACGCCGCGCCGGCGCAACCTGCTGTTCGCCTCGACCTCGCGCAAGGAGCGTGAACGTGCGGAGGCAAAGGCCACCGAGGGCTCGCCGCCGCATGGAGAGCCAGCGCTTGCTGCCCCGGACACGCCCCCTGGCAGCTTCGACGATGCCTGGCCGAAGCCGGATCGGATGCGTCCCCCTGAGCCGCCGGCCGCCTCGCGCCGCCCGCCGCCGCGCTCGCCCTCGACCTTTGCCGAGCCTGGCCCGCCGCCGCCCGCACCCGAGCCGGAGGCGGAGCCGGCGGTCGAGCAGCCGCCCGTAACCGTGCTCAAATCCGGCATCGTCGACGGCATGGCCTATTCGCTCTATTCCGACGGCTCGATCGAGGCGCAGATGCCTGAAGGCATGATGCGCTTTGCCTCGATCGACGAGTTGCGCGCGCATCTCGACCAGCGGTCCTGAGGACTGAAGCGGACACGTCAAGCGCCACCGTTCTTGTCACGTCGTCAGTCATCACCTCATAGTCGTCAGTTCTGTATTTGGCCGAACATATTGTTGACACGGAATAGTTTGGCGTCGTCTCTCCGGTGAGACGCAAGGTGGAGAAAGGTCGGGCCCATGTCGGATGCCGGGGCGAAGAATTTCATTGAGCTGACAGCGAGCATTGTCTCGGCCTATCTCGGCAACAATCCGACGCCGGCCGCCGAGATTCCGAACCTGATCAGCCAGGTGCATGGCGCGCTGGTGCGGGTCTCGTCGGGCCGCGCCGAGACTGTGCCGCTCGAGCCGGCAAAGCCGGCTGTGTCGCTGAAGAAGTCGATCGCGCCGGACTATCTCGTGTGCCTGGAAGACGGCAAGCGCTTCAAGTCGCTGAAGCGTCACCTGCGCACCCAGTACAACATGACGCCGGAGCAATACCGCGAGAAATGGGGCCTGCCGGCCGACTATCCCATGGTCGCGCCGAACTACGCGGTGGCGCGCTCGCAACTGGCAAAGCAGATGGGTTTGGGACAGCAGCAGCGGAAGCGGAAGTAGTCCGGGCCCGGATCTCGTAGGGTGGGCAAAGGCGCTCTTGCGCCGTGCCCACGAATTCTTACCGATCACACGCAAGTGGTGGGCACGCTCCGCTTTGCCCGCCCTACGGCACCTTGTGCGTGGTTCGGGACGTGCGCTCCTCAGGACGCGTCCGCCAGCGCTTCTTTCGCGTCGGTCTTGATGCGTTCGACCATCGAGCGCAGGCCGTTGGAGCGCTGCGGCGTCAGATGATCGCGAAAGCCGAACTCGTCGAACACCGCGATCGCGTCGGTCGCGAGAATCTCCTGCGGCGTGCGGCCCGAATAGAGCGCGAGCACGATCGCGACCAGACCGCGTACGATATGGGCGTCGCTGTCGCCGCGATACTTCAGGATCGGCGCGCCCTTGCTGCGGTCGACCAGCTTCTGGAGCCAGACCTGGCTGACGCAGCCATTCACCTTGTTGGCGGCCGAATGCTCGGCCTCGGGCATCGGTTCCAGGGTGCGGCCGAGCTCGATGACGTACCGGTAGCGGTCGTCCCACTCGTCCAGAATCTCGAAATTGTCCCTGATTTCGTCAATCGTCGTCATGCTGGCCCACGGTTCCCGTTCAGGCCAATATAAGGACGCGAAGCCGTGAAATCGATAGGGTTTGGGGGCTAATTCGCGACCTGAGGTCCGCGCCATTCCAGCGCGAGGTCGTCCTGGGTCAGGGTGTCGCGCGCCGTCTCGCTCGCAGCAATGTCGCCTTCGCCGGCCAGCGCGATCGAGCCGGTGTGGTCGGGGGCCTTCTTGTCGGTCTTGTCGTTCTTGTCGTTGGTGATGTGCTCTTTCTTGTCGTTGATGATCTGGTAGATCTTCTTCGCGCCGTCCTGGGCGCGCTGGCCGATGATGGTCGCGGCCTGTCCGCCGACCTCGCAGGCCGCCGGCTGGCGCTTGCAGAACTGGGTCATGTCGGAGACGGCCGCGGTCGCAGCCTGCACCGCATCGGCGGCGCCGATCTGCGGCAGCTTGTCCGATTCGGGCGTCTTGTCCCGCGGCAGGAGCACCAGCACCAGCCCGAGCCAGAATGTGATGCGAAGCAGAAAGCGCATCTTGCGACCTGTATGTTAGATCGCGCCGCGGCGATCTCCGCAGAGCGTGTCGGACCTAGCAACTCTCGATAAATCGCAAGTGATTGCCTTGAGCTTAATTCGCGGAAAATTTACGCAAAAATCTTCGAAGATGGCGGTCTCGTAAATTTTCCATTGATGCGGGATCTCCGTGGTTCTCCGGCCCGCGCATCCACCAATTCGAAACCATGAGGAGGCAGGTGAAACCCTGTGTTCACCATCCTCGCCGATGACGTCGTCAAATCGTCTAAAAAGCCCGGCGATGACATGGTGTCCGGCACCGGGCCGCGCCGCCTTAGCACTCGTTTAAGGTCGCTCTGACACGGTGGCTCAACGACAAGGAGGCGTTCCGGCGCGTCTCTCCGACGAATGAGCCGAAGCGCGAGACCCGTGACAGTTTTGAGTATCATCCGCGATTGTCTCGATGCGCTGCTGCATCCCTCCGCGCGTTACGACGCGCTGACGCGAGCGCGCCATCGTGCCTTCATGGCGCCGCGTCTGCTCGGCAGCCTGGCGACGTTTGCCGCATTCCCTGTCTATCTCGCCATGCGTGGCGCGCCGAGCGCGGTCGAAGTCGCGGCCTTTGCCTGGCTGATCGCGCCGATCATGTTGTCCTGGTTCCTGTCGCGCACCGGCCGCTATGAAGGCGCGCATGTGCTGTCGTCACTGGCGCTCGCCGGCTTGATCATGGCGGTCGCGGTCACGACCGGCGGCATCGAATCGTTCGCCGTGGTCTGGCTGGTCGTGGTTCCCCTCGAGGCTGCGCTGTCGGCCTCGCGCCGCGTCGCGGCCTTCGCCTCGCTGCTCGCGCTCTCCTGCGCCGGGATCCTGATCCTCGTCGGCCAGCTCGGCCTTCTGCCGCTGGACGAGCCGAGCGCCGCGGAGCGCGGCGTGCTGATGGCGTTCGGCGTTGCCTCGGCCACACTCTATGCTGCGGGCCTCGCCTTCGGCGCGGAGTCACTGGCGCGCACCAGCGTCGCGCTGCTGTCGCGCGAGGAGGAGCGTTATCGCCTGCTCGCACGCAACATGAGCGACGTCATCTCGCGGCATCAGCGCAACGGCGCGGTGCAGTTCATCTCGCCGGCCGCCGAGGCCATGCTCGGCATATCAGTCGCGCAGCTGCACGGCCACGGCCTGTTCGATCGCGTCCATGTCGCCGATCGCCCGGCCTATCTCACCGCCTTGTCCGACGCCGCGCGCGGCGAGGTGCGCAGCGTCGAGTTCCGGCTGCGGCGGGAGCCCGTTGGTTCCGAGCGCGGCCAAGGAAACTATCAGGTCGATTTCATCTGGGTCGAGATGCGCTGCCGGCCGCTCGATCAGGATATGGGCCGTGACGCCACGCGCGAGGCCGAAGTCGTCGCCGTGATGCGCGACGTCACCGATCGCAAGCTGCAGGAGCAGGCGCTCGATCAGGCCCGCAGCGCTGCGGAGGCGGCCGACGCCGCCAAGACGCGCTTCCTCGCCACCATGAGCCACGAGCTGCGCACGCCGCTCAACGCCATCATCGGCTTCTCCGACATGATCGCGCAGGAGCAGACCCTGATGCTGGGTGCGGCCCAGCGCAGGGAATACGCCCAGCTGATCAACGATTCCGGCCAGCATTTGCTGTCGGTGGTCAACGGCATCCTCGACATGTCCAAGATGGAATCGGGCAATTTCGAGATTGCGTCGGAGCCGTTCGCGCCGCGCGCCTCGCTCATGCATTGCTGCAATCTGCTGTCGCTGAAGGCGCGGGAGAACGGCATCGACCTCATCACCGACGCGCCGCAGGACCTGCCTGTCATGACCGGCGATCCGCGCGCCTTCAAGCAGATCGTGCTCAACCTCGTCGTCAACGCCATCAAGTTCACCGAGCGCGGCGGTCAGGTCTCGGTTTCCGCCGCGACGTCGGGATCGCAGCTCACCCTGCGCATCAGCGACACCGGCGTCGGCATTGCGCCCGACGACCTCAAGCGTATCGGCGCGCCGTTCTTCCAGGCCGGCAAGACCTATCAGCGCCGTCACGAAGGCACCGGCCTTGGTCTTTCGATCGTGAAGAGTCTCGTGGCATTGCATCTCGGCGAATTGACGGTACAAAGCAGGCTCGGCGAGGGCACTGTCGTCACCGTCAAGCTGCCGCTGGTCTACAAGCCGCCGCAAGCCAAACCTGCCGACAGAATGTCGGCCGAGAGCAAGATCGCGACCTTGACGCCGGCGCTGCGCCAGGAACTTCACGACCAACTTCAGGACCAACCTGCTCCGGTGAAGAAAAGTGCCTAAGAAGTCTGCAAAGGACGAAACCGCTCCGCGCCGCCGTGGCGCCAGGGCTGGGGTCAAGGCTGCGGTTGTCGACGTCGAGACCGAGCGCAACCTCGTGATGCGCGTGCTGCTGCACAGTCCCAAGGACACGCTGGCCGGTCTCGTCGCCGTCGCCGCCGTCAGCGCGATCGTCGCGAACGCGCTGTTTCTCCAGACTGGCCGGCATCCGGCGCCGATGTTCGGCACCGTGATCAATCTTCCCGCGCCGTCGTCGGCGTCGCTGTCGAACCCCTTGCCGCGTCCGCGCCCCGTCGGCGCCGATACCTCGCCGCTCGAGCCGAGAGCGACGGAATTCCGCGTCGAGCCAAAACCTGCCGAGCGAGCCGCCGAGAAGCCGGCCGAAAAGCCCGTCGAGGCGACCGCATCGACGCCGCGCCCGGGTAGCGATCCCATGACCAATCTGGTCAAGCAAACGACCTCGACGCCGCCCTCCGTGATGCGTCCGCCGGCGCCGATCCCGGTGCAGCAGACCCCGGCCGCGAAGCGTATCGCCGGCGTGCAGCGCGCGCTGTCCGAATATGGCTACGGCCAGTTGAAGGTCACGGGCGCGATGAGCGGCGAGACCCAGTCCGCGATCCAGAAGTTCGAGCGCGAGCACAAGATGCAGGTCACCGGCCAGGTGTCCGATCGCCTGCTGCGCGAGCTCGCCGCCGCGATCGGCCACCCCGTCGAGTAACGGCATTTGTCGTCGTCATTGACGCGGGTCAATTGTCCGCGCGTGATCCGCAAGGAGATGCCTGCCCTGCGCCGGCGTGATTTGTCCGGGATCAATGACTGCCGACGGCGTCAGGGACGATGATGGCTCATCCTCATCAAGGAAGAGAGGTCGTCATGTTCAAGGTCTCGATTCTCGTCTGGATCATGCTGGGTACCGTGCTGGCGGGTGTCAGCCTGATCGTGGTGCTGATGGTGCCGAGCCTTGCCGCGGAGGCGATCAGGACCATCCCCTATGCCGTGGGCCTGGGATTTGCGCTTGCAATGCCGCTATCCTACCTCGTCGCACGCCAGATCGGCGGCGGACAGGGCGTATCCAAGGCGTAGCAGCCGCAAGGCGAGACTGGCGGGGTGCTTCGCGCTGGCCTATCGTCCGACTCATGCGTTTGAAATCCAACATATGGGTCGCAGCCTATCTGCGCCGGTGCCAGACCGAGGGCGTGTTCGGCGCGGTGCGCCGTCGCGGCGCCGAGGAGGCGGGCGCGGTGTTCGTGAAGGTGGCGCTGCTCGACGGCAACGCGATGCTCTTTGTGCCCGCGCCGCAGACTTCTTATGACGACGGCCGGCCGGTCGATCGCTTCTTCGTGCCGGCCGGGCCGCAGCCGATGCCGGAGCCTGCGGTGGAGGAGCGACTGACCAAGGAAATCCGCTTCGATCCGGATGCCTGGATCGTCGAGACCGAGGACCGCGCGGGGCGGCATTTCCTGGAATTGGCGAAGACTTAACTCAGAGCGTGGACACGCCGCGCGCGGGTCATAGGCAACTGGGCAGGTCCGTCGGCTTTACCGAGCGGGCCGCTGTAGTCCATTGGCGATAAACGCAGTATTGCCGTCGGGCGAGTTCAGGTACCGAAGCAAGGCGTTGGCGCTCGCCGACCTCTCGGCCGCAGCTGAAACCGCTGCCGTGTAGGTCGTGATGTTTTGCAGCTGCGATGGTAGGACGCCGGCGAACTCCACCGCCGGGATGGATACGATGTTGGGAACGGTGATGATCGTCAGATCAGCCTCGCCGTGCGCCACGGCTTCGACCGGATTTCCGCTTACCTTCCGGAGTTTCGGCTGCATTTGCGCGCTAATGCCAAGTCGATCGATCACGCTGAGGAAGTGTTGTCCGCTGGCGCTGTCGGAAGCGTAAGCTGCGGAGTTGGCCGACAACAGAGACTGGCGAACCGCATCGGGCGAACTGACGTCGAACCTTGGAAACCCTTTCCGGACAGCGACGCCCGTCAAGGCCACCGCAAGGTCGGCCCGGGAACTGCGGATCGCCTTTCCTTCCGCGATGAGGTCGTCGATTTGCGGAGGTAGCAGCAGCGCGACATCAAATGGCGCTCCGCCGTCGATTTCCCGTTTCAATGCGGCGACGGAGCCAAAACGGATCGTGAGCTTGTGTTGGGTCGATTTCTCGAAATCGGGGACCAGCTGAGACAGCACCGGCTTCAAGGAGGGAGTGCTGAATACGACGATCTCCTCGGCCGCCGCAGGCGATACGCCCAGGCACGCCGCGATGGCCGCGAACACGATCGCTTTCCGCATAACAAGCCCCAATACGCACATTCGAGCTGGAAGCTAACGGAGCCAAGCCGTATCTTAAAGCTCGCATTTCGAACATATCCGTAGCTTTGTGGGTACGCCTCATGAAATGGTCAGATCGGATTGGACAGCGCATCTCCCCTCGCGATCTGCACGTGTTTCTCGCCGTCGCTGCCGAGCTCAACATGGCGAAGGCCGCCAAGCGCCTGTCGGTATCGCGGCCGGTCGTCTCGCGTACCATTGCGAGCCTTGAGCACGAGCTGGGCGTACCGCTGTTTGATCGCATTGCGCGCGGAACCGAACTGACCCGATACGGTGCCGCGCTCGCGAGCCACGCGGCCGTTGTTTTCGACGAATTGCGCCGCAGCGTGGCCGCGGTTCAGGAGATGGCGACCCCCGGCACCGGCGAGGTTCGGTTCGCTTCTAGTGAGATTTGGACGGCTGGTCTCGTTCCTGCGGCCGTCGAACGTGTTTCCCAGCGTTACCCCCGCCTGAGATTCGAGATCGAGGCGATCACCCCGTCCACACTTCAGGCCTATCTCGGCGAGCGCCGCGGCGAATTTGCCATCACTCGACTGACCCGGAACGCGCCGGAGCCGGACCTCGAAGTCGAGGGCCTCTACCAGGAACGGCTCGTGGTCGTGGCGGGTGCAGGGAATTCCTGGATAGCCTGCCGAAAGCTGAGACTGGAACAGATTATCCAGGAGCCGTGGATTATCTCGCCATTCGAACTCGACGAGAGCTCGCCCTTCATGAAAGCGTGCGCGGCGGAAGGCCTCTCTCCGCCCACAAACCGCATTCTGAGCAACTCCCTCAATCTTCGTGCAGGGCTGCTCGCAACTGGTCGGTTTCTGACGCTCGTTCCTGGCTCCGTCCTCGCGTTCCCGCCTTGGCGCACGCTCCTCAAACCCATTCGCGTCGATTTGCCGACGTGGCAGTTTCCCACAGCCGTGTTTAAGCTGAAGCACCGGACTCTTAGCGCTGGCGCCGAAGCTCTTCTGAGCGCCGTTCGGTTGGAAGCTAAACGATTCCACAAAACCGGCGGCGCAAGCGGGCGCTGATCCTACCGCTCCGATGATCCGCCGGTGCCGGTCCGCACCCCCGGCGCGGATCCAGGCTGTACGCCCGGCCGCGTCTGGCTTGCGCCCGCGCGCGCGCGCTGGCGCTCGCTGTCATGCAGCGACGACTGGTACTTTGCGCGCGTCACCGCGAGCGTCGAGCCGCGCCAGGCCGCCAGCAACACCAGCGCGGAACGATCGCTGATGCGATCATAGAGCCGCGACAGCCTGTACACGTTGTTCACGGAATTGCCGATCTCCGGCTTGAAGAACAAGAGGATGCGCTGGAAGTTCGGGCTCGGCATGTCGAGCGCGCGCGCGGCGACCGCGAGTGCTTCGCCGCCGGGATCGTCGACGATTTGCGCCGCCACGCGCGAGGGCAGGATCAGGCTGTCGCCGAGCTCGAGGGTGAAATTCTCGACGTCACCCGCGATCGCCGCCATCTCCAGGATCTGGATCGCACGCTTGGCGCGCACGGTCGGAATCCGCGGCGCGGCCTTCAACGGCGTCTGCGCCAGATTGTGCAGGATCAGCGCGCGCTGGGTCGCATCGGCGCGGAAGAACATGTCGTGGATTTCAGCGGCGTCCTTCGGCTGCATCGCCATGTTCGAGGCCATGCGCTGCTCGGCCTCGGTCGGCGTGCGGACCGGAGAGGAGGCTGCCGGGGGAGCCGGGATCTCGCGCGCGAGCGGGACCCTGCGGCCTTCCTGGGCGGCGACCAGCCCAAGCTTCTGCAGGACCGGGACCGGCGTCTGCGGATAGATCGCGAGCTTTGCCTTGATGGCTGCGCGCGTCGCATCGTCGACCTGGTCGATCAGCCGCGTCGCGAGCTCGATAAACTGGCGCTGTTCGTCCTCGCTGTGGACGCGCGTCTGGACATAGAGGTCGGTCAGCACGCGCAGCAGCGTCGGACGAACATCGACGCCTTCGCGACGGGACAGGTTCATCAGCCCGTCGAATCCGGGGAACAGCGACTTGGTCATGGAGGCGTACGCAACTCGGAAGAGACACTTGCGGGGATCGTATCGAGGTTCCTTTAAAGCCTCGTTAAGGAAAACGAGGTGTGAAGCCGACCCTGCAATTTAAGGCCTCGTCGTGCCGCAGCGGGACGGCGCAGCCCGCGCCCGTGCGGCTACGGTCCAAAGGCCATGTTTACACCCCGTTAACCATGAGCTGATCTTAATGATCCGCATGTTGCAGGGGCGCGTTTGGTCGCGCGGCAATTGAGAGAGCTGACATGGGGACCATCATCGAATTTCCGGCCGGTCGCCGGGTAGGCTCGTCGGGGGACGTCGCACCGCGCGCGGACATGGGGACGATCCTGATCCTTCCCGTGATCCGCATCGAGCGCGAGGCGGACGAAACCAGCGGCGATCGTGGGCCGGAAACGGGCACAGCGCCGGGACGCCGTCGTCGCCGCCGCTAGCATCCGGTTCTTGCAATGCCGGACACCACCCACCAGATCCGGCCTTTCGTATCGGCCGTCCTGCTCGCGCTGATCAGTGCGACGTTGGGCGCCTGTAGTGGCGGCGATTTCGGCCGAACCCGCGAGAGCATGCGCAGCGACGACATGCACCGCTGGCTCGGCACCGAGGTCACCGCGAGCGTCGGCCTGAAGCCGTCGCAATTCCAGCTCACCGACGAGGAGCGCCAGCTGCGCGACCTCGCTTATCCCCTCATCGAGCCGCCGCTGTCGCGCCCCGCTTGGAAGAGCGTGTTCGGCGACTACAAGGCCTTGCCGTCACCGTGGCGGCAGAAGATCGTGTTCGACCGCACCATGTACGGGCGCACGCTGATCGACGAGCCGCACCGCTCGCATTCCTCGCGCTATGCGCAACTGATCGAGGACGTGCGCAACGACACCACCCGTTTCGAGCCGTTCTTCGCGTCCGCGATCCGCGTCATCGATCTCGACAAGAAGCGCAATGCCAGCATGGCGCGCGTCTCCGCCCTCTCGCCCAAGGAGAGGGAGGATGCGGTCGAGCGCATGCAGGAGAACTCGCTGATCATCCAGTGGGTGCAGCAGTGCCTCGAGCAGCGCGTCTCCTCCTATCGCTGGGCGCTGGAACGCCTGGTGATCCAGGCTCCCGACGGCATGGCCGCCGATGCCGATCGGCTGATCGGCGAGCTCGCCGCCCAGACCGCCAACCCGCCGGTCGCGGCGCAGCCGGTCTACCAGCGCCCGGTCAGCGTGCGGGGCTGATCGCGCACAAGGCGCCTTGGCCCGCGACCCATCCTGCGATCGGCGCTTGCGCGTCCGGCCGACGGCGGGCGCCGGGAACTCGGGCTTGCCGGCGCCGATCCGGTTCAGCATAGCCGCGGATCGCCCCTGATTGGCGCTTGTTCTCCCCAGCCGGAGGGGTAGGATTATTTGGTTACACCAAATCATTTTACGCCAAAGGCCTTTCATCATGAGCATGGACGCCGGGAGTCCGTTTGAAAGCCGTCTGAATTTCACCCCGCCCCGAACGATCCGGAAGGTGCTGGCCCTTGCCATGTTGCTCGGATCGACCGGCTCGGCCGCCGCGCTGACCAAGGAGGCGGCGCTCGAGAACTGCCGGATGAGCGTCGGCAGGCCGATCGTTCAGGCCTGCATGCGCGCCGGCGGAGGGCCGGCGGGCGGTGCCAATCTGGAAGCCTGCCGCGCCAAGGCCTCGCCGCAGGTGAAAGCCTGCATGATGGCGGCCCTCAACGCCGCGAACGGACGCGCCAACGTGGCCGTCGAAATTCCGAAGGAGGTGGCGCCCAAGCTGGAGCCGGGTACCGCCCTGCCGAAGGACTTCATCGCGCCGCCGCGCACCATCGCCGACATCACGGCAATCCTCGATCACGAGAAGCCGGACGAGAAGGTGCTCGCGGAGCTGAAGTCGGACGCCGACGCTGCGCCGACCGGGAAGGAGTCTCGCCAGGACCTCGCGCAATTCTACTTCGATCGCGCCAATGCGCGTGCGCAGCTCGGCCGGCTCGCCGAATCCATCGCCGACG
This sequence comes from Bradyrhizobium sp. GW821-FHT12B03, assembly GCF_058807535.1. Lineage (NCBI taxonomy): Bacteria > Pseudomonadati > Pseudomonadota > Alphaproteobacteria > Hyphomicrobiales > Nitrobacteraceae > Bradyrhizobium > Bradyrhizobium sp. GW821-FHT12B03. The sequence continues at coordinate 260,194 of NZ_JBXAQU010000002.1, forward strand.
CCAACAAGGCCGTGGAAGTCGGGCGCGGAGCCGTCAGCCCGAACATGTTGGGGCGAATATTGCAGCTCCAGTCGCTGCAGTACTCCCTCGCAGGCGATCCGAAGCGTGCACTCGAGATCTTGCAAAGGCTTCTGAGCGAGTCTGCCAGCATGCCGGGTGCCAAAGGGATGCAGTTCAATGCAAACCGCGCGGTCGCCAGCGTTCTCATCCAGATGGGTGACGTCTCGCAGGCCGAAGCCTATCTGCGTCGTAGCCTGACCGCGATCCAGGAGGCGCGTACCAGCGGCCATCCTGCCTGGCGATCGTCCTACGCCAGGTTCGGCCAGAGCTGGGAGGGCGAGCTGGAGATCTCCCGTGCCCTGGTCTTCGAGGCGCGCGGCCAGTTCGCCGAAGCCGAGGCCGCCTATCGCACGGCGGAGGTGCGCAAGCGCGCCAGCACGAAGGCGATCATGGAGTCGGACAATCCGCCGGCCGAGACCATTCTGCTCCAGGCGATCGACGGCACCGTGTTGAATCAGGCGCGCATGAAGGCGCGCCAGGGGCGGCTGGCCGAGGCCGAGGTCGATGCGCGCCGCGCGCTGCTGTCGCGCTTGAAGGACACGGGCAAGTACAGCCCGGTCACCCCGCGCTTCATGATGGGGCTGGCCAGCGTTCTGGTCGATCAGGGCCGTTACGACGAAGCCGAGAAGCTCGGCCGCGTCGCCCTCGAGATCAACAAGGCGGTCGGCGTGCCGGAGGATTCGCATGCGACCGTGCAATTGTTCTCGCAGCTTGCCGGCATTCTGACGATCCAGCGCAAGGCCGTCGAGGCGAACCAGATGTTTGCGCGGATCGACAAGGCGATCGCCAATTGGGAGCCGCAGCGCCGCCAGGTGTTCGAGCTCAATCCGTCGCGGATCATGTCGCTCTACGGTGCCGGCCAGTTGGACGCCGGGATCGCGGCCGCCGAGCAGCTGGTGAAGAAGCAGGTCGGTCGGGTCGGCGAAAGCCATTTCGACGCCGCCTCGGCGCGCGGCACCCTGGCGGTTGGCCTGATGCGTGCGCGGCGCGACGCCGAGGCGATCCGGGAATTCAAGGCCGCCATTCCGGTCATGATGGCGAACGCCAACGAAAACGCCGATGACGAGAACACGAGCGTGGTGGCGGCGCGCAGCCAGCGGCTGCAGTCGATCGTCGAGAACTACTTATTGCTGCTCGCGAGGGCGGAGGGAACCGGCCATGGCATTGGCGAGGAGACCTTCAGTCTCGCCGATTCCGTTCGTGGCCGCTCGGTGCAGCAGGCGCTTGCGGCCTCCAGTGCCCGCGCAGCCGCAAAGGATCCCGCGCTCGCCGAGCTCGTCCGCAAGGAGCAGGACCTGACCAAGCAGGTCAATGCCCAGCTCGGCACGCTCAACAACGTGCTCGCGCTTCCCTCGGCAGAGCGCGACGAGAAGGGCGTTCAGCAGATCCAGGCGTCGATCGCCGCCTTGCGCGGCGAGCGCGACAAGGCGCGCCAGCAGATCAAGCAGAAGTTTCCCACTTACGCCGATCTCGTCTCGCCGAGGCCCCCGAGCGTCGCCGAGATCCGTGCGACGCTTGCGGACGACGAGGCCATGCTGTCCTTCTATTTTGGCCAGAATGGCAGCTTCGTCTGGGCCGTGCCGAAGTCGGGCCCGGTTGCCTTCGCCGCGGTCAAGGCGAGTATCGGCGAAGTCGAGACGAAGATTCGCAAGCTGCGGGAGGCGCTGGAGCCGCAGGCGGCGATGATCTCGGACATTCCGGCCTTCGATCTCAAGCTCGGCCATGAGCTCTATGAGCTGCTGCTGAAGCCTGTCGAGACCGGGTGGAAGCCGGCCAGGAAGCTCATCGTGGTCACCAATGGAGCGCTCGGCCTGCTGCCGCTCTCGCTGCTGCCGACGGCACCTGCCGAAGTGGCAGAGGACGAAGATCCGCTGTTCGTCGGCTACCGCAACGTGCCCTGGCTGGCCCGCACCCATGCCGTGTCGACGGTCCCGTCCGCGGCTGCCTTGCGCACGCTGCGGCAGCTGCCTCCGGGCAAGCCTGGTCGCGGTGACCTCGTGGCATTCGGCGATCCCTATTTCAACAGGGATCAGCAGGCCGAGGCGGAAGGCGATCAGGCCAGGATTGTGGTTGCCGACGCCGGCGGCAATTTGACGCGTGGCGGGCCGCTCAAGAGGCGCAGCAGTCCGAAGCTGGACGGCGTCGACAGTGCCGAGCTCGGTCTGCTGCCCCGGCTTGCCGACACGGCCGACGAGCTGAAGTCGATCGCGCTTGCCTTGCAGGCGGATCCGTCAAAAGTGTTGTTCCTCGGCAAGAGTGCGACCGAGAGCGCGGTCAAGACGATGAATCTCTCCGGCTTCAGGATCCTGGCTTTCGCCACTCACGGTCTGGTCCCCGGCGAGCTCAATGGATTGACGCAGCCGGCGCTCGCCTTGTCGTCCCCGACCGTGACGGGCGAGGGCGGAGACGGCCTGCTGACCATGGAGGAGATTCTCGGTCTCAAGCTCGATGCCGACTGGGTCATCCTGTCGGCCTGCAATACCGGCGCGGGTGCCGGTGCAGGGGCCGAGGCGGCCTCGGGGCTTGGCCGGGCGTTCTTCTATGCGGGCACACGGGCATTGCTGGTGACGAACTGGTCGGTGCATTCGCAATCGGCACGGCAACTGGTGACCGACCTGTTCAAGCGGCAGGCCGACGATCCGAAGCTGTCGCGGAGCGAAGCGCTGCGCGAGGCGATGATGGCCCTCGTCGATGGCCCCGGCTATCTCAATGGCGAAGGCAAGACCGAGTTCGCCTATGCTCATCCGCTGTTCTGGGCGCCCTACACGATCATCGGTGACGGCGGTGTACGCTGATGGCAGGCGAGGGAAGGGTTGGACTGGAAATGAAGCGGACCATCTTGCTTGGGACCATCGCGGCGGGCCTGCTGTTTTCGGGAGCGGCGCGAGCGGCAACACAATTGATCACGGAAGAGGAGGCCAGGCTTCCGCCGCCGAAGGGGGCGATTGCCGCGGACCGGCGCGGCATCATGCGTGGTCCGAAGGTGGAATTCGTCTCGCCCGGCGATTCCGTCAACTCGCCCTTGCGGCTGGTCTTGAAGTTCGAGTCGTACGGCGGGGCGAAGATCGATCCGGAATCGGTCAAGGTGATCTTTCTGCGCACGCCGAATGTCGATCTGACCGCCCGGGTCAAGCCGTTCGTCCAGGCCGACGGCATCAACATCCAGGACGCGGAATTGCCGCCGGGCGAATACTCCGTTCGCGTCGACATCAAGGACAGTGACGGCCGGCCGGGCACGACGATCTTCACGCTGAAGGTCGCGCCCAAGTGACGTGTCCGTACTGCCAATCCGGGAACGCGGATGGCGCGCTGGTTTGCGCGTCCTGCGGGCGTGACATCGCCGTTCCCGCCACGCTGATCGCGGAACGGGACGATCTGCGGCGCAAGCGGGACGAGCTGCGCGACGAGCTGAGGCAGGCCAGGGACGAAGTCGAGGCCATCATGCGGCGCAGGAAGCCGCGCTGACGATGGAATGTCCGTTCTGCGCCGAGACGATCAAGGACGAAGCCATCGCGTGCAAGCACTGCTCGCGTGATCTGCGCGTCGTGCGGCCGACGCTTCTCGAGATCGACGACATCGTCGCCGACCTCGACAGGCTCAGGCGGGACCTCGATCGGGTCAACGTCCGCCTCGAGCGGTACAGGAATCCGCTGCGCTATTTCGGAACCCATGCGGTTCTCTACGTCGTCATTCCATCGCTGCTGCTGACGGCCGCGCATGTTCTCGTGACCATCACCTTCAATTTCTCTCCGATCCCGCTTCGGATCGCGTCGATTGCGATCCCGCTGCTGTTCGGGTTCGTGGCCTATCCCCTGCACAGGGTTTCGGCGCTGGGAGCGTTCGTGCTGGCGTTCCTGGCTGCGAGCGCCAGCATTCTGTCGATGCTGACGGTCACCGGAATCCACGATCGTGTCCCGATCCTGCCGTCCGTGTGGATCGAATGGCGGGAAGTGTTCGAATACGGCGCGAGTATCCTGCTGGCCTTCGTCTCCGGAAACATCCTGGGCGTCCTGATCTTCCAGGTGCTGCCGCGCGTGCTTGCTCACGGCGGCAAGCCGAACGCGTTCGCCTTCAGGATGGCGCGCCTGCTCGGACAGCATGTCGGCGAAGAGCAATTGCGCCGCCGGGCTCGTTTGATCCAGGACCTCATGCAGACCGTGGGTCCGCTGGCCGGCATCGCCGCAACGGCCGTCGGCTCCGTTTACGCCGGCCTGAAGGGCCTGATCGGTTAGTCCGCAGGATTGTGCCGGCGGCGCCACATGGTCGCGGGACCTTGATCATATTGCTTTCCCGATGGTAGCGGTGCCGAAAATGCGCTCATATGGAGCGAACGAGAGCCGGAGGAAAAACATGCGTTTCATCGTCATCCTGTCAGCCCTGCTTCTGCCGCTCGGCTCGGCGGTCGCCCAGGACTATCCGACCCGGCCGATCACCGTGCTGGTGCCCTTCGCCGCCGGCGGACCGACCGACACCATCGCGCGCCTGACCGCGGCAAGCATGGCGAAATCCCTCGGCCAGCAGATCATCGTCGAGAACGCGACCGGCGCCGGCGGCACGATCGGCACGACCCGCGCCGCGCGTGCCCAGCCGGACGGCTACACGCTGCTGGTCCATCACGTCGGCATCTCGACCGCGGCCACGCTGTATCGCAATCTGAGCTACGACACGAAGACCGCCTTTGCGCCGATCGGGCTCGTGACCAATGCGCCGATGACCATCATCGCGCGCCCGGATTTCCCGGCCGACACGCTCAAGGAACTGGTTGCCTACGCGCAGCAGCAGGGCGACAAATTGACCTACGCCAATGCCGGGTTAGGTGCGGCATCGCATCTGTGCGGCATGCTGTTCATGACGGCGATCCAGAAGCAGCTCACCACGGTGCCCTACAAGGGCAACGGTCCGATCATGAACGATCTGCTCGGCAGGCAGATCGATCTCACCTGCGATCAGGCGACGAACACGACCGGCCCGATCAACGCCAAGCAGGTCAAGGCCTATGCGATCACCACCAGGGAGCGGCTGAAGAGCCTGCCCGATCTGCCGACCGCCGACGAGGCCGGCCTCAAGGGTTTCGAACTCGGCGTCTGGCACGGCCTCTACGCCCCCAAGGGCACGCCGCCGGCGATCGTTCAGAAGCTGGCGGCGGCGCTCCAGGCGGCCCTCAAGGACCCCACGCTGATCGCCCGGTTCAACGACATCAACACCGAACCGGTCGCGCAGGACAAGGCGACGCCGGAAGCTCTCGCGGCGGTGCTGACGAGCGAGATCGATCGCTGGGCTCCGATCATCAAGGCGGCCGGCCAGTTCGCAGACTGAGCCGTTACGGCTCGCGCAGGGACGGCGGAGGACCGCCGCTAGCGGCGGCAATCGCGGTCGCGGCTTGGCCGCGCGGTCAGCGTGCCGTGCCAGGCGCTTTGCGCGCGCCAGGCCGGCGCTCGGTTCGATCCGAGCTGCGCTGCTTCTGGAGCTTTGCGACGAAGTCCTTCAGCGCGTCCGCCAGCGGTACTGACGCGCGGTAGGCGAGCCCAACCTCGCGCCTGACCTTGACCTCGATCTCGCGCACGGCGACGTCTGGATTGCCCTTCGCCACGCCCTCCGGGACGATGGCGATGCCGACGCCGGCGGCGACCAGCGCCATGGCCCAGTCCTCCGATTGTGCGATCGCCGCAGTCCGGCGCCGCTGCGCGGCACGGCCGAAGAATTCGCTTTGCTCGCAATGGCAGCGGTCGATCATGGGAGCACCGGCGAGATCGGCGGTCCGGAGCCTGTCCTTCAGCGTCAGCGGATGCGACGGCGGCAAGGCGGCGACATAACGCTCGCTCCACAGCGCGACGAAATGCTCGTCGGCGCGCAGCATGTTTTTCGAGATGATCCGCGCATCGGCGCGCTCGTCGCTGCCGACGAGGCGCAGCGCGATGTCGTCGCGTGCCGTCAGCGGCTTCAGCAGCGCGATCGTTCTGGGCACGTCGAGCGTGCGCATCAGGCCGAGCGTGACCGTCGTCCTGGTCGCCGGCTTCCTGAACAGGCTGCGCGCGGCGTCGGCCTCGTCGATGATGCGGCGGGCCAGCGCGTGAAACTGCTCGGCCGAGGCGGTGGGCGCGACGCCCTTCTTGTGCCGGATGAAAAGCGTGGTGCCGAGCTCGGCCTCCAGATTGGTGATGGCGGTGGAGATCGACGGCTGCGACACGAAGCAGGCACGCGCCGCTGCAGTCAGGTTGCGCGCGCGATAGACGGCGGCGAAGTAGCGAAGCTCGCGGATGTCCATAGGATATACCTAGAGATATGATCAATATTCAATATTTTACCTATGGCTCGGACGATGGCAAGAAGGCCCCGTTCACAACGGGCGAGAACTTCCATGAAAATCCATCATCTCAACACCGGCACGATGTGCCCGATGGGCCGCCGCCTGGTGAACGGCACCGGCGGCGTGTTCCAGCGCGCCCGCATGGTCTGCCACTGCCTGCTGATCGAAACGGGTGACGGGCTTGCGCTGGTCGATACCGGCATCGGGCTTGGCGACATCGCAGCCCCTGACCAGCTCGGACGGCGATGGCTGCGGCAGACCGCGCCAAAACTCGATCCGGCCGAGACGGCGGTCGAGCAGGTGAAGGCGCTCGGCTATTCGCCCGCGGACGTGCGCCACGTGCTGCTGACCCATCTCGATCGCGATCACGCCGGCGGCGTGCCCGACTTTCCCCATGCCGCGATCCACGTCCATCGCGCCGAATACGACATGGCGGTGCAGCGCAAGCCGGCGCCGCCGGAAGGGCGCTATGTCACCGGGCAGTGGAGCCATGGACCGGGCTGGACGTTCTATGGCGAAGCCGGCGAAGATTGGTTCGGATTCAAGGGCGTGCGCGCGCTCGGCGACAGGCAAGCGGACATCCTGATGATCCCGCTCGCCGGCCATACGCTCGGCCATTGCGGCATCGCGGTCCGGTCAGGCGACACATGGCTGCTGCATGCCGGCGACAGCTATTTCCATCACGGCCAGCTCGCGGCATCCCCGCGCATGCCGCTGGTGCTCGGCTATTTCCAGCGCCGCGCCGACATGGATCGCAAGATGCGGATCGCCAACCAGGCGCGGCTGCGCGCGCTGAAGCTCGACCATGGCGACCGCGTGACGATCGTCAACAGCCATGATCCCGTCGATTACGAGAACTGCCGGTGCGGGACGCACTGAGCGCGCGGACACCAATATTTCGAACCTTCTAGAAATATAGTTGACAGCGGGAGCCGGGCGCGGGCAGGATGCCGGCCATGAAGATCGACGACGCAGCGGCACGTCTGGAAGCCCTTGGTAACCGGACACGGCTTCAGATCTATCGGGCCCTCGTTCGGGCCGGACGGTCGGGCATGCCCGTCGGCCGCTTGCAGGACAAGCTGAAGATTCCGGCATCGACGCTGTCGCATCACATCAAGTCTCTGGTCGCGGTCGGGCTCATCAGCCAGGTCCGGGAATCGACGACCCTGGTCTGTCACGCGAACTACGACCTGATGCGGGGGCTGGTCGAGTTCCTGGCGGCGGAGTGCTGTGCGGACGAGGCCGAATGCAAGGGCGCCCGGACGGCGGCCTGACTCTTTTGCCCCATTATTCGAAATTTCTAGAATTACGGGAGGATGAAATGGGTGACGGGAAGACGGTAGCTATCGTCGGGGCGGGGCCCGTCGGCCTCGCTGCGGCCGCGCATGTGCTCGAACGCGGCATGGCGCCCGTCGTGCTGGAGGCCGGGCCGGAGGCTGGACATGCGATCCGCCAGTGGCAGCACGTGCAGCTGTTCTCGCCATGGGACTACAACGTCGACAAGGCCGCGGCGCGGCTGCTGGCGCTGACGGGATGGAATTCGCCGGATCCCCGGTCCTATCCGACCGGCGGCGAGCTGCTCGATCGATATCTTGCGCCGCTCGCGACGCGAACGCCGCTGCGCGAGGCGATCCGGACCTCCAGCCGCGTCTCGGCGATCAGCCGTGTCGGCTTCGACAAGGCAAGGACGAGGGGGCGCGAGCAGGCGCCGTTCGAAATCCGCTACCAAAACGGCAGGGGGCCCGAGGTGCTGCGCGCCGATGCCGTGATCGATACGTCGGGCACGTGGTTCTCCCCCAATCCGGCCGGCAGCAACGGCCTGCCGGCGATCGGCGAGCCCGAATGCGCGGACCGCCTCGCCTACGGCATGCCGGATGTGCGCGGCGCCGCTCGCGCGCGGTATGCCGGGAAGACCGTTGCCGTCCTGGGCGCCGGTCATTCTGCCGTGGGCACGCTGATCGATCTCGCGCATCTCGCGGGCGAGGTGCCGGGCACGCAACCGGTCTGGCTCCTGCGCGGCGCCGATCCCGCCAGGGCGTTCGGCGGCGGCCGCAACGACAAGCTCGCCGCACGCGGTGAGCTCGGCAGCGCCTTTGCGGCGCTGATTGCCGCCGGGAAGATCAGGATCGAGACCGAATTCGGCGTCACGCACCTCAGGGAATCCGCAGGCCGGCTCGAGATCGCCGCCGGCTCCGGCAGCGGCGCGCGACGCATGATCGCGGACGAGCTGATCGTGTCGACGGGTTTCCGTCCCGACGTCGCGTTCCTCTCCGAATTACGCCTGCGGCTCGATCCGGCCATCGAGGCGCCGGTCGCCCTGGCGCCGCTGATCGATCCCAACGAGCACAGCTGCGGCACGGTGCGCCCGCACGGCGCGCGCGAGCTCGCGCATGACGAGCCGGGCTTCTATCTCGCCGGCATGAAATCGTACGGCCGCGCCCCGACTTTCCTGATGATGACGGGCTACGAGCAGGTCCGCTCGATCGCGGCTGATATCGCCGGCGACAAGCGCGCCGCGGCGAGAGTCGAGCTTGTGCTGCCCGAGACCGGCGTCTGCACGCGCGGCGGCCTCGAGACCGCTGCCGCCGCGTCGGGATGCTGCGGCGGGCCCGCGAAAGAAGAACCATCGGCCTGCTGCGCCGCCGATGAATCGGCAAGGAAGTCTGGCTCGTCGGGGTGTGGTTGTTCATGAGGCGCCTATGTCAGGCATCGCGCCATTTTCCTCGCAATGGAGGAAGCCATTCATAGCCTGAGCGGCCGGTCTCTGATTGCGGTGATGTGCATCGGCCAGCTCGGCAATCTGCTGCCGCATGTGACGCTGTCCGCGAACCTGGCGCAGCATCTGATGCCGGCATGGGGCCTCTCCGCCGCCGAAGGCGGCCTGATGGCGAGCGGCTATGCGTTCGGTTACATGCTCGCTGTGCCCGTGCTGACGACCTTGACCGACCGGATCGATGCGCGGCTCGTCCTGCTCTGGGGCTCGATCGTCAGCGGGCTCGCGACCGCCGCGTTCGGCCTCTTCGCGCAAGGGTTCTGGTCGGGCACGGCGATCTGGTCTCTCGCGGGCCTCGGATTTGCCGGCGCCTACATGCCCGGCCTGAAGGCGCTGACCGACCGGCTTCCCGCCGGCGACACCTCGCGGGCCGTCACGCTGTACACGTCGAGCTTCTCGGTCGGCGTCGGCCTCTCGTTCCTGGTGGCGCAACTGATCGCCGATCGCTGGGGTTGGAGGACGGCGTTCCTCGTCACCGGCTTCGGTCCGGTCGCAATGGTCCTCGCGTGTCTCCTGATCGACGCGCGGCGGCCCGCGCCGAAGGCCGGGCGCCTGCTCAACTTCGCCCCGGTCTTCGCCAACCGTGAGGCGCTCGGATACATCCTCGGCTATGGTGCGCACTGCTTCGAGCTTTACGGCATCCGCACCTGGCTGGTGGGGTTCTGGACCTTCGTCGTCGCCCATCAAGGCGCGCCTGCGTGGCTCAGTCCCGTCGTGTTGAGCTTTGGCTTCGCGGTGATCTCGATGCCCGCCAGCATCCTCGGCAACGAGGCCGCGCTGAAATTCGGCCGTCATCGGGCGATCACGATCGTGATGATTGCGTCGGCTTGCATTGCGCTGATCATCGGCCTCAACGCGACGGCCCCGGCATGGATGCTGGCGCTGCTGCTGCTCCTCTATGGCCTGACCGTGCCGGCCGATTCCGGCGCGTTGACCGCCGGCATGTCGGCCGCGGCGACGTCCGAACATCGCGGCGCGACGCTCGCCCTGCACTCGACGGTCGGCTTCGGCCTGTCGGCGCTGGGAGCCTGGGGCACCGGCGCCGCGCTCGACGCAGCCGGCGGCCCGCAGAGCGCGAACGGCTGGCTGCTGGCGTTCATCGTGCTTGCGGCGGGAATTGCGGTGGGGCCGCTGGCGTTGATGTGGGCGCGGATGACGCAGTCGAACAAGCGGCCATCGTGAGCGCGCGTGCTCGGACATGAGAAGCCCGCCGCGGATTGCTGGCGCGGGCGTGACGAGCTTTCCATGCGGCCATTCTGTCGCAACGGCGGCATGGGCTGGCTCGAAGTCAAGTGCAGCAAGTGGGCGGCAGCAAGTCGGCCTACGAGCTCACGCGGCCGCTTTCGTACAGCAAATCGAATGTTTATTTCAGGTCAAAATGCGGAGAACTCAGCCTGAGCAAATCTTGTCCGGCATGCCTCAATAAGCGGACCTCGTGGAGCAATGCTGCCACTTCGCCGATGGGCCGGAAGCTGACTTAATGGTCTGCAAACCCTAATCGTCAGAGAGCTGCCAGCTAGGAGCGTCCTCGTGCTACTTTAGCGGGCATGTGGCCTTTCAGCATTCGTTCCACCCTCATGCTCGTCCTCGTCGTCGGGGGTACGTCCAGCATCTACGTGTTCCTCGGCCTCAGCCTGATTATGGTGCTGACGGTGTTGGGCCTGGCCTGCCTTCTGTACGTTCCGTTCGCCAAGCGCTACGGGTGGGGCAATGAAGGGCGTCTCACGAGGCATCTCAGTCGCCCGCCATTCGAAGACGAGCGACGCAAATCCAACTGATTGTGCGGGAATGAGCTGGCTTGGTGCTCTTGCATTCTTCGGCTTTTGTTGGTGGCGCGCAGCAAAAGCACGCGAACGGGCTGCTGAGCTCGCAGCAACGGGAATTGGACTCTCGCCCTTGTATTGGGTATCGAACGCGCTGGTTGCCGTCCTGTTGGGCCTCGTGTTGTACATTGCCCACATACACGATCAGTCGCCCGTTCCAGCTTTCCTCTGGCTCGCCGTCCTCGCGATCATGGTGGCTTTGCTTTTGCTGCGCCGCGCGTTGAAGTGGCGCTACCCAGTTTAGCCTCAATGGCCGAAATCCTCCTGCGCATGATTGGCGCCTTGATCGAAGGATTGATTGATGGGGTGTTCGAAAGCACAGGCCGAAAAGTCCTGTCCTCCTGAGGCCTGAAATCAAATCCGTTCGTTGAAGTCCTCATCGGCATATTGTTTTGGGCGGCCGCGTTTCTGTTGTTGGGTGTGCTCATCTTCGCGGTTTTTGCTCGCTGACCATCTACGTCAGCTTCGGACCGTAAGGGCACTACCGAGGTGCTTGGCTGCCTTCAGATTGACCGCACTCACGCCTAGGCGGCGCGGCCGGTCTGTCCTGTCTCGATCCTGCGCTGCAATTCCCTGCAGCCTGCCTCGAGCTTGTGCGAGCCGAGCTCGCGCGCTACGAGCTGGGCTGCATGAACTTCGGCCGCGGCGCCGCGAACGTCGCCGCGTTCGAGCTGCAGCGTCGCGATCCGCAGTCGCAACCTCACGGCCTGGACCCGTCCCTCGATGCTCGACCAGAGCTGCCGGGCGAGGTGCAGGTGACGCAAGGCGGCTTCGAGGTCGCCGCCGGCATGCGCGAGCACGGACTGCGCCTCGTTGGTGAGCGCGCGGATCGACGGCATCGGCCACCGGTCGGCACTGCCCGCGAGCTCCTCGATCAATTCCTGCGCCTGGTCGCGACGGCCGGTATGCGCGGCGACCAGCGCCAGATGCGCGAACAGGATGCCGCGCCGCTGCAGCGTCCACCAGGTCTTGCCGATCAGGCTGCGCTCGAGGCTCGCATGGGCCGCTTCCGCCTCGCCCCGCTCCAGCAGCAGCATGGCGCGGCCGGGTTCGGGGCACCAGCCGAGCGAATAGGCCCGGTCATAGGCTTCGAGTGCCGCGCCGTCGTTGCCGATGGCGGATTGAATGTCGCCGAGGACGCGATGGGCATCGCCGATCGACCATGGCGCGTCGCTGTTGAGGCGCGAGAGCGCGTCCTCGATGCGGGTGAGGGCCTCGCCGAGCGATCCCCTGACGCCGAGGACTTCGGAACGGTGGAGCTGGCACGAGCCGGTCAGTTCGACCCCGCTCTCGGAGCAGAGCTTCTGGTAGCCCAGCGTCCACTGGTCGGCGCGGGCCCAGTCGCCAAACATCCGCGAGGCCCACAGGATGTTGCAGTAGAGGATTCCGCCCATGACGGGGTCGAGCTGGTTACTGGAGAGCGCCAGGGTCGCCGCATGGTCCTGGTCGGCCAGACCGGCGCGCGTATCTCCGAGGCATAGCCGATAGAAGCCGCGGTAGACGAGGCTCAGCGCCTCGATGCCTATGGCGTCCTTGTGGCGCACGACGCCATAGGCCTCATCGGCCAGCGAGAGCGCCAGATCCGGCTCACCGTCGAAGGCTGCGACCTTCGATTTCATCCAGAGGACCAGCGCTGCGGTCGCGGCATCATCGACCTCGGCGGCCCAGTCTTCGGCACGGGCGAGCCAGCCCTTGGCGATCGCGGTCTGGCCGCGCTCGAAGTAAAGGCCCGACAGGGTGACCGCATCGACGACGGCCGACGGCACATTGCCGGCTTCGGTATGCGCCGCGACGGCACGAACCAGAACCGGCATTGCCGCATCGCTCCTGCCGGTGCACTGGAGGGCGAGGGCCCATCGATGCAAATCCGCACCATCGAGAATCCCGGCGGCATCGGCCGCTTCGAACAAGGCCGCGGCCTCGGTCCACAGCTGTGCGGCCGCTGCGTGCTGCGCCCCTGTCCGCACTTCCTGGGCCCGCTCGCCCGTCGTCGCGGGGATGTGAGCCTGCACCTCCGGCCCATCGTCGACGCAGAAACGATAGCCCTTGCCCGGGATGTTGCGGATGGCGCCGTCCATGCCGCCGTCGCGCAGGACCGTGCGGAGCAGGCTCACGGCCCGCTGCAGCGAATTGTCGGTGACGGTCACGTGCGGCCAGATCGCGTCCAGCAGCTCGTCCTTTCCGATCACCCGCTCGCGGTTGCGCACCAGATAGGCCAGCAGATCGAACACCCTCGGCTGCAAGGCGACCTCGCGCCCCGCGCACAGAACGACGCGGCTCGCTTCGTCGAGCTCGAAGGGTCCGAACCTGAGGATCATATCGGTGTGTCCGGGCAGGACCGGAAAGGTTCAGCCAGGCATCAGGAAATGATCAGGCCCCGGTAAGGACGGTCAGCGCCGCCTGCGCCTATAGCTCCCATGCGGTCGTCAGCCGCGCTGTCGAACAACCCCTGAGGAGATCTGACATGGAACTCTACGTCATTCGCCGCCCGAGCGCCTGGGCCAACCTCGCCGAGCTTGAGGCTGCAGGCGCGAAATCCGCCCGTATTGGCAATGAGCAGATGCCGGACCGTGTGCGCTGGATCCGCAGCTACGTGGTGCACGAGGCCGACGGCCGTATCGGCACATTCTGCATCTATGAGGCGCGCGACGGCGAGTCCATCCGTGAGCATGCGCGTCGCGTCGGCATGCCCGGCGAGGAATTCTACAAGGTCGCCGCCACCGTCGTCGTGCGTGCAGATCCCGCACAGCCGTCGGCTGCAGCGGAATAGCGTCTGGCGACCGTCCAACGATCAGGACAACCAACCCATCGATGAGGAGCAACACGTGAACAAATCCTTCTGGAAATCCTTCCTGCTGATCGCCGGTCTTGCGGCCGGCTCGGTTCTGAGCTCGGCCGGAACGGCCGACGCGGCGAAGATGAGCTGCATTCAGAAATACAGGCTCTGCAACCAGCGATGCGCGGGGGCAGCAGGCAGGGGCGACTGGACTGCCTGCATCAATCGGACCTGCAACAGGCAATACGACAACTGCGCGTCCAGCTACTGACGGCAGCGCCGGCGCCATCGTCTCGAACCCATCGAAAGGAAATCCCATGTCCACACTCTCGAAGGCGCCATCGCTGAGCCCGTCGCACCGATACCTCGCCGCCGTGCTCGTGCGGCTACGCCGGTTCGTCAACCGGTCGGTTGCCGACATGCTGGCCAAGCGCGAGCGGGCGGCCACGCAATTCCTGCTGAAGGAGCTCGGCGACCGGCACGGCGACAATGCCGGCCGCCGCAGCGCATCAGGTGTCCGCGCCGCGATCCTCGTTCTCATCGTTGCCGGCTCGCTTTCGCCCGCTGCGGCGAAGGCGGAGGATCCGGTCGTGCGCGATCATCGCGGCGGCCAGGCCAATCAGGCGTCGAGGACATTCTGCGACCCGCGCAACCACAGCCACACGCCCGATGGCGGCTGCGTCACGGCGAGAGCCGAGCCGAAGCTTCGCGACCATCGCGCGCGCTAAGCGTACCGCGTCTTCAACGATCCATGGCCGGCGCCGTCGGCGTCGTGCCTCACCAACTCCGACGACGAAGGCAGATCCGCCTTCGCCGCCCGGGTTCGCACGTCCCTGCAACATCGTTTCCAACATAGGAGAAAGCCATGAACTCGCCCTTCAAGTCCAAGCCTGCATTCAACAGCAACGCCTTCAAGAAGAACGCCTTCAAGACGACAGTCGCGCTGGCGATCGGAATGGCTGGCGTCGTGATGACGCTCGCCACGGCTCCCGCGGCGACGAATGTCCGCGACCATCGCGACAAGCCGGTGGTGCGTGACCATCGTGAGGGACAACCGGAGGTCCGGGATCATCGCAGCGCCGGCGGCGGGGGCGTGAACGTCCGCGACAGCCCGGCCAAGCGGAAGCCGGTCGACTGCCTCGGCAGCCTTTGCAATGTCAAGAAGGTCTGCATCGGGCTCACCTGCATCTGAGCCGACCCGACAGCCACGGCGATGGATCGGACGTCGCCGTGGCCCGTCATCCCAATCAATCGCACATCAGGAGATCAGGACATGTCCATCACCCTGCAGAACGGGCCGGTCCAGGCCCAGAGCTCGCTTGCCGCACGCAGCCTTGTGCTCGGCTACGGCGTGCTCTCCTATCTCGTCTTCTTCGG
Organism: Bradyrhizobium sp. GW821-FHT12B03; assembly: GCF_058807535.1. Lineage (NCBI taxonomy): Bacteria > Pseudomonadati > Pseudomonadota > Alphaproteobacteria > Hyphomicrobiales > Nitrobacteraceae > Bradyrhizobium > Bradyrhizobium sp. GW821-FHT12B03. The sequence goes on from NZ_JBXAQU010000002.1 coordinate 275,310, forward strand.
CACCTTTCTCTATGCCATCGGCTTCGTCTCACAGCTCATCGTTCCGAAGACGATCGACAGCGGTGCGGCGCCTTCGTCGGCGTATGCACTCGTCGTCAATCTCGCGCTGATGTCGCTGTTCGCGGTCCAGCACAGCGGCATGGCGCGACAGGGCTTCAAGCGGCTGTTCGCCAGCGTCGCATCGCCGGCGCTCGAGCGCAGCACCTATGTGCTGTTGGCGAGCCTGAGCCTGATCCTGCTGTTCTGGCAGTGGCAGCCCATGCCGGCGGTGATCTGGTCGATCGAGACGCCGTCGCTCGCCTATGCCGCGGTCGCAGGCCACTTCATTGGCTGGCTCATCGTGCTCTACAGCACGTTCCTCATCAGCCATTTCGAGCTGTTCGGCCTAACGCAGGTTGTCTCGCATTTCCTGGGGCGGCTGGCAGCACCCATGAAGTTCAGGACGCCCGGACTATATGGCCTTATCCGGCATCCCATCTATCTGGGCTTCATCGTCGCATTCTGGACGACGCCGACCATGACGGTCGGTCACCTGCTCTTCGCATCCGTGACGACCGCCTACATCTTTTTCGGCATCTGGCTCGAGGAACGCGATCTCGTGGCGCTGTTCGGCGATCAGTACCGTCACTACAGGGATAAGGTCGCGATGCTGATCCCGGGCCTGTTCTGACGCGCAGTCGGGCATCCGCAACGAAGCGGCGGGCACCTGCTCGTTTCCGTCGTATTTTGGACGATCCGGGTGTCGCGCCGTCACGACACCCGGATCGCTGAACGCGCGGCGGCGGTCATCCGGTGCGCGCGGTGGCCTCCGGCGGAGCAGGCGTGTTCTGCGGCGGGATACTGTCCCGGGGCAGCCTCGAGCGGAATGCCAATTGCATCGCGCGAGACGAAGATCACTCATTGTGGGAGCGAGAGGGATCGGTCGATCATGGCGATCTGCTTCGGCATGAAAAACCGCGTCGGATCTCTCCGCGCGGGTGTGACGAACTCTCGACGATGCCATTCTGCCAGTGTTTTGCCCGACGTGTCAAAGCTGAACATGGCGACGGGCAGTGGATGTCTCAGCTCGACAGGCGCCGGCTTGGCGCGAACTCGAAACGGCCAATCATTTCAACGCCCGCGCTACTGTGCATGGGGTTGTTTTTTCAGTTCCTGTTTTGCGCGGGCTTTGCCAGCCCCGCTCACCGCCGTCCGCGCGGCGCTTCGGCCTTGGCCGGCGGCTCGGTCTGCGGCGCGCAGGTCGCGGCTTGAAGCGAGCCTTGCGCCTGCGGCATCAGGCCGGGCTCGGCGGCCAGCGCCTTCATCACGATCAGGCCGGTGGTCGTAGGGGAATCGATGATCAGGCGGTCGGCCGCGGTGATCTCCTCGTCCTCGGGCAGCTCGTTGTGCTGCGCTTCGGTCATCAGGTCGAGCTCGATCACCTTCCTGCCGGCGGAGCGGTCGTTGATGGCGTAATAGGCGATCTCGTTGCGGGTGTAGAACGACACCGACGTATAGGCCTGGCTCACCGGCACGGTGAGCTTGATCGGCCCGCTTGCGAGGTCGTAGCGGCAGATCGCCAGCGCAAAGGCCGGATCCATGAACGGCATCGGCGAGGTGTTGGGATCGGCGAGGGGAAGCTGGGTGACGCCGTTGAGCTTGGTCATCGGCGTCAGCCGCGAATAGGCATCCTGCGTCGCGATCCGCGGCAGCGCCAGCACGCTGACGAGATGGACCACGAGGCCCAGCACCACGCCCGCGACGATGGTGAACAAGAGCCGGATCATGAGCAGCCCACCGTCGAGATCGTGGGCATCGGCGCATCGCGCTGGGTGCGCGTCGCGACCCCGACAGGGGTGTCGTAGAGGCGCAGCATCAGCGCGTAGCGCTCGATGCCGCCGGTCGGCAGCCAGTTGCCGGCGCGCGAGCGCGAGGCGATGCGGATCTCGAACGAGCCGTCGGACTGCCGCACGATCTCCTGGCTGGTGAAGCCGTAGCGCTGCAGCGAATTGGCGACGAGGTGGCCCTTGCGGTCGTACAGCGTCAGCGTCCAGAACCGCGCCGGCGGCGTCACGCCGGAGACGACGACGTCGCAGCGGCCGTCGAGCGCCTTCTTCTTGTCGTCGGCGGTGGCGGTGAAGGCGACGCCGTCGCCGGTACCGATCGGAAGCTCGCCGTTGCGCACGATGGTGGCGCGCGAATAGGGATCGACGTCCGCGGTGCCGGTGCGCGGGCGCGCGGTCCAGGGGCCGATGGTCAGCGCGCCGATCTCGGTGCCGCGCGTGGTCGTCATCCAGGTCGCGCCGACGCCGACCACGCTTGCGAGCAGAAGGGCCGTCAATGTGATCAGGATCAGCCGCACGGGTTTCGATCAGTTCTTGCGCGGGGCGGATGCGTTCGCATTCTCTTCCGCATAGTTCTGCGGGAAGGCGAGCGCGCTCGTGGACGAGGCCGGCTTGGCGGACTTGCCGTCGTTGGCGGCCGACTTGTTCGCGGTCTTGGCCGCGTCATCCAGCAGCTTCTCGACGCGCACCAGGATGTCGGCGCCGCGCTTGGTCAGCACGGGCGGCGGACCGGGCTTGGTCTCCAGCACCTTCGGCGCGGCATTGGCCTGCGCTGCCATCGGCTGTGGCGGCAGCTTCTGGCCCATGCCGATGCCGGGAATTTCCCGAACCTCGACGCCCTGATGCGCCGCGACCATGATGTCGTGCCAGGTCTGCGCCGGCAGCGAGCCGCCGGTCATGCGGTTGGTCGGCGAGTAGTCGTCATTGCCGTACCAGACCGCGCAGGTGAAATTGCCGGTGTAGCCGACGAACCAGGCGTCGCGATAAGCATTCGTCGTGCCGGTCTTGCCCGCGGTCGGAATGCCGTCCAGCGCCGCGCGGCGCGCGGTGCCTTCGCTGACGACGTGGCTCATCATGCCCGCCATGTCGGCGGCGATGTTCGGCGGAATGGCCTGCCGCGGCTTCGGGCCGTCGCGGTCCCAGCGCCAGACCAGGTCGCCTGCGCCGGTGCGCACCTCCAGCACCGAATGCGGCGTTACCGCCCGGCCCCTGTTGGGGAAGGTCGCGTAGGCGACGGCGTGCTCGAGCACGGTGACTTCGTCCGAGCCGATCGGCAGCGACGGCGTGTCGGGCAGCGGTGCCTTGAGGCCGAAGCGGCGGGCGACCTCGACGATCTTGGCGCGGCCGACCTTGGCGGGGTTCTGCGCCTTGGGCTCGTTCTTCTGTCCGATCGCGATCGACAGCTTGACGGGCACGACGTTGATCGAGCGCGTGATCGCCTGCGTCAGCGTCACCGCGCCGGAATAGGAATGGCCATAATTCTGCGGGCACCAATTGCCGATGCAGACCGGGCCGTCGACCACGATCGAGTTTGGCGTGAACCCGTTCAGAAGCGCGGTGGTGTAGACGTAAGGCTTGAACGAGGAGCCGGGCTGGCGGTAGGCGTCGGTGGCGCGGTTGAACTGGCTGGCGCCGTAGTCGCGGCCGCCGACCATGGCGCGGATGCCGCCGTCGAGATCGGACACCACGGTCGCGGCCTGCGTCGCGTGATAGTCGCGGCCGAACTGGCGCAGCTGGTTTTCGATGGCGTCTTCAGCGGCCTTCTGCACGTTGGCGTCGATCGCGAGGCGCACCACGAAGACCCGTTCGGTGTAGGACTTCGGGAAGGTGTCGACCAGCTTGCGCATCTCGTCGAAGGCGTAGTCGAGATAGTAGTTCGGCGAAGCCTCGTCGCGGCGGTCGACCGCAAAGGCGGGATTGCGGCGGGCGCCGAACACCTGGCCCTCGGTCATGAAGCCGGCATCGACGAGGTTGTCGAGCACGACGTTGGCGCGGGCGCGGGCGGCAGGCAGGTTGATGTGCGGGGCGTATTTGGTCGGCGCCTTGAACAGGCCGGCGAGCATCGCGGCTTCCGCAAGCGTCACGTCGCGCGCCGACTTGTTGAAGTAGAAATGCGCCGCGCCGTCGACGCCGAAGGTGCCGCCGCCCATATAGGCGCGGTCCAGATAGAGCTTGAGGATCTCGTTCTTGGTCAGGCGCCATTCCAGCCAGACCGCGAGGAAGGCCTCGTTGACCTTGCGCTCGATGGTGCGCTCGTTGCTGAGGAACAGGTTCTTGGCGAGCTGCTGGGTGATCGAGGAGCCGCCCTGGCGGACGCCGCCGGCCTGAGCGTTGGTGACGAGCGCGCGCGCGGTGCCGGCGATGTCGATGCCGAAATGCTCGTAGAAGCGGCGGTCTTCGGTCGCCAGCGTCGCCTTGATCAGGACATCAGGAAAATCTTCCAGCGGGATCGAGTCGTTGTGCTTGATGCCGCGGCTGCCGATCGGGTTGCCGTAGCGGTCGAGGAAGCTCACCGCGAGGTCGGACTTCTTCAGCCAGTCCTCGTCCGCGGTCTCGCGGAAGGCGGGGATGGCGAGCGTGAGCATCAGCACCAGGCCGCCGAGCCCGAGGGTTGCGGCCTCCGACAGCGGCTCGATGAACACCCAGCGCTTCCACCGACCGACATAGAAGCGGTCCATGAAGGTCGAGTAGCGCTCGTAGAGCTCGCGGATGCCCTTGGCCGAGGAGAACAGCGAGGAGTCGATGCGCGCATCGAGGTCCAGGAAGAAATTCCGGACCTTCTGCTTCCAATGCGGTGGTATGATCTGGCGCACCTAGAACCCTTGAGGCTCGGTTCGAAAGCGTTCAAGCACCCGGCCGGGGCGGCATCGAGACGTCTTGCGGGAATGTTGCGGCAAACCCAAGGCGCCCGGTTCGCGTCCTTTGGGGACTTGCTGTTCCTTCTAGCCGAGCAAGGCCTATAAACCAATGGTCAGGCTCGCGATTTTGAACAACAGGACTAATTGAACCCCGGTTCAATACGGGCCTCTTGGGGGCGTTGCTTGCAGCATCGTAGCCGCTCGCCCTAGATGGGGTCAGCCGTAGCTCTTTCGAATCTTGTTGAGGCGCATGACCGCAGCTCCCAAACGACCTTCAGGCCAGGAAGGATTCTTCTGGAAAACCAAGACGTTGGAAGAGATGTCGGGGGATGAATGGGAGAGTCTGTGCGACGGCTGCGGCCGCTGCTGCCTGAACAAGCTCGAGGATGAGGATACCGGCCAGATCTATTTCACCCATGTCGGCTGCAAGCTGCTCGATGGGGCGACCTGCGGCTGCAAGGACTACCCGAATCGTTCCGACAAGGTTCCGGACTGCGTCCGCCTGACCCCGGCCAATGTCCGCACCCTGAACTGGCTGCCGCCGAGCTGCGGCTACAAGCTCGTCGCCGAGGGACGCGACCTCTATTGGTGGCATCCGCTGGTGTCAGGCGATCCCGACACCGTGCATGAGGCCGGCGTCTCCGTGCGCGGCCGGGTCGAGGGCAGCGAGGTGGAGATTCCGGACGACGAGCTCGAGGACCACATCGTGCAATGGCCGGCCATGCTGCCGAGACGGGCACGCCTGAAGCGACGCCCGAAGGACTGATCCGCCGCCCGCCTCGCATCACGTGTTTGGGATGACCCGGCGGCGGGATGCACCCATGCGCCGCGGTGCCTGCCTGGGAAGAACTTTGCTGTCTACATTGGACTGCATAGAACGAATCCTTCGCGGCGTTGCGCCGCCCCACGGCTTCCGATCGAGATGAACAAGTTCGACCGGCAGAGCAGTTCTGCCGACATTCAGGTGTTGCCCGACGATATCGCCGAAGAGCTGTCCCGCCTTCCGAGCGAGGTCATCAGCGTCGATGACGCGCCGTCGATCGCGCCCCCGGTGCCGCTGACCTCCGACGAGGTCCGCACCATCGTCATCAGCCTGATGCTGACGATGTTCCTGGCAGCGCTCGATCAGACCATCGTGGCGACCGCGCTGCCGACGATCGGGCGCCAGTTCCAGGACGTCTCGAACCTGTCCTGGGTGATCACGGCCTATCTGCTTGCCTCGACCGCGGTCGCGCCGGTGTTCGGCACGCTCAGCGACATCTACGGCCGCCGCGTCATGATCATCATCTCGCTCAGCCTGTTCGTGGCGGGCTCGGTGCTGTGCGCGATCGCGCCGAACATGCCGATGCTGATTCTGGCGCGCGGCCTGCAGGGCCTCGGCGGCGGCGGCATCATGCCCGTCGTGCAGACGGTGATCTCCGACGTCGTGAGCCCGCGCGAGCGCGGCCAGTACCAGGCCTATTTCTCCAGCGTCTGGATGGTCGGCGGCATCCTCGGCCCGGTCATCGGCGGCGTGTTCGCCGAGCATCTGCACTGGTCGATGATCTTCTGGATCAACCTGCCGCTCGCGGCGGCTGCGATCGCGATGCTGCTGCCGAAGATGAAGAAGATCCCGGTGTTTCACCGCAAGCGCAAGGTCGACTGGCTCGGCGGCGTGCTGCTGATGGCCTCCGCCGTCGTCTTCATGCTGGTGTTGACCTGGGGCGGCACGCGTTATCCGTGGCTGTCGCCGACCGTGATTGCGATGGTCGGCGGCGCTGTCGCGCTCGCGGTCACCTTCGTCTGGCACGCGCGCCGCGCCGACGAGCCGTTCCTGCCGCTGAAGCTGCTGACGGGATCGGTGGCGCCGTTCGCGCTGACGGCCGGCGGCTGCGGGCTCGGCGCGATCACGGGCCTCACCGTGCAGCTGCCGCTCTATTACGAGTCGGTCTATCACCTCAGCGCCAGCGAGGCCGGCCTTGCGCTGATCCCGCTCGCGGCGGTCTCGACCTGCGGCGCGGCGATCGCCGGCCGCACCATGGCGCGTGCAAAACACTACAAGCGCGTCGCCATCGTCGGCACATCCTGGGCCGCGATCTGCGCACTGGGCCTGACGCTCACCACCTTGCCGCTGTGGGGCCTCCTGACGCTGATGGCGGCGTTCGCGCTCGGCCTCGGCACCACGTTCCCGGTCTGCGTGGTCTCGCTGCAGAATTCGGTGGCGCGTCCGCAAGTCGGCACCATCACCGGCGCGATGAACTTCTTCCGCTCGCTGATGTCCTCGTTCACGGTCGCGGCCTTCGCCGCCATCCTGCTGATCGCGCTCGGCGCCGACATTCCGCTCGCCGGCGAGCATCACGCCGCGGGCAGCATCCCCGCGATCCCCGCCGACGACATGCGGCACGCCTTCCGCTACGTCTTCGGCGCCGCCACCGCGCTGATGACCACTGCCTCGCTCTGCCTGATCATGATGGAGGAGCGGCCGCTGGCCGGTCCCACCGTCGCAACGCAGGTGGAGATGGCGGAGTAGGGGACCTAGCCGCCTCCGTCCGGAAAGCTGCTCTTGCGCGGCAGCAGAATCGTGAATTCGGTGAACTTGCCGGGCTCGGTCGCGACGTCGATCGTGCCGCCGTGCTGCTTGACCACGATGTCGTGGCTCATCGACAGCCCGAGGCCGGTGCCTTCGCCGGCCGGCTTGGTGGTGAAGAACGGGTTGAACATTTTTGCCTTCACCTCGTCCGCAATGCCGGTGCCGTTGTCGCGGATGCGGATCTCGATCGTGTCGCCGCGGTCGCGCGTTGCGGCCACCACCACCGGCTCGTAACTGGCGGCGCCGCTCTCCGCCTTGCGCCTGGTCACCGCATGAAAACCGTTCGAGACCAGGTTCAGCAGCACCCTGGTGATCTCCTGCGGAAACACCTCGGCAGACCCGGCTGAAGGATCGAGCTCGCGCCGCAGCGTCACGTCGAACTGCGGCGTCTCGGCGCGCGCGCCGTGATAGGCGAGGTTGAGGCTCTCCTCGACCAGCGCATTGATGTCGCTCAGCCGATGCTCGCCGCCGCCCTCGCGCGAATGCAGCAGCATGTTCTTGACGATGGAATCGGCGCGCCGTCCATGCTGCACCACCTTCTCAAGATTGTCATTCAGGAGCGCGGTTAGTTCGTCGATCTCCGCACGGACGTCGTTCGCGAGCGGCACCGGCGCCAGCACCGCGCTCAGCTCGCCCGTCAGCTCGGCGGAGAGCGAGGCGAAATTGTTGACGAAGTTGAGCGGGTTCTTGATCTCATGCGCGATGCCGGCGGTGAGCTGGCCGAGGGATGCAAGCTTCTCGGTCTGGATCAGCCGGTCCTGCGCGGCGCGCAAATCGTCGAGCGATCTGGCGAGCTCCCGCGTGCGGTCCTGCACCTCGTTGAACAGCCGTGTGTTCTCGATGGCGATCACGGCCTGATCGGCGAAGGTCTTGAGCAGGTTGATCGCCTTGTCCGGGAAACGGCCGGCCTGCGGCTGCGTCACCGCGATGGTGCCGATGGCAACGCCGTCGCGCAGCATGGGGACGACGAGGATGCTGCGATAGCCCCGCGTCCGCGCCAGCTCCTTCATGGCGTCCGCGAGATCGGCTTCGTTCTGCATGTCACTGCGGAACGCATATTCTCCGCTCGCCGCCACCCGGCTGTGGATGCCCGATGACGACACGGGCGCCGGGAAGGAGCCCAGCAGCTCCGCGTTGCCGGCTTCGTTGTCGGTGGTGAAGGCGGCCAGGTGCAGCATGCCGTCGATGAGGCGTGTGACGGTGGAGGAGTGTCCGCCGACCAGCGCCTTGGCGCTGTCCGAGATCGCCTGGAACACCGGCGTGACATCCGCCGGCGAAGCCGCGATCACCTTGAGGATGTCGGCGGTCGCGGTCTGCCGTTCCAGCGCTTCCCGGGTCGTGTTGAACAGGCTGACATTCTTGATCGCGATCACCGCCTGGTCGGCGAAGGTCTGGAGCAGCCTGACATGGTGCTCGCCGAACGCGCCGGTTTCCCGGCGCGTGGCGATGATGACGCCGATCGCCTCGCCCTCGCTCATCAGCGGCGCGAACAACATGGCGCGGTAGCCGCGGGCGCGCGCGATGTCGCGTGCGGCCGGCTCGAGCTCGGTGTCGGGCAGTTGCGCGGCGGTGCCATCGGCCACGAGCCGGTAGGCCGGGAATTGCGCGAACGGCACCGGGAACGAAGCCTGGAGCACGCGATCGCCGGCCGGATCGGTCGGCGTGAACGCGGCAAGATGCGCCGCGCCGTCGATGTAGCGCAGCACCGCGGTGGAGAAGCCGCTGATCAGCCGGTTGGCGTTGGTGGCGATGGCATCGAACACCGGCCGCACGTCTGACGGCGAGCCCGCCATCACCTTCAAAATGTCCGCCGTGGCGGTCTGCCGTTCCAGCGCCTCGCGCGTTTCGTTGAACAGCCGCGCATTCTCGATCGCGATCACGGCCTGGTCGGCAAAAGTCTGCAGCAACTGCACGAGGTCTGGCGCGAACGCGCCTGTTACGGCGCGGGTGACGCTGATCATGCCGACCGGCGTGCCGCGGTTCATCAGCGGCATGAACAGCACGCTGCGGAAGCCGCGCAGTCGCGCCAGCTCGCGGTTCAGTGCGGGAACGTCGGCGGCCTCGCTGTCGGGAAACTGAATCGTCTCGCCGCCGCGCACCAGCGCGAAGGTCGGGAAGTCGGCGATCTTGCGTGGGAACGAAGCCTTCAACCCCTCGTCGGCTTCGGGACTGGTCGGCGTATAGGCCACGAGATGCAGCTCGTCGCCGATGAACTGGAGCACGGTGGCGGAGAAGCCGCCGAGCAGGCGTTTTGAGCTGGACGCGATCGCAGCGAACACCGGCCGCGCATCGGAGGGCGAAGCTGCGATGGTGCGCAGGATCTCGGCGCTGGCGCTCTGGCGATCCCGCGCAATCGCAAGCTCGCTGCGCAGTCGCGCGTTCTCGGCTGTGGCCGACTGCACGCGGCGCTGGAGTTGCTCGGTCTCGTTCGAAAGGGTGGTCATTCCAAATCCGGCTCGATGCCGCGACCTGCGTGGCACCGGGCCGGATTATCACATCTTCTGCGGCTGGAGCCAGCGCTTGCGGCCCAGCCCCGGCGGGGCCCGCGTGCCCGGCCGCGACACCTCGGCGTCTTCCGGATGCTGCGCCTGATTGCGGGGATGATGTCTCCCGGACTCTCCACCCGCTCGCGATAGCTCCGAGCGCGCTAACCTGGCTTCTGTCGGCGACCGGCGCTACCTGCGACGTGTCGTCAATTGACGATACAACCAGTGGATATTACGATGTGAAAATACGGACTTTGCCAGCTATTCATTTCATGCCTATTTGACACCGGGCAGAAGATCATGACGCCGAGCGTCTTTCTGAGCTATTCGCACGAGGACATTGAGCTCGTCGCGCCGATCAAATTCGTTCTTGATGAACTACAACGTGATGACAGGATCTCCGTCTTTCACGACGGCGAAATCCGTGCCGGACAACTTTGGGACGCCGAGATCGAACGTCACCTGAGAACTGCCACGCACATCCTGCTCGCGATCTCCGATGACTTCATCAAGTCTGATTACGTTCGGTCTAGAGAGCTTCCCATCATAAGAGGACGGGCGAGTTCTGGCGGCGCATTGGTGATGCCAATGCTGATCAGGGGCCAAAACTGGCCGATATTCTTTGAAGGTGACGGCGCCAGATTCATCAAGGATGCTCACTTCTGGCCGGTCGTAGGCGGCCGTCCGAAGGCGTTTGCATGCTTGTCGGAGAAGGAGAGATTCGAGCAGCTCAAGGCGCTGCGTTCGAGCTTGATTGGTGAGCCTGGTCGATCGCCGCCGCCAACGCCAACGCCCGAACCTCCCTTGGAGTGGATCGTCGAAGATGAGAAGACCATTCGAGCCAATCTCGCCACTCTTGCTGCACGGCTGCCCGATCGCATCAGCGTTGAAATTCTAAATGTAAGTCTTCCAGCCTATCTGGCAGGAGAAATTGCCTACAGCGAAATCGAAGAATTGGTCAGACATGCAAATGAGATCTTGTATGAGATCGATGAAGTCCGCTTTGCGGACCGAAAAGTTCCAGAGCCTCAAGCTCATCTGGCTGGCCAGGAAGAATCGTTCTGGGCGGAGGTCTTGCTCGGTCTAGCGAGCCGAAGTCCTCTCTCGATCATGACCCTCCTGATCCTCGCTTATCCCAAGGCTCCGGGAGTGCTGCGGAGCATAGAGAGCATAGCCGCGGCGGGAGGCTCCCATGCATAGACTTCGCACTTTTGTTGCAGGGACACTATTGGCGGTCGTTTTGCCGGCGTCGGCCATTGCGGAGAGCTGCGCTGGCGACCCTCGGCAACAAGACGTCATTGCAAAGGTATATGGAACCCTGAAGGGCTTGCCTCCAGCCCAGCAGAATTATTTGCTGGCGCACGCGGGCTGCGATCCCAGACGATTTCGATCGCTGGAGCACGCGGTCGGTGAATGCTCGTGTGTGCCGACCTTCGCCTGCGGATTGATTTCTCGACTCCGCGAAACCGACAAGATTTCCGTGAGAGATCCCTATGCGTTGAGATGTGGTCACTAACCGATCTCGCTCACGTTCCCGGTCGCGACACCTCGGTCTCCTTGCTGGTGATGAACTCCAGCAGCACAGGGACACCTTCCTGCGTCTTCTGGATGCCGCGCCTGATCGCGGGGATGATGTCCTCCGGCCTGGTCACGCGCTCGCCGTAGCCGCCGAAGGCGCGCGCCATCGCGGCATAGTCGCCGGAAATGTCGGTCGAGCGATATTTCTCGGTCGAGATCGGCATCACCTTCAACTCGATCGCCATCGAGAAATTGTTGAGCAGGATCGACATGATCGGGATGCGCTCGCGCACCGCGGTCTCGAAATCCATGCCGGTAAAGCCAATGGCCGCATCGCCCCAGACATTGATGCAGAGCTTGTCGGGCCTTGCGAGCTTGGCGCCCATCGCGAGGCCAAGGCCGTAGCCGAGCTGCGTCGTCTTGCCCCAGCCGAGATAGGAGAGCGGTTCCACGGCCTTCCAGAACGGCGAGAGCTGGTCGCGCGGGCTGCCGGCATCATGCGTGATGATGGTGTTGTCGATGTCGACGGTGTGCTGCAGATCCCACAGCACGCGGTAGGGGCTCAGCGGCGCGTCGTTGCTGGTCAGCTTCGGCATCCATTTCGCCAGCCACTCCTTGTGCGAGGCTGCGATCTCGGCCGCCACCGCCGAGGCGTCGCGGTCCTTCGTGACGGTCTTGCCGATCTCCTCCAGCAGCGCATCGAGCACCAGGCCGGCGTCGCCCACCAGGCCGATCCTGGCCTCGACGTCCTTGTTGAGATGGTTGGGATCGAGCGTGGAATGGATGATGGTCTTGCCCTTCGGCATCGCGATGCCGAAGTTCGTTTCCGTGAACGAGCAGCCGATGCCGAAGATGACGTCGGCCTCGCCGAGGAACTTCGGCACCGCGCGCGGCACCGCAAGGCCGCCGGAGCCGAGCGAGAGCGGATGTGTCTCCGGAAACGACGACTTGCCCCCTAAGCTCGTGGTGACGGGAATCGCGAGACGTTCCGCAAGCCGCCTCAGTTGTGGCCATGCCTGCGCGTAGTGCACGCCCTGGCCGGCATAGATCACCGGCCGTTTGGCGTTGACGAGCAGGGCGGCCGCTTCCTTCACATGCAGGGGGTCGGCGCCGTAGCGCGTGCGCAGCACCGGCGTGTAGTTGAGCGGCTCCGGCACCTCCTCGTTCCACATGTCGGCAGGTATTTCGACGATGACGGGCCCGCCGCGGCCGTTCTTCAGCTTGGTGAAGGCGCGGCGAAAGATGTTGCCGACTTCCGCGGCCAGGATGATCGGCTCGGACGATTTCGCGAACGGCTTCATGGCCTCGCTGGAATTGAAGTTCGGCTCGATATGCGAAAGCCGGCGCTGATATCCCATCGGCAGCACCAGCACGGGCACGGATTCGCCAAAGCACTGCGCGACGCCGCCCATCGCGTTCTCCGCGCCGGGGCCGTGCTGCATGCAGAACGCACCGATCGTGCGTCCCGACGTCACCCGCGAGATCGCGTCCGCCATGTGGATGCCGACGCGTTCCTGCCGCACCATGACGGGGCGGATCTCGGCCTTCGCCGCATGCTCGATCAGGTGGTTGACCGGATAGCCGCAGAGGATCTCGATCCCCTCGCGCCGCATGATTTCCGCAATGGCGGTGCCGAGCTTCATGGCGTCTCTCTCCCTGGGGAGGCCGGTTGCTCCGGCCGATTGCGGAGAGAGGATCAGGAAATTGGAGGACGGTAAAGCGCGGCCGGGCGACAGTCGCGGTAGATCAGCCATGCAGCGAGCCGCCGCAGCCCGGATGGAGCGAAGTGCAATCCGGAAAACCGTATCCGCGGAGCCGTCTCTCCCGGATTTCGCTGCGCTCCATCCGGGCTACCAAACCTTCCTATTTGCAGCTCTGGCAGATTGTCAGCTTGCGCTTCAACGCCTCATCTTCCTGATCGATCAATTGCTGAGCCGCCGTGTCTTTTGGAACCGGACTGGACTTGAAGCCCCTTGCTGCGCGTGACGTCATGGACCGCGTCGCCTGATCCGGAGCATCATTGTCTTCGCTGCCGACAGTGAAGCCATCATAGTCGGCGGCAGGATTCGGTGCATGGGGAAGTCCGCCCGTTGCTGGTGTCGATGACACTCTGTCGGACGTTGCCGGGGAATTCCTGGCGTTTGCCCGTGGCGGCGATGCCTTGGGCGGCGCGAGCGAAACCGGCGGCGTGGACGAGGTCTGTCCTCTCGCGCCGTCGTGCGGCCAGATGCCAAAAAGCATGAGGCTGAGAGCCAGGAGCGTCGCGCTTCTCATCTGCGTCCTTCAAGCAAGCTTCGGTTTGATCATTGATAGCACCGTAGCCCGGATGGAGCGAAGCGCAAGTCGGGGACGCCGTGTCCGTTGGAACCAGGCTCCGGATTCGCAGCGCTCCATGCGGGCTACGATCCCTTGTGTTGCCCGACGGGCAAAACACCCTAGCGGTGGGTCAATCGCCATTCACAAAATATTCGTATTTACAGAAATTCGATTTTGCCGTACAAGTCGCGACATCCCGGCCCGCCACAAGGGGCGTTTCGCGATCGTCACGGGACGCGGGCTGGGGTGCGGTGGCCGCGACGGCGTCGGCGCGCGATGTTGGCTGCAGGGCGGGAAACCGTGAGCAGCGGCACGCGCGGTACGACACGGCGCTGACAGCGTCCTTGTTCGGCTTCGACGGCGAGCGCACGCCAGCCGTCGATGATGCGGATGGGGGTGCGCGCGGACGGAGAAGTCGTGTGGTCCTGACGCCCGGGGTCTGTGCGTCAAGTCCTGCGGTGATGTGGCGGCCCAACCGGGCGCGCGCATCAGCTATCGGCAGGGTGACGGGGGCAATAGTGCATCGCTCCCCGGGGAGAGCACGAAGGACACCGTTAAAACCATCCGCGCAGGGAAGGCCGGGCGACCGGCACACCTGTCGTCCACCCCGTGCGCGTTCTCTCGCACACGCGGGACTGCGGGTGCCAGCCGGCGCCCGGCCTTCCCTGCGCCCTTGTTTCGATGAGGGCGAAAGCAGAGAGCAAAGCTCGGGCGAAACCGCCGCGAGAACGCGAAAGTGTGTCAGCGAATGCAAATGCGAGACGAAAGGGTCATGTGATCGCCAACCCTCCGTCATTGCGAGCGCAGCGAAGCAATCCAGACTGTCGCCGCGGAAAGACTCCTGGATTGCTTCGCTGCGCTCGCAATGACGAGATTGCGGAGACGGCAGTGCCTCCGATCACATCCAGTGCAAAACTACCCTTTCTCCAGCAACGCCCGCCGCAGCCTGCGGATGATGACGCCGCGGGCGCGGTCGTCGGCGGCGGCCGCGACCTTGTCGCTGATGTCAAGCATCAGCTCCGACATCTCGTTGTGCCAGTCGAGATGCGTGACGGCCTCCGGCGTCAGGCGGCGGCGATGGTCGACGTCGAGGACGCGCGGTTCAGAGGCCGCGAGCTCGTAGATGTCGTCCAGAACCGGTTGATAGATCTTCGCGGCCGACAGGATGCGCTCGCCGAGCCGTTCGGCAAGGCCGGCGATCGCGTCCTGCTCGCCATGGGTGAGGAACAGGCCGCGCGCGATCGGGCGGCGCGCCGCGATCCAGCCGGCGATGCCGGCGGCGTCGGCATGTCCGGAATATTCGTCGATCATGCGGATGCGGGCGGCGACCCTGATCTCCTCGCCCTGGATCCGCACGGCCTTGGCGCCGTCCTGGAGGAAGCGGCCGAGCGTGCCGTGCGCCTGGAAGCCGGAGAGCAGCACGGTCGCGCGCTCGTTCCACAGCCAGCGCTTGAGGTGATGGCGGATGCGGCCCGCATCGCACATGCCGCTGGCGGCGATGATGATGTGGAAGCCGGTCAGCCGCATGATCGCCTTGCTCTCGGCAACCGTCTCGGTGAATTTGAGATGCGGCGAGTTGAGCAGGCGGTCGACATCGACGCCGGGATCGAGGCTCGCGGCATGCTGACGGAAGACTTCGGTCGCGTGGATCGCGAGCGGGGAATCCAGGAAGATCGGCGCCGCCGGAACTTCGCCGCGCTCCATCAGGTGGACGATGTCGACGATCAGCTCCTGGGTCCGCTCGACCGCGAAGGCGGGGATGAGCAGCGCACCCTTGGCCGCAGCCGCATCGCGGATCTCGCTGGCGAGATGCTGCCTTCGCTGCTCGGGCGTGGTGACGGCGCGCACGCGGTCGCCATAGGTGGATTCACAGATGACGTAGTCGAGATCCACTGGCGCCTGGGGATCGGGCTGCAGCAGTTTTGCCTCCGGCCCGACGTCGCCGGAGAGCAGCACGCGCAGCGGCCGCTGTTGGCCGGCCTGGTCGAATTCCAGTTCGATCGAGGCGGAGCCGAGCAGGTGGCCGGCGTTCCAGTAGCGTGCGCGAACGCCGGGGATCACGTCGGCCCAGCGCTCATAGTCGACCGGGCGGAACGATTGCAGCGAGGCGGTGGCGTCGGCCTGCGTGTAGATCGGCGCGACCTCATTCCGCCGACGCGCCGCGTTGCGCCGGTTGAGCTGTGCGACCTCGGACTCCTGGATACTGCCGGCGTCCGGCAGCATCCAGGAGCAGAGGTCGATGGTGCCGCGCGTCGCCAGGATCGGGCCGTCAAAACCCTCGCGCACGAGCTTCGGCAGCAATCCGCTGTGGTCGATATGGGCGTGCGTGAGCAGCACCGCCTGGATGTCGGTGGGGCGGAAGGGAAAGGCGCCGTAATTGAGTGCCTTGAGCGTCTTCTGTCCCTGGAACAGGCCGCAATCGACCAGGAAGCGTCCCTTTTCGGTTTGGAACAGATAGCTCGAGCCGGTCACGGTGCGGGCGGCGCCGCAAAATCGAACGGTCACGCTCATGCTGTCGTCTCCGGCGGAACTGTCGGGTTGAGCTCGCGCCTGAGGGCTGCGGCCAGAATGTCGTGGAGCGCGATCGCGTTGGTCGGATGCGGCACGCTGTCGCTCGAGCGAATGGAGCGGATGCCCGCGTCGGTGAACGCGGCGATCATCGCGGGTGGAAACAGCGCATGCGTCACGACCGAATCGACTGCGCTTGAGCCGATCGCGCGCAATGTCTTTGCCGCAACCGTCAGCGTGGCCCCGGAGGAGACGATGTCGTCGACCATCAGCGCCGGCCGTCCAGCAAGCAGAGAGGCATCCGCAAAATCGATCTCCACGGAGCGGTCGCCGTGCCGAATCTTTCGCGCGACGGTGTGCTGCAAGTCCAGCCGCTCCGCGAGATCTCTCACCCAGGGCTCGGATTCGGCGTCGGGGCCGATCACGACGGTTGCGGGATCGATGCCGGCCGCGACAAGCGCGTTCGCGATCGCCGGCATCGCGGACAGGTTCTCGGCCTCGATGCCGGGAAACACGGCGGCGATGTCGGTCGTGCGGTGCAGATGCGCGTCCACGGTGACGATGCGGTCCACGATCTCCGCAAGCAGGCCGCCCATGACGCGCTGGCTGATGGCCTCGCCCGCATGAAACGCTGTGTCCTGCCGCATGTAACAGAGATAGGGCGCGACCAGCACCAGCCGCTTCGCGCCGCCGCGTCGCAGCGCCTCCGCCGCAAACAGCAGCGCGATCAGCTTGTCGTTGGGCTGATCGAGCGCGGCATAGAGAATGGTGGTGTCTGCCGCCGGCGCGATCGTGACGCGCAGTTCGCCGTCCGGGAAGCGGTGCAGGGTGATCTCGTCGCAGGCAAGCCCAAGCCGCGCCGCGAGACGCTTCGCCGCTTCGGTGCCGAAGGGCAGGGTCTGGAACGCGACCGTGCTCACGACGCGGTCTTGCCCGGGAGGGCGTCATGACCGTTGACGGCATAGCCGTTGTCCGCCGCGGCGGCAGAGGCAGCCAGATCATGCTCGGGCCGGTCGAAGGCGTAGACGCGGTAGAGTGGCTCGCCCTGCTCGACGCGGTCGCCGATCTTCCTGAACAGGCGGATGCCCGCGCCCTTGTCCAGCGGCGCGCCGGCGGTGCGGGCGAGGCGATTGAGGCGCAGGCAGTCGATCGCGGACACCACGCCGTCATGCGCTGCCTTGACGTCGAAGCTGAGCGATCCCAGTTCGGTGCTGCATGTCGAGGGGCCCTGGGCGTCGATGATCTTCTGCATCTGCTTCAGCGCCGCTCCGCTGTCGAGCAGCTCGCGCGCCCGCGCATAGCCGGCGCCGCCGCGCAGCTTCGGATCGTATTCCAAGAGATGCGCGGCGAGGCGCAGCGACTTCTCGCGCAGGTCGCGCGGCGCATCGGGATCGTTGCCGAGCACCGCCATCACGTCATTGGCCTCGAGCACGGGCCCGATGCCGTTGCCGATCGGCTGGCTTCCATCGGTCGTGATCACCTCGACGGTGCGGCCGAACCGGTCGCCGACGAACTCGAACAATTTCCGCAACCGCATCGCCTCGACGGCGCCGGTGACCTTCGCGGTCGGGCCGACCGGAATGTCGATCAACAGATGCGTCGAGCCCGCCGCGATCTTCTTGGACATGATCGAGGCGACCATCTGCTCGCGGGTGTCGAGGCTCAGCGGGCGTTCGACCGAGATCAGCACGTCGTCGGCCGGCGACAAATTCACGTGGCCGCCCCAGATCAGGCAGCCATTGCAGGCCGAGACGATCGCCTTCATCTCCTCGACGCCGACATTGACCCGCGCCAGGACCTCCATCGTGTCGGCGGTGCCGGCGGGCGAGGTGATGGCGCGCGAGGAGGTCTTGGGAATCGGCAGGCCATGCGCGGCGACGATCGGCACCACCACCATCGAGGTGCGGTTGCCGGGAATGCCGCCGATGCAGTGCTTGTCGACGACGACAGGGTCCGGCCAGACCAGCTGTGTGCCGACCTGCGCCATCGCCCCGGTGAGGGCCAGCAGCTCGTCGCTGGTGATGAAGCTCGCCGAACCGATCAGGAAGGCGGCGATCTCCATGTCGGAGTAGCGATAATGTGCGAGGTCGTTGATGATCGCGCCAATCTCCGCCTGGCTCAAGGTTCGTCCGCGGATCTTCGCGCGCACCGCTTCCAGGCTCTCCGGAGGCGAGGCGGGCGTCACGGTGACGCGTGTGCCGACCGGTTCGGCAAAACGGCGGAATGCGGGCTCGGACAGGCCGATCTCGTCCTGGGCGGCGAGGGTGTCGTCGTCCGTGATCAGCAGGGTCGCGAGCAGCACCTTGCCATCGAGGCGGAGCTCGACGCGGCTGAAGCCGCGAAAGATCTCCGCGCGCAGCGCCTTCGACTGCCTGGAGATGACGACGACGTTCTCGCGGCCGGTATCGAGCCGAACGCGGCGGATCTTCAGTCGGGAGTGCGGGAGGTCTGGTTGCATGGACAGGCCGGCAGGCAGGAAGCGCGACCTCCATGCTTAGCCGTCGTTGTCCCGGTGCTGTTGACCCAGATCATGGTCTGCGACGCCGGCGGACCTGCGCGCCGCCGCCGGAAGGCTGCATCCGGCCGGGTATGCCGCCTACTTCGTGGCTGCGTTGATCGAGTTGAACTTGTTGTTCAGGAGCGCGCTGCCCGTGTTGTTCACGATCGTCACGATCGCGAGCGCGATGCCGGCGGCGATCAGGCAATACTCGATAGCGGTGGCTGCACTTTCATCGGCAAGAAAGGACCTGAGCAATGCCATCGTCAACTCCTGTTCATCCGTCCAACGTAGGCTGGCGCCGTTTTCGGAATGGTAAATTGATTCACTAACTTTCGCAGAGCGCGCGTCAAAGTGCGGGCGGGCCGGCCCCCGACCTCGGGCCTTATATGCTGGCATTCGTTGACTTAAGGTTTCGTCACCCAATTCAGGTCGATTTGACGGTGTCGTCCCTTTCAGGACTTGATCGCCCCTCCGGGTGCGGCCTTGCCGGAGCGCCTCAGCGCAGCGGCGAGGCGCCCGACCAGATAGCTCACGACGCGCGGCTGAGTCCGCGCGACGCTGTCGGCGAGACGCTTGTCTTCGGTCGTGTCGCTCACGAGGCCGATGTAGTTCTTTCTGGCGTCCTGCTGCCGCACCGCGTGCAAACCCTGGTTCGATCGACGGCGCGACGTTGCTGCACACAACGGGAATCGACGGTTAATTTTGTCTTCCGTAGGATTACGCGCTGCCCGCAAATGGCGCGCGGGCGCCGAAACGATGGTGCGGCTTAACGGATTGTTGAGGCTGTGCGTCAGTTCGGCGGCAAGGGAGCGGAGGACGGATTCTGCAAGGCGTGGCGAGGCGGGGGCGGCCTACTTGCGACTGACGTCCGCGTTCAGCGCCCGCAGCATCGCG
Source organism: Bradyrhizobium sp. GW821-FHT12B03 (assembly GCF_058807535.1). Classification (NCBI taxonomy): domain Bacteria; kingdom Pseudomonadati; phylum Pseudomonadota; class Alphaproteobacteria; order Hyphomicrobiales; family Nitrobacteraceae; genus Bradyrhizobium; species Bradyrhizobium sp. GW821-FHT12B03. The sequence continues at coordinate 294,782 of NZ_JBXAQU010000002.1, forward strand.
ATGCGGGCGAACATCGTCCAGCCGCCGCCCGTTTCGGCCGCATGGATCAATGTCTCGATCGCGGTCTGCCAGTGGCTCGCGTGCTGCGCGTCCTCCGGCAGCTGCATGATGTGATCGGCCGCCTGTTGCAGGGTCCGCAGCTTGCGCCCATCGCGCAACGAAATCGGATCGTCGAACGCCGCCGACCAGGGCATGTCAGGCCGGCCGACCGGCGGGGGGAGAGATCACGGTGCGATCGCAGGTCGGATGCTGCTAACCGGCTTTCTTCGCCCGCGCCGGCGCGCGCACTGGCTTGTCGGCCTTTTTCGCGGCGTCCTTGGGGGCCGTCTTCGCCGCAGCCTCCTTGCCGCCCTTGCCGGATATCGGCAGCAGCATCTCGCGCTGGCCTTCGACGCGCTTCTTCGGCTTCTTGCCCTTGACGGTCTCCTTGGCGACCTTCGCCGCCGGCGCGGCGTCCTTCTCGCCCGCGAGGCTCTTCTTCAGCGCGTCCATCAGGTTGATGACGTTGCCGCCCGACTTCGGCGCTGCCTTGGCCGCGATCGGCGCGCCACTGCGCTTCTTGTTGATGAGATCGATCAGCGCGGCCTCGTAATGATCTTCGAACAGCTCGGGCTCGAACGCGCCGGATTTCTTCTCGACGATGTGCTTGGCGAGGTCGAGCATGTCCTTCGTCAGCTTCACGTCCTGGATGTCGTCGAAATAGTCCTTCTCGCTGCGCACCTCGTAGGGGTAGCGCAGCAGCGTGCCCATCAGGCCGCTCTCGAGCGGCTCCAGCGCAATGATGTGCTCGCGATTGGTCAGCACCACGCGGCCGATCGCGACCTTGTCCATGCTGCGGATGGTCTCGCGGATCACCGCATAGGCGTCATGGCCGACCTTGCCATCCGGCACGAGATAATAGGGACGGATCAGGTAGCGGTTGTCGATGTCGGTCTTCGGCACGAACTCGTCGATCTCGATCGTGTGCGTGGAGTCGAGCGCGATCTCGTCGAGCTCGTCCTTGGTGACCTCGATATAGGTGTCGGTGTCGACCTTGTAGCCTTTGACGATGTCCTCGGAGGTCACCTCGTCCCCGGTCTCGGCGTCGACCTTGAGGTACTTGATCCGGTGGCCGGTCTTGCGGTTGATCTGGTTGAAGGAGACCTTCTCGGTATCCGAAGTGGCTGGATACAGCGCGACCGGGCAGGTCACGAGCGACAAACGCAAAAAACCCTTCCAATTGGCGCGGGGGGCCATGGGCTACTCCAAACGCAACGGGGACCGACGGACGAAGATACCATCGGGGAACATCGAATCATAGCAAGGCGGGAAGTGGAATCTTGCAACTGTGTTAACCGGTCGCCGGGCGCATGGTTGCTGCCCCTCCCGTCGGCGGCAGCCGGAACATCATATCGGATCGGGCGTTGGCTCGGGACATCAGGCCGCGAGGAGGTCGCGGCAACCGGAGGCGACAGCCACAGATTGAGGTCCCCATGGCAACCACGCGAGAGCAGCGTCAGATCGTCGAAACTGCAACCGAGGCGCGCCAGGGCGAGCCCGGGCCGTCCGTGGCGGCGCTGCTCGCCATCTCGACCGGGCTTGCGATCCTGATCCTCGCCGTCATCTGGTTCGTGTTCTTCCGGACCTGACGGCCGGATCCGAGCGTCCCGGACCTTCCGACTCGCCGCCTGACGCGGCACATTGCGCCCGCCATGCCGCCGGCTCGTCCGGCTGGCCTGGCGGGCGCAGTCGCGTTGGTGAGCGATAGGTCGTATATGTCCAAAAAGTAACGCGGCCGGTTCCCCGCGTTCATATTCAGTTCACGCCGGAATTGCTCATCTGGTGCGGTGTTCATGCGGCCTATCGTTGGAGAGAAGCGTGCGCCTGCTCGTTGTTGAGGACGACCCCGATCTCAATCGCCAGCTCACCAAGGCGCTGACCGACGCCGGCTACGTCGTCGACCGCGCCTTCGACGGGGAGGAGGGGCACTATCTCGGCGACAACGAGCCGTACGATGCCGTCGTGCTCGACATCGGCTTGCCGAAGAAGGACGGCATCTCGGTGCTGGAGGCCTGGCGCCGCAACGGCCGCACCATGCCGGTCCTGATCCTGACCGCGCGCGACCGCTGGAGCGACAAGGTCCAGGGCTTCGATGCCGGCGCCGACGACTATGTCGCAAAGCCGTTCCATCTGGAGGAGGTGCTGGCGCGCATCCGTGCGCTGCTGCGCCGCTCCACCGGCCATGCCCAGAGCGAGCTCAGCTGCGGCCCTGTCACCCTCGACACCAGGACCGGCCGGGTCAGTGTCTCAGGCAATCCCGTCAAGATGACCTCGCACGAATATCGGCTTCTGGCCTACCTGATGCACCATTCGGGGCGCGTGGTGTCCCGCACCGAGCTGGTCGAGCATCTCTACGACCAGGACTTCGACCGCGACTCCAACACCATCGAGGTCTTCGTCGGCCGCATCCGCAAGAAGCTCGACGTCGACATCATCCAGACCGTCCGTGGCCTCGGCTACCTCCTGACCCCGCCGTCCGCGCCGGGGGCTTGAGGCCCATTGGTCTTGACGGAAGGCCGAACAGGGGCCTTGGTCCGGTCATGACGTCCGACGCCATGCCACCCCGTGCCTCCGGGATCATTCCGATGCCCGCCAGCTCGCTTGCCAACCGCCTGTTCCTGTCGGCGACGGCGTGGCTCGTGGTGATCCTGGCCATCACCGGCGTGGTGCTGTCGTCGGTCTACAAGAACGCGACCGAGCGTGCCTTCGACCGCCGGCTCAATCTCTATCTCCGCACCCTCATCGCGGAGGTCGCGACCCCGGACGAGCCGCCGGATCGCCAGTTCCAGTCGCTGGGCGAGCCCCTGTTCGAGCTGCCGCTGTCCGGCTGGTATTGGCAGATCACGCGCACCGATACCGAAAAGCCGGAGGTGCGCTCCTCGCGCTCGCTTTGGGACAAGAAGTTGCCGAAGCTGGAGGAGCAGGGGGCCGAGCTTACCGCCGCCGGCATCCGGGTCGGCTATGTCGATGGTCCCGAGGGCCAGAACCTGCGCATGGTCGAACGTCCCGTCGATCTCGGCGCCGACGGCAAGTTTCTCGTCAGCATCGCCGGCGACGACACCGAGATTTTCGACGAGACGCGCAGCTTCGACTACTACCTCGGCGGCACCTTCACCGCGCTCGGCATCGTGCTGCTGTTGACCACGGTGTTCCAGGTCCGCTTCGGCCTTGCGCCGCTCAAGCGCATCTCCGAATCCATCGCCGACATCCGTTCGGGGCGGGCCGAGCGGCTCGAGGGCGAGTTCCCGGTCGAGATCGCGCCGCTGGCGCGCGAGACCAACGCGCTGATCGACGCCAATCGCGAGATCGTCGAGCGCGCGCGGACCCATGTCGGCAATCTCGCCCATGCGATCAAGACGCCGCTTTCGGTCATCGTCAATGAGGCAGGCAGCCACGCCGCCGATCCGTTCGCGGCCAAGGTGATGGAGCAGGCGGACGTGATGCGCGACCAGGTCGCCCATCACCTGGAGCGGGCGCGCATCGCAGCTCGCGTCTCGGTCGTTGCGACCGTGACGGAGGTTGCACCCGCCATCGAGGCGCTGCGGCGGACCATGGAGAAGATCCACCGCGAGCGCGGCATCGTGGTCGAGGCCAAGGCCGATCCGTCCGCGAAATTCCGCGGCGAGCGGCAGGATCTGGAGGAGATGGTCGGCAATCTCGTCGACAATGCCTGCAAATGGGCGGCCTCGCGCGTCTTCATCGAGGTGCTGGTGGAGACGCCGCACCAGGCGGGCGCGGGTCCGCGCCTGCGGATCATCGTCGATGACGACGGCCGCGGCCTGTCGGAGGCGGAGCGTGCCCAGGTCTCCCGGCGTGGCCAGCGGCTCGACGAGTCCAAGCCGGGCTCGGGGCTGGGCCTGTCCATCGTGACCGACCTTGCCGCGCTCTATGGCGGCAACCTCTCCCTTGGCGGCGCGCCGACCGGGGGCCTGCGGGCCGAACTGGTGCTTCCCGGAATATAATCCTCTGTTCCCAAGGGGTTATTTGGTTCAGGGGGGGCCGATCGGGAGCAAAACGAAGGCATTCGAGGCAACGTCCTCAACGGCTTCTTAAGGCGCAGCCTCCTATGATCGCGCCCGGACGCATCCCATGTCCGCCACTTTACCGTGCATTACCCGGGCGCATGAGCCAGACATCGATCGAGCGGCTGAGGGAATATCTCGCGCAGCTCCCGCCGCAGTCGCAGGCGCTGCTGATGCGGGAGTTCGAGCGCGCGCTCGAGCGCGGCCAGGATACGGCCGTGGCGACCCTCGTGCTCGAGCAGTTGCGCAAGATCGTCCGCAAGACGGAAGCCGACGAAGCCCCGCCGCCGCGCACCGACGATCTGTCGCGGCTCCTGTTCCAGGTGCTGGAACCGTTCCTGGTCGAGGCAGGCGCCCCGATCCGGGTCGGACAGATCCGCCGCTCCTCGTTGCATCCGATCTGGCAATGGCTCGGCCGTGACGGCGCTCCGGACAAGGTGACCGAATTCGAGGCGACGCTGGCGCATATGCCGGCTGCGGACAGTGCGGGACAGGTCGAAGCTCTCGCCTCGCGGCTCCAGGCCGTGGCCGCGGACGCCATCTTCGGGCTGACCGGACCTGGCGGCGGCGACAAGTCGCGCGCGCTCGCCCGCGTCGGCCCGCCCACGGTGATCGAGGATCTCTATTCGGTCGGGGCCGTGCTCCAGGTCCGCGAAGCCATCGCCACCCTGAACGAGAAGCTGCCGCGCTTCCTGCGCGCCTTCGGCGATTCCCAGATCGCTTCGGTGACCTCGGCGCTCAACATTCCCGTTCTCCAGACGCCGCAGATGCTGCCCTTCGCGCTGTCGATCGTCGTGCAGCGGATGACCGCGCCGTGGCAGATCATTCGCCTCGCCATCAAGATCGCCGCGTCCGACGACGAGATCCGCGTGGCGGCCACGCCTTATGGCGTCGCCGTCACGATCGCCCTGCACGATTTGTCCTGCGTGGCCGCGATCCTGCGCACGGACATCAAGCGCGGTCATTTCGACAACGTCGCCGACAATCTCAAGGCACTGCATGACGGCGTGCGCGGCCTGCGCACCGAGCTCGACCTGCGCAACGATTCGGCCTGGGGCAAGCAGCTGACTTCGATCCGGGCCGATATCTCCAATGCGCTGCAATCCGAGATCGACAGCGTTCCCGGCCGCGTTCGCCGCATCCTGCGCCAGCGCCCCGAGAAGGACATTCCGCCGGGCGCGCGGATCGACAGCACCGAGGTGGAGGAAACTGCGGCACTGATCGATTTCGTCGCGACCTGCCGCAACTACGCCAGCGAGCTCGCGATCAACGAGGTGACGCTGCGCACCTATTCCGACCTGCAGCAATACGTCGAACGCTCGACCGAACAGCTGGTGCAGTCGCTGCGCGCCGCCGATCACAAAGTCCGCACCTACAGGCAGCAGCAGGTGCAGGCCGCGATTCGCTTCTGCCAGGTGCTGTTCGGCGATGATTACGCCTCGCTGATGAGCCGCGCCGCGGAGAACGCACTCACGGGCGAGCGAAAATCGTCGCGCGCGAGCTGATCCAAGCGCATATTTTGTGACTACAATTTGAGGTTGACGCTGCCGGTGACGGGCCTTACGGTCCCGGTGCAAGTCCGGGGAATTTCTATTTGTGGGCGCATGAAACCCGTTATCAGCTCTATCGAAATCGAGAACCGCGTCATTGTTGCCAAGTATCAAAGACTGATGGTCGGCGCGAAGGTGGTGCTGGTCGAGAAGGCAAGCGGTCGGCAACTGCATGAGACGGTCACGAGGGTTGCATCGCCGGTTCCGGTCGGGGCGTTGCGCATCAGATTGCCGGACGCCATCGAGCCGGGAACATACTTCCTGAAGGCCTTCAACGGTCACGGCGAGGACGCCGCTCGGAGCGTGGACTTCGAGATCGGCTAAGCCGTTGGAGTTTAACCGTTTCGGGACCGTGCGTGGTCACGTCGGATTGACAATTGTCAATTGCCGCATCGTCCGGCCGTGGTGTAAAGCCACCTGTGGGCGCGGGTGGCGCGCTGCCGGAAGCTTGCCAGATGACGCTATGGTTCGTGTTCGCGCTGATGACGGTCGCGGCGATTTTCGCCGTGCTCTGGCCGCTCGGCCGCAGCGCGCGCATGCAGGATCAAGGCAGCGAGGTCGTCGTCTACAAGGACCAGCTGGCCGAGATCGAGCGTGATCTCGCCGCCGGACTGATCGCTGCGCCTGAGGCCGAGGCTGCGCGCATCGAGATCAGCCGCAGGCTGCTCGCTGCCGCTGGCGGCGAGCCCGTAGCGGAGCCGACATCGAGCCTCAAATGGCGCCGTGCGGCAGCCGTGCTCGCGCTCGTCGGCCTGCCGCTCGTCGCGATCGGCGTTTACATGCCGCTGGGCTCGCCGAGGCTTCAGGACTTTCCGCTGGCCCAGCGGGAGCGCGGGTCCGGTTCCGGCATGGCGCGATCGCTCGAGAACCTCGTCGTGCAGGTCGAGCAACATCTGGAAAAGAATCCGACCGACGGACGCGGCTGGAACGTGCTTGCGCCGGTGCTGGAGCGACTCGGCCGCTTCGACGACGCGGCGCGGGCCTATCGCAACTCGATCACCTACAATGGCGAGAGCGCAGAGCGCCGGTCCAATCTCGGCGAAGCGATCTCGGCTGCAGCCGGCGGGGTGGTGACCGCCGAGGCGAAGTCCGAATTCGAGCGCGCGCATGCGCTCGACGCCGACGATCCCAAGGCGAATTACTTCCTGGGGGTAGCCGCCGAGCAGGACGGCCGCAAGGACGATGCCGTCACGATCTGGCGCGCGCTGTTGGCCAAGGCCCCGGCAGATGCGCCGTGGCGGTCCCTGGTGCAGTCCTCGCTGGCGCGGGTTGGCGGCGGCACGATGCCGGCATTGTCCGATGAGACGGTCGCTGCTTCCAAGGACATGAACGAGGGCGATCGCAACGCGATGATTCGCGGCATGGTCGAGCGTCTGGCGACGCGCTTGAAGCAGAACGGCGACGACGTCGAGGGTTGGCTGCGGCTCGTGCGTGCCTACCTGGTGATGGGTGATCGTGACAAGGCGATGGGCGCGTCGACCGACGCTCGTCAGGCGGTCGCCAAGGATGCCGAGCGGCTCCGCCAGCTCAACGAAGGCCTCAAGGCCCTGGGGCTCGAAGGATGACGATGTTGCGACGAGACGAGCGGAGAACGGATACGCCATGACGCGCAAGCAGCGACGTATGACCATCATCGGCGGCTCGCTCGCCGTGCTCGCGCTCGCCGCCGCGCTGGTGCTCAACGCACTGCGCGACTCCATCGTGTTCTTCTCGACCCCGACCATGGTCGCCGAGAAGCACGTTGCGCCCGGCAAGCGGTTTCGTCTCGGCGGCCTGGTGCAGCCCGGCTCGCTCCAGCGCGGCGACAATCTCGCGGTGAGTTTCGAGGTCGCCGACGGCGGCGCCAAGCTGCCGGTCGCCTACAAGGGCATCCTGCCCGACCTGTTCCGCGAAGGGCAGGGCGTGGTCGCCGAAGGCGCGCTCGACGCCAACGGCGTGTTCAAGGCAGACACCGTGCTCGCCAAGCACGACGAGACCTACATGCCCAAGGATGTCGCCGATGCCCTGAAGAAGCAGGGGCACTGGAAGGACGATTACGGCGGGAAGCCTGCGGCCACGACCGCGCAGGGCAACCCGCAGGGAGCGGTGCGGTGATCGCGGAGTCAGGACATTACGCGCTGGTGCTGGCGCTCGGATTGGCGCTCGTCCAGTCCATCGTGCCGCTGATCGGCGCTCGCCTGCGCGATGCCGCGCTGATGAACGTGGCGCGCTCGACCGCGCTGGCGCAACTGCTGTTCGTCGGCGCGTCGTTCATCGCGCTGGTGATGCTGCACGTGGACTCGGACTTCTCCGTCGCCAATGTCTACGAGAATTCCCACTCGATGAAGCCGCTGCTCTACAAGATCACCGGCGTGTGGGGAAACCATGAAGGCTCGATGCTGCTGTGGGTGTCGATCCTCGCTCTGTTCGGCGGACTGGTTGCGGCGTTCGGCAACAACCTGCCGCTGTCGCTGCGCGCGCATGTGTTGGCCGTACAGGCCTGGATCGCCAGCGCCTTCTATCTCTTCATCCTGGTGACCTCGAATCCGTTCCTGCGCATCGCCAATCCGCCGATCGAGGGGCGCGATCTCAATCCCGTGCTTCAGGACATCGGCCTCGCCGTGCATCCGCCGATGCTCTATCTCGGCTATGTCGGTTTCTCGATCTCGTTCTCCTTTGCCATCGCGGCGCTGTTGGAGGGGCGGATCGACGCGGCCTGGGCGCGCTGGGTACGGCCGTGGACGCTTGTTGCCTGGATCTTCCTGACGCTCGGCATCGCGATGGGCTCCTACTGGGCCTATTACGAACTCGGCTGGGGCGGCTGGTGGTTCTGGGACCCGGTCGAGAACGCCTCGCTGATGCCGTGGCTTGCCGGCACTGCGCTCTTGCATTCGGCGCTGGTGATGGAGAAGCGCAACGCGCTGAAGGTCTGGACCATCCTGCTGTCGATCCTGACCTTCTCGCTGTCGCTGCTCGGCACGTTCCTGGTCCGCTCGGGCGTTATCACCTCCGTGCACGCCTTCGCCACCGATCCGACCCGCGGCGTGTTCATTCTCTTGATCCTCTGCCTGTTCATCGGCGGCAGCCTGTCGCTGTTCGCGGGGCGCGCGACATCGCTGAAGCAGGGCGGGCTTTTCGCGCCGATCTCGCGCGAAGGCGCGTTGGTCCTGAACAATCTGCTGCTGACCGTCGCCTGCGCGGTCGTGCTGTTCGGCACGCTCTATCCCCTGGCGATGGAGATGCTCGCCGACTTCAAGATGTCGGTCGGCGCGCCGTTCTACAACCTCACTTTTGCGCCGCTGTTCACCCTGTTGCTGCTTGCCGTGCCGTTCGGGCCGATGCTGGCGTGGAAGCGCGGCGATCTGCTCGGCGTCACCCAGCGCCTGCTCGCGGCCGGCGTTGCCGGGCTCGTTGTCATCGCCATCGTCTGGGCCTGGACGCGCGGCGGCAGCGCCCTGGCGCCGCTCGCGATCGGGCTCGGCGTCTTCGTCATCGCCGGCGCCGTCACTGACATCGTCGAGCGAACCGGCCTCGCGCGGCTGCCGTTCGCGACGGCGCTGCACCGGGCGCGCGGCCTGCCACGCTCGGCCTGGGGCGCGGCGTTGGCGCATGCCGGCCTTGGCGTCGCGCTGATCGGCATCGTCTGCGAGACCACCTGGAACAGCGAATACATCGCGACGATGAAGCAGAACGACGTCGCCCATGTCGCCGGCTACGACGTGAAGCTCGACGGGCTGTTCCAGCGCCAGGGCCCGAATTATCGCGAGATGATCGCCGAGTTCAACGTCAGCCGTGACGGCGAAACGCTCAGTGTCATGACGCCGTCCAAGCGCAGCTTCACCACCCGCGGCTCTTCGACGACCGAGGCCGCGCTGCTGACGCGCGGCGCGAGCCAGCTCTACGTGTCTCTCGGCGACGCAAACGCGGAGGGCGCCATTGCGGTGCGCATCTATCACAAGCCGCTGGTGCTGCTGATATGGTGGGGACCGGTGCTGATGGCGTTCGGCGGCGTGCTGTCGCTGTCCGACCGGCGCTTGCGGGTCGGCGCGCCGAAGCCGGCACGCGCCAAGCAGCGCCTGCAGCCGGCGGAGTGATTTTGATGCGCCGGATGATGGCCGCGTTCGTCGCGCTTGCGCTGCTGGCTTCGCCCGCCGCGCATGCCGTGCAGCCTGACGAGATCATGTCGGATCCCGCGAAGGAGACGCGTGCGCGCGACCTGTCGCGCGAGCTGCGCTGCATGGTCTGCCAGAACCAGTCGATCGACGATTCCGACGCGCCGCTGGCGCGCGACCTGCGGCTCCTGGTGCGCGAGCGCATTGCGGCCGGCGACAGCAATTCGCAGGTGCTCGACTTCCTGGTCGCGCGCTATGGCGAGTTCGTGCTGCTCAAGCCGCGCTTCGAGCGGCAAACCATGCTGCTGTGGCTGCTCGGGCCGCTGCTGCTGATCGGCGGCGGCCTGGCGCTGTGGCTGCAAATCCGGCGTCGCTCGCAAAGCGGTGCAGACGTACCGGCGCCGCCGCTCACGCCCGATGAAGAGGCTAGGCTTGCGGCGTTGATGTCGGACGAGGCCAAGTCGCCCTAGCTGCGCCGCAGTCGTCCTGGCCTCAGTAATGATACGTAGGTCACCGCACGCTGCGCGCGTATTTCATCCTATTTTGACCTTTGTCTGGAAGCTTGTCGCGAGATTCGATTCCAGCCTCTGAGTCCCCGATGTTCGCGAACAGCAATCTGACGATCCGCTTCCTGGTCGGCGCCGTCGTCGCTGCGTTATTGTTCCTGCTCGGCATCGGAGGGGGCACCGGTTTCGTCGCGGTGCTCTATCTGAACAACGAGATCACCAGCCTGTCGTCGGACTTCGCCGCTCTGAGCGGGCCCGCGCGGGATCACGCGATGCAGATCTACCAGCAGGCCCAGACCGCCTTCTCCTATTTCCTGATCGCCTGCGGCGTGATCGCGGTCGTCGCCTGCGCGATCTGCCTCACGACCTGGTTTGCCGTGCGCAACGGCATCCTCAATCCGCTGGCGGCGATCGTGCATGCCATGCGCGAGGTCGCCGACCAGAAGTTCGAAACGCCCGTGCCCGGGCTGGGCGGCACCAACGAGATCGGCCTCCTCGCCGGTGCGCTGGAGGTCTTCAAGACCAATGGGCTCGAACGGCGTCGCCTGACCGAGCAGCAATTGCATGAAGCGCAGCACCAGGCCGAGCGGTCGAAATTCCTCGACGCGCGGATCAAGCGCTTCAACGATCTCGTCGCCAGCGTCGTCGACAGCGTGGCCTCGTCGGCCGTGCATCTGAAGAGCAATGCCGAGACGTTGTCGCGGACGGCCAACGACACCAGCACCAAGGCCAGTGCGGTGGCGAGCGGGGCGAGCCAGGCCAGTGCCAGCGTCCAGACGGTCGCCGGCTCCGCCGAGGAGATGACGAATTCGATCGGCACGATCAGCCGTCGCGTCACCGATGCGACCCAGCGCGCCGAGGGCGCGGCGGCGCAAGCCGAGAAGAGCCGCGACACCATCCACACGCTGTCCGACGCCGCCGACAAGATCGGCGAGGTCGTGCAGCTCGTGCAGGCGATCGCGTCGCAGACCAATCTGCTTGCGCTCAACGCCACCATCGAGGCGGCGCGGGCTGGCGAAGCCGGCAAGGGGTTTGCCGTGGTCGCCTCCGAGGTGAAGAGCCTCGCGCACCAGACCAGCAAGGCGACCGAGGAGATCACCTCCCATGTCGCCAGCATCCAGGGCATCACCGCCGAGACGCGCGGCGCGATCGATGGCATCTCGAAGACGCTGTCGGAGATCTCGTCGATCATGTCCGGCATCGAGGTCGACACCGCCCATCAGCGCAACGCCACCCAGGACATCTCGCGCAGCGTCCAGGACGCCGCGCGCGGCACGCTCGACGTGTCCAATCACATCGTCCAGATCACCTCGACCTCCGCCGAGACCGGTCGCATGGCGGCCGAGGCCCGGGATTCCGCCGTCGATCTGTCGCAGCAGGCCGAGACCCTGAAGCGTGAAGTCGACGCGTTCATCGTCAGCGTAAGGGCAAGCTGAGCTCGTCAAAAACCACGCGTGTCGGCCTGTCACTGGAACTCGAATAAGTTCCTGTAAGACCACAACTTTCGGTCTGCGCTAAACTGCCGCATCGGGCCGCCCCTTCATTACGAAAGTTTAACCCCGCCGCCAGCGCACGGTAAGGCGGGAGCCCCCATCTTCAGGTCCGTAAGGTGCTGCCATCCGGCACCAAATGGATTTCAAGGCCCTGGAGATCTCTGCATGACCGAACGTCCCGACCTTTCGAACCTTCCGTCCTACCGGCAGCCGCGCCGGTCGGTCTTCTCCGCGCGCAAGATCGCGCTGATGGCCTCGGTCGTCGCCGGCCTCGGTGCCGCCGTCTACGGCTTCAGCCCGTCGGTGTCGCCGGCCGACCTGTTCTCGAGCCCGGCGCATGCGCAGGTCAACAACGAGGTCCGGAAGGTCGAACGTCCGGTCGGTTTTGCCGATATCGTCGAGCGCGTGAAGCCGTCGGTGATCTCGGTGAAGGTCAACATCAAGGAAAAGACCGCGAGCAACGATGACGGCGACGATTCCTCCTCGCCGTTCCAGCCGGGCTCTCCGATGGAGCGCTTTTTCCGTCGCTTCGGTGGTCCGGATGGTTTCCCGGGCATGAAGGGCGGCCGTAGCCGCGTCGTGCAGGGCCAGGGCTCGGGCTTCTTCATCTCGGCTGACGGCTTTGCCGTGACCAACAACCACGTGGTCGACGGCGCCGACAAGGTCGAGGTCACCACCGACGACGGCAAGACCTACACCGCCAAGGTGATCGGCACCGACCAGCGCACCGACCTTGCCCTGATCAAGGTCGAGGGCAGCTCGAACTTCCCGTTCGCCAAGCTTGCCGACGGCAAGCCGCGGATCGGCGACTGGGTGCTCGCGGTCGGCAATCCCTTCGGTCTCGGCGGCACCGTGACCGCCGGCATCGTCTCGGCCAGCGGCCGCGACATCGGCAACGGTCCCTATGACGACTTCATCCAGATCGACGCGCCCGTGAACAAGGGCAATTCCGGCGGTCCCGCTTTCGACACCAATGGTGAAGTGATGGGCGTCAACACCGCGATCTACTCGCCCTCCGGCGGCAGCGTCGGCATCGCGTTCTCGATCCCGGCCTCTACCGTGAAGACGGTCGTGGCCCAGCTCAAGGACAAGGGCTCGGTCAGCCGCGGCTGGATCGGTGTGCAGATCCAGCCGGTGACATCAGACATCGCCGACAGCCTCGGCATGAAGAAGGCCGAAGGCGCGCTGGTGGCGGAGCCGCAGGCGAACGGTCCGGCCGCCAAGGCCGGCATCGAGTCCGGCGACGTGATCACCTCGGTCAACGGCGAATCCGTCAAGGACGCCCGCGAGCTCGCCCGCACCATCGGCGGCTTGGCCCCCGGTGCGACCGTGAAGCTCAACGTGCTGCACAAGGGCCAGGACAAGGTCGTGAACCTGACCCTGGGCCAGTTGCCGAACACGGTGGAGGCCAAGGCCGACGTCGACAATGACAGCGGCAAGGGCGCGAGCCGCGGCACTGACGTGCCCAAGCTCGGCATGACGGTTGCGCCCGCCAATTCCGTGGCCGGCGCCGGCAAGGAAGGCGTCGTCGTCACCGAAGTCGATCCGAAGAGCGCCGCGGCCGAACGCGGTTTCAAGGAAGGCGACGTGATTCTCGAAGTCGGCGGCAAGAGCGTGAGCACTGCCGGCGAAGTCCGCGACGCCATCAACACGGCGCGGACCGACAACAAGAACAGCGTCCTGATGCGCGTGAAGAGCGGCGGCCAGTCGCGCTTCGTCGCGATCCCCCTCGCCAAGGGGTGAGCCTCAGGAGGCCGACGCAATGAAGGGTGTCGCCGGCATCAGTCGCCCCCGCCGCCGGCGCCCTTCGGGGAAGCAGCGTAAATTTCGCTTCCCCAGTCTACCTTCCGGTGGAATTACGCCCCCCTCCGTCGGAAGGCCTAGGGCGGTGAGGTCCCCCCAGCTTCACCGCCCGCCTTTTTCTCGACCCGAGATTCTCCCACTCGGCTTGCATGCGATTGCCGCTCGCGCCATGTTTAGAGAAGGTTGACCTCCTTGACCGCCGCCGAACGCACGATGCGCCTCCTCATCATCGAAGACGACCGCGAATCCGCCGACTACCTCGTGAAGGCGTTTCGCGAAGTCGGACACATTGCCGACCACGCCGTCGACGGCGAGGAAGGCCTCGCCATGGCCGAGAACGGCGATTACGACGTGCTGGTGGTCGACCGCATGCTGCCCAAGCGCGACGGCCTGTCGCTGATCGGCGCGCTGCGCGACAAGGGCAACACCGCGCCGGTGCTGATTCTCTCCGCGCTCGGACAGGTCGACGACCGCATCAAGGGCCTGCGCGCCGGCGGCGACGACTATCTGCCCAAGCCCTATTCGTTCGCCGAGCTGCTCGCCCGCGTCGAGGTGCTGTCGCGCCGCCGGGGCGGCCCGGCCGAGGATACCCTCTATCGTGTCGGCGATCTCGAGCTCGACCGGCTCTCCCATCGCGTCGCCCGCGGCAAGGACGAACTGACGCTCCAGCCCCGTGAATTCCGCCTGCTCGAATATTTGATGAAGCATGCCGGCCAGGTGGTGACACGCACCATGCTGCTGGAGAACGTCTGGGACTACCATTTCGATCCGCAGACCAACGTGATCGACGTGCACATTTCGCGGCTGCGCTCCAAGATCGACAAGGGTTTTGAGCGGCCGCTGCTGCACACCATCCGCGGCGCCGGGTACATGATCCGTGACGGCATTCGGTAAACTCGTCCGCACCACGGCATTCCGGCTGACGCTGGTTTATCTGCTGCTGTTCGCGATGTTCGCGGCGTCACTGCTTGCCTATTTCGCCTGGAATACCCGGCGGCTGATTACCGAGGAAATCACGCAGACGGTGAATGCCGAGACCTCGGAGATCAACGAGATCTATGGCCGCCGCGGCTTGCGCGGCCTGGTGCTGGCGATCGAATACCGGGCGCTGCGACCCGGCGCCAACCTCTACCTCGTGACCACGCCGACGGGGCAGGCGATTGCCGGCAATGTCGGCTCGCTCGCGCCCGGCGTGATGGCGACGCGCGGCTGGACCGAAACCGCCTACCGGCGCATCGAGGACGCGGATGATCGCGACCATCGTGCGCTCGTGCGCGTCACCGAACTGGAGAACGGTTTCCGGCTTCTGATCGGCCGGGACCTTGCCGAGCGGCGGCGCCTGTTCGGCATCGTCGCCAAGGCCGCGCAATGGTCGATCCTGATCGTGGTCGTGCTCGGGCTCGGTGGCGGCGTCTTCGTCGCGCGCAGGGTGCTGAGGCGCATCGACGCCATGAGCGGCACGGCACATCGCATCATGACTGGCGATCTCAGCGAACGCCTGCCGGTGGGACGCAGCGGCGACGAGCTCGACCGCCTCGCCGAAAACCTCAACGCCATGCTGGAGCGCATCGAGGCGCTGATGGCGGGGTTGAAGGAGGTCTCCGACAACATCGCCCACGATCTCAAGACGCCGCTGACACGCTTGCGCAACCGCGCCGAGGAAGCATTGGCGAAATCCGGCTGCGAGGCCGATTATCGTGCCGCGCTGGAGCGGACCATCGAGGAATCCGACGGGCTGATCCGCACCTTCAACGCGCTGCTGATGATCGCGCGCGCCGAGTCCGGCCAGGCGCGCGGCAACATGGACGATTTCGACGCCGCCGAGGTTGCAGCCGGTATCCACGAACTCTACGAGCCGCTCGCCGAGGACGACGGCATGACCCTGAAGGTCAAGACGGAAGGCGCGCCGATTCACGGCAACCGCGAATTGATCAGTCAGGCACTCGCCAATCTCGTCGAGAATGCCATCAAATATGGCAAGCCTGCTTCGCCGACCGCGGGAACCGTGGTCAGCATGGACAGCCGGCAGATCACCGTCGAGGCCAAGCGCGAGGGCGACCACGTGCTGCTCAGCGTCACCGATCGCGGGCCTGGCATTCCCGAGGCCGATCGCAAGCATGTCGTCGAGCGATTCGTGCGGCTTGAGGCCAGCCGCACGCTGCCGGGCTCCGGCCTCGGCCTCAGCCTCGCCTCCGCGGTTGCCACATTGCATGGCGGAGAATTGCGGCTGGGCGATGCCCAGCCCGGCCTCGTCGCCACGCTGGTGCTGCCGACGCGTGCGAGCGCGGGCGACAGGGTTGCTCCTCCAATACCGGATGTGCCACAGAAGGTGGCATGAACCACTCCGCGCCGGGAAACGCGGACAAGCATGGTGAGGGCCTGGCCGCGCGCTTCGCGGAGGCTCCCCATATTGCCGCTTCCACAACCGACGAACGACGTTTTGAAGATTGGCTGGCCGCGCTCGAGCCGGCACAAACGGCTCGTCTGGAGGCGCTGCTGGTTCATCCCTTCGCCCGCAGGATTCTCGCCGGCATCGCGGAATTCTCGCCCTATCTGTTCGATCTGCTGCGCGCCGATCCGCTGCGCCTGATCCGGCTGCTCGAATGCGATCCGGATGCACATCTTGCCGCGCTGATCGCCGAGTCGAGGGACGCGGTGCTCGCGGCACCTGACGAGGCCGAGGTGATGCGGCTGCTTCGCCGCATGAAGGCGGAGGCGGCGCTTCTGATCGCGCTGTGCGACATCGGCGGGGTCTGGCCGGTGATGCGGGTAACGGCAGCGCTGACCGATGTCGCGGTCGCCTCCGTGCAGGTGGCGCTCCAGTACCTGCTGCGGCAGGAAGCCGCACGTGGAAAGATCCTGCCGCCCAATCCTGAGGCAGCTGACGAGGGGTGCGGCCTGATCGTGCTCGCGATGGGCAAGATGGGCGCGGGCGAGCTGAACTATTCCAGCGACATCGACCTCATCGTGTTCTTCGACCCCGACGCGACGACGCTCGCGCCGGATATCGAGCCGCAGCCGTTCTTCGTCCGCGTGACGCAGGGCGTGGCGCGCATTCTCCAGCAGCGCACTTATGACGGCTACGTCTTCCGCGTCGATCTGCGGCTTCGCCCTGATCCGTCTTCGACGCAGGTGGCGATCTCGCGGCACGCCGCGCTGCATTACTACGAGCGCGAAGGGCGCACCTGGGAGCGCGCGGCGATGATAAAGGCGCGCGCCTGCGCCGGCGATGCCAGGGCAGGCGAGGCGCTGCTCGCCGAGATCGCCCCCTTCGTCTGGCGCAAGCATCTCGACTTCGCCGCGCTTGCCGACGTCCACGACATGAAGCGGCAGATGCAGACCTATCGCGGCCAGAGCGAGGTCGCGGTCGAAGGCCACAACGTCAAGGTCGGCCGCGGCGGCATCCGCGAGATCGAGTTTTTCGCGCAGACCCAGCAGCTGATCGCCGGCGGCCGTCATCCGGAATTGCGGGTGCGGCCGACGCTCGCCGCGCTCGACGTGCTCGCCGCCAGCAACTGGATCACCATCGCGGCGCGTGACGAGCTCACCAGGGCGTACGAATTCCTGCGGCGGGTCGAGCACCGCCTCCAGATGATCGCCGACGAGCAGACCCATGCGCTGCCCGACGACAAGGAGGCGGTCGAACGCTTTGCCCGGTTCTTCGGCTATCCGGATCGCGAGGCCTTTGCGCGCGACCTGCTGCGCCATCTCGGGATCGTGCAGGGGCACTACGAGAAGCTGTTCGAGGGAGATGACCCGACCGGGACGGCAAAGCTGCCGGCGCTCGACTACAGTGCAGGTCCCGACGATCCGCGCCTGCTCCAGCACCTGACGACGCTCGGCTTCAAGAAGCCCGCCGCCGTGGCGCAGATCGTGCGGGACTGGATCACCGGCGACTATCGCGTATTCCGCAATGAGGCGACGCGAAGTGCCTTCATTGAATTCGTGCCGGCCCTGATCGACGGCCTCGCGCACGCCGAGGAGCCGGACCGCGCCGTCGTGGCGTTCGATCATTTCCTTGGGGCGCTTCAGCGTGGCGGCCGTCTCATCACGCTGCTTGGCCAGAACCGCGACCTCGTCGCGCTGGTGGCGTTGGTGCTGGGCGCGGCGCCGCGGCTTGGCGAGATGCTGGCGCGGCAGCCGCAGCTCATGGACGGGCTGATCGATCCGCGCTTCTTCGGCGCGATGCCGGACAGGCGGGAATTGTCGGGGCGGCTCGCCGCTACCGTGCAGGATGCCGCCTCATATGAGGAGTTCCTGGATCGCCTGCGCCTGTTCGGGCAGGAGAGCCTGTTCCTGATCGGCACGCGTATCCTCTCCGGCACCGTCTCGGCGCAGCAGGCGAGCACGGCCTTTGCCGACGTCGCCGAAGGCATCGTCCATACCGTGCATGGCCTCGTCGCCGATCGCTTTGCCGCCCAGCACGGACGGATCGAGGGGCAGGAGACCGCGATCATCGCGATGGGCCGGCTCGGCAGCCGCGAGATGACGGCGTCATCCGATCTCGACCTGATCCTGCTCTACGATTTCGACAGCGAGAACCCGGACTCCGATGGAGCGAAATCGCTCCAGGGCGCGCATTATTTCGCCCGCTTCACCCAGCGCCTCATCAGCGCTTTCACGACGCGCACCAATTATGGCGTGCTCTATGAGATCGACATGCGGCTGCGCCCGTCAGGGCGCGCCGGCCCCGTGGCCTCGAGCCTGGCTTCCTTCGCCGACTACCAGGCCAACGAGGCCTGGACCTGGGAGCACATGGCGCTGACGCGCGCGCGTGTGGTGTCGGCATCGGCTGATTTCCGCGAGCGGATCGAGCGCGTCATCCGCGATGTTCTGACCCGCCGCCGCGATCGCGCAACCGTCGCCAACGACGTCGCCGACATGCGGCGCGCGATCGGCCAGGAGAAGGGCGAGACCGACTATTGGGATCTCAAATATGCCGCTGGCGGGATGATCGACATCGACTTCATCGCGCAATATCTCCAGCTCGTGCATGCCCATGACAAGCCTGATATTCTCGACGTCAGCACGCTTCAGGTGCTGGACAATGCCGCCAGGCTCGGCGTGCTGCCGCAGTCGGAGGCCGAGATCCTGCGCGCCGCCGCGCGGCTCTATCACGACCTGACACAGATCCTGCGGCTCTGCGTCAGCGACCGTTTCAAGCCGGAAACCGCCGGAACCGATCTGCTGCGCGTGATGGCGCGCGCCGGCGATGCGCCTGATTTCTCGTCGCTGGAGGCGCGCGTGAAGGAGACGCAGAGCGAGGTGCGGCGCGTGTTCAGGGCGCTGCTGGGAGGGACGTCGCCTGCTTCAGCGAGGTGATGGCCTCGCGCACGTTCGGCTCCAGGCCCGCGCCGCCCGTGTCGAGATGGGCGAAGATCGCGCGCTTCATCCGGGGATCCCAGAATTTCTTGATGTGCTCGGCAATCCCCGGCACGGCCTTGTCATGACCCTGGCTCTGGAAGAACCTGCCGATCTGGTTGGCCATGTAGATCAAGCGGTCAGGCGACATCGGCGATCTCCGTGGCATGGCGGGCGACGATGCGGTCCCCATGCGTAAACACTTCGAATCCATCTTGCCGGGCAATGGCGATCAGCGTGATGCCGGCGGCTTCCGCGGTGCGGATCGCGAGCGCGGTCGGCGCGGAGACCGCGACCATCAGCGGCGCGCCGATCGCGGCGGTCTTCTGCACCATCTCCACCGAGATGCGGCTCGTCAGCAGCACCATGCCGCCGCGCGCATCGGTGCGGCTGCGCGCCAGCGCACCTGCGAGCTTGTCCAGCGCGTTGTGGCGGCCGACATCCTCGCGCAGCGCGACGATGTTGCCGGACCAGAACGCCGCGGCGTGAACGGCGCGGGTTTGCATGTTGATCGATTGCAGCGGTGCGATGGCCTGCGTCGCCGCCATGATCTGCTCGGGCGTGAAGCTCTGCCCCCGCGGCACGACGGCCGCGGGCCGCACGGCTTCGGCAATGGACTCGATGCCGCAGATGCCGCAGCCGGTCGGACCGGCGATATGACGTCGCCGCTCGCTGATGCGCGCGGCCTCGTCCGGCGCAAGCCACATGCGCAGCTCGATGCCGTCGTCGAGGCGGACGATTTCGAGCGAGCGGATGTCATCGACCGATCTGACGATGCCTTCGCTGAGGCTGAAGCCGACGGCGAAGTCCTCGAGGTTCTGTGGCGTCCCCATCATGACGGCGTAAGTGCCGCCATTATAGGTCAGCGCCAGCGGCGTCTCCTCCGGGATCAGCCGCGTCCCTTCCGACGCGGCACCGTCGCGCCAGATCTCGCGGTCGATGGCCTGAACCGGCACATGCATGCCGTTACTCCGCAGCTTCGGCAGGCGCGATGCGGCGGGAGTGCCGGGCCTGCTCGTCATAGGACTTCTGCCAGTCGGACGGACCGTTCGACGGCGAAATCTGCACCGCCGTGACCTTGTATTCGGGGCAGTTGGTGGCCCAGTCCGAATAGTCTGTCGTGATGACGTTTGCCTGCGTGTCCGGGTGGTGGAAGGTGGTGTAGACGACGCCCGGTGACACGCGGTCGGTGATCTCCGCGCGCAGCGTGGTCTCACCGGCGCGGCTCTGCAGCCGCACCCAGTCGCCGTCGCGCACGCCGCGCTGCTCGGCGTCGTGCGGGTGGATCTCGAGGCGATCCTCGGCATGCCAGACCACGTTCTCGGTGCGCCTTGTCTGCGCGCCGACATTGTACTGGCTGAGGATGCGGCCCGTGGTGAGCAGCAGCGGGAAGCGGGGACCGGTGCGCTCGTCGGTTGCGACATATTCGGTGACGATGAACTTGCCTTTGCCGCGGACGAAGCCGCCGATATGCATCACCGGCGTGCCCTCTGGCGCCTTCTCGTTGCAGGGCCACTGCACCGAACCGAGCTCGTCGAGCTTGGCGTAGGAGACGCCGGTGAAGGTCGGCGTCAGTGCCGCGATCTCGTCCATGATCTCGGAGGGATGGCTGTAGTTCATCTCGTAGCCCATCGCCTTGGCAAGGCCGATGGTGACCTCCCAGTCGGCCATGCCGTTCTTCGGCGTCATCACCTTGCGCACGCGCTGGATGCGGCGCTCGGCGTTGGTGAAGGTGCCGTCCTTCTCGAGGAAGCTCGAGCCGGGCAGGAAGACGTGGGCGTAGTTCGCGGTCTCGTTCAGGAAGAGGTCGTGGACGATCACGCATTCCATCGACGACAGCGCGGCGACCACATGCTTGGTGTTCGGATCGGATTGCAGGATGTCCTCGCCCTGCACGTAGATGCCCATGAACGTGCCTTCGATGGCGGCGTCGAACATGTTGGGAATGCGCAGGCCCGGCTCGGGGTTGAGCTTGACGTTCCACAGCGCCTCGAACTGGTCGCGCACGGCATCGCCCGAGATGTGGCGGTAGCCCGGCAGCTCGTGCGGGAACGAGCCCATGTCGCAGGAGCCCTGCACGTTGTTCTGGCCGCGCAGCGGGTTCACGCCGACGCCGGGACGGCCGATATTGCCGGTTGCCATCGCGAGATTGGCGATCGCGATCACCGTGGTCGAGCCCTGGCTGTGCTCGGTGACGCCGAGGCCGTAATAGATCGCACCATTGCCGCCGGTGGCGTAGATGCGCGCGGCTTCGCGCAGATCGTTCGGATCGACACCGGTGAGGATCGCGGTGGCTTCGGGGCTGTGCTTGGGCTGAGCGACGAAGGCGGCCCATTCCTCGAACTCGGCCCAGTCGCAGCGCTCGCGCACGAAGGCTTCGTTGACGAGACCCTCGGTGACGATGACATGCGCCATTGCGGTCACGACCGCGACGTTGGTGCCGGGCATCAGCGGCAGGTGCAGCGCCTTCACATGCGGCGATTCCACCATCTCGGTGCGGCGCGGATCGATCACGATCAGCCTGGCGCCCTGGCGCAGTCGCTTCTTCAGGCGCGAAGCGAACACCGGATGAGCCGAGGCCGGGTTGGCGCCGATGATGACGGCGACGTCGGTGTCCTCGACCGAGTCGAAATCCTGCGTGCCGGCGGAGGTGCCGAAGGTCTGCGACAGGCCATAGCCGGTCGGCGAGTGGCAGACGCGGGCGCAGGTGTCGACATTGTTGTTGCCGAATCCGGCCCGGATCAGCTTCTGCACCAGATAGGTTTCCTCGTTGGTGCAGCGGGAGGAAGTGATGCCGCCGATGGCGTCGCGGCCGTACTTCTTCTGGATGCCGCGCATCTTGGCGGCGGCGAAGGAGAACGCCTCATCCCAGGATACTTCCTTCCAGGGATCCTCGATCCGCTCGCGGATCATCGGATTGAGGATACGCTCCTTGTGATTGGTGTAGCCCCAGGCGAAGCGGCCCTTGACGCAGGAATGGCCGCGATTGGCCTTGCCGTCCTTGTAGGGCACCATGCGCACGACTTCCTCGCCGCGCATCTCCGCCTTGAAGGCGCAGCCGACGCCGCAATAGGCGCAGGTGGTGACGACCGAGTGCTCGGGCTGGCCGATCTCGATCACCGACTTCTCAGTCAGCGTCGCGGTCGGGCAGGCCTGCACGCAGGCGCCGCAGGAGACGCATTCCGAACCGAGGAAGCTTTCGCTCATGCCGGGCGAGACGCGGCTGTCGAAGCCGCGGCCGGAGATGGTCAGCGCGAAGGTCCCTTGCACCTCCTCGCAGGCGCGGACGCAGCGCGAGCAGACGATGCACTTGGAGGGATCGTAGGTGAAGTACGGGTTAGACTCGTCCTTCGGCATCCAATTGTCGTTGGTGCAGCCATCCGTCTTGCCAGGTGTCTTGGCGAAGACGTGGTTTTCGCCCTCATAGCCGTAGCGCACGTCGCGCAGGCCCACGGCGCCGGCCATGTCCTGCAGCTCGCAATCGCCATTGGCGCCGCAGGTGAGGCAGTCGAGCGGGTGATCGGAGATGTAGAGCTCCATCACGCCCTTGCGCAGCTTCTTCAGCCGGTCGGTCTGGGTGTGCACGACGAGGCCCGGCATCACGGGCGTGGTGCAGGAGGCCGGCGTGCCGGCGCGGCCCTCGATCTCGACGAGGCAGAGGCGGCACGACCCGAATGCATCCACCATGTCGGTCGCGCAGAGTTTCGGGATCTGGTGGCCGGCTTCCATCGCCGCGCGCATGATCGAGGTGCCCTCGGGCACCGAGATCTCTTTGCCGTCGATGGTCAGCGTCACCATCGTTTCCGATTTGGCGCGCGGCGTGCCGAAGTCGATTTCTTCGATCAGAGACATTGTCGTTCTCCTATTCCGCGGCCTGAAGCGTGGTCGGCGCCGGGACGAAATCCTCCCGGAAATGCTTCAGTGCGCTGAGCACGGGGTAGGGCGTGAAGCCGCCGAGCGCGCAGAGCGAGCCGAATTTCATGGTGTTGCAGAGGTCCTCGACGAGCGCGAGGTTTTCGTGGACGCGCTCGCCGTTGATGATCTTCTCGATGGTCTCGACGCCGCGGGTCGAGCCGATCCGGCAGGGCGTGCACTTGCCGCAGGATTCGACGGCGCAGAATTCCATGGCAAAGCGCGCCTGCCTGCGCATGTCGACGCTGTCGTCGAACACGACGATGCCGCCATGGCCGATCAGCCCGTCGCGCGCGGCGAAGGCCTCGTAGTCGAACGGCGTGTCGAACAGCGCGCGGGGGAAGTAGGCGCCGAGCGGACCGCCCACCTGCACCGCGCGGACCGGCCGGCCGGTGAACGTGCCGCCGCCGACGTCGTCGACGAGCTCGCCGAGCGTCACGCCGAACGCGGTCTCGTACAGCCCGCCATGGCGGATATTGCCGGCGAGCTGGATCGGCATCGTGCCGCGCGAGCGGCCCATGCCGAAATCGGCATAGGCCTTGGCGCCTTCGGCGAGGATGAAGGGGATGGCGGCGAACGACAGCACGTTGTTGATCACGGTCGGCTTGCCGAACAAGCCGTGATGGGCCGGCAGCGGCGGCTTGGCGCGCACGATGCCGCGGCGGCCTTCGAGGCTCTCCAGCAGCGAGGTCTCCTCGCCGCAGACATAGGCGCCGGCGCCGACGCGGACTTCGAGGTCGAAGCTGGTGGTCGAGCCGCCGATCTTGTCGCCGAGATAGCCGCCGCGCTTCGCGGCCTGGATGGCGGCATTCATCGCCTCGACCGCGTGCGGATATTCGCTGCGGATGTAGATGTAGCCCTTGGATGCGCCGACGGTGATGCCGGCGGTGGTCATGCCTTCGATCACCAGGAAGGGATCGCCTTCCATGATCATGCGGTCGGCGAAAGTGCCGCTGTCGCCTTCGTCGGCGTTGCAGACGATGAACTTGCGGTCGGCCTTGGCCTGCGCCACCGTCTTCCACTTGATGCCGGTCGGGAAGCCCGCGCCGCCGCGGCCGCGCAGTCCGGATGCGGTAACCTCGGCGAGGATCGCATCCGAGCCGAGCGTCAATGCGCGCTCCAGGCCCTTGTAGCCGCCATGGGCGCGGTAGTCGTCGAGTGAGCGCGGATCGATCACGCCGCAACGGGCGAAGGTGAGGCGGGTCTGGCGCTTCAGCCAGGGAATCTCGTCGGTCGCGCCCAGCCGCAGCAGATGCGGCGCGTTGCTGGCGAGCGCGTCGAGCAGGGAGGGCACGTCGGTCTCGGTGACCGGGCCGAACGCGATCCGGCCCTGCGGCGTCGCGACCTCGACCAGCGGCTCCAGCCAGTACATGCCGCGCGAGCCGGTCCTGATAATCTCGACCGCGACGCCGCGCTTGGCCGCAGCCTGCTCCAGCGCCAGCGCAACCTCGTCGGCGCCGACGGCCACCGCACCCGCGTCGCGTGAGACGAAGAGACGCATGCTCATCGCTGTGCCTCCGCAACCAGGGCATCGAGGCGCTTCTCGTCGAGGCGGCCGACGAGCCGGCCGTCGAGCATCGCGGACGGTGCGGTCGCGCACAGGCCGAGGCAGTAGATCGGCTCCAGCGTGACGCGATCATCGGCGGTCGTGTTGCCGAGCGGCACGCCAAGCTTTGCTTCCGCGCGCGCAGCCAGCGCATCGCCGCCCGCAGCCTGGCAGGCTTCCGCGCGGCACAGCTTCAGCAGGTGGCGGCCGGCGGGCTTGTGCCTGAAATCATGATAGAACGTGAACACGCCATGCACTTCGGCGCGTGACAGATTGAGCGCTTGCGCCACCATGGGAATGGCGGCCTCCGGCACGTAGCCGAACGCCTCCTGGAGCGCATGCAGGATGACCAGCGTCGCGCCCTCCTGCCTGGCATGTTCGTCGATGATCTCGGCGCCGCGCGTTTCGTCCCAAGGCTCGTAAGGTTCGTAGACCGCTGTCATTATTCGTTCTCAGATTGAGCGTCCCTTCCTCGCAAACTATTTGGAATCGTTCGAAGATCAATAAAGCAGTCTCATGCTGCGATTGCGAATTCGGATCGATTGGCGAGTGCAATCGGTCGATACGGAAATGCAATTAACCGCGTTCCGCTTGCCGGTTTTTCCGTGTTGACAACGACCCGCCGTGCTAACTTGCCTGACACGACAGAATTCGAGGGGACGTCCGGTTGATCGACAAGCTTGAACTGCTGCTGGCGCTGGCGAAGGAACGGCATTTCGGACGTGCCGCGGAGGTCTGCGGCGTCACCCAGCCGACCATGTCGACCGGGCTGAAGCAGCTCGAGGAGATTTTGGGCGTGATGCTGGTCCAGCGCGGCTCCCGCTTCCAGGGTTTCACCCCCGAGGGCGAGCGGGCACTGGACTGGGCCCGGCGCATCGTCGGCGATGCGCGGGCCATGCGGGACGAGATCAACGGGCTGAAGCACAAGCTCTCGGGCGAGATCCGCATTGCGGCGATTCCGACCGTGCTCGGCATGGTGGCTTCGCTGACGACGCCGTTCCGCGCCAGGCATCCCGAGGTGCGCTTCCGCATCCAGTCCACGACGTCGTCGGAGGTGCTGGGGCTGCTCGAAAATCTCGAGGTCGACGCGGGGCTGACCTATATCGAGAACGAGCCGATCGGCAAGGTGCGCACCATCCCGCTCTACAACGAGAGCTATCGTCTCCTCACCGCGCCGGATGCGATGTTCGGCGATCGCGAGACCGTGACATGGACCGAGGTCGGGCAGGTGCCGCTGTGCCTGCTTACGCCTGACATGCAGAACCGCCGCATCATTGACCGCGCGCTGCGCTCGGTCGGCGCGGAGGCGACGCCGACGCTGACCTCGAACTCGCTGCTGGTGCTGTTCACGCATGTGAAGACGGGGCGCTGGGCGAGCGTGATGCCGGCCAAGCTCGCCGAGACGCTCGGCCTGTCGGACACGGTGCGCTCGATCCCGATCGTCGAGCCCGACGTCAATTACAGCATCGGCATGGTGATCCCGCAGCGCGATCCGATGACGCCGCTGATCGCGGCGCTGGTCAATGTCGCACGGGAAGTGGCGCCGTCGCTGCAATTGTAGCAGGGCTATCGCATATGGCCATTGCAGCCTGCCGGATGAGCTTGGCCTGTATGGTTCGAGATGCTCGCGATGCGGGCTCCGCTATGCCCCCGATAGCGGCGCGAAATCGGAATGTCGCAGGACTTCCGCGTTGGGCCCATCAGCGGACATCGCAAGCGTGGCGTGGTATAGCCAATTCGCACCAATTGCTGCGTTAAAGAAGATGCCACGCCCACTCACCTCCAACGAGCGAGACCTAGTTGCCTTTATTCTGGGGCACTCCTCACCTTTGCATGGTCATTTTGGCCTCGTAGAAGAAATCAACGACGGTGGGATGGGTAGTCTTTGCTTTGTCGGTAGCGCAGACCGCCGTTGGGGCAAATGCATTGGCGAAGCCGAATTCGATGACGCAGATGGAGTGACCGTCTCAGTCGCGCTCAATGTTGATCAGCGAGGAGAATTGTTTGAGCTCGATCTTTGGAAGGTGGACTTTTCGCCACTACAGCGCATCGCGGCTCTAGCTGAACTTCGCCCCGTAACGGGTCGCCACGGAGCGTCAGTCTGAGCGAAGCTCAAAGCTGTTAAAAATTCAGCTCGGCGCAAGTCCGCTTCGGGTCATAAGCGGTCGATGCAGGCCGAGCGGGGCGACTTCCGCTTAATCCTCGGAAGCTGACGTTTATGAGTTCAAGCCCTAGGCCGCGGCCGAAATCCCGGCTGCCGCCTTGATCGCATCGCGCGGCAGGGTCACGCGGACGACGGTGCCGACGTCGATCTTCGAGCGCAGCCGCATCGAGCCGCCGTGGAGCTGCGCCAGCGAGCGTGCGATGGCGAGGCCCAGTCCCGAGCCGTGATAGGTCTTGGTGAGCTGGCTCTCGACCTGCTCGAACGGGCGTCCGAGCCGTGCCAGCGAGTGCGGGGCGATCCCGATGCCGGTGTCGGCGATCATCAGCACGATCCGGTCGTCGAGCTGCCGGCTGCGCACCACGATGCGTCCGCCGTCGGGCGTGAACTTCACCGCGTTCGACAGCAGGTTGACGATGATCTGCTTGGTGGCGCGGCGGTCTGCGACGACCGAGATGGATGTCTCGATATCGGCATCGAGCGTCAGGTGCTTGTCCTGCGCGCGGCCGGAGACGACGCGCAGGGATTCCGCCAGCGTCCGCGCGAGGTCGAGCTCTTCCATGTCGAGCTTCATGCGACCGGCCTCGATCTTGGACATGTCGAGGATGTCGTTGATGACTTCGAGGAGGTAGTGGCCGCTGGTCAGGATATCCTGGCAGTATTCCTGGTACTTCTCGCTGCCGAGCTCGCCGAACAGGCCCGAGCCCATGATCTCGGAGAAGCCGATGATGGCGTTGAGCGGCGTGCGCAGCTCGTGGCTCATATTGGCGAGGAATTTCGATTTGGTCTGGTTGGCTTCCTCGGCGCGAGTCTTCTCGCGCTGGTATTTTTCCGCGAGATCCGCAAGCTCGTTGGTCTGGCGTTCGAGGGCGGCCTGCGAGCGCTTGAGGTCGATGACGGTGGCGCGCAGGCGCAGATCGTTGTCGACCAGCTTCTGCTCGTGCTCCTTGATGCGGGTGATGTCGGTGCCGACCGAGACGTAGCCGCCGTCCTTGGTGCGGCGCTCGCTGATGTGCAGCCAGCTGCCGTCGTCGAGCTGCGCCTCGAAGGTGCGCGCGCCCGGGCCCTGGCTCGCCGTCTCGTTGTGGCGGGTGCGCACCTCCGGCATGCGGCCGACTTCCAGCACGGTCTCGTAGGACGTGCCGGGAATGACGGCGCTGTCGGGCAGCTTGTGCAGGCGCTGGAAGTGCGAGTTGCAGAGCACGAGGCGGTCGCTCGCGTCCCACAGCACGAAGGCCTCCGGAATGGTCTCGATGGCGTCGCGCAGGCGCAAATCGGCTTCCACCGTCCGTTCGGCGAGGCTCTTCTGCTCGGTGATGTCGACCGCGATTCCGATCAGGTGCACGCTGGAATCGGTCGCGCCGCTGGTCTTTTCGCAGCGGACGCGGAGCCAGATCCAGTGGCCGTCGACATGCTGCATGCGGAAGGTCTGGTCGATGTGGTCGATCTTCTCGGAGATGAGCTGGTCGGCGATCGCGAACAGGTCGATGTCGTCGGATTTCACCAGCGCGTTGACCTCGCCGAAGGTGAGGAGCTCGTTGCGGCCGTCGAGGCCCAGCATCGAGAACATTGACTGCGACCAGAAGATCCGGCCGCGCGACAGGTCCCAGTCCCAGAGCCCGCAGCGGCCGCGGTTGAGCGCGGTGTCGATGCGTCCGCGCACGGCGTCGTTGATGAGGTCGCCCTCGCGGGCGCGGGTCGACTGCCAGTGGAAGGCGAAACCGAGGATCAGGACGACGAAGCCAGTGGTGGCCGACAGCGTCACCGAGAGCGCGGCGTCGGAGCCCCAGATCGGTTCGTTGCGTTCCTGGATCACGGTGACGAATCCGGGCAGCGACTTGATCTGCCGCGAGGTCGCCATCGCGGCGTTGCCGTTCGGCAGCGTCATGTCGGAGATGTTGCCGTCGCGCGGCGGCGCCGCGAGCAGCTGCGCCGTGGTGATGGAATCGAGCAGGCGGTCGTTGCCCGAGGGATCGCTGTCGACGGGAATGCGGGCGAGGATGCGGCGGTCGACGCCGGCCGAGGTGACGATGACGTGGCGGCCCGTGGCCGTGCCCCAGGACGGGATCAGGTCGGGCAGCAGCGCCGGCAGGCTCTCGATGTTCTTCAGCCGTTCCTGCCGCGAGGAGGTGAGGCGGTCGATGCGCTCGGCGAGCAGATCGGCGAGTGCGGAGATGTCATGGCGGATCACCAGCCGCTTCTGGCGTGTCTGGTCGACGACCTGCACGAACGCACCGAGGCAGATCGTGATCAGGAACGCAATGATGAGCGTCGGCACGGCGCGGCGAAGCGCCGGCTCCGCGATCAGCAGCCGATGATAGGCAGGTTTCGCGATCGATTGCGCCAATCCTTTGATCGAATCGGATTGGACGCACGCGTTCGCGGCGTCTGCACGCGACATGCCTTCGGCCCCCTGGAAAACCTGCTTGCAACTTGAGTTCGGAGGCAGCCCCACGTCGCTTCCGAATCAAACCGATTTGAATCCAGTTTTGCCGGGCTGTCGAGAGTCAACGAATCGTTAATGCGAATTTATTCTTATCCAACGCGCAGTTTGCGCGTCGAGAGTCCGCAAACCCACGTGCACGGTGAGTCCGAAACGGGAACGTGTGACTCCTCGCACAGTCTGAATCACATACGCGGCGGTTCGGCATGGCTGATGACGCGCTTCACGCTCGGGAACGCGCGGCGCAAGGCGCGCTCGATCGCGTCGACATGCTCGTGCACCTTGATCACGCTCATTGACGGCGTGGCGCGGCAGTGGAAGTTGACGATTTCGCCGGCGTCGGTGTTGCGGACGCGCACATTATGGATGTCGTGGATCTCGCTTCCGGCGGCATATTCGGTGAGTGCGGCGGCGATGGTCTGCACCCGTTCCGGTGCGGCATCGGTGCCGAACGGAAGTTCCGGCTCCAAGGGCTCGATATGGACGTCGACCTCGACGTCCGCGCCGAACTCCTCCTGGATGTTCCGCTCCAGCGTGTTGGCGACGTCATGGGCGGCGTCGAGCCGCATCCCGGCGTCGACCTCGAGGTCGATGCTGACGATCAGCTTGGCGCCCGAGTCTTGAATCGTACCCAAGTCGTGCACCGTGACGTGGTGGATCGCGAGGCTCGAATTGCGGGCGATCACCATGATGCGGTCACGTACGGTCTCGTTGTCGCGGGCGACGGGGACCGGGGTGAAGGTGAGGTCGGCATCGCCGAACGCCTTGTCGACGGCGGCTTGCACCTTGCGCTTGATCTCCTCGATGCGGTCGATCGGATAGGTTCGCGGCACCTTTACGATGGTGTCGACGAAGGTGGTCGCGCCGACCATGCGCACGCGCAGCCGCTCGACGCCGATCACGCCGGGCACGCTGCGGATCGCGGCCGTGGCCTTCGCCTGCGCGCCCTCCGGCGCGCGATCGACCAGCGTCTGCACGGTCGAGCCGGCCATGCGCAGGCCGAGCGCCGCGATCATCACCGCGACCGCGGCGGCCGCCGCCGCGTCGCCCCACCAGAATCCGAGGGCGGCGAGGATCAGGCCCACGATCACGGCGAGAGAGCCCATGACATCGGAGGCGAAATGCAGCGCGTCGGCGGCGAGCGCCTGGCTGCGCGTTTCCCGCGCGGCGCGGTGCAGGGCGCGGGCGCGCCACAGATTGACGACGATGTCGATCACCAGCACCACGAACGGCACGGCCGAAATGGTCGGCGGCGGGGTTCCCTCGCGCAGCCGGCTGTAGGATTCGACCAGGATGCCGCCGGCGAGCACGTATAGCAGGGCGGTGACGCCGAGCGCGGAGATACTCTCCAGCTTGCCGTGGCCGTAATGATGCTCGTCGTCGGCCGGCTTGTCGGACACCCGCACCACCGCCCAGGTGATGATGGTCGCGATCAGATCGACCGAGGAGTGCAGGGCTTCCGAGATCAGCGCGAGCGAGCCGATCGCCACGCCGACCACGAACTTGGCCGCCGCCATGCCGCCGCTGGCGAAGATCGAGATGGCCGCGACCGAGGTCTTGTTGTGCTGGGAGGTCATGGCGGTGGATTTAGCAGCCCATGAGTGAACATCAAGCTATGATCCACAGCTGTAGACGCTAGTGAGTTGCAGGAGCGGGACGCTCGCTAACTCCGTCATGCCCGGGCTTGTCGCGGGCATCCACGTTCTTCGTGCCGGACGGCAAAGACGTGGATGGCCGGGTCAAGCCCGGCCATGACGAGTGGACAGAGTGGTGCGCTGCCACTCTTCTCTGGTCGCCGCTTCTCACACCGTCACGACAATCTTGCCGAGATGCTTGTTCGCCTCCATGTGCTCGAACGCCTTGTCGATGTCGCCGAATGCAAACACCTGGTCGATCGGGAGCTGCAGCTTTCGCGATTCCACCGCGCCCCAGATGTCCTTCCTGACCTCGCCGAAGATCTCGCGGACCTCCTCGATGGTGCGGGTGCGGAAGGTGACGCCGATATAGCTGATGCGGCGCGCGGCGTGCAGGTCGAAGTTGAAATCGGCATGGGTGCCGCCGAGCCGCCCGACATTGACGATGCGGCCCAGGATCTTCGTCGCCGCGAGGTTCTGGTTGGCGACTTGGCCTGAGACCTGGTCGACGATGAGATCGACGCCTTCGCCGCCGGTGGCCTTCAGGACCTCATCCACCCATTTGGGATCGGAGGAGTCCACCGCGAGGTCGGCGCCATATTCGCTCAGCCGGCCGCGGCGATAGGCATCGGTCGACGAGCCGATCACGAGCCGTGCGCCCTTGAGCTTGGCGATCTGCATCGCCATCAGGCCGACACCGGAGCTGGCGCCCTGGATCAGCACGCTCTGGCCCGCCTGGACGCCGCCGACGGTGACGACGGCGTTGTGCATGGTCGCGAGCGCGACGGGCAGGGTGGCGGCCTCCTCGAAATTCATGTTCGAGGGCGCGCGGAACAGCCGGCCGTGATCGGCCAGCGTATATTCGGCAAATGCCGCGCCGCCCGAGCCCATGATGCGGTCGCCGACCTCTAAGCCCTTCGCGTCGGGCCCGAGCTCGGCGACCTCGCCGGCCCATTCCATCCCGAGCACGGTACCGACCCCGCCGGCCGCGCCATGGGCGTGGCCCTTGCGCATGCCGGTGTCGGCGCGGTTCAGTCCGCACGCGCGGACGCGAACCAGCACCTGCGTGCCTTTCGGCTTTGGTTGAGCGACGTCGGAAATCGTAGCCCCGTCAGGGCCGTAGACGTAAGCCTTCATGAATTGCTCTCGCTTCTTGCGGTGACTATTCGGCAGCTTGCGCGCTAGGACGAGCGATCATGCCTTCGAGCCGGCTCTGGATGATCGCCTCCGCTTCGCGCACGATGCGGGAGATGAGCTCGGCGCAGCTTGGGATGTCCTGGATCAGGCCTTGCACCTGGCCGGCCGACCAGATGCCTTCGTCGGAATTGCCGGTGGCGTAGACCATCTTGCCGCGGGCCCCCGCAACGAGCTCGCGGATGTCCTCGAACCTGGCGCCTTCCTTCTCCATGGCGACGACCTTGGTCGAGATCTCGTTCTTGGCGACGCGCGAGGTGTTGCGCATGGTGCGGAAGATCAGCTCGGTCTCGCGCTCGTCATTGGCGACGATCTTCTCCTTGATGAGCTGGTGGATCGGGCTTTCCTTGGTCGCCATGAAGCGGGTGCCCATGTTGATGCCCTCGGCGCCCAGCGCCAGCGCGGCCACGAGGCCGCGCGCATCGGCAAAGCCGCCGGAGGCGATCATCGGGATCTTGACCTTGTTGGCGGCGGCCGGGATCAGGATCAGGCCGGGCGTGTCGTCCTCGCCGGGGTGGCCGGCGCATTCGAACCCGTCGATCGAGATGGCGTCGACCCCCATGCGTTCGGCCGAGAGCGCATGGCGGACGCTGGTGCATTTGTGCACGACCTTGACGCCGTGCTTTTTGAACTCGTCGACATGCTCCTGCGGCTTGTTGCCGGCAGTCTCGACCACCGTGATGCCGCTCTCGATGATGGCGGCGCGGTATTCGGCGTAGGGCGGCGGCTTGATCGCGGGCAGGATGGTGAGGTTGACGCCGAACGGCTTGTCGGTGAGATCGCGGCAGCGCGCGATCTCCTTGGTGAGGTCCTCTGGCGTCGGCTGGGTCAGCGCCGTGATGAAGCCGAGCGCGCCGGCATTCGCGACGGCAGCCACCAGCTCGGCGCGCCCGACCCATTGCATGCCGCCCTGGACGATCGGATGCTCGACGCCGACGAGCTTGGTGAACCGTGTCTGCAACATGATGCGTTTCCCCGCCTGCGTGGCAGGCTCTGTTATCGGTTGATGGCGGCAGGATGCCGCCCGGGTTGGGAAATGTCCATTGTGCCGGCGTGCGGTGGGGGCGGGGCGATCATGCGGGAGGCGAAGGGATTCCGCAGAGCGGATAATTGGGGGGCGGCCTTCGCCGGACGACGCTGGGACGGCTCTCGAGCCCCGCTGCTTCCACATCATCGCTGCGCCCGCATTGGCGGAGTGCGAGGAGCGTTCAGAGTTCGTCAACTTGCATTTCCGTCGCAGGCACACCTGCACGCTCTCGCCCGACGCCGACGCGTCCCTCGCTCCCCGGCCCGTGGTTCGTGACGATTGCGGTGCGGCCGGCAGGTGTGTTGCCCAACGAGACAGCCTGAAAACGATACGATTGTTAACTCCCGCGCAACCACCCCGACGATCTCCTCCGGAGCGCTTGACCGCGATCAAATCCAGCCGAGAGAAGGCATGATGATTTGCGGTGAGAAACCGGGCGTATTGGGACAAATGTCAGTCGAAAGCTTCGTACCCGCCGATCATGCTGCAGAATTCCAGGCTGCGCCTTCCCTTGGCTTTCTCCCCTTGGGTGGCTCTCCTTCTCTGATTCCCGAATTTGGAATCTGGAGCGAGCCGGGCGCTGACTTTGCGGCGATCGTCCTGCTTGGTCATGTCGAGCCCGCGGACCTGCGCGAGGCGCTGGAGACGGCCCGGGATCCCGCGCTGCCGATCGCGGATTTCGGCAACAATCCAGGCCTGCGGCGTGATTTCGTCGGCACCTCCTTCGAGCCCGGCAGTGTCGAGGAACTCAAACACGCATTTGCGCCGATCTGGCGCCGGCTGTCGGAGATTCCGTTCAGGGCCGAGCATCAGAACGTCGCCGAGCTGACGCTGCTGCGGCTCGCCTATTCCAGAAACCTGCCGATCACGGCCAGCTTCGATCCGTCCTCGCGCGGTCTCGTCGAATACCCGATGCTGGGTGCGATGCCGGGCCTGCGCCATCAGCTCGAGATGCTGGCGCGCCTCGAACTGTTCCAGCGGCGTCATTTTGCGCGGCTGCATTCGTGCACGAAATGCGCTTCGTCTCGCCTGCACGTTTATGAGGCCTGTCCGGGGTGTGGCAGTGCGGATCTGAATGAGGACGAACTCGTCCATCACTATCGATGCGGATGCCAGCAAGCCGAATCCAGCTTCAGAAGAGGCGACCTGCTGGTCTGCCCCAAATGCGAGCGCACGCTGCACCATTTCGGCGTGGACTACGGAAAGCCGGGGAAGGTCGCAATCTGCGCCGCCTGCGGCAGCGCCTGCTCGGATCCATCGGTCAAATTCGTGTGTCTCGACTGCTCTATGGTCATGGCCTCCGACGACGCGGCCTCGAGCGATTGGTACCATTACGAGCTCACGGACGAAGGTATCCGCGCTCTGCGCGAAGGGCGACTGCCGCAGTTCGATATCGCGCCGCTGCTCGAGCGTCGCACCCGCATCCACTCGCCGCACGAGTTCGGCCTTCTTGCCATGCACGAACTCAGGGTGTCGCAAAGGTTGAGCCGGCCGTTTTCGGTGGCGCGCGTGACCGTCCTCAATCTCGAGAAGCTCATGCACGAGAAGGGCGCGATTGCGGCCGACGCGGGCTTTCAGCGCGTTGCCGACGCCCTTGGCGGCGAGCTGCGATCGAGCGATTTCGTGGGCGTCGACGCGGGGCGGTCCGCAGTGATCGGTTTTCCAAACACCTCCGCCACGGACATCGAGGCGCTCGAGCGTCGGATCCGGCGGGTCATAGACGACGCGGCCGCGGGACATGTCGAGCTCGGCATCGAGGTTGCCGAGGGTGCGGCCATCGTCGAGATGCTGTCGAGGGAAGCGGGAGATGGACGCACTATCGCTCCTTGATTCACTGGACCTAACCAGTTTCCTGTTCCTGTTCTGGTTCACGACGCTGATCGAGATCCCGCGCTATGTCGTCGGTGCGCTGGTCGCTCCGGTGTCGATGCTCTGGCGGGAGGAACGGCGTCCGCTCGATCCATCGCTTTGGATCAGTGTCGTCCTGGTTGGACACAATGAGGAGCGCGTCTTGCGCGCGTGCGTTGCGTCTCTTGGCGAACAGACGATATTTTCGCAATGCGCGGGCGTCCAGATCGTCGTCGTGGACGATGGCTCGACCGATCGCATGTACGAAGTGGCTTCGGAGCTGCGGCAGGAGGGCAAGATCAGCACGGTGCTGCGCGTGGCGCGGCGCGGCGGAAAGAGTGCCGGTGTCAATCTTGCTCTCTCCGTGTGCCGAGGAGAGATCGTCGTCATCTGCGACATCGATACGACCCTCGACCGCGACGCACTTGTCGAACTGGTGCGGCCGTTCGCCGACCCGAAGGTCGGCGCCGTCAGCGGAAATCTCGGTGCTCGCAATGCCGCGGCCGGCCTGATGACGCGATTTCAGGAGATCGAATATGCGATCGGTCTGTCGCTCGGCCGCTGCATCGCGGATACGCTCGGCACGCTGGCCGTCGTTTCGGGCGCGTTTGGCGCGTTTCGGCGCGCGGCCATCGAGGGCGTCGGCGGTCAGGACGTCGAAGTCGGGGAGGATGCCGACCTGACGATGAAGCTGCGGGGCGCCGGCTGGAAGCTGCGCTTTGTGCCGACGGCCAGAGCGTTGACCGACGTTCCCGACAACGTGCCGGCCTTCATCGCCCAGCGGCTGCGATGGGATCGCGGATTGATCACGATCTGGGCGCGCAAGTTTCGCAAGGTTCTCGATCCGCGCGAAGCGACGTTTCACTTGAGTGACGCGGTTACGGTCCTGGACATCGTCTTCTTCCAGGTCATTCTGCAAGCCGTATTCCCGCTGTATCTCGTCTGGCTCTTCTACTACTTCGGCACCTTCGCCGCGACCATCCTGGCGGTGACGCTGGTGGGTTATGCGATGCTCGACGTCGTGACCTTCGCCGCCGCTGCTGCGGTTGGTGTTCGCGTGCCTCTTTGGCTGGTCGTCTACCTCCCGCTCTACACGATATTGCAGATTTCGATCGTGCGGGTCGTTCGCCTGGTGGCGATTGCGCAGGAGCTGATCTTCAGGAGTTCGTACCGGGATCCGTACGTGCCGCGGCACGTCATGAAGCAAGTGGAGATCATATAGTGCGACACCTCAAGACGCGATCCCACGGACAACCTTTCGGGAATGAACCCCGCTCGAAGAGACTGATGTTCATCCGCGTTGTCTATCTTGGAACCATGCTGGCGTTCGGGCTGTGGCTCGGTAACTTCCTGCTGGGCGACCGGATCTATCTGCGTAGTGAAGGGCTGGTTCTGGGTGAGCCGGCAATGGCCGCAGCCGAATATGCCGTGACCGTTCGCGACATCACGGTCCGGGACGGCGAGACGGTCAAGACCGGTGACAGGATTGCCATCGTGAGCTCGCAGGCCGTGGCGGAGACGATTGCGCGGTTGACGGCCGAGATCACGTCGCGCATCGTCCGCGAGAGCGAGCTGCGCATCCGCAAGGAAGTCATTCGCGCCATGATGCCGTTCGCTCAGCACCGCCGGGAGTTCGCCAGCGACGCCCGCAAGCAGTACGAGACGCTGACCGATCGGGGCTATCTGTCACTCAATCAGCACGCCGCGGCGCTGGAGAGCGAATATCGCGGAGTCCAGGACCTGGAGGCGATGCAGGCTGAGGAGCGTGCGATCGAAAGCGAATTGCTCAGTTTGAATACGGTGCTGACCGAGGCGCGCTCGGCGATTGCGGAACTGCGGAGAATCTACGACGATGGCAGCGTACGGGCGCCGATCGACGGCATTGTCACGAAGATTGCCGCAACCAAAGGATCGGTCGCGCGTGCCGGCGAGCCGTTGATCGAGCTCAGCGGGACGGATCGGTTCGTGCTGGCCTACATGCCGACAGGCGTGCTGTACAGTGTCCAGGAGGGCGATCAGGTTACGGTCAAGGCGGGATTGCGCGCCAGCCGCGGAGTCATCTCGCGCATCGAGCCGTTCGCGGCAGCATTGCCGAGGGAGTTCCAGCGTGCCTTCACGCCGGTCGAGCGTCAGCAGGTGCTCCGCGTCCAGATCCTGCCCGGTGAAGATGTTCCGCCGTTGTTTGCGAAAGTCACGATCAGCCGGGCCTCGTCATCCCAATGGCTTGGACATATCGTCGCCGAAGCCGTGCAACTCGTTCGGGCAGGCGTCAGCCGGCTTTGAGCCGGGCCGAGACGTCTCGATTATTCCGCCGACAGCCTTACCATCTGCCGGCCGCCGTTCATTTCCTTGAGGCTGTTGACGAAGTTCTCCGGGCGCTGCCAGCGATAGGGGACCTTCAAGCCCATGAACTCGGCGATGTCGCCGATGAAGCCGGTGCAGTTGGTGGTCTCGGCGTTCCAGACCGGCGAGCTCGCCTGCAATTTCTTGATGTAGGCGAACACGCGCTTGGCGTCGGCCTCGTTCAGATAGACGCGATAGCTCGCCGTCAGATATTCCGGATCGAGATCGCCGTAGCTCGCGCCGGTTTCCGACGGCACCCAGGTGAGGTGGCCGAGCACGTAGGCAAGGGTGTCGCCGGCGGGCGTCAGGCCCGCGACCTCGACGGCGCGCTCGCTGGTCTTGCCGTACCAGACGAAGGCGTGGCCCCAGCTCGCGGCCGTGCGCGCGCGGAAGTCGACGTAGTAGGGGCCTTTCTCTGCACGCGCGACGGGGCGCCGCGACTGCGGCGCCGGTCGTGATGCGGTCTCGGTCGTGGCAAGCGCATTGGCATCGGCCATGCGCTTGTTCGCTTCGTGGGCCGAGGCCGAAGGCGTCGTGCATGCGAGCATCGCCGCAAGCGCGAATCCCGCAAGGATGCAGGATCCCGATCGATCAGGTTTGTTCGTCACGCTGTGCCCCTCGACTGTCGGCCGATTGCGCAGATGCTGCGCGTATGTCGCTACGCGTCAGTAGCGCGCCGCGACCGGGCCGGGCGCCTTGCCGATCGGGGCCTTGCCAACCGGGCTCTTGCCAATCGGCATTTTGCCGATCGGCGCCTGCTCTGCCGGATAGACTGGCACGGGCTGGCGGCGCGGCAAATCCGCAGCGTTCGCAGCCGTCACCAGAGCAAGCGTCGCACCCAGAACAAATACAATCTTCTTCACAGTCATACCCCTGAAGGTTTGGTCCAAACACGGCAGTGCCGTGCCCCCAGACACGCCTCACAGAAGGGCGGCCGAATGCGTCCAAGTTGCGGCGCACGCGGGACATGTTGGCGGCATATGTCGGGCGCGCGGAGATGTGATGCGTGTCGAATTGTTTCGCAGTGTGACGGCAGGGGTTCGCGGCGGACGGGCTACGATCCGACAAACTCACCCGATCCGGTTCAGGCTGTTGCGGATCGTCGAGAAGATGCCGCCGATGTCCTTGCGCAAGGCATCGAGCGCGTTGAAATTGTCGAAGATGCGGGTGAGGCGGTCTTCGACCTCGCGCTTGCTTTTTGTCAGCGCATCGACGCGCGAGGCGAGAGGGACGCCGCCGTTCGCCTCGATCTCGCCGACGGTCCTGGCGAGGAGATCGCGAGTGGTGCTGACCTCGGCGATCAGGGCCTCGATGCCGAACACCGGAGCCTTCAGCGGGACGAGATCGGCCTGCGACTTCGACAGCTCCGTCTTGAAGGCGTTCAGCGTGGCCAGCGTCTCCTGCAACGCGCCGAGGCGCTGGCGCGACTGGATGACGAAATCGTTCAGCGCGTTCTGGCGGTTCGCGAGGGTCTTGCCATCGGCGTCGGTTTCGACGTCCGCGAGCGCGCGTTCGAGCTGGGCCTGGCGCTGGCCGAGCTCCTCGAAGTCGAGCCGGATCGCTTTCAGGATGTTGAAACTGTCGTCGATGCGGGCCAGGCGCTGCTCGATCTCGATCTTGTTCCTCGACAGCGTCTCGACGCGGGTGCCGAGCGGCGCTTCCCCGCCGGTCTCGAGCTCGTCGATGCCCTTGGTGAGACGCTCATGGCTGAGGCCGAGCTCGCCGATCAGCGCGTTGATGCCGGCGTCCGTTGATCGCAGCGGCACCAGTTCGGCGTGGGATTTCGCCAGATCTTCCTTGTACTGGTTCAGGGTCGCAAACGTGTCCTGGACCGTGTTCACCCGTGTCAGCAGCGTCGAGACGTCGCGCGCGATCTCCTTCAGGCGATCGGCGAGGCTGTTCTTGCGGTCGTCGGTCTCGAGGTCGAGCAGCGAGCGTTCGAGCTGGTTCTGGCGGTCGCGGATCTCGGTGAAGACGGGCTCGACCGCGCGGCGCTGATCGGCGACCTTGCCGACCATCTCGCGCAGCGCCTGCTGGCGGCGGCGGATCTCGGCGAGCTGGTCGTGCATGTCGGTGGATTCGTTGCGCCCCTGCTGGAGCAGAGCGCGCTGCTCGGTCTCGCCCAGCTTGTCGTGGAGGGCGGAGACAGCTTCCCTGGGGTCGCTCTCGATCAGGTGCTGGACGGTGGCGTCGAGGTGGTTTTGCAGGGCGTGGGCGACGACGACGTCTTCCCGGGTCTTCTTCAGCCGGTCGCGCAGCGTGTCCAGGCGCCGGTCCTGGCGCGAGAGCCGCCAGACGGTTGCGCCGATCAGCGCCAGCGCCACGGCCAGGATCGCGCCGGTCGCGATGCGTTGCGGCATGGCAAGACCCGCAAACAGGGCGGGCAGGTGGGTGACGTCGTAACCAAACGCCTGCTGGGCGAGAAACGCGATGGCAGCGAGCAGGACGAACCAGGCAACCAGGAAAAACAGCCACATCGTGACTTCCTCACGCCGGCACACAATGTCGCCATAGTTGCTATTGGAGAGGCGAACCGAGATCAAGGGGCGGGCGGGGTGCCGGACCTGTCAGCTAGCGCGATCCACAGCCGTCGGCGTCAGCCGATCGGTGGAGGGGATGCGGGAGGTGCCGGGTTTTCCCGAGGTTTGGGCATGCGGTCGTTCCGCAAACTCGTCATGCCCGGGCTTGTCCCGCCTGCGCGGCCGAAGCCGCTTCGGCGAGGCGAAGGCCCGGGCATCCACGTCCTTGCATCGGCGCGAGAAGAACGTGGATGGCCGGGACAAGCCCGGCCATGACGGCGAGAGGGGTGAGCGCCCTACAGCCGAAATTCGTTGGTCAGCTCGCCGATGCCGTCGATCGCGACGGTCACGATGTTGACCGGCTCCTTCATCACGCCGACCCCGACCGAGGTGCCGACGGCGATGAGGTCGCCGGGGAGCAGGGTCATGTCGTGGGAGATTTTGGAAACCAGCTCCTGCGCGGTGAAGATCATGTCCGCGATCGGATAGTTCTGCCGCTCGGCGCCGTTGAGAATGGTGCGGACGATGAGCTTGGCCGGATCGAGGCCGGTCGCAATCACCGGGCCGAACGGGCCGTAATCGTCGATGCCCTTGGCGCGGGCCCATTGCGGGAAGGTGGGGTCGCTGGTCAGGATGTCGTTGGCGGTGATGTCGTTGACGCAGGTATAGCCGAAGATGAAGCTGTCGGCTTCGACCGGCGAGACGCGGGCGCAGGTCCTGCCGATGACGATGCCGAGCTCGCCCTCATAGGTGGTCTTGCCGTCGTAATAAGACGGACGGCGGATCACTGCGCCCGGTGCCGCAATGCTGGTGGTGGCCTTCAGCAGGTAGAGCGGCGCCGGTGGCTCGGGCTGGTTCAGCTTGGCGGCGAGCGCGTGAAAATTGTTCCAGAGCGCGACGATCTTGCCGGGCTCGCAGGGCGCGAGCAGCTCGACCTCCGAAAGCGCAAGCGTCCTGCCGGTGACGGCATGGCGGCCGAACATCTCGCCCTCGTGTACGCTGATGCCGGATGAGCTCAGCGTGCCGAAGCCGGTCGCGCCGGCATGGCGGAAGCGCAGCCACTGTTTCATCTCGCCCGCCATCACGCCACTGCCAGTGCGCGCGGATCGGCTGGCGCCGAGACGCCGTCATAGAGGCCGGCGATGCGGGCGCGCTGGGTCACCATCGCCAGCACCGAGTCGAGCGCAGGCGTTGCAATCCCGGTGAGGCGGCCCATCTCCTGCACCACCGTGACGAGCGGGTCGATCTCCATCGGGCGGCCGCGCTCGAGGTCCTGGAGCATCGAGGTCTTGTGCGCGCCGACCTTGCGGGCGCCCTCGATGCGGCGCTCGACATCGACGCGGAATTTGACGCCGAAAGTTTCGGCGATGGCCTGCGTCTCCACCATGATCGCGCGCGACAGCGCGCGGGTGGCCGGATCAGTGCAGATCACGTCGAGCGTCGCATGGGTGAGCGCGCTGATCGGGTTGAAGCAGACATTGCCCCACAGCTTCAGCCAGATCTCGTCGCGGATGCGCTCGAGCACCGGCGCCTTCAGGCCGGCCGCGACGAACAGGTCGGCGAGGCGCTGCACGTCACCAGTGATCGCGCCGGAGGGCTCGCCGAGCGGGAAATTGTTGCCGTACACGTGGCGGATCACGCCGGGCGCCTCGATCTCGGTGGCGGGATAGACGATGCAGCCGATGGCGCGCTCGGCGCCGATCTCGCGCCATTGCCGCCCGCCGGGGTCGATGCTCTCCAGCGTCGAATTCTCGTAATTGCCGCCGTGCTTGTAGAAGTACCAATAGGGGATGCCGTTGACGGCGGTGACGATGCGGGTATGCGGGCCCAACAGCGGCTGCATCTTCTCGATCACGCCGGTGATCGAATGCGCCTTCAGCGTGATGATGATGTAGTCCTGCACGCCGAGCTCGGCGGGATCGTCCGTGCAGCGCGGGTGTACGGTGTGCTTCTCCTCGCCCGCGAGCAGCGTCAGGCCACGCTCGCGCATCGCGGCCAGATGCGCGCCGCGTGCGACCAGGCTGACGTCGGCGCCAGCGCGCGCCAGCTGAACCCCGAGATACCCGCCGATTGCGCCGGCGCCGTAGATGCAGATCTTCATGAAATCCTCGCGGGTGACCGGAATTTTGGGACGAAAGATCCGGTCCGGCTCGGAAGGATCCGAGCCGGGGCCGGTCGTCGCAGGGGAAGGGTCGTGGCGCTTTAAGCTGCTGCTTGCGGCGCGCCGTTGATTGCTTCGTCCACGGCAGCGGCGATGTCGCGCATGCTGATGACGGAGACGAGGCTGTAGTCGTCGATCACAGGCAGGTGGCGGATGTGATTGCGGTTCATCAGATGCCGGACATGCTCGATCGTGTCCGTCGAGGTGCAGGAGATGAGCTGCTGCACCGAGACGAGCTGGGAGACCTTGACGTTGATGCCGCCCGCCCCGTGCTCCGCGATGGCGCGCACCACGTCACGCTCGGTGAACATGCCGACCGCGGTGTTGCCCTCGGAGCGGACCACGTCCTTGACCACGAGCGCGCTGATGTTGTTGGCGCGCATCAGCTTGGCGGCGATACCCACCGTTTCGTTCATTCGCACCGTGACAACGCGCGACGTCTTCTTGCGCAGAATGTCTCCGACCAGCATTGCAACCTCCCTGGGTGAAATGACGGGTGAATTGTGGTATACATAATGCCAATCGTCAAGCGTTGGATTTGGCTGATCCGAAAAATCTTGCGACAGGGATGCTGACGTTTGCCCCCCGTGCCAAAACGAAGAAGGGGCGCATCACTGCGCCCCTTCTTGAACTGTTCAAGGTGTGTAGCGGCCTACGCCGTCTCGGTCTTGGCGTTCGCCGTGGTCGTGCCGGCGCTCTCGGCTTCCTTGCCGAGGATGAAGGAGCGGCGCAGCGGCTTGATCACGAACAGCGCCATCAGCGCGGCCGTCGCGTTCAGCGCCACCGCCACCACGAACACGGCCTTCCAGCCATACGCCGCCGAGATCACGCTGGCGAGTGGGACGAGCAGCGAGGCGGTGCCTTTCGCGGTGTAGAGCATGCCGTTG
Organism: Bradyrhizobium sp. GW821-FHT12B03; assembly: GCF_058807535.1. Taxonomy (NCBI): domain Bacteria; kingdom Pseudomonadati; phylum Pseudomonadota; class Alphaproteobacteria; order Hyphomicrobiales; family Nitrobacteraceae; genus Bradyrhizobium; species Bradyrhizobium sp. GW821-FHT12B03. The sequence continues at coordinate 337,322 of NZ_JBXAQU010000002.1, forward strand.
TTGGTGGTCGCGAACTTCGAGCCGAAGGTGTCGCCGCAGGTTGCGGGGAATAGCGAGTAGATCTCGCCGAACACGCCGAAATAAACCGCGGTCGCGAGCACGAAGACGACGGGCATGTGGCCATAGGCCGACAGCGTGAGCAGCATCAGTGCCGCGGTGCCGAAGGCGATGAACATGGTGTGCTCGCGGCCGATCGTGTCGGAGACCCAGCCGAAGAACGGACGTCCGAAGCCGTCGAAGATGCGGTCGAGCGAGATCGCGAAGGTCAGCGCCGCCATCTGGAAGCCGGCGAGCGTCACCGGCGTGTCGGCGATCCTGAAGTCGTGCGCGATCGGGCCGATCTGGGCTGCGGTCATCAGGCCGCCGGAGGCGACCATGACGAAGACGAGATACATCACCCAGAAAATAGGGGTGCGCAGCACTTGCGGCGGCGTGAAGTCGATCTTGGTCTGCGGCAGGTTAAGCTGCTTCTTCTTCGGCGGGATCGAGATCCGCGGCGGCTGGATGAAGAAGGCGAGCGCGAACACGATCAGGCCCTGGCCGATGCCGAAGGTGAAGAACGCGTGCTGATAGCCGCTCGCTGCGATCATGGTCGCGATCGGCACCACGGTGAGCGCGGCGCCTGCGCCGAAGCCCGCGGCGGTCGCGCCGGCGGCAAGGCCGCGGCGGTCGGGAAACCATTTCAGCGCGTTGCCGACGCAGGTGCCGTAGACGGCGCCCGCGCCCATGCCGCCGACGATCGCGGCCGCATAGAGCAGCGTGAGCGAGTCGGCATAGGAGTTGAGCACCCAGGACAGCGCGATCATCACGCCGCCGAACATGATGACGATGCGCGGGCCGTATTTGTCGACGAACCAGGCCTCGACCGGCACCAGCCAGGTCTCGGTGACGACGAAGATGGTGAAAGCGAGCTGGATCGCGGCGCGGCCCCAATGATGGGCCGCATCGATCGGATCGACGAACAGCGTCCAGCCATATTGCAGGTTGGCGATCATCGCCATGCAGACGATGCCTATGCCGAGCTGGAGCCAACGGAAACCGGTGCGAAGAGGCGCGGCCGTGACGGCGCCGTCCGTGCTGGAAATCATCAAGAACCTCCCAACGCGCTTTTCTGGTCGACACCATTTGCCAAGATGACGTGATGTCGCAAATATTGTGGCTTATCGTCGCAAGCGCGGCGAGGAGCTTGGTATACCATATTCCAGAATGCAAGCCCAATCTTGGCTCGCGCGTCACAAAATCGGCAGTTCCGTTTGTGCGACGGCAGCGCGAAACCTTGCGCAAAACGAAAACGCCCGGCCGTGAGGCCGGGCGTCGTCGTTTGAACGAGCAGTAAGTGAAGCGCGTCAGGCGACAGTCGATTTCGCGACCACGACCTTGCGCCAGGGTTTCAGCACCGCGATCGCCAGGGCCGAGGCCAGGATGTTGGCGCCGGCTGCGATGATGAACACGCTGTCCCAGGTGCCCGACGATTGCTGCATGTAATTGGCGATCGGAACCAGCAGCGCGGCCGTGCCCTTTGCGGTGTAGAGCAGGCCCGCATTGGTGGTCGCGAACTTGGCGCCGAACGTGTCGGTGCAGGTCGAGGGGAACAGCGAGTAGATCTCACCCCAGGCGAAGAACACGAAGCCCGAGAGCAGCACGAACCAGATCGGATCGTGGCCCCAGAGGTAGAGCATCCAGATGCCAAAACCCTCCATGCCGAAGGCGATGAACATCGTGTTCTCGCGGCCGATCATGTCGGAGATCCAGCCGAAGAACGGGCGCGTCAGGCCGTTGAGCACGCGGTCGATCGTGGCTGCGAAGGTCACCGCGGTCATCGTCACCGCCATCAGCGTGACCGGCACGTTGTCGACCTTCCAGTCGGCCGCGATCGGCTTCAGGTTGGCCGTCACCATCAGGCCGCCGGCGCCGACGATCACGAACATGAAGTACATCAGCCAGAAGATCGGCTGGCGCAGCACCTCGGTCGGCTGATAGTTGCGGCGGGTCTGCAGCAGATTGGCATTCGCCACCATGTTCGGCACCTGGCCCGGCTTCGGCGACAGCAGGAAGAAGGCGAGGATGCAGATGATGATGCCTTGTCCGAGGCCGAAATAGAGGAAGGTGGTCTGGAAGCCACTGTCCTTGATCATGGCCTGGATCGGCGCGACGGTGAGCGCGGAGCCTGCACCGAAGCCCGCGGCGGTGATGCCCGCAGCAAGGCCGCGCTTGTCAGGGAACCATTTGAGCGCGTTGCCGACGCAGGTGCCGTAGACGCCGCCGGCGCCGATGCCTGCGACGATCATGCCGAGATAGTAGCCGTTGAGCGTGGTGGCCTGCGCGTTGATCGCCCAGCCGATGGCGCAGAGCACGCCGCCGACCAGCACGACGATGCGCGGGCCGTATTTGTCCACGAACCATCCTTCGATCGGCACCAGCCAGGTCTCGAACAGGACGAAGAGAGTAAAGGCCCATTGGATCGACGCGCGATCCCAGCCGAACTTCTTCTGGATGTCCGGGACGAAGAACGTCCAGCCGTATTGATAGTTGGCGATCATCACCATCGCCGCTACACCGATCGCCAATTGCGCCCAGCGATACGTGTCGCTAACGCGCGCGGTTGTAGGAGCCGTTGCCTGCACCATGTCCGTCATAAAGCCTCCCGTGGCGCCTCTAATTTTTCTGCGAGCGCTGGAGGGGCATTCTTGTATTCATTATGCCAAGGTTCAAGCGCTGGTCCGGTCACCGTGCGCAAATGCCGCAGGGGCCTTTGACCGGCCGCGGCAGTGACTCAAGGGACAGCACAAGTAGAAATGGCCCCGTCCTGCGGGGCCATTCATCAAAAGTAGCATGTGGACGGTTTTGAAACCGGCGTGCTACCGCGGCAGCGCGAAAGCGCCGGCTTACAGGCCGAAGCGCGGCAGGTCGCCGTTGTGATTGGAGATCTCGGCGCTGGCCATCAGGAAGCGATCGACCGCGGCCAGGAAACGCGCGAACAGGGTGGAGGAGGGGGCGAGAGCGACGGAAGCAGTCTTGGACATCGGAAGATCCTTTCTTGAGACGGTCAGCAGTGCTGTCTCATTTCGAAAGGCAATCTACGTATACCAGATGCCAGTGTCCATGCATGCCATTGCATAGCAGCATGTGCGCTGCCGCATTGCAGCATAATCGTCCGTTAAAGCGGCCGCTTCGGGCTTAAAACGTCCCCGGCGACGTCCTGAAAGGGCGGATCCGGTGTCAGAAAGCCGGAAATCGCGTTGCGCGGGTGACCTCCTTTGCCCGGATCGGCAACGCTTTCGGCGAGCCCCGACCGCGCTGCAGCATCTGCGGTCTTGGCAGGGCAAGTCAAAGCCGCTAGTGGTCTGCCCCCTTCCAATCATCTGTCAGAGTGGTTCATGTCGAGCGCCTCGCCCGCCGTCTCGATCGGCATCGATTTTGGGACCAGCAACACGGTCGTCGCGATCGCGGCGGACGATCGCCGGGTGGAGGCCATCCGCTTCGACCACGGCGGACAGCGCCACAGCGTCTATGTGTCAGCCTTGTGCTTCTGGGAGGACCGCCCGGGCGCCGGCGCCCAGGCCGAAGGCGGCCCGTGGGCGATCGAGACGTTCCTCGAAGGACGCCACGTCTACCGCTTCCTGCAATCGTTCAAGACTTTTGCGGCGAGCAGCAGCTTCAACACCACGCAGGTGTTCCGGCAGCGCTTCAAGTTCGAGGACATCCTGGCGGCATTCCTGCGGACGCTGGCGCGCCATGGCGGCGACAGGTTCGGCTTCGAGACGTCGACGATCACGGTCGGCCGCCCCGTGCGCTTCGCCGGCGGCAATCCCGACGAGGCGCTGGCGATGCAGCGCTACCGGGCCGCGTTCGAGCGCCTCGGCGCCGGCCATGCGCGCTATGTCTACGAGCCCGTGGGCGCGGCGTTCTCCTTCGCCCGGCGCCTGGAGCGCGATGCCACCGTGCTGGTTGCGGATTTCGGCGGCGGCACCAGCGACTTCTCGGTGATGCGCTTTTCGCGCACGGGCGGTGCCTTGCGCGCCGAGCCGCTTGGCCACGCCGGCATCGGCATTGCCGGCGACACGTTCGACTACCGCATCGTCGACCACGTCGTCTCGCCGCGGCTCGGCAAAGGCTCCAGCTTCCGCTCGTTCGACAAGGTGCTGCCGGTCCCCAGCGGCCACTACACCAACCTCGCGCGCTGGCACCAGCTCGCGATGATGAAGAGCAACGGCGATCTGCGCGAGCTGCGGGAGCTCGCACGCACCGCGCTGAAGCCGGAACTGCTCGAGGATTTCATCACGATCGTCGATCTCGACCTCGGCTTCTCGCTGTATCGCGCGGTGTCCGACGCCAAGGTCGCGCTGTCGGGCCACGACGAGGTGGACTTCCGCTTCAAGGGCGGCGGCGTCGATATCGGTTCGACCATCACGCGGAAGAATTTTGAATCCTGGATTGCCGACGATATCGCCCGGCTGGGTGCCACCGTCGACAAGGTGCTGGGCGAAGCCGGCATCACCGCGCGCGAGGTGGAGAAGGTGTTCCTGACCGGCGGCACCTCGTTCGTGCCCGCCGTCCGAAAGCTGTTCGCCGAACGGTTCGGCAACGAGCGGCTGATGTCAGGCGACCAGTTCGAGTCGATCGCCTACGGCCTCGCACTGATCGGCCACAGCCCCGACCCGGATCGCTGGACCGCCAGCGGCGGACTTGCGCCGAAGGCGGGCGCGTAGGGCGCGGAGGCGACCGGGCTCGATTGCTCGCCCCGCTTGCGGACGCCGCTATCGCATTGGAAGACCGTTTCTGCGGCCGTCCTTCGAGACGCCCGCCTTTGGCGGGCCCTCAGGATGAGGGCGGAGTGCGTGGCCGCAGTTTCAACGGGCGTCGATGCCGTTTAGCCTCATCCTGAGGAGACCGCGAAGCGGTCGTCTCGAAGGACGAGGCGCTCGCTCCGCTTTGGCCCTATTGATTGATCTCGGGCTCGACGAGCCTTGCGAGGTTTCGCAGCGATTCCTGCCAGCCGAGGTAACAGGCTTCCGGCGGGATGACGTCGGGGATGCCGGCCTGCGTGATGTCGACCTCGGTGCCGACCGAGACCTTCTTCAGCGTCACGGTCACCTGAATTTCGCCGGGCAGATTGGGATCGTCGAACTTGTCGGTGTATCGGAGACGTTCTCCGGGCACGAGCTCGAGATATTCGCCGCCGAAGGCGTGGCTGTTCCCCGTCGTGAAGTTCCGGAACGACATCTTGAACGTGCCGCCGACCTTGGGCTCCAGATGATGCACGGTGCAGGTAAAGCCGTTGGGCGGAAGCCATTTCGCCAGCGCGTCCGCTTCGAGGAAGGCGCGATAGACCTTCTCCGGACTGGTCGAGAGAACGCGGTGCAGGCGGACAGTGCTGGGCATCTTGGTCATCCCTCATGAATTGATGGACCCGATATTAGCGTCTACGGCCCATTCATGTCCCGAGGACGACCGAGGCGTTGCCGATCCGACAGGGCGTCTCGATTTTTTTTTGGAGGTTTGTCTGGCCGCGTTGCTAGACGGCTGCGACATCCTGCGGCGTCATGGTGAACGCCAGTCGGTAGCGGCCGATTGTCGGATTGTCCCGCGCGCCCGCGGCGTGAAGCCCTGACGGCGAGAGCTGGTTGGCGACAACGTCTTCGACCGCATCGGGGTCGTAGCCGGACAGCAGTGCGATCCAGTCGGCGACGCTGTCCTCGCCGCGGATCTGCTGTTCGGTCGTGGGCGAGCTCGTCCTGGGCGTGTCGGTCAGGAGCAGATGGGCACCTGTCAGTCCCGGCCTATGCGCAAATGCGCCGAGCGTCTCCGAAAGGTTCGCCTGCAATTCTGCTTCGCGTCCCACGGCTGCCGAAAGCCTGATGGTCGCGAGGGAGGTCGCAACGCCGCCGCCAAAGCTCGCCGTCACCCGGCACTGGCTGCGGATCATGCCGAGATGATGCGGCATCATCTTTGTCGACCATGGCGTCGGCGCGTTGAGGCGGTCGAGATATCCCTTCGAGGTGAGGATGCCGTACTGCTCCAGCTCATACAGCACGAAGAAGCCCTCGGCGTTCTCGGTGCTGGTCCAGCGCGATCCGCGCCGGAAGCCGGGAATGCTCAGGCGTTCCGGGAAATGCTCGTGCGAGTGCCAGTCGCCGAATTCCTCACGTTGCTCGGGGCTGATATTCCACCACATCGCGACGGCGGCCGTGCCGAGCAGGGACATGCTGACCTCGTGTCTGGCTTGCGGGCGGACGGCGAGCCCGGGAGAGCACGAGTGTTTCAAGATCAACGGTGTGCGGCAAGGCCAAGTTGTCGGGGCCTTCCTCGCCCCGAGCTCGCGGCAGCGATCCCGTGTATCTGCATCGACGTGCCGGCGGGGTTCGACCGGCTCGCCTTTCACCGCGAGTTCAACGCGGCCGTGGTGAAGTATTTTTGCGAGCAGCTTGGGAGTGGCGATCGCTTGAGGGCTCAGTCAAGATCGAGGCTACCTGAGGCGCGGTCGCCTCGGCGGATTGATCACGCCGCTCTGTCCGACCAAATAAGCCTGATATCGTTTCGTCACGTCGGTGCTCTCAGACCCGGAGAGCTGAGCCATGCATCGATCCGGACGGCTGTTTCATCCTGCCGAACCCTTCGCAGCAAGATCTCGCGGCGCCGCCCGGGCGGAAGTGAGCGGGCCTCGTCACGCAGGCGTCTGACTTCGTCCGCCAGCCGGTGCCCGAGCGTTTGAATCTGCTTGATACGACGCCGTTCCATGGCGCGACTCCTTGTTGGAGAAGGCGGGAGCGCAAGCGGCGTTCTCATCACCGATAGATGCCAAGAGCCGGGCGGCGACGAGACAATGTACCCAGGAATCCGCGGCGCGTATGTCCACAACGACACGTCGTCGAACTGGAATCGCTGGTGGTCGGCATTCGAGCGCATGGTTGTCGTGTCGGACACCTGGAGGTGCCACGTCTCGCGCGACACCTGAGGCCTCGAATGCGGGTGTTCCGCTGCCGCCGGCGCGCAATTAAATCCGGCCCGAGCCTTGTAACCGACCATGATGGGGTATACGTTATCGGCATTCGTTCAGCCGCTGTGCCTTGTTGAATGCGCCCGCGGGCTCCTTTTTCCAGAGACATCGACGAATTGAATCGATTCTGCGTGAGCGTCACGCGGGCTACGCGCATGCGCGCTTTGGAGAAGAAGAATGCCGACAGGTACAGTGAAGTGGTTTAACGGCCAGAAGGGCTTTGGATTCATTCAGCCCGACGACGGCGGCAACGACGTGTTCGTTCATGTCAGCGCGGTCGAGCGGGCCGGTCTTGCGGGTCTCGCCGAGGGCCAAAAGGTCAACTTCGAAGCCAAGACCGACAAGATGCGGGGCAAGGTCAGCGCTGAGAATCTCTCGCTGGCTTAAGCTCTCCAGTGCCGTTTCACGGATGTACTGAAACGGCCGTGCGACCCGCTCGATCCCTGGATTGAGCGGGTTTTGTCCGTTGCTGAACAGGGTGGAAGATGAGCGCCAGGAAATCGGCTGAACCTTCGCCCGCAGGTATCGCGCGTTCTAACCGCCAGCGTCTGGCGGCTGAAGAGGGCGCGCGGGCGATGGCGGATGCCGAAAAGCAGTCTGCCGAACTCCGCAAGAACATGGCACGGCTACGCGAGTTGCGGGAAGCCAAGGAAGCGGCCGACGCGGATCTCCGCGCATCGTTGCCGGCGCCGACGCCGAAGAAGCGCGCGCGGAAATCGCCGCGCTAGCCAGGTTCGATAGCGCCGACGATCACTCCAGGAGGGCCGGTCACATGCCAAAGAGTGCGGGTCGTGCCTAGGATCAAGCCGGATAGCGATAGCGGCGGCACAATCACCTTTTTTCTCGCGCTTGGCGCAGGTCGACAGATGTGCCGGCTCGCCACCACGTTTCAGACGCAGAAGCAGGCCTTCAGCTATCTTCAGAAATACCGGACGGAGTTCGAGCGTATCGCGCGGATACGGTTGGCGTCCGGCGAGCTCGAAGACGGGATCGTCGTGCTCTCGATGCTCTAGGCCAAGGGCTGGCGTCGATCTTGAGGCATGAGGCTCGGATATCCTCGCCGCAAAACGCGACCTCATCCTGAGGGCCCGCCCTTGGCGGGCGTCTCGAAGGATGGGCCGGAGGCAAGCTGCAAGCCTCGTTGTTCTCAATATGCGATCGCCTGTTATTCGGAACGACCATCCGGCTTGGCCTCGCGGGCCAATCGCTCCGCCTTCAGCCGCTCACGGTTCTCGTTGAAGGAGTGCTGGTCCTTCGCATAGTCGTTCATCGGCTTTTGCGTTTTGGCAGGCTTGAACGCCTTGTTGGCTTCACGCTTGGCGCGATCTGAGGTTTGATCTTTCAACATGTCGTCCTCGTTTGATCAACGGGCGTGGTCCGGCGAGTGCTGGACGCGACGCCTCCCGCTCGCAAGCTGAGATGGATCGACTTGTCACCCTCGGGACGAGAAGGCGGACAATCTTCAGCGTTGGGCAGATATTCTGCGAGGCGCTTGGTCACTCGCTGTGGAAGCGGCACACTCGCATGTCGAGAGCGCACCGGCGGAAGAACAACGGCCGGCCACCGTATCGGTTCCATCGGGACCCGTCTTTAATTTGGCGTCGGCTGGTTCATCGCGTGCGCCACCACGGCAATTCCAGCCGTTTATGGATGGTTGTCGCTCAAGACGATTTCCCCTTGATAGGCAGTGACGGAAACCGAAATTCCGTATCCGCCCAATTCTGCAACAAGCGCGCGATCGAGAGTTATCGACTTTGACAGCGGCCCATTCATCACGATGCCGATATCCAGGTTTCATCGTTTCGACGTCTTCAGGGTGCTGAAGCGCATATGCGAGCGCCGCTTTATTCTGGTCGATGAACTGCCGGACATGCAGCGATAGCTCGGATCTGTTCGACGCGTCGGCGACCTCATAGAACAGCAGGTCACGCCCGTCCTTCGAAATATCCTTGCGATAGAATGGCGCGGCGAAGTGTTTGGCGATGCCATTCTCCAGCGCGTTTCCTTCGATTTGCAGGACACAGAGCATGCAGGCTTCTGACCGCTCCTCAATCCTTGAATACAGCTTCGTGCCAAAACATCCGCTCGCTAGCAAACCAACCTTCGTTATGCTGCGTGCGAAGCCTCCGCAACCACTTCGTGTCGAGGCCGTGCCTGGTCAACAGCCCGATCAGTTCTCGAAGACTGGAATCGTCGACAGGATCTGTCAATGCGACCTTCAGGACCGCTGGACTACCGGAAAAATCCTGCACGGCGTCGATGGATTTCAGCCAGTGGAAGAAGTGTCGGCCATAGTTGGGCCGCCCTTCATGTTGCTAAGGGTGCCTTCGAAACATTGATCGACTCGCAGACAACGGCCATGGTGCCGCCATATGATGTGAGCACTTGAACCAGAAATGCCGTTGGTTTTCGTTTCACGATTTCAGCCGCCGCAGGCCTTTGATCTGAACGGCCAGCTCGTCCGGAGAGCAAGACGTGCCATGCACCATCGTTCGTATTCCATTGCGCCTCTGGCACGGCGTCGATGGGCCAAGCGAAGAGATCGGAAATGATCGCTCCCTCCCATAGCTGCAGCGCGACGGTATCAAGGTCGCACAATTCGACCACGGTGATGGATCCATCGACGGTCGCAATCCTCATGCGAATATAACGCTTCTTGTGCCACCCAGGCCCGTTGCCATAGTTCCCGTCGCCTCAGCCGCAGGTGTAAAGTCAGAGGGCCGGCTCATATCAGAGTATGGTGATCTTGGCTTTCATTGCGCCATCTGGCGGCGAGCACACGATGGAGGGCCCGAAACGCGGGAATGGCTGTTGCAAGACGTTGCCGAAAACCCAGCTTGCTAAGTCGCCATACCTGAAACTCCGAAGGCCAATGTCCATTCTGTGCTGCCGCGCTATAGTATCCGATTGCACTTGCCCGGCCGCTTTTCCCTCCCACTTTCTTCAGCGAGTACGACCCCATAAGGTAAAGGGACGGCCCAAATCCAGCGGCGCAATCCGCTCGAATATCGTCAACCAAAGAATTATCGCCTTCCGCATACTTTATCTTCGCAATGTTAAACCGCGCCAGTAACGGCTGCGTTTCCTCCAACTGCCGAAATAGCGCGATTGCCGTGCCAACGTCTTTGGTGACTACCTCCCCCCTGTAATACTCCCAAGCCAATAAATACAGAGCATCGGTATCACCGCGATCCGCCCTTTGGCGGTATTCTTCAATCTTGTTTTCTCTGACCATGCAATTCACCCCATGTAAAGGCAAGGGGATGCGATCGATGACCCGATCGCGTCCGAAGGAATCCTTCACAACCATCGTACCAGAATCAATCATCGACTAATGGGTGGACTGGGTGGAGGTGCTGGCGGCTCTGGAGGTGTAGGACCTTTACCTCCCCCCGGAGGTTTAGTCAGTTGGGGCGGATAGGCAGTGACCGAAATCGAGATTCCGTATCTGCCCAATTCTGCAACAAGCGCGCGATCGAGAGTTATCGACTTGGACAGCGGTCCATTCATCACGATGCCGATATCCAGGTTCGTCGTTTCGACGTCTTCAAGGCGCTGAAGCGCATACGCGCTTCGTGCCAAAACATCCGCTCGCAAGCAAACCAACCTTCGTTATGCTGCGTGCGAAGCCTCCGCAACCACTTCGTGTCGGGGCCGGGGCCATACCTGGTCAACAGCCCGATCAGTTCTCGAAGACTGGAGTCGTCGACAAGATCTGTCAATGCGACTTCCAGGCCTGTTGGACTACCGGCAAAATCCTCCACGGCGCCGATGGATTTCCGCCAGTGGAAGAAGTGTCGGCGATAGTTAGGCCGCCCTTCACGTTGCTAAGATTCCTTCGAAACATTGATCGACTCGCAGACAACGGCCATGGTGCCGCCGTATGATGTGAGCACTTGAACCAGAAACGCCGTTGGTTTTCGTTTCACGATTTCAGCAGCCGCAGACCTTCGATCTGAACGGCCAGCTCGTCCGGAGAGCAAGACGTGCCATGCACCATCGTTCGTATTCCATTGCGCCTCTGGCACGGCGTCGATGGGCCACGCGAAGAGATCGGAAATGATCGCTCCCTCCCATAGCTGCAGCGCGACGGTATCAAGGTCACACAATTCGACCACGGTGATGGATCCATCGACGGTCGCAATCCTCATACGAATATAACGCTTCTTGACCCATTCAAGTGCTTCCAAACTCCCATCGTGATAGCTAAAGCCTCTCATCTGGCCTGTGCTGTCGATCGTCCAATCGATCTTCATGGTGCCTCGCATATATTTTTAATCATGGCGGCGGGACGTTCGGTCCCCTGAGGATCGGCGGATCTCCGGGTTCCGGCGATCGAGACTTTCCGCGATCCTCATCGCTTGGTCTGCCGCCGCCAGGAGGACGGCCCCAATCGTGGCAATGATCTTCACTCCCAATGCCTTTTTCATTGGGGTGGGCGTCTCCCGATCTGTTTGCGGATATCCGTCCAAATGCGCGGTCGCGTCGGAATGCTCTTCATCAGGGAGATCGCAGGCGTCTTGCGAGTTGGGCCAGTATGGATTGATACCCGTGTTTTGCCCGACGCGTCAACAGGAAATTCGAAAAATACGAAATTGATTTTGAGGCCAAGGGGTTGGCTACTGTGCATGGGGTTGTTTTTAAGTTTTTAGTTTGAGCCCGCACCCCAGCGGCATTCTCATGCAAAAAGGGCCGCCTCGATGGGCGGCCCTTTCGTGTCCACTGGTGGTAGTGCCGCTTACTCAGCGGCCTGCTTCTGCGGCGGGTCGAGCGCGCCGGACTTGTGGATCTCGGCGACCTGGTGGTCCGAGAAGCCGAGCACGGAGCGCAGGATCTCGTCGGTATGCTCGCCGAGCAGCGGGGAGCGCTCCACGTCGCTCGGAGAGTCCGACAGCTTGATCGGGTTGCCGACCGAGATGTACTTGCCGCGGGTGGGGTGGTCGACCTCGACCACGGTGCCGGTCGCGCGCAGCGACTGGTCCTCGGCGATCTCCTTCATCGACAGGATCGGGCCGCAGGGGATGTCGTCCTTGTTGAGGATCTCCATCGCCTCGAACTTGGTCTTGGTCATCGTCCACTGCTCGATGCGGGCGAAGATCTCGTTCAGGCGCGGCAGGCGCGCGGCCGGCTTGGCGTAGTTCGGATCGGTCTTCCAGGAGGGCTCGCCGATCACGTCGCAGATCTTCTCCCAGACCGGAGCCTGGGTGATGAAGTAGATGTAGGCGTTCGGATCGGTCTCGAAACCCTTGCACTTCAGGATGCGGCCGGGCTGGCCGCCGCCGGAATCGTTGCCGGCGCGCGGCACGGCATCGCCGAACGGAATGCCTTCGCCGAACTGGCTGTACTCCTTGAGCGGACCGCGCTCGAGGCGCTGCTGGTCGCGCAGCTTGACGCGGGCGAGGTTGAGCACGCCGTCCTGCATCGCAGCCGTGACGCGCTGGCCCTTGCCCGAATGCGTGCGCTGATAGAGCGCGGTGACGATGCCGAGCGCCAGATGCAGGCCGGTGCCGCTGTCGCCGATCTGCGCGCCGGTGACGAGCGGCAGGCCGTCACGGAAGCCGGTGGTGGAGGCGGCGCCACCGGTGCACTGCGCGACGTTCTCGTAGACCTTGCAGTCTTCGTAGGGGCCGGGGCCAAAGCCCTTGATCGAGGCGACGATCATCTTCGGGTTGATCGCCTGGATCTTCTCCCAGGGGAAGCCCATGCGGTCGAGCACGCCGGGGCCGAAGTTCTCCACCAGCACGTCGCACTTCTTGATCAACTCGGTGAGGACTTCCTTGCCCTTGGGGTTCTTGGTGTCGAGCGTGATCGAGCGCTTGTTGTGGTTCAGCATGGTGAAATACAGGCTGTCCACGTTCGGGATGTCCTGCAACTGGCCGCGGGTAATGTCACCCACGCCCGGGCGTTCAACCTTGATCACGTCGGCACCGAACCAGGCGAGCAGCTGCGTGCAGGTCGGTCCTGATTGAACGTGGGTGAAGTCGAGAATGCGAACGCCCGTGAGCGCTTTGGTCATCGTGTTGCTCCGTATACTCTGTCTGCCCCTGCACCCGGCAGGGAATAAAGGGTTGAAGGGGAGGACTTACTTTTTCTTCTGCAGAACGCTCTGCGGATTGAGATTGCCGATGCGGCCGCTCTCCGAGCCTGCGGCCGGATCGATCACCGCGTTGATGAGCGTCGGCTTGCCCGAGGCCATCGCCTCGTTGACGGCGCGCTTGAGCTCGTCGGGCGAGCTGGCATTCACGCCGACGCCGCCGAAGGCTTCCATCATCTTGTCGTAGCGCGCGCCCTTGACGAACACGGTCGTCGCGGGATCGGCGTTGACACTGTTGACGTCGGTGCCGCGATAGATGCCGTCATTGTTGAAGATGACGACGCAGATCGGAAGGTTGTAGCGGCAGATGGTCTCGACCTCCATGCCGGAGAAGCCGAACGCGCTGTCGCCTTCCACCGCGAGCACGGGATGGCCGGTCTCGAGGGCTGCGGCAATCGCCTGGCCCATGCCGATGCCCATCACACCCCAGGTGCCGACGTCGAGACGCTTGCGCGGACGATACATGTCGATGACGCCGCGGGCGAGGTCGAGCGTGTTGGCACCTTCGTTGACGAGGATCGCCTCGGGATGATCCTTGATGACGTTCTTCAGCACGCCGAGCGCGCCGTGATAGTCCATCGGCGACTTGTTGTTCATCAGCTTCGGCGCCATCTTCGCGACGTTCTCGTCGCGCTTGGACACGATGGCCTTTGTCCATTCGGCCGGCGGCGCAGTCCAGCCCGTGCCGATCGCCTGGTTGAAGGCCGAGACGACCGAGCCGATGTCGCCGACGACGGGCGCGACGATCTCGACGTTGGAGTCCATTTCCCTGGGCTCGATGTCGACCTGGATGAACTTCTTGGGCGCTTCGCCCCAGCTCTTGCCCTTGCCGTGCGAGAGCAGCCAGTTCAGCCGCGCGCCGATCAGCATGACGACGTCGGACTCTTTCAGCACCGTCGAGCGGGCCGCGCCGGCGCATTGCGGATGGGTGTCGGGGAGCAGGCCCTTCGCCATGCTCATCGGCAGGAACGGCACGCCGCTCTTCTCGACGAACGTCTTGATTTCTTCATCGGCCTGCGCGTAGGCCGCGCCCTTGCCGAGGATGATGAGCGGGCGCTTTGCGCTCTTGAGCACGTCGAGCGCGCGCTTGACGGAAGCAGGCGAGGGGAGCTGCGCGGGCGCTGCATCAATCACCTTGACCAGCGACTTCTGGCCGGCCTCGGCGTTCATCACCTGGCCGAACAGCTTTGCCGGCAGGTCGAGATAGACGCCGCCTGGACGGCCCGAGACCGCGGCGCGGATGGCGCGGGCAAAACCGATGCCGATGTCCTGGGCGTGCAGCACGCGATAGGCCGCCTTGCACAGCGGCTTGGCGATCGCGAGCTGGTCCATCTCCTCGTAGTCGCCCTGCTGGAGGTCGACGATCTCGCGCTCGGAGGAGCCCGAGACCAGGATCATCGGGTAGCAGTTGGTGGTGGCGTGCGCGAGCGCGGTGAGGCCGTTGAGGAAGCCGGGCGCCGAGACCGTGAGGCAGACGCCGGGCTTCTTGGTGAGGTAGCCGGCGATGCCTGCGGCGTAACCGGCGTTCTGCTCGTGGCGGAAGGAGATCACGCGAATGCCGGCGGCCTGCGCCATGCGGCCCAAATCCGTGATCGGGATGCCCGGCACATTATAGATGGTGTTGATGCCGTTCAGCTTGAGCGCGTCGATGACGAGATGGAAGCCATCCGTCAATTCCTGCTCGGTGCCCGGTGCCTCGGACTTGGTCGCGGTGTTCAGCATGGGCCTTGTCTCCCTGGTCTCAATATGCCGTTTAGGCTTCGCGGGCGAATGTTTCGCCCTTCTGGTGAACGTTGCTAGAAGAGTTCCTGGCCGTGCGCTTCGACGTACGCGGCAAGGCCAAGGGTGTGGTCGCGGGCGCGCTTCTCGGCGAGCTCGGTGTCGCGCGCTTCGAGGGCTTCGATCATGCCGAGATGCTCGGGCAGCGAGGTCGCGGTGCGGTCCTTGCGTCCGATGGTCAGCTGACGATAGCCGCGCACGTGCAGCAGGAGGTCGTTGGTGAGATCGACCAGCACCGGGGATTCCGACAGCGAGATCAGCGCCTGGTGGAAGGCGATGTTGGCGCGCGAATATTCCTCGACGTGATCCTCGGGCAGGCGGTCCTTGCCGAAGTCCTTGAAATAGTCGCGCAGCGCCGTGATGTCTTTCTTGCGTGCGGTGGTGGTGATGAGGCGGGCCGCCATGCTCTCCAGCGCCGCCCAGGCGCGGATCATGTCGACGATCTCGCTCTTGGTCCTGCGCACCACCATGATGCCGCGGCGCGGAACCGTCTTCACGAAACCGTCCTGCTCCAGCATGGCGATGGCTTCGCGGATCGGCGTGCGGCTGACACCCAGGCGCTCGGACAGCGCGCGCTCGTCGAGCATCACCGGCTCGGGCGTCGAGTAGATGTCCATCTTGAGGATGGCTTCTTTCAAGGCGTCATACGCCTTGTTCTTGAAGCTGCTCTCCGGGGCAATACGAACGATTGCGATATCTGCCTCGGCCATGTTCGGCAACGCCTTGGTTGGTTTCCGCAGTGACACGACGAATCTCCTCCAGTGGGAGTCGTCTTTTACAGGATTATTAACGGGAAAGTTTTTGGCATACCACATGCCAGAATGTCAAGCTGGCTATTTTTTGCGGCATTCTAGGCAGTGCATCAGCTTGACAAATTGGCTTCTGGCATACCAAATGCCATCGCCAGCCATTTTTGATCCAAGGCGGCGGAGCAATCTCGGGCGTTATGCCACTCCGTTCCGCCGCATGGAACAGAGCGCGGCGAATGGCAAGCATCATGGGCAGCCGCTAACCATGCGCGCGCTTTGCAAAGAACGAACCAGGTCAAGGGAGAAGCCACATGTCCAATTCCAAAGATGCCGTCCGCAAGGTGCTCGACCAGGTCAAGGCGGACAACCGCACCAGCCTGACGGCGCCGGAAGGCAAGCTGGTCTGCGACGCCTATGGCATTCCGGTGCCGAAGGAGGGCGTGGCCAAGTCGGCGGGCGAAGCCGGCAAGATGGCCTCTTCGATGGGCTTCCCGGTCGTGATGAAGATCGTCTCGCCCGACATTCTCCACAAGACCGAAGCCGGCGGCGTCATCGTCGGCCTCAAGACGGCTGAAGACGCCGAAAAGGCGTACGAGACCATTCTCGGCAACGCCAGGAAGTACAAGGCCGACGCCAAGATCGAGGGCGTCCAGGTGCAGCAGATGCTGGCCGGCGGCACCGAAGTCATCGTCGGCTCGATCACCGACGGCTCGTTCGGCAAGCTGGTCGCTTTCGGTCTCGGCGGCGTGCTGGTCGAGGTGCTGAAGGACATCACGTTCCGCCTCGCGCCTGCGACCAGGGAAGACGCGCTGTCGATGCTCGACGGCATCCAGGCCCATGAGATCCTGAAGGGCGTGCGCGGCGGCGAGGCGGTGAACCGCACGGCGCTCGCCGATGTCATCGTCAAGGTCTCGCAGCTCGTCACCGATTTCCCTGAAATCGTCGAGCTCGACCTCAACCCGGTGTTCGCGACGGCGAAGAGCGCGATCGCGGCCGACGTGCGCATCGTCGTCGACTTCGCTTATGTGCCCAAGCCGAAGCCGCGCCCGACCGAAGAGATCGTCGCGGCGATGAGCCGCATCATGCAGCCGAAGGCGGTCGCCGTGGTCGGCGCCTCCGCCGAGGACGGCAAGATCGGCAACTCCGTGATGAAGAACCTCATCAACGGCGGCTACAAGGGCGACATCTATCCGATCCATCCCAAGGCGACCGAGATCCTCGGCTACAAGGCCTACAAGAGCGTCAAGGACGTGCCCGGTGTGATCGACACCGCCGTGTTCGCGATCCCCGCGAAGTTCGTCGCAGCTGCGCTGACCGAATGCGGTGAGAAGAAAATCCCGGGTGCGGTGCTGATTCCGTCGGGCTTCGCTGAAGCCGGCGCGCCGGAGCTGCAGGCCGAGATCGTCGAGGTCGGCAAGAAGTACGACATCCGCCTGATGGGGCCGAACATCTACGGCTTCTACTATACGCCGGCCAATCTCTGCGCGACCTTCTGCACCGCCTACGACGTCAAGGGCCACGCGGCGCTGTCGTCGCAGTCGGGCGGCATCGGCATGGCCATCATCGGCTTCTCGCGCTCGGCCAAGATGGGCGTCTCCGCGATCGTCGGCCTCGGCAACAAGTCGGATATCGACGAGGACGATCTGCTCGCCTTCTTCGAGCAGGACCCGAACACCAATTTGATCGCGCAGCACTGCGAGGATCTCAAGGATGGCCGCGCCTTCGCGGAAGCCGCCAAGCGCGTCTCCAAGAAGAAGCCGGTCGTCGTGCTCAAGGCCGGGCGCACTTCGGCCGGTGCCAAGGCGGCGTCCTCGCACACCGGCGCGCTCGCCGGCAACGACAAGATCTACGAGGACGTGCTGGCGCAGTCCGGCGTGATCCGCGCCCGCAGCCTGCGGCAACTGCTCGAATTCGCCCGCGGCGTGCCGGTGCTGCCGACGCCGAAGGGCGAGAACGTGCTGATCATCACAGGTGCCGGCGGCTCGGGCGTGCTGCTGTCGGACTCCTGCGTCGACAACGGCCTGTCGCTGATGTCGATGCCGCCCGATCTGGATGCGGCCTTCCGCAAGTTCATCCCGCCGTTCGGAGCGGCCGGAAATCCTGTGGATATCACCGGTGGCGAGCCGCCGATCACCTATGTCAACACGGTAAAGCTCGGCCTGTCGGACGAGCGGATCCATTCGTTGATCCTCGGCTACTGGCACACCATCGTCACGCCGCCGATGGTGTTCGCCCGCAACATGGTCGAGGTGAAGAAGGAGATGGAGGCCAAGGGCTTCGTGAAGCCGATCGTGGCCTCGCTCGCCGGCGACGTCGAGGTCGAGGAAGCCGCCGAATATCTCTACCAGAACGGCATCCCGGCCTACGCCTATTCGACCGAACTGCCGGTCGAGGTGCTCGGCGCCAAGTACAAGTGGGCGCGCGGGGCAGGGCTGCTCTGAGACGACGAAGACCTTCACCTCTTCCCGCATCGGCCTTCGCCGAGGCTTCGGCGGACAAGCGCGGGGAGAGGTGAGAACAGTCAGGTCGCGATGGGCAAGAACGTGATCCGGCGTAAATCTCTCGAGCCTCGATCGCCATCGGAGGCCGACCACGACGCACGTGACGGCGGCGTGCAGTCGGTGGACCGCGCGCTATCGATCCTCGAAACGCTCTCCGAGGACGACGAGGGCTATCGCCTCAGCGACCTCGCCGTGCGCACAGGCCTGTCGGCCTCCACCGTCCACCGCCTGCTGGCAACGCTGGAAAGTCGCCGCTTCGTTCAGTTCGACCGGGCCGAATCCAAATGGCATGTCGGCGTGCGCGGCTTCACGGTCGGCGCCAGCTTTGCGCGGCGCCGCAATTTCTCCACCCAGGCCATTCCTTATTTGCGCAAGCTGCGTGATCTCACCCGCGAGACCGCCAATCTCGCCGTGGTCGACGACGAATTCATCATCGTGCTCACCCGCATGGAGAGCCGCGAGATCATGCGCTCGCTGACCCAGGTCGGCGGCCGTGTCGCCATGGTGACGTCAGGCGTCGGCAAGGCGGTGCTTGCAACCTATTCCGACGACGACGTTGGCGCCGTCATCCGCCATCATGGCATGCCGCGCCTGACCGAGAAGTCGATCGTGCGGCCGAGCGACCTGTTCAAGGAGCTCGAAAAAATCCGCAAGCAGGGCTTTGCGATCGACGATGAGGAGGCCTGCATGGGCCTGCGCTGTATTGCCGCAGTCGTCTACAACGACTGCGCCGAGCCGCTGGCGGCGATTTCCGTCTCCGGCATGACCAGCCGCCTGACCGACGACAGGTTGCCGGAAATCGGCCAGATCGTGCGCGAAGTTGCCGGCGAACTGACCATTGCACTCGGCGGGGTGATGCCGGCGTCCAGCTGACCGGCCCCTCGGGGGATGTCGCTGGACAGCCTCGGCCGTTTTGGTTGATATGCGACCAAACGACACAATGCGGCAAGCATCCGCACGAGCCTGGAGAGCGTCCTCATGTTCCAATTTCCCGCGCGCCTTGCCGGCGCAGCCGTCGCGCTGACCCTCGCGGCAGCGACGCCTGCCTTTGCCCAGCAGCTCGAGCTCAAGCTGATGGCGCCGGCGGCTCCCGGCGGTGGCTGGGATCAGACCGCGCGCTCGATGCAGCAGGCGCTGGTCGCTTCCGGCGTCGCGCGCAGCGTGCAGGTCACCAACGTTCCAGGCGCCGGCGGCAGCGTCGGCATCGCGCAGTTCGTCAACGGCGCCAAGGGCGACGGCAACCAGATGATGGTCAACGGCTTCGTCATGGTGGGTGCGCTCGCCATGAACAAGTCGCCGGTGACGCTCGAGCAGGTGACGCCGATTGCCCGCCTCACCGAAGAGATCCAGGTGATCGTGGTGCCCGCGAATTCGCCGATCAAGACCGCGCAGGATCTGGCGGCCGCGGTGAAGGCCGATATCGCCAAGGTGACCTTTGCCGGCGGCTCGGCCGGCGGCGTCGACCATGTGATGGCGGCCTTGTTCGCCGGCGCCGTCGGCGCCGATGCGAAGAAGATCAACTACATCCCGTTCTCCGGCGGCGGCGAGTCACTGGCGGCGATCCTCGGCGGCAAGGTCACCGCGGGCATTTCGGGGATGAGCGAATATGACGGCCAGATCAAGTCCGGCAAGCTGCGCGCGATCGGGGTGACTTCGGAGAAGCGCATCGCCGGCAGCGACATCCCGACCTTCAAGGAACAGGGCATCGACCTCGTCATCGCCAACTGGCGTTCGGTGGTCGCGCCTCCCGGAATCACGCCGGAGCAGCGCAAGACCTTGAGCGATGCCGTCGAGAAGATGGTGAAGTCGGACGCCTGGAAGGAGATCCTCAAGCAGAAGGGCTGGGAGGACGCCTATCTCGGCGGTGACGCTTTCGCCGACTTCCTGAAGAAGGAGACCGTGCGCGTCACCGACGTGCTGAAATCGGTCGGCCTGGTCAAGTCATGACCCAGGATCACGCGTCTGGCGATCCCGCCCAGCCGCCGCGGCGCGTCGATCGCGCCGGCATCGCCATCGCCGCCTTGCTCGCAGGTCTCGCCGCGGTGCTGGTCTGGGACGCACGCGGCCTGCAATCCACCACGATGTACGGGATGGGACCGGAGGCAATGCCGGTGGTGATCGCGACCGGCCTCGCACTGCTCGCGATCGGCAATTTCATCGACGCGCTGCGCGGCAACCTGCCGGCGCGCGAGAGCGCCGATCCTGTGCCGGTTGTCTTGATCCTCGCCGGCCTTGCGCTGCTGATCGCCATCATCGGCTTCGGCGGCGGCTTCATCCTGGCGACGTCGGCGCTGTTCGTCACGACCTCAGCCGCCTTCGGACGCCGGGCCGTCCTCGTCGACAGCATCATCGCGCTCGTGATGTCCACTCTCATCTATCTCGCGTTCGACCGGCTGTTGACGCTGAGCCTCCCCGCCGGCCCGCTGGAGCGACTGCTGTGATGGACACCTTTGCCGCGCTGGCGCATGGCATGGCGGTCGCCGTCCAGCCGATGAATCTGCTTTATGCGCTGATCGGTGTGTTCCTCGGCACGGCCGTGGGCGTGCTGCCCGGCATCGGCCCGGCGTTGACGGTCGCGCTACTGCTGCCTGTCACCTACAAGCTCGATCCCGGCGGCTCGCTGATCATGTTTGCCGGCATCTATTATGGCGGCATGTATGGTGGCTCGACCACCGCGATCCTGATCAACACGCCCGGCGAGAGCGCCTCGATGGCGACCGCGCTCGAAGGCAACAAGATGGCCAAGGCCGGCCGCGGCGGGCCGGCGCTTGCGACCTCCGCGATCGGGTCTTTCGTCGCCGGCACCATCGCCACCATCGGGCTCGCCTTTCTCGCGCCGTGGCTGGTCGATTTCGCCGTGCGCTTCGGCCCTGAGGATTACTTCGCGTTGATGTGCGTCGCCTTCGTCACGGTATCGGCGACCTTCGGCGATTCCCCGATCCGCGGCCTCACCAGCCTGTTCATCGGCCTGACGCTGGGGCTCGTCGGCATCGACAAGCTGACCGGTCAGGCGCGGCTCGCGTTCGGTGTCCCCGAGCTGCTCGACGGCGTCGAGGTGACGACGCTTGCGGTTGGCCTGTTTGCGGTCGGCGAGGCGCTCTACGTCGCATCGCGCCGCCACCACACCGAGGAGAAGCTGGAGCCGGTGCGCGGCTCGCTGTGGATGACAAAGGAAGACTGGAAGCGGTCGTGGAAGCCGTGGCTGCGCGGCACCATGTTCGGCTTCCCGATCGGCGCGCTGCCCGCGGGCGGCGCGGAGATCCCGACCTTCCTGTCCTATTCGACCGAGAAACGGCTGACCAGGTATCCCGAAGAATTCGGCAAGGGTGCGATCGAAGGCGTCGCGGGACCGGAGGCCGCCAACAATGCTTCGGCCGCCGGCACGCTGGTGCCGCTCCTGACACTGGGATTGCCGACCTCGGCGACGGCCGCGATGATGCTGGCGGGCTTCCAGCAATACGGCCTCAACCCGGGGCCGCTGCTGTTCGCCGAGCGGCCCGATCTGGTCTGGGGCCTGATCGCGAGTCTTTTCATCGCCAATTGCATGCTGCTGGTGCTCAACCTGCCGCTGGTTGGCCTGTGGGTGCGGCTGCTCGCGATCCCGCAGCCCTGGCTCTATGCCGGCATTCTCGTCTTTGCGACCATGGGCACCATCGCGGCCAAGCCGTCGGTGGTCGAATTGTCGATGCTGGCCGGCTTCGGCGTGCTCGGCTTCCTGATGCGCCGGTTCGATTTTCCGATCGCGCCGGTCGTCGTCGGCTTGATCCTCGGTCCGATCGCCGAGAGCCAGTTGCGCCGGGCGCTCGCGATCAGCCTCGGCGATCCCATGACGCTGCTCCAGAGCCCGATCTCGGCGACGCTGCTCGGCATTGCGCTGGTTGCGCTGCTGGCCCCGTTCGTGCTGAAGGGGATGGGACGCTTCAAGGCGAACGAAGACTAGCCGTCCCGGCGCGTCCTTGAACGCTGTGTCCAGCTCGTTGAGGAAACGCCATGCCGTCGGAACTTCGCTCGCCCCGCCTTGCCGTCCTGATCGATGCCGACAACGCCTCCGCAAAAATTGCGGACGGCCTGTTCGAGGAGATTGCCAAGATCGGCGAGGCCAGCGTTCGCCGCATCTATGGCGACTTCTCCAGCTCGCGGTCCAAGGGCTGGGCCGACATCCTGTCGAAGCACGCCATCATCCCGCAGCAGCAGTTCGCCTATACGACCGGAAAGAACGCGTCCGACATAACCCTGGTCATCGACGCCATGGACCTGCTTCACAGCGGCCGGTTCGACGGTTTCTGCCTGGTGTCATCCGACAGCGACTTTACGCGTCTGGCCGCTCGCATCCGGGAACAGGGCGTCGATGTCTTCGGGTTCGGCGAGCAGAAGACGCCTGAAAGCTTCAGGCAGGCCTGCCGAAGGTTCGTCTACACCGAGAACCTGCTTGCCGGGACGGCGAACAATCAGGATACCGCCTCGAGGTCGCCGCTACTTCAACCCCCTGACGCTGCCATCCCCATGATCAAGAAGGTCATCGCCCAGATGGAAAGCGAAGATGGATGGGTTTCTCTCGGGGAGGTCGGAAAAGGGCTGACCAACCTCGCCCCCGATTTCGATTCAAGAACCTACGGCTCCCGCAAGCTGAGCGACCTCGTGCGAAAGACGAATTCGTTCGAGATCGATGAATCGAACGGTCGCTCGATCCGAATTCGGGTCAAGCCGGCTGCCGCAGCACCGCCGCGACGGCGGAACCCGCGCAGGCCTGCAAGGGCGGGGGCGGCAGGCGGCTCGGCGCCTAAGGCGTAAGCAGGGCCTGCCGTTATATTTGCGCTTGCCCGCCATGGCGCGGGGCGTAACCATCGCTGGGCTGTAACGCCATGCGAGGGTCCCAATGACCAAACTCACCCGCTTCGCCGTCGCACCGCTGCATGCGATGACCCGGCGTCTCGCCGATGTCGCCTCCGCGCGCGTCGCGCCGGATCTCGTCGTCACGGGTGCCCGGGTGCTCTCGACCTATTCGGAGCGCATCCACGCGAACCGCGAGGTCTGGATCACGGGCGGCCGTGTCGCCGCGGTCAAGCCTGCCGGAACAGCGAAGAAGGCTTGGAGTGACGTTGCGCTCTACGACGCGGCCGGCGGCATTGTCGCGCCGGGGCTGGTCGATCCGCACATCCACATCGAATCCTCGATGGTGACGGCTTGCGCCTATGCCGAGGCTGCGCTCCTCAACGGCACCACCACGATCTTCTGCGATAGCCACGAGATCGGCAACGTCATGGACGTCGCCGGCGTCGAGGCGATGCTGGAGGACGCGCGCGAGGCGCCGCTTTCGATCTTCTTGACCGTGCCGTCGACGGTGCCGGCGACATCGGCGGAATTGGAGACCGCGGGCGGCGACCTCACGCCCGACAAGATCGCCGGCCTGTTCGACCGCTGGCCGGAAGCGGTCGCGCTCGGCGAGAAGATGGATTTCGTGCCTGTGACGATGGGTGACGAGCGCAGCCACGCCATCCTCGCCGCCGCCTTGAAGCGCGGACGCCCGGTGTCCGGCCACGTCTACGGCCGCGAATTCGTCGCGGCCTATGCGGCGAGCGGCGTCACCGACACGCATGAAGCGATCGACCGCGACATCGCCGACGATCTGCTCGATGCCGGCGTCTGGGTGTTCCTGCGCGGGGGACCGCCGACCACGCCCTGGCACTCGCTGCCGCAGGCCATCCGCACGATCACCGAGCTCGGCGCCTCGCACAAGCGCACCGCCGTGTGCACCGACGATCGCGATGCCGACGATCTCCTCCTGTTCGGCCTCGACTGGGTGGTGCGCGAGGCCGTGAAAGCCGGGATGTCGCCGGAGCAGGCCTGGTCGATGGGCTCGCTGCATGGCGCCACGCGCTTCGGCATGGAAGGCGATATTGGCGGTCTCGGCGGCGGCCGCCGCGCCGATCTCGTCCTGATGGACGACAATCTCAAGCCGCAATCGACTTGGTATGGCGGCGAGCTGGTGGTGGAGAACCGCAAGATCACACCGCGTCTCGATCAGGCGCTGTCGCAGCGCTATCAATATCCGAAGGCGGCCTATGCGACCGTGAAGCTGCCGGAGAAGATGACGCTGACGCCGGGGCTGCCGGCGAAAGCCTGCACCGTCAACGCCATCAAGACGGCGCTACCCGGCATCACGCTGATCCATGAGAAGGTTGCAATCGAGCCCGCCACGGACTGGCCGACGCTGTTCGCGCGCTACGGTCTGTGCTTCGTCACGGTGGTCGAGCGCCACGGCAAGTCGGCCGGCAATGTCGCCTATGGTCTGCTCAAGGATTTTGGCCTGAAGCGCGGCGCCGTGGCCTCGAGCGTCGGACATGACAGCCACAACATCATCGTCGCCGGTACCAACGAGGCCGACATGCAGGTGGCGATCGCGGCCATCAAAGCGCAGCAGGGAGCGGTCTGCGTCGTCGCCGACGGCAAAGTGAGGGCGCTGGTCCCGCTGCCGATCGCCGGACTCCTGTCCGACAAGCGCGTCACCGAAGTGGCCGAAGAGGTCAAGG
This sequence comes from Bradyrhizobium sp. GW821-FHT12B03, assembly GCF_058807535.1. NCBI lineage: Bacteria > Pseudomonadati > Pseudomonadota > Alphaproteobacteria > Hyphomicrobiales > Nitrobacteraceae > Bradyrhizobium > Bradyrhizobium sp. GW821-FHT12B03. Next base: position 361,972 of record NZ_JBXAQU010000002.1, read on the forward strand.
TGCTGAAGAAGGAATGGGCGGAAGCCGGCTGCACCATCCCCTACATGGGCTTCAATCTGATTCCGCTATCGGTCATTCCGGAAATTCGCATCACCGACAAGGGCCTCGTGCTGGTGCCGCAGATGGAGCTGGCGCCGTTATTCGAGTGATCGGCTTTCACTGATATCTCGATCTAACCGCTTGAGACCGCCACGATTTTTCCACGGCTGCCGCATCGTGGAAAATAAAATCGATCTCGTTGAGATCAGCTTCTGCGCGCCCGATGATCTCGCTCGCTGACGCAACTTGAGCGAGGTCCGATATGGCGAAGATGCGAGCTATCGATGCGGCCGTGCGAATTTTGGAGAAGGAAGGCATCTCGACCGCCTTCGGTGTTCCCGGGGCCGCGATCAATCCGCTTTACTCGGCGCTGAAGAAGCGCGGCTCGATCCGCCACATCCTGGCGCGCCACGTCGAGGGCGCTTCCCACATGGCGGAGGGCTATACGCGTGCCAAGGCCGGCAATATCGGCGTCTGTATCGGCACGTCGGGACCGGCCGGCACCGACATGATCACCGGGCTTTATTCGGCGATCGCCGATTCCATTCCGATCCTCTGCATCACCGGGCAGGCGCCGCGGGCACGGCTCTACAAGGAGGACTTTCAGGCCGTCGACATCGAGTCGATCGCAAAGCCCGTGACCAAATGGGCGGTGACGGTGCGCGAGCCGGCGCTGGTGCCGCGCGTGTTCAGCCAGGCGTTTCATGTGATGCGCTCGGGGCGGCCAGGGCCTGTGCTGATCGACATGCCGCTCGACGTGCAGCTCGCCGAGATCGAGTTCGACGACGAGACCTATGAGCCGCTGCCGGTCTACAAGCCAGCCGCGACGCGAAAACAGGTCGAGAAGGCGCTGGAGATGCTCAACGCCGCCGAGCGGCCGCTGATCGTGGCAGGCGGCGGCGTCATCAACGCCGACGCCTCGGACCTGTTGGTCGAGTTCGCCGAGATCGCAAATGTGCCCGTCGTGCCGACGCTGATGGGATGGGGCGCGATCCCCGACGATCACGTGCTGATGGCCGGCATGGTCGGTCTTCAGACCAGCCATCGCTACGGCAACGCCACGATGCTCGAATCCGATTTCGTGCTCGGCATCGGCAACCGCTGGGCCAACCGGCACACCGGTTCGATCGAGACCTACACCAAGGGCCGCACCTTCGTGCATGTCGATATCGAGCCGACCCAGATTGGCCGGGTGTTCAATCCCGATCTCGGCATCGTCTCGGACGCCAAGGCCGCGCTCGAGCTTTTCGTCACCGTCGCCAGGGAGTGGCGCCGGTCGGGTAGGCTCCGCGAGCGCCAGGCGTGGCCCGCCGCCTGCCGCGATCGCAAGAAGACGATGCTGCGCAAGAGCCATTTCGACAACGTCCCGATCAAGCCGCAGCGCGTCTATGAGGAGATGAACAAGGCCTTTGGCCGTGACACCACTTACGTCACCGTGATCGGCCTGTCGCAGATCGCAGGCGCGCAGTTTCTCGGCGTCTACAAGCCGCGCAACTGGATCAATGCGGGGCAGGCCGGGCCGCTCGGCTGGACGCTGCCGGCCGCACTCGGCGTGCGCGCGGCGTGCCCTGACCGCGACATCGTCGCGCTGTCGGGCGACTACGACTTCCAGTTCCTGATCGAGGAGCTCGCGGTCGGCGCGCAGTTCAATCTGCCCTACATCCACGTCGTCGTGAACAACTCCTATCTCGGCCTGATCCGCCAGGCCCAGCGCGGCTTCGACATGGACTATCACGTCCAGCTCTCCTTCGAGAACATCAATGCACCCGAGCTCGGCGGTTACGGCGTCGACCATGTCGCCGTCGCCGAAGGTCTCGGCTGCAAGGCGATCCGCGTCACCGACCCCAGAGACTCGCAGGCCGCGTTCGCGACCGCCCGCGAATTGATGGCGAAGCACCGTGTGCCCGTGGTGGTCGAGTTCATTCTCGAACGCGTCACCAACATCGCGATGGGGACGGAGATCGACAACATCGTCGAGTTCGAGGAGGTGTTGGATTTGCCGCTGGACGAAGTCGGAACCAAGCGGCCCGGCGTGCTGCAGCCGGCGGAATAAGGAGATTGCATCATGCCGAAATTCGCCGCCAACCTCACCATGCTCTTCAACGAGATGCCGTTCCTCGACCGCTTCGCCGCGGCGAAGGCGGCGGGCTTTGCCGGGGTCGAATATCTCTTTCCCTATGATTTCGACAAGGCGCAGCTGCGCGAGCAGCTCGAGGGTCATGGGCTGACGCAGGTGCTGCACAATCTGCCGGCCGGCAACTGGGCCGCGGGCGAGCGCGGCATCGCGATCCTGCCCGATCGCGTCAGCGAGTTCCGCGACGGCGTGTTCCGCGCCATCGACTATGCCAAGGCGCTCGATTGTGAGCAGCTCAACTGCCTGGTCGGTATCGCGCCTGTCGATGCCGATCCACGTGAGCTTCAGGAGACGCTGGTCGGCAATCTGCGCTTTGCGGCCTCGACGCTGGCGCGGGAGAACATCAAGCTGCTGATCGAACCGATCAACACGCTCGACATTCCCGGCTTCTATCTCAACGGCACCGAGCAGGCGGTGCAGCTCATCTCGGAGGTGCGGTCGAACAATCTGTTCATCCAGTACGACATCTACCACATGCAGATCATGGAGGGCGATCTCGCCCGCACCATGCAGGAATATCTGCCGCAGATCGCCCACATCCAGCTTGCCGACAATCCCGGCCGCCATGAGCCGGGCACCGGCGAGATCAACTATCCCTTCCTGTTCCGCCACCTTGACGCAATCGGCTATCGCGGCTGGATCGGCTGCGAATACAAGCCGCGCACCACGACGCTGGAAGGCCTGTCCTGGCACGCGGCGCAGACGTTCGAGACCTGAGACACAGCGCCGGTGCGCTCCCCTCCCGCTTGCGGGAGAGGGCTGGGGAGAGGGTGTCTCCGCGATGGGGCTGCTGAGGTGCACCGTGAAAATCCCAAAGCGGAGAAAGCCCTCACCCGGCGCTTCGCGCCGACCTCTCCCGCAAGCGGGAGAGGTGCAGCGAGCCCGCGGATGAACTTCGCTTATGCAACTAGAGAAGGTTGAACCATGATCGACATCGGCTTCATCGGACTTGGCACCATGGGACGGCCAATGGCCGGCCATCTTCTGGCCGCGGGCCATCGCGTGCTCCTGCATGACGTCGCACCGGTCGCGCCTGAGCTGATTTCCGCGGGCGGCATCGCCTGCAAGTCAGCAAAGGAGGTCGCGGAGGAGGCGGATGCCGTCATCATCATGGTGCCGGATACGCCGCATGTGGAGGCGGTGCTGTTCGGCAAGGACGGCGTCGCGAGCGGCATCTCGAAGGGCAAGATCGTCGTCGACATGAGCTCGATCTCGCCGCTGGCGACCAAGGAGTTCGCCAGGAAGATCGAGGCGCTGGGCGCGGACTATCTCGACGCGCCGGTGTCGGGCGGGGAGGTCGGCGCCAAGGCGGCGAGCCTCACCATCATGGTCGGCGGACCCGAGCGCGCCTTTGGCACCATGAAGCCGATCTTCGACAAGATGGGCAAGAACGTCACCCATGTCGGCGCCAATGGCGACGGCCAGACCACGAAGGTCGCCAACCAGATCATTGTCGCCCTGACGATCGAGGCGGTGAGCGAAGCGCTGTTGTTCGCGTCGAAGGCCGGGGCGAACCCCGCGCTGGTGCGCAAGGCGCTGATGGGCGGCTTTGCGTCCTCGCGGATTCTCGAAGTGCATGGCGAGCGCATGGTGAAGCGCAATTTCGATCCCGGCTTCCGCATCGAGCTGCACCAGAAGGATCTCAATCTCGCGCTCGAAGGCGCGCGTGCGCTCGGCCTGTCGCTGCCGAGCACGGCGGTGGCGCAGCAATTGTTCTCGTCCTGCACCGCGCATGGCGGCAAGGGCTGGGATCATTCGGCGATGGTGCGCGCGCTGGAACTGATGGCGGGCCACGAGATCGCCGCGGCATAAGTGTTACGCAGTAACACTCTTCGGATTTGGCGTGTCTTTCGTCGCGCGGGAACCGGAACAATGGTCCACCCCCGCGGTTGAAGGCGCAGAACAATCACTGGAGAGTGTGAACATGAAAACCCGTCTTGCGATTTCACTGGCTGCCGTGTCGCTGCTGGCGTCGAGCGCAGCCTTTGCCCAGTCGACGACCGAACAGGGCGCCAGGGATGGCGCGCGTGCGGGCGGCGATATCGGCGGTCCGGTCGGCGCGATGGTCGGCGGCACCGTCGGTGCGGCCGTCGGCGCCGGCCTGGAAATCCCCAATGCGATCCTGGGCGGAATTCCGCGCGATGACTCCGTCGTGATCCACGAGCGCGTCGTGGTTGGCGAGCCGCTGCCCCCGACCGTGGTGCTGCGTCCCGTGCCGAACTACACCGAGTATCGCTATGCGGTCGTGAACGATCGCCGCGTCATCGTCGAGCCGCGCACGCGCCGCGTCGTCAAGATCATCGACTGATCGACATAGGCGTTGCGTGAAATCAGGCCCTGCGGAGCGTCACTCCGCGGGGCCTTCGCTCGTGACGGATACGCTCGGGCGGAGGCGTGTCACGACCCAATCGGCTGCGGCTGCGAACGCAAAGCCGACACAGGCTGTGGCGGCATCGACCAGAAAATCCTCCAGCCGGGCATGACGCCCCGGCGCCCAGAACTGCATCAGCTCGAGCAGGCCGATCAGGACCACCGAGATGGCCGCCACTGCCAGGCGTCGCTGCCGGTAGGCGAAGCCGAAGGCCAGCCCGATCAGAACGAAGGCGAGCGCATGCTCGCCGTCCTGGCCGAGGTCGGAATGCGGACGCAGGCCGGGCGGACCAAGCGTCGAGAAGGTCACGGCGGCGGCGAGCAGCCAGGCAAAGGCGCGAACCAAAATGGACATCCGCACCGCGTAGCACGGTTTTGCAGCGTCCAGCGGCGGGCTGCGGATCAGATCGCCGTGTAGTTAATGACGAAACGTTAAAGTGGCTCGCGCACGCCGAGGCCGTGCATGAAACGCTCCCGGATCTGCACGGGATCGCGCCTTGTGGTGCCGACGCCGGGCTTGTCGTCGATGCGGACCGCGATCAGGCTGGGCTCGGAGGCCGACATGGCCTCGTCGACCAGGCGCTCGAAATCCTCCTCGTCCGCGGCCCAGGCGCTGTTGGCTAGGCCCGAGCCGGCGGCGATCGCGACGATGTCAGCGACGGCGGCCGCCGGCGTCGGCTGCGCGCCGGTGATCTGGTAGATGCCATTGTCCATCACGATCATGATGAGGTTTTTGGGTTTCAATGCCGCGATCGTCGAGAGCGCGCCGAGCTGCATCAGCAGCGAGCCGTCGCCTTCGAGCGCGAACACACGGCGCTCGGGCTGCGCCAGCGCCACGCCGAGCGCGATCGGGAAGGCGAGGCCCATGCTGCCGAGCATGTAGAAATTCTGCGGGCGGTGACCGGCGGCCCAGAGGTCGAAATTGGTGTTGCCGATGCCGCCGATCACGGCTTCCTCGTGCTTGAGCTTTGCGATCAGGCGCGAGGTCACGTCGAAGCGGTTCATGACCTTGGTGTTGCGCGTGTTCATGGCCGGGCTCACTTGTCGAACGTCTTGCCGCCGGTGAGCAGCGGGTTGAGGATCAGCGCCACCGGCGCCTGGGTGGTGACGGCCTGCTTGATCGAGCGGTCGGCGATGAATTCGAGCTCGTCCAGCCGGGTGATGGTGTGGTGCTCCAGCGCCAGCGAATCCAGCACCGGGCGCATGGTGCGGCAGACCAGCGACTGGCCGTAGTTGAACTCGCCGAGCGTGCCGCGTTCGGAGACGAACATGATCAGCGGGATCTGGTAGGGCACCGCGAGCGAGGCCAGCACGTTGGCCAGCGTCGCAAACCCGGAGGTCTGCATCAGCACCGCAGCCCGCCGTCCGCCCATCCAGGCGCCGGAGACGATGCCGACGGCTTCTTCTTCGCGGGCGGTGGCAAAGGTCGTGAAGAAGGGATCGGCGTGCAGGTTCTTGATCAGCGGCGTCAGCACCCGGTCGGGCACGTAAGGGATCAGGCTGATCTCGTTCCGCTTCAGGGTTTGCAGGACGATGCTATGCCAGCTCTTGTCGCTGGACCCCTGTGCTGCCTGGGGCGTAGTCTGCTGTTCCGCAATCGCCATTGCGTTCTCCCTCGAGCCGCGCATGCTTCTTGGTAGTGGCCGTCGCGGCGGTCTGCCGACCTTGACGCAGGCAGCGGGATTGTCAACATGTCCGGGCCTGCATCGTGATCTGCGCCAGGCGGCCTGCCGCGGCCGACACCGCCATGTCATATGGGGGCAAAGAAAGAATGGGAGGAAGCACGGAGGGGGCGCGCGTCGCGCCGGCCTCGGCTGATCCCTGGAGAGCCGGAAGGGTCCTGATGTCGGTCAATAGCAAGCGTGTCGTCTACTCCAATTATCTGGCCAATCCGATCTATATCGACATCCTGAAGGCGCGGCCCGACGTCCGGCTCGATCGCATCGAGAACGCAAGCCCTGAAGATTTCTATGCGCCGATCCTGAGCGCGGCCCATGTCTACCAGATCGGCGCCGCCCGCGACGAACTCGCGCCCCATTTCCATGTCGATGCCGCCTTCCTGAAGCGCACGCCGAACCTGCTGCTCGTCTCCAGCAATGGCGCCGGCTTCGACCCCGTCGACGCCGAGGCCTGCACGGATGCGGGCGTACTGGTCGTCAACCAGTCCGGCGGCAACGCTCATTCGGTCGCCGAGCATGCGCTGGCGATGATGCTGACGCTGTCCAAGCGCATCATCCAGTCCGACCGCCGCTTGCGCCGGGAGCGCGACGTCAATCGCAACGAGCTGGTCGGCAACGAGGTCGAGCACAAGACCGTCGGCATCGTCGGCCTCGGCAATGTCGGCCGCCGCATCGCCGCGCTGTGCAAGGGCCTGCTCGGCATGAAGGTGCTGGCTTATGACCCGTATTTGTCGGCCGAGGTGATGGCCGAGCGGGGCGGGGAGAAGGTCGAGCTGGACGAGCTCTTGCGGCGCGCCGATTTCGTCTCGATCTCGTGCCCGCTCAACAAGGGCAGCCGCAACATGATCAGCGTGCGCGAATTCGCGCTGATGCAGCCGCATGCGTACTTCATCACCACGGCGCGCGGCTTCATCCACGACGAGGACGCGCTGCTCCAGGCGTTGCGCGACAAGCGCATTGCCGGTGCCGGTCTCGACGTCTGGTCCAAGGAGCCGCCGCCGCCGGAGCATCCGCTGCTCCAGTTCGACAACGTGCTGGCGAGCCCGCATACGGCGGGCGTGACGACCGAAGCGCGCCAGAACATGGGCCGCATCGCCGCCGAGCAGGTGCTGGAGACACTCGACGGCAAGCGCCCGTCGCGCATCATCAATCCCGAAGTCTGGCCGCGCTATGCCGAGCGCTTCAAGCAGGCCTTTGGCGTCACGCCGGGGTAGGGGTGCGCGAAGTCTTATCGCGCTCCGATCGTTGGTTACGAGGATGAAAACAGAAAACGGCGGATTTTACCGATGGCGTGAATGAACACGTATGTCTTGTCCTGTAGATCGGAGGGCATGAGCATACTTTCAATTGCCACATCCGGACTTTCTGCGGCGAGTTTGCGCGTGAACGTAGCCGCGAGCAACATCGCCAACGTCAGCACGACCGGCCCGCTCCCGGCATCAGGCGGATCGAGCACACCGGCCGGTTCGGGCATTGCTCCGACGTTTCCGGCCGCCTATGTGCCGTTGCGAGTCGATCAGGTCTCTCAATCGAGCGGCTCGACGCCGGGCGGTACGGTTGCGACCGTGTCGACGGTCTCGCCGAGCTTTACCGCACAATCCGACCCAGGCGCTCCCTTCGCGAACCAGGACGGCCTGGTCGCAGCGCCGAATGTCGATCTCGCCAGCGAATTCGTCGAACTGGCGACCGCAAAATACAGCTTCATTGCCAATGCGAAGGTCATTCAGGCCTACTCGGAGACGACGGAGTCGCTGCTCGATATCACGACGTGACGGCTGAGGTCGGTTTGTGCGCCCGTGTCGCGCGCGCCTTCCTCGGGCTCATGTCTGGCGGCGCGACCCTGACCTAGGGCGGGGTAGCTGAAAGATCGAACCGGCGCCTGATTTGGCGGCGGGAACCGTCGCCGGCTTTGATCCGCGTCAAAATCCCGCTCCCGCATTCCGGCTAAATGGGATTAGAGTGCTGCCGGGGCAGCAGGAGGTCCCATGTCCACTTATGTCGTCAGGTTCATGAAGGACGTGCTCGGGGAGTACGGCCGGCAGTGCGAGGTTTGCCAGGGCACGCTTGAGATCGACGCCGCCGACGAGGACGAGGCGAAGGAGCGGGCGAAGGCGAGGTTCTGCAAGGACCAGGCGCTCCATCACTGGTCGCTGCATGCCGATCGCATCCACGTCAGACCGGCTGACTTTCCCTCGTAAGGCCTACCGGCCGGGTGCCGTTGCCGGCGGCGGGGCTGTCGCGCCCGCGCCCAGCGAGCGTTGCACCATGACGGTGTCGGACCAGCGGCCGTGCCGATAGGCGACGCCGCAGAGCAGGCCGGCGCGCGCGAAGCCGAACCGCTCGTGCAGCGCCAGTGAGGGTGCATTGTCGGCGTCGATATAGCCGATCAGCTGCCGGAAGCCGGCCGCAGCACAAACATCGACCAACTCCTGAAGCAATAGCCGTCCGACGCCGCGGCCGAGATGGGCGTGGTGGACGTAGATCGAGTGCTTGGCGGTGTAGCGATAGGCCGGGCGCTTGCGGAACAGCACCGCATAGGCATAGCCGACGACCTCGCCGCGATATGTCGCGACCAGATGCGGCAGGCGGGTCTGCTTCAAATTCTTGCGGCGGTCGCGCAGATCGTCCGGCTCCGGCGCGCCGGTTCCCTCGACGTCGCGCGGCACGCCGTTGCGGACGTGATGGCGGTAGATCGCCAGCATCGCCTCGACGTCGCTCTCGCGTGAGGGCCGGACCAGAACCGGCTCGTCGTCCGAACGTGCAGCTGCTGTTTCGGTCATCGGCACCTACTCGGCAACGACGTAAGTATAGAGTCCGATGCGCCCGTTCGCGTCGACCTCCTTGTAGACACCCTGGATTTCGACGTCGAAGCCCGGGAACGTGTTGAAGCAGGTCTCGAACATCTTGAGATAATCCACCATGGGCTTGGCCCGTTCCGTCAGCCGCTCGCCGGGCACGATGGTGGCGATGCCGGGCGGATAGACCACGAAGGGCGTGGTGGCGATGCGGCCTGCGATCGCCTCGATCGGCAGATAATCGACGTCGTTCTTGATCAGATAGCGCGCGGCATCACGGGGTGACATCGCGATCTCAGGCATGTGCTCGGGCATGAACTGTCGGGCCTGCAGTGCGCTGACGTCGGCGGCGCGGAAGAAGCGGTGCATCTCGCCGCAGAGATCGCGCAGCCGCACGCCGGCATAGCGCGCCTGCCGCCGCTGATGGAATTCCGGGATCGCATCCGCCAGCAGCGCATTGTCGTCGTGCAGTCTCTTGAATGCGACGAGGCCGGAGATCAGCGTGCCGGCCTTGCTCGCCTCGACGCCGGGGGTGAGCAGGAAGAGCAGGGAGTTGAGGTCGTTCTTTTCGGGCACGATGCGGTTTTCGCGCAGATATTGCGCGACCACGGGCGCGGGGATGCCGTGCTCGGCATAGGCGCCGGTAGTGCGGTCGAAGCCGGGCGTGAGCAGCGTCAGCTTGTTCGGATCGGTCATGGCAAAGCCTTCCGCAAGATCGGGAAAGCCGTGCCAGTTGGTATCGGGGGAGAGCTGCCACAGTGCGGGATTGGTGGCGAGCTCGTCGGTGGAGAGCGTTTCCCAGGCGACGTTGTGGGCGGCGCCGGGGCGGCTGACATCGGGGATGGCGACACGATCGGGCACGAAGGGCTCGAAGAACCAGCGTCGCTCCGGGTTCTGCTCCTTCTCCTCGAACTCCCGGCGCATCGCGCGGATTTTTTTGCGCAGCTCGATGCCGAGGCGGATCGTGTCGTCCCACAGCACTTCGCCGGAACGGCCCTTCATCATCTGCGCACCGACGTCGAGCGAGGCAAACAGCGGATAGAACGGCGAAGTCGAGGCGTGCTGCATGAAGCTTTCGTTGAAGCGGCGATGCTCGACGCGCCGCTTCTGGCCGCGGATGTGACGGTCCTTGATGTGGATTTGCGAGGCTTGCGAAAAGCTCGCGAGCTGCTTGTGGGTCGACTGCGTCGCGATGATGCCGGGCGCCTCCGGGGGAAGATTGGCGAGGCCCATGGCGAAGCGGCCGGCATAGAGCGGATGGAATTTCATGAAGCCGGCCCAGGCCTCGTCGAACAGGATGTATTCGCAGAGATGACCGATGCGCTTCAGAATCATCTCGGCACTGTGGATCGAGCCGTCATAGGTGCACTGCTCGACCACGGCGACGCGGAACGGCCGTTCCTTGCGCCAGGCGTCCTTGTCCGTGACCAGCGGATGGTTGCGGATCGCCTCGCGCAAAGCCTTCTCGTCGAGCACATCCCAGCGCATCGGGCCGATCAGGCCCCAGGCGTTGCGGATGGTCGGCACGTAGATCGGGATGCCGCCATTGATCATCAGCGCGCCGTGATGGGCGGCCTTGTGGTTGTTGCGGTCGAACAGCACGAGGTCGCCGTCGGTGACGAGTGCGCCGAGCGCGACTTTGTTCGAGGTCGAGGTGCCGTTGAGCACGAAATAGGTCTTTTCCGCGCCAAAGATCGCAGCGGCTTCCTTCTGCGCCTTCAGCGCCGGGCCCTCATGGGTGAGGAGGTCGCCGAGGTCGAGCACGGAATTGTCGAGGTCGTCGCGGAACACGGACTCGCCGAGATGCTCGACGAACACGCGGCCGATCGGGCTGCGGTTGTAGAACACGCCGCCATTGTGGCCCGGACAGGTCCAGAGCTGGTTGCCTTCCTCGGCATAGTCGACCAGCGCGCCGAAGAATGGGGTCTTCAATGTCTCCGCATATTGCTTGAGCCGGCTGATCAGGTTCTTGGCGATGAAGGTCGGCGTCTCCTCGGACAGGAAGACATAGCCGTCGATGAAGTCGAGCACCTCGACCGGCAGATCCTCGAACCGCTTGCGCCGGATCAGCAGGATGATCGGGAAGTCCAGGCCGCGGCGCCGCATCAGGTTGATCAGCGCCGAGGTCTTGCCCTCCAGGCCCTTCTTGCCCCAGTCCACCACCATGCAGCCGATCGCGGCGTCGGTCTGCACCGCCATCTCGGCGTCCTCCAGCTTGCGGGCCCGGACCACCTCGAAGCCGGAGCGCTGGATCTCCTCGATGATCTGGTTGAAGCGGACGCCTTCGAGATCGTCGACGTCAAATACGGGGGCGGCGAACAGGAAGTTGAAGCGCTTGAAATAGTCCATTGTCTGTCCCGAATGTGCGAGAAGCACAGCTCTCGGCACATTCGATGACAATTGGATGACAGCGGTTCTCGCGTGACGAAGCGGTCAGTTCGCGCTGGCGATGACCATGCGCTTGCGCCCAAAATTCGCGACCGCCCCCTCCGCAACGCCGAAATTGTTGGCCAGCAGGTGCCGCGGCGCCTTGGCCAGCCAGTCGCCCAGGCTGCTTTCGTGATAGGCGCCGCTGTCGAGCGCACCAACGACTTCGGCGTCCTCGTTGCCGATGTTCTGAATGGAATGTCCGCAGTTGCTGGGAATATACGCGCATTCCCCTGCCGAAAGCTCGGCGACGGCGACGCGCTTGTCGAACGCAAACAGGGTGACGCGCGTGCGTCCCTTCAACACATAGTGCCATTCGTTGGCGTCGGTGTGCCAATGCGGCTCGTGCATCGCGCCCGGCTTGAGCTTGAGCACGATCCCGGTCATGGAGCTCGAGACCGGAAACTCCTTGGCGGAGGCCACATAGAGTTGGCCGCCGGCCGTGCTCACGCGCGGCTTCTGCGACATCAGCGGGAAGCGGTGGCTCCGATCGCGGTCCAGCGCACGGGCGGCTTTTGCCTGCGGGCCATCGAGAGCGAGGACCTCGCCCTGCATGATGTAGGTTTCAGCCTTCGGACTGGCGCCGAAGATGTCGGTGGACACGCCCAGTGCCTGCGACAGGGTGGGGGCGTCGTAGCGGCTCATCCAGTCGCTGATCCCGAAGGTGCCATGCTCGGAGTAGAGGCCGTCATCGAAGGCGAGGATGGCGTGACAGGGGGCAGTTCCCAGCGTCTGGATGGCGTGGCTGTGGCCTTTCGGGAAGAACCAGAGATCGCCGGGTGCGAGATTGACGATTTCAAGCTGGCCCTCGGGATCGACCACCGTCACCTGGCAATGGCCGTCGACGACATAGGCCCATTCGGCCGAATTATGCCAATGCATTTCCCGGGCGCCGCCCGCGTTGACGAAAAGATGCGCGCCGGCAATGCCGGTCGCGAGCGGAAGGGTGCGGGTCGTGATCTCGCGCGCCCAGCCGCCGGAGGTAGCCTTGATCGGTCCCTTATCCAGCGAGGCCGTGAAGGCCACGGGGTCGCCGGATTTTCGCGGGATTGTCTTGAGGAACTCCGACGCCGGAGCAACGTCGTAGCCCGCAGCGTGTCCGTCAGGAGCTGCGATTGCAGATTGTGAAGCGCCCAATACACCGGCGCCGAACGCGACTGACTGAATGAAGACACGGCGGTTAGATCTGAACATCGAAGACCCCAAATATCTGAAATGGTACGAAGAGGAGCGCAAACCGGTTGTGTTGCCCCCTCAATTGGGTCTGTTGAACGCGCGTACTCGGCCTCCACCGTATGGTTGAGGTGGCACTTCAATTATCTTTGATGGGGGATTAGAAAATTCCTCTTGCGCAAGTTGCCGCGGCCGTGGGCCTGGTAAGCAGCGTATTGTTGATGGCGGAGGTCGGCGTCGCGTCCGCTATCGCTTCACCTCGCCGAACACCACGGTCGGCACCGCGCGGTTGACGACTTCGCGCAGCGCAAAACTCGATTGCACCCGCGCGACGCGCGGCAACCGCGACAGCTCGGTGCGGTGGATGCGCTCGAAATCCTGGATGTCGCGGGCGAGCACGATCAGGATGTAGTCGTCGGTCCCCGACATCAGGAAGCAGCGCACGACGGAGGGGCATTTCACCACCTCCGCCTCGAACGCCTTCAGCGCCTCGTCGCTCTGGCTCTCCAGCGCAATGCGCACCAGCACCGTCGTGGTGAGACCGAATTGCGAGAGGTCGAGTGCGGCCTGATAGGCCTGGATGTAGCCATCGTCCTCCAGCGTTTTCTGCCGCCGGGCCAGCGCCGTGCTGGATAGCCCGACCTTGTTGGCAAGCTCGGTGTGGCTGGCTCGCGCATTGGTCGTGAGTTCCGCGAGGATGGCGAGATCTTTCCGGTCGAGGGCCAATGTTTCGTTTCCAGCGTGAAAGAGCGTTTGCGCGCCGGAAACCGGCGCGGGGAGGGCGAAACTAGCTGATATTTGCACGAAACCAAACTGGTCCCGTGGCTACGATGAAGAGGAGAATCAAGAGGTTGGAAGGAGCCCAAGATGCGCGTCGGTGTGCCCAAGGAGATCAAGGTGCAGGAATATCGCGTCGGGCTCACCCCGGGCGCCGTTCGCGAATATGTCGCGGCCGGGCACCAGGTGACGGTCGAGGCCGGCGCCGGCAGCGGCATCGGCGCTACGGACGAGGTGTATCGGCGGGCAGGGGCGGAGATCGCCGGGAATGCCCGCGACATCTTTGCGAAGTCCGACATGATCGTGAAGGTGAAGGAGCCGCAAGCCAGCGAATGGGCCCAGCTCCGCGAAGGCCAGATCCTGTTTACCTATCTCCATCTTGCGCCGGATCCCGAACAGGCGAAGGGCTTGCTCGCGTCCGGCTGCACGGCGATCGCCTATGAAACCGTCACCGACGCGGCCGGTCACCTCCCCCTGCTTGCGCCGATGAGCGAAGTCGCCGGCCGCCTCGCCATCGAGGCCGCCGGCGCCGCGCTCAAGCGTTCGGCCGGCGGTCGCGGGGTGCTGCTCGGCGGCGTGCCCGGCGTGCAGCCGGCGCGGGTCGTCGTGCTCGGCGGCGGCGTGGTGGGCACGCAGGCGGCACGGATGGCCGCAGGCCTCGGCGCCGAAGTCACCGTGATCGACCGTTCGATTCCCCGGCTGCGCCAGCTCGATGATCTTTTTGCCGGACGCGTGCGTACGCGATTTTCGACCATCGAGTCGGTTGAGGACGAGGTGTTTTCCGCCGACGTCGTCATCGGTGCGGTGCTGGTGCCGGGCGCCAGCGCGCCAAAACTCGTCACGCGCGCGATGCTCAAATCGATGCGGCCGGGCGCGGTGCTGGTCGACGTCGCCATCGACCAGGGCGGCTGCTTCGAGACCTCGCATGCGACCACGCACGCGGAGCCGACCTACGAGGTCGACGGCGTCGTGCATTATTGCGTCGCCAACATGCCGGGCGCGGTGCCGGTGACGTCGAGCCAGGCACTGAACAACGCGACCTTGCCGTTCGGCCTAATACTGGCCAGCAAGGGCTTTGCCGCGGTGCTGGAAAATCCGCACCTGCGCAACGGCCTCAACGTTCATCGTGGCCGCATCACCAACAAGGCGGTGGCGGAAAGCCTCGGGCTGGAATTCGCGCCGGTGGAGAGCGGGCTCGCGGCGTAAGGCGAGGCGTGACCGCTCGCGCGAAGCGGTGCTTTCTTCCTTCTCCCCTTGTGGGAGAAGGTGGCGCGAAGCGCCGGATGAGGGGTTTCTCTCCGCGAGATCAATTAGCAGTTGGACTCGCGGAGACAACCCCTCACCCGGCTTCGCTGTCGCGAAGCCACCCTCTCCCACAAGGGGAGAGGGTGCACTGCCGCTGTGGCGCGAGCAAACGCCTTATGCCTTCGTCAGCCTGTATTGCCCCAGATCCGGATCATGCGTCATGCGCCAGTAATCGACGAACCGCCACGGCATCGCTGAAAACACGCGGCCGCTCGCGTTGCGATAGTAGGTCGTCATGCCGGGATGAGTCCAGATCATGGCCTCGTGCTCGGCGTCGACCTTGCGGACGTAATCGTCGAGCACGTCCGGGCGGACATCGATGGCGGCGACGTCCTGCTCGATCATGCCGGCGAGGCACGCCGAGATGTAGCGGCTCTGGCATTCCGACTGGAAGATGACGCTGCCGCCATGCGCCGGGCCGGAGTTCGGCCCGAGCATGCAGAAGAAGTTGGGGAAATCAGGCACGGTGAGGCCGAGGAATGCGGTCGGGTTGTCGTTGCCCCAGGCCTGCCGCAAATCCCTGCCGCCGCGGCCGCTGATGTTGAGGCGCGCCGCCATCTCCGTCACCTTGAAGCCGGTCGCAACCACGATGATGTCGGCGGGGCGATGTTTGCCGTCCGCTGTGACGATGCCGTTTTCGTCGAAATGATCGATCGCGTCGGTGACGAGCTCGACATTGTCCCGCGTCAAGGTCTTGAACCAGTTGTTGTCGAGCAGGATGCGCTTGCCATAGGGCGGGTAGGTCGGCACGCATTTGGCGATCAGGTCGGGTCGGTCCTTCAGCTCGGTGGCGATGAAGTCGGTCAGCTCCTGGCGATGCCGGTCATTGCCCTTGTTGACGGCCCGCTCGGGATGCGGCCAGGCCGGGTCCTTGCGCAGAAACGGCAACAGGCCGTCGCCGTAGCGCCAGAACATGTTGAAGCGGTACCACTGCACATAGAACGGCAGATGCGCGAGCAGCCAGCGCGCGCCCTCGCTGATCGGATCGGCATAGCCCTTCACCGGCCGCGCCCATTGCGCGCTGCGCTGATAGACGGTGACGGAAGCGACGCGGCCGGCGATGGTCGGCACCAGCTGCATCGACGTCGCGCCCGTGCCGATCACGGCGACATGCTTGCCGTCGAGATCGATCTCGTCGGACCACACCGCCGAATGCAGGATCGTTCCCGCGAAATTTTCCTCGCCCTTGAAGTGCGCGCGGGAGGGATCGTTGAGCTGGCCGATGGCGGAGACCAGCGCGGTGGACTCGAAGGTCTCTTCGCCGTCCCTGGTCTTCAGCGTCGATATCCAGCGCCGCTTGCTTTCATCCCAGCGCGACGAGGTCAGCTCGGTGTTGAGGCGCAGATGCTTGCGGATGCCGTATTCCTCGGCGACCTTCTGCAAATACCCGAGCAGTTCCTCGCGCTGACAGAAATAGCGCGTCCATGCATTGCCCGAGCCGAACGAATAGGAATAGGAATGGTTCGGCGTGTCGACGCCGCAACCGGGATAGCGGTTGATCCACCAGGTGCCGCCGAGCTCGGCGTTCTTCTCGACGATGGTGTAGGGGATGCCGAGATGGCCGAGCGCCACGCCGAGCGCGATGGCGCAGACACCGGCGCCGACGATCAGCACATGCTGGCCGGCAAGCTTCTCGTCGGAGGGGCGCGTCGTCCAGCGCGGCTCGCGTGCCACGAACCCCATCTCCTCGCGCATCAGGGGCGCATATTCCGGCGCGACATTCTCGCCGAGGCAGGCGCGCATCATCTTCAGCAGCAGCTCTTCGCCGGGGTCGCTGATGACGGGTTTCGGTGTGCCCTTGGCAAAGAGCTTGACGACGGCGGCGCGAATTTCCTCCTGGGCCTCCTTCGGCACCCCGGCATCCGGATCGGGAATGAGGCGGATGTCGCGCTTGGGCAAGTAGGGCGGCTCGAGCCAGCGCTCATCGCCGGTCATGTGCACCAGCACCATCAGGAGGCAGCGGATGTCGCCCTCGGCGATGGCCGAGGCGAGGTCGAGCGGCTGGTGGGGAGATGCGATGGTCATGGTGTGTCCTGATCTCCGGATGCAGTGAAGAGGCCGCGCGTCATCAGCTTGCGATAGGCGGAGATGACGTGCTCGGGCACGGCGGTGACGCCGCCGTCCGAATAGGAGTAGCGCCGGCTGAGATAGCCGCGCGAGCCCATCAGCATGTGGACGATGGCCTCGAATTCCTCGTCGCTATAGTCCTCGATCGCGCCCGAGCGGCGCGCACGACGCAAAATGCGGACATAGGCGACCGAGATGTTGTCGAGATGCTTCTGGTAGCCGTGAGGTGCAAAGAATTCGGCCTCGTTGAGGATGCGCAAGAACTCCGGCACCTCGCGGATGAAGTCGAAGAAGGCGGAGAAACGCGCGATCTCCTGCCGCGCCGCATCCGCCGTGCCGGTGCGGGCGCGGATGAACTCGACCATGTCGAGGCCGATCTTGGGCAGGAGCTGGTCGAGCAGCTCCTGGCGGTTCTCGAAATGATTGTAGAAGGTGCCTTGCGCGACGCCGGCTTCCTCGGTGATGCGGGCGACGGAGGCCTCGGCATAGCCATGCTTGCCGACGACCTTGGTCGCGGCGTCAAATATCTTCTGCTTGGTCCAGGCGTTGCGCTCGACGCGGTTGAGCTTTGTGACCTTGGCATTGGCTTGCGTCATTCGGAGGTCTCCAGCTCGGCGCGCAGCACGCGCTTGAGGATCTTTCCTGAGGGGTTGCGCGGCAGGCTGTCGCGGATGACGAGCTGTTTCGGCACCTTGAAGCTCGCCAGCCGCGCGCGGCAGTGCTCGGTGAGGGCAGGGAGCGCGAGGCTTGCGCCTTCTGCCAGTACGACGATCGCCACCGGCCGCTCGCCCCAGCGCGCATCGTGCAGGCCGATCACCGCGACCTCCCGCACTTCAGGCAAATCGTAGATGACGCGCTCGACCTCGGAAGAGGCGATGTTCTCGCCGCCGGAGATGATCATGTCCTTCTTGCGGTCGGTCAGGTACAGAAAGCCCTCATCGTCGAGATAGCCGACGTCGCCGCTGCGGAACCAATCGCCGAAGAAGGCCGCGGCCGTCTTCTCCGGATCCTTCCAGTAGCCGCGCGTGATCTTCGGCCCGCGCAGGCAGATCTCGCCGTTGACGTTCGGCGGCAGCGCCCGGCCATCCTCGTCGCGGATCTCGATCTCGACATGGGCGATGGCTCGCCCGGTCGAGCCGATCTTCTCGATCTCGCGGCCGGCCTCCATGAAGGTGTCGCCGCCGACGGTCTCGGTGAGGCCGTAGGCATCGATGTAGCGCGCGTTGCGGAAGACTTGCGAGAAGGCGCGGATGCGCTGCTCCGGGGTCTTCTCGCCGCCGCCGATCGCCCATGCCAGACTGGAAACGTCGTAGCGGTCGCGGGTGGGGCAGGTCAGCATCGCCGTGGTCATGACAGGCGCGAACCAGGCCGCGTTGAGCTTGTCCTCCGCGATCGCTGCGAGCGCGGTCTCCGGCTCGAAATTGCGTTCGATGCGGAGGAAGCCGCCATGCCAGAGCACGGCGACGCCGGGCAGGTCGAGCGCGCCGACGTGATAGAGCGGGCCGACGACGAGCAGGCGCGTGTCGGCGCTGAGGCCGAGCGCGATCGTTTGGTCCGCCGACTTCCAGTAGAAATTATCGTAAGTGAGCATCACGCCTTTTGGGCGGTCGGTCGTGCCCGAGGTGTACATCAGCCGCATCAGGTCAGACGGTGCGCGGACATGCATCGGTGCGTCTGCCGTATCGCCAGCGAGGCGCGTGACGCTCTGCTGTGCGGTCTCGTCGAGCACGACGATCCCCGCGCCCGCGGCGTTCACGGCCAATTCTTCATCGACGATCAGCAACCGTGCGCCGGCATTGCCGGCGATGTAGCCGACCTCGTCGCGCGAGAGGCGGAAGTTGATCGGCAGGAACACCGCGCCGAGATGGCTGGTGGCAAACACCAGCTCCAGGAACGCCGCGCTGTTCTTCATCAGCACGGCGACGACATCGCCGGCGCCGATGCCTTGCGCCGCGAGCCAGCCGGCCGCTTGCCGAATGCGCGCGTCGAACACCGCGTAGGAAATCTCCTCGCCGCGGTATTTCAGCGCGGGCCGGGCCGGCGTGCGCCGGGCATGAAAGGCGATGAAGCTCGAAAGGTTGATCATTCTGCGGTTTCGGGCCGATTGCCGGCCTCGCGTCCTCCCCCGATGAATGATGACTCATAATTCATGTTTGTCTTGACGTCACCCCCTCCCTCTGAAATTGTTGGGAACACGGAGACGGACGATCTCCGGCAGGGATTTGAAACGCCGACCCGACAGAGGGAGGGAAGAATGACGAGACCCCGCACGCCGGGCATCAGCCGCCGTTCAACGCTGGCGCTGATGGGCGCCGGCGCGATGAGTGTTGCCGCGCCCTGGGTGGCGCGCGCCCAGGCCAAGACCATCAAGATCGGCATGCCGACGATTTTGTCCGGCCGCGTCGCGCAGCTCGGCACGTCCTCGCGCAATGCGGTGATGCTGGAAGTCGACAAGGTCAACGCCGCCGGTGGTCTCGCCGGCCGGCAAATCGAGATGGTGGTCCGCGATTCCAAGGGCCAGCCGCAGGAAGCGGCCCGCGTTGCGCGCGAGCTCGTCAATACCGACGGCTGCGAGCTGCTGCTCGACGGCGAGGCGTCCTCCGGATCGTTCGCGGTGCATGAAGTTGCGCGCGATCTCGGCGTGCTCTGCATTCACACCTGCTCGGAAGCCTCTTCGCTGACCGCCGATCCCAAGCAGCACATCCCGAACGCGTTCCGCTGCGTGCGTCAGGGCATCCACGATTCCATCGTCGGCGGCAGCTACGCCGCAGCGATCGCAAAAGCCAAGGGCCTGAAGAAGTGGGCGACCTGCTCGCCGGACTATGCCTATGGCCGCGACACCACCGGCGAGTTCACGCTGTACCTGAAGCGCTTTGCGCCCGACGTGGAAGTCATCAGCGAGTCCTGGCCAAAACTGTTCCAGCCCGACTACACCGAAGTGGTGACCAAGATCCTCCAGGCCAAGCCGCAGGCGCTGTACTCCTGCCTGTGGGGCGGCGATCTCACCTCCTATATCGACCAGGCCAACATCTACGCGATGTTCAGCCAGATGGAGGTGTTCGCGGTCAACATGGCCGACTACACCGCGCTGACGGTGGTGAAGAACCTGCCCAAGGGCATCCACTCTGGCAACCGCTACATCAAGACTTTCCCGACCACGCCGGAGAACGCCGCCTGGGGCGATGCCTACAAGGCCAAGTACAACGAGTACCCGACCAACTGGTCGTGGCAGAATGCCACCGCGGTGATGTTCCTGGCCGAGGCCGCCAAGAAGGCGAACGCCACCGACGGCAAGAAGATCGCGGAGGTGCTGGCCGGCCTCACCATCAAGTGCCCGTTCGGCGCCGACGGCACCGTGACGATGCGCGGCGACGATCACACGCTGGTCGGCTACGCCATTGGCTGGGGCACCACGATCCCGCAGGAGCCTTATGTGCCCGAGGTCAAGGCCGGCGACTGGAAGACCATCTTCGAGCTCGAGGCGGAGTGGAAGAAGAGCAAGGGCTACACCTGATCCGATGCGCGGCGGGGACGGGCGCCCGTCTCCGCCGTTTTCGTTTGGCTTCCCGCGCCGCATCAGGCGCGCTGCAATGAAAGTGGTCCTGTGGATCTCGACGCGCTCGCCGGCTGCCTCTCCAGCTCTGCCTGCCTGGTGACGCAAACCACCAGCGGCCTGATCATCGGCATGCTCTTATTTCTGGTCGCGGTCGGGCTGACCTTGATCTTCGGCGTGCTCAAGATCGTCAATTTCAGCCACGGCGCCTTCTACATGTTCGGCGCCTATTTCGCGATGACGGCCTATCAGCTCACCGGCAGCTTTGCGCTGGCGATGCTCGCGGGTGCAGCCGGCACCGCCATTCTCGGCCTGGTCTTCGAGCGTGTCTTCATGAGCCGGGTCTATGGCGCCGACGTCTTGATGCAGCTGCTCGTCTGCTACGCCTTCGTGCTGATCTTTGACGATGTGGTGCGGCTGATCTGGGGACCTGAATTCAAGTCGATGGGCATGCCCGCCGCATTCCAGGTGATGCCGCTGTTCATCGCCGGCGGCGTGGTGCCGCCCTATTACCTGCTGCTGATCGGCGTCGCGCTCATCGCGGCCATCGTGCTCGGCATCGGGCTGTCGCGCAGCCGCATCGGCAAGGTGATCCGCGCCGCCGCGCATAATCCCGGCATGGTCTCCGCGCTCGGCATCAACACCGGCCTGATCTATGGCGGCGTGTTCGCGCTCGGCGGCATGCTGGCGGGGCTGGCCGGCGCGCTGGCCGCGCCGGTGCGCTCACTGACCCCCGGCATGGGATTTTCGGTGCTGATCGAATCCTTCATCGTCACCGTGATCGGCGGCATGGGCTCGATCCTGGGCGCGCTGATCGGCGCGCTGCTGCTCGGCCTCATCCGCTCGTTCGGCTCGCTCGGTTTTCCGCTGTTCACGGAAGGCCTGATGTACCTGTTCATGGTGATCGTTCTGGTCTCAAAGCCCACCGGCCTGTTCGGCAAGGAGGCGGCATGACCGAGCTGGAAGCAGGGCGCGCGCAAACGCTGGCGCCGGTGCGCAGCGGCGCGGCGCTTCACCGCTACCGCGACGTCCTGATCGCGCTGATCGCCTTCGCCGCGCTGGCCAGCCTGCCGCTGCTGACCGGCAGCAAGGCGCTGCTCGATTTCGTCATCCGCTGCTCCGCCTACGGCCTGTTCGCGACCTCGCTGAACCTGCTGGTCGGCTACACCGGCCTGACCTCGTTCGGCCACGGCATGTTCTTCGGTCTTGGCGCCTACAGCTTCGGCCTGATCATGCAGAAGCTCGGCGTGCCCATTCCGGTCGCCTTCGTGGCGACTCTGGCGATTACGGCAGTGATTGCGGCCGTGATCGGCGCGATCTGCGTGCGGCTGAAGGAGATCTATTTCGCCTTCGTCACGCTCGCGTTCCAGATGCTGATCCATTCGACCATCCTGTCCTGGGCCTCCTTCACCGGCGGCGACCAGGGCCTGCGCGGCGGCATTCCGCGCCCCGTATTTCTCGGCATCAATCTCGCCAACCACGTCCATCTCTACATCGTGAGCTGCGCGCTGCTGATCCTCGGCCTGCTCGCGATGCGCCAGATCGCGCAATCGCCGTTCGGCTACACGCTGCGCATGATCCGCGACAACGCCACGCGCGCGAGCTTCCTCGGCATCGACGTCTGGCGCGCAAAGCTCACCGTGTTCGTGCTGGCGGCGCTGTTCGCGGCGATGGGCGGCATGGTGATGGCGCTGTTCGTCTCCGGCGCCTATCCGGAATTCGCCTACTGGACGATCTCGGGCGAGGGCATCTTCATCAACATGCTCGGCGGCGTCTCGACCTTCCTAGGACCGATGGTCGGCACCGTGCTGCTGCTGCTGCTCAACGACACCGTCACGCGCTTCACCGAGTACCACGGCATCGTGCTCGGCGTGGTCATCCTGTTCTTTGCGCTGGGCTTGCGCAAAGGCTTGCTCGATTTCGTGACCGAGTGGTTTTCGCACCGGCGTGACGCTGGCGAGGGGCGCTAGCGATGCTCGAGATCCGCAACCTCGCAAAATCCTTCGGTGGCGTGAAGGCGACCAACGACGTCACGCTGGACTTCCCCGACGGTTCGCTCACCGCTGTGATCGGCCCGAACGGCGCCGGCAAGAGCACCTTCTTCAACCTGATCACCGGCGCCTTGAGGCCGGATTCCGGTCAGGTGCTGCTCGACGGCGTCGATCTCGCCGGGCGCTCGCCGCCGGAGATCGTGCGCCATGGCATCGGCCGCGCCTTCCAGGTCGCGAGCATCTTCAAATCGCTGACGGTGCAGGAGACGATGCTCGCCGCCGTCAGCGCCGACCAGCGCACCTCCGCGGTGCTGCACAAGCGGTTTCCGCTACCCGAGACGCGCGACCGCGCCGAATATGTGATGGAACTATTGGGCTTTGCCGGCAAGCGCCATCGCACCGCCGCGACGCTGTCGCACGGCGATCAGAAGCTGCTCGACATCGCGCTGGCGCTCGTGCTCGAGCCGAAGGTGCTGCTGCTGGACGAGCCGACCGCCGGCATGGGCCCGGAGGAACGCTGGCGCATGATCGACAAGGTGCGCGAGCTCTGGGAGCGCGAGAAGATCACCGTCGTCTTCATCGAGCACGACATGGACATCGTGTTCAAGATCGCGCCGAAGATCGTCGTGCTCTGCTACGGCCGCATCCTCGCCACCGGCACGCCCGACGAGATCCGCAACAGCAGTGCGGTGATCGAGGCCTATCTCGGCACCGAACATGCGGGAGCCGCCGCATGAGCGCCGCCATCATCGAAGTCGCCGATCTCGACGTCTATTACGGCACCAGCCAGATCCTGTTCGGCGTCGGCCTGTCCGTGCGGCAGGGCGAGACCATGGCGCTCCTGGGGCGCAACGGCGCCGGCAAGTCGACGACCATGAAGGCGATCATGGGCCTCGCGCCGCCGCGACGGGGCAAGGTCAGCCTGCGCGGCGCGGTGATCTCAGGCCAGAAGCCGCACACGATCGCGCGCGCCGGACTTGGCTTCGTGCCGGAGGATCGTCAGATCTTCCCGGAGCACAGCGTCGAGGACAATCTCGTCATCGGTCGCAAGAAGGGGCCGGAGGGCCAGGACGAATGGCCGATCAAGCGCATCTATGACGTCTTCCCGCTGCTGGAGCCGCTGCGCCATCGCATCGCCGGACGCCTGTCCGGCGGCGAGCAGCAGATGCTGGCGATCGCGCGCACGCTGATGGGCAATCCAGCGCTGCTGCTGCTGGACGAGCCGAGCGAGGGGCTCGCGCCGATCATCGTGCAGCGGATCGGCGAGCTGTTGCGGCAGCTCCGTCAACTCGGCTCGACCGTGCTGATCGCCGAGCAGAACATGCATTTCTGCCTCGGCCTGGCGAGCCACGCCACGGTCATCGACAAGGGCCAGATCGTCTATGCCGCCGGAATCGACGAGCTGAAGGCCAACGAGGCGATCCGGCGGCGTTATCTGGCGCTCTAAGCCGGGCCGCCGGTGTCCAAATAGGCCAAAAGAAGAAAACTATTGCCGCGTGGGCGCCCGGCGGAAGGAGTTTCCCCGTCGAGGCGCAAAAACGCCAATCGCTTCCATTGCCGTTTGGGGCGGAAACGACGACATTCCGTTCAGAATTTGATGGATTGGCGCAAGCTATGGAACGCACTGGATTTGAGCCCTTCGGCGAGCAGCTGGTGTCCGCGACGGACACGCAGCCGAAGTCGCGCGCCTCGAAGCTCCTGTTGCGGGCCGGCACCACGCTGTTCTGGTCGCTGGTCGCGGGCATCGTGCTTGCGCGCGCGGCCTTTTTCGAGCCGGGCATCTATGACGGCTTCAGCCGGGTCGCCTCGCTGGCCAAGAACCTGATCTTCTGAGACCGTTTATTCCGGGCTCAGGACAGAACTTCCCTCGGCCCTGATATGTCGAAAACTTATTTCCCAATCGGACGTCGCTGCGTATAAATCCTTCTCCTCTGGGAGAGATTTGTGTCGCAGAATCAAGCATCCAGCCCGGCCGATGCCAAGCCGGCCACCGCCGCAGGCCGCATTGCGGCGCTGATTCCGGGCATTCTCCTCTGCGTTGCCGTCGCCGGCGTCTCGGCCCTGCTCGAGCGGGCGGAACTGGGCGTTTTCGAGCATCCCTATGTCGAGGCGCTGGTGATGGCGATCCTGCTCGGCATGGCGGTTCGCAGCTTCTGGAAGCCCGCACCGCGCTGGCAGGCCGGCATCGCCTTCAGCGCCAAGCAGCTGCTCGAAGTCGCGGTCATGCTGCTCGGCGCCTCCATCAGCTTTGCCGCGATTGCGGCCTCGGGCGTCGCGCTGCTGGCATCGATCGCCGCGGTCGTCGTCGTCGCGCTCTGCGTATCCTTCGGTATCAGTCGTCTGCTCGGCCTGTCGACGCGGCTGTCGATCCTGATCGCCTGCGGCAACTCGATCTGCGGCAATTCGGCGATCGCCGCCGTGGCGCCGATCATCGGTGCCAACAATGACGAGATCGCGTCCTCGATCTCCTTCACGGCGATCCTCGGTGTAATGATGGTGCTCGGCCTGCCACTGCTGATCCCGCTGTTGCAATTGTCCGCCACGCAATACGGGATTCTCGCGGGCCTCACCGTCTATGCGGTGCCACAGGTCCTCGCGGCGACGGTGCCGGCCGGCCTCGTCTCGACACAGATCGGCACGCTGGTGAAGCTGATGCGCGTGCTGATGCTCGGGCCCGTCGTCGTCGGCCTGTCCCTCGTCGCTGCGCGCTGGCAGACCGACGCCAAGAAGACCAATGTCGGCTTCTTCCGCCTGGTCCCGTGGTTCATCCTCGGCTTTCTTGCGCTAGCAACCCTGCGCTCGCTGGAGATCGTGCCCGGCACGGTCGTGGCTCCGATCACGCGGATCACGGGGTTCCTTACCGTCGTGTCGATGGCCGCTCTTGGCCTCGGCGTCGACGTGAAGGTGCTTGCCAATGTCGGGGGCAGGGTGACGGCCGCCGTGACGCTGTCGCTGATGCTGCTGCTAGGGATCAGCATCGCGCTGGTGCATTGGTTCAAATAATCTCGCCGCGACGGCGGCGCACCCTCGCCCCTTGTGGGAGAGGGTGGCTCGCCGCATAGCGGCGAGACGGGTGAGGGGTTCTATCCGCGCCTGACTCTGTTGCCGTGAGTACGCGGATAGAACCCCTCATCCGGCGCTTCGCGCCACCTTCTCCCACAAGGGGAGAAGGGAAGGCAGATCGCTAAATCACATCCGCCAGCGAGTGCCCCTGCAGCTCGATGTTCAGCCCCTGCATGCCCATGTCGGTGATCTCGCCGCCCATCGCCTTCAGGCTCTCCTCGCGGATCAGCGACATCAATCCGCGGCGCAGCGCCAGAAATTCCGACGACATCATCATCGCTTGCTGGCGCGGCCGCTCCAGCGGAATCGGAATCTCCGCCTTGATCGAGCCGGGGCGCGCGGTCATGCAGTAGACGCGGTCGGACAGGAAGATCGCCTCGTCGATGTCGTGGGTGACGAACAGCACCGAGATCTTCAGCCGCTGCCACATGTTGGTGAGGATCTGCTGCATGATGACGCGGGTCTGCGCGTCCAGCGCGCCGAAGGGCTCATCGAGCAGCAGCACCTTCGGCCCCGTGGCAAGTGCGCGGACGATGCCGACGCGCTGCTTCATGCCGCCGGAGAGTTTTTCGGGATAGTGTTTTTCGAACGCCTCGAGGCCTGCAAGCCCCAGCAGCGTGCGTGCGGCGCGCTCACGCTGGGAGCGCGCCATGCCGCGCATCTTCAGGCCGAATTCGACGTTCTCCCGCACCGTCTTCCAGGGAAACAGCGAATATTGCTGGAACACCATGCCGCGTTCGGCGCTGGGTCCGTTGACGCGCTCGCCGTCGACGGTGACGATTCCGGTGGTGGGCTTGAGGAATCCCGCGACCGCGTTGAGCAGCGTCGATTTTCCGCAGCCCGAGGGCCCGACGATCGAGACGAACTCGCCGGGCTTTACGTGGATCTGCGTATCGGTGACGGCCTGGACCGGTCCCTCGATGCTGTCATAGCTCAGGGAAAAGTTCCTGACCTCGATATGGCCCTTCGACGGGTTGGCCAGAAACTCGCTCATGTCGACCTCCACGGCATCACCAATTGCCCGGCGCCCCTGATGAGCAGGCTCGATCCGAGGCCAAGCACGCCGATCGCGATCATGCCGAGCGCGATGTCGGCATACTGCACCAGCGAATAGGCCTCCCAGGTGAAATAGCCGATGCCGTACTGCCCCGAGATCATCTCGGCGGCGATCAGCGATACCCAGGCGACACCCATGCCGACGGTGAGGCCGGTGAAGATGTGCGGCAGCGAGGCCGGAAAATACACCTCGCGGAAGATCGAGCGTTCGCGCGCGCCGAGGCACTGCGCGGCGCGCACCAGCACCGGATCGACCAGCGACATCCCGTGCAGCGTATTGATCAGGATCGGGAAGAACGAGCCGAGGAAGGTGATGAACACGATGCTCTGCTCGTTGGTCGGCCACAGCATGATCGCCATCGGCACCCAGGCGATCGCCGGGATCGGCCGCAATACTTCGGCCACGGGGAAGATGATCTCGTGCACCAGCTTGAAACGGCCCATGATCAGGCCGAGCGGCACGCCGATGACGGCTGCGAGCGAGAAACCAACGAGGATACGTCGGCAGCTCAGCACGATGTGCATCAGGAATTTGGGGTCATGGATCGCCTTGGTGAAGCTGGCATAAACTGCGAGCGGCGAAGGCACGTTGGTGAAGCGCACGAAGAACACGACGCGATAGGTCGTCAGCAGGTGCCAGACCAGAAGAAACGCGATCAGCGAAGCGATGCCGATCGCGGTGGCGCGCAGCCGGCCCTGGTTCAGCCGGTACCAGCGCAGCGCGAGCGTGCCGAAAGTGGGCGGTGTCGCGGGCGGGGCGGGCACGGGGCCCGCCTCAGCCATTGCAGTTGTTGCCGGCATGCTGTCCTCGGGATGTCTGAGGAGGGCGGGACTGCTCACGTCTTGCCTCCGCTGACGGCCGCCTTCACCGCGTCGTCGAAGCCGAGCACCTTGCCGCTGATCTTGGCCGCGTAAGCTTCGGCATCCTTCTTCAGCAGGAACGGCGCGACCTCGCCATCGCCGACGGCAAAGAAGGCCTGGTCGGCGAACAGCTTGATGCCGCGCGTGGTGTCGAAGACGTAGGCGACGTTGATCTTCTTGCCCTTGGCCTTGAAGTCGGCATAGGCCCCGAGCGTGCAGCTTGCCGATGAGAACGGCAGGATGCCGGCGTCATCGACCCAGACCTCGCCGGCCTTGCGCGGATCGGCGATCGGCTTCTTGCAGAAGCTATCCTCGCCGGAGATCTCGTAATTCTTCGTGCTCGCAAGCTGCGCGTCATAGTCGAGCTTCATCTCGACATAGGCTTTGCGGAGGTAGCTGTCATCGACCCATTTCTTCGGATCGAACTCCTTCATGCGGCCGAGATTCTGGAGCACCTTGACGTCGGTCGTGGCCGCATCGATCAGCGCCGGCTTCACCGTGGGATCGGTGGTCATGTTGCCGCTGGGGCCGAGGAAGATATAGACGACTTCCTTGTTGATCCCTGTCCATTCCTGGATCTTCTCGGCGGCGAGCTTGGGATCGTCGCGCAGCCACTGGTTGGCGGCGATCAGCGCCTTGAAATAGGCGACGACGACCTCAGGATATTTTTCGGCGAAGTCGGTGCGAACCACGATGCCGTGGAAGGTCGGCAGATTGGTCTCGACGCCGTCAAAGATCTTGCGCGCAAAGCCGCGGAACGGCAGCAGCTCGGCGAAGGGGACGAAGTCGGCATGGGCGTCGATCTTCTTCTCCTGGAGATTGGTCGAGCCGACCTCCGGGCTCTGGCTGACGAGCTGGAAGAAATCGGACGAATAGCCGCGGTCTTGCATCGCCTTGAGCACCATGCCGTGCGCGGCGGAGCCGAAGGGCACGCTGACGAGCTTGCCCTTGAGATCGGCGAGATCGTAGTAGGGCGAGTCCTTGTGGACGACGAGGCCGTTGCCGGAGCCGGACAGGCTGTAGGCGGCGATACCGATCAGGCGGCTCTTGCTCTCCGGATTGCTCTCGAAGGTGAAGCCGTTCACGATCAGCGGATAGTCGCCCATCATGCCGATCTGAAGCTTGTTCGCCATCATCGCGTTGGTGACGGGCGGGCCGGAGGTGAAGTTCTGCCATTCCAGCTCGAACTTGATGTTGGAATATTTGCCGTCCTTCGGCAGGTACTTTTCGAGGAGGTGGAGCTGGCGGATGACGACACCGGCCGTCACCGTATTGGTTGTGGTGTCCTGCGTTCCGATGCCGAGCGTGACGGTTTCCGCCGAAGCCGGCTGCGCGAGGAGCAGCGCCAGCGACGTCACCGACGTCGCGATCGAGAGCGTGGGAAGATGGCGGACCATTCTCATCCTCATTCGGTTGGATGTGCTGTGGTTGCCATGATTGGGTGAGGGCTTGGGCAGGGCAAATCCGGAATGATGACCGCAGTCGATTAGTTGCCGGGAAAAGCTGATTGCATACTCCTTGGGCAGTCCTGCATTATAAAGCCGCTTGCCTGGGCAGCGGCCCCGGTCGCGGGCCCTCTAATCAGACGCCTGGCCGCGCATCTCTTCCAGCACGTCGGGCCGGCAGACCACGATCTGCGACCGTTTGGTCACGACGATTCCCTTCTCCTGCATCCGCTTCAGGCTGATCGTGACCCATTGCCGGGTCGCGCCGACCATGTGGGCGATGTCGGCATGGGTGAAGGCGGCGGCGATCACGGTGCCGTCGGCGTCAGCAACGCCGTACAGCTCGACGAGATGCAGCAACAGATGCGCAAGGCGCTGCGTGATGGAGCGCGTTCCCAGCATCTGCGCCAGCGCCGAATAGCACTTGCCCTTGAAGGTGAGGCCTTCGATCAGGCCGATCGCAAGGTTGGGGATCTCCGAGGCGAGGGACCGCAGTTCCTTTCCGGGAAGGTGCACCACGCTGCAATTGCTGGATGCGACGCCGGACCATTGATGCACGGTGCCCTCGAACACTTCGGGGCCGCCGACGAAATTGCCGACATGCCAATAGGCCAGCGTGATCTCGCGCCCGAGCGGCGAGGTGTAGAACACACGGATGCGGCCGCTTTCGATCAGCCAGATGCCGTCATGCTTGCCGCCCTGGCTGAACAGCGTCTGGCCGCGGTTGAGCACCTTGCGGCGGCCCTGCTTCAGCACCAGCTCCCGCTCGCGCGGTGAGAGCTTGTCCATCAGCGACGGCGGTCCGCCGATCCATTGCTGGTTCTCGGTGAGCAGCAGCGAGGAGCTGCCGGCAGGCCGGACTGTTGCGGGAACCGTCCCGCGAACCACATTGGCCGCCTGCAACATTGTGTGCCTCCGGAACGTTCAAATCGTTCTAAAGAGGAGCAATGTCCGTGCCAGATCCCGGCAGCGGCTGCTGCGGAACAGCGATACGGTGGCGGGCCGCGTCCTGCACATCGAGAGCTTGCGTTTGCAGCAGATGCACGTCAGCCTACCGGGCACCGAACGCCACAACAGAAACGTACTTCTGGCGGACAAAAGCGTATCCTGTCCTGCAACGGCGGCGGGATTTTCGGGCTGATGAGCGTGGCGATTCTGGCCGAGCTCGAAAGATGTCCACCACCTCGTTAAAGATGTCTACCACCTCGTTAAGGAGCATGTGATGCCGCAGGACGAACCACAGAAGGCCGTCATTGCGCTGGCCGGCCGCCGCATTGATGCTCCGGACGCCAAGGCGACGCGCTTTCCGCTGGACGCGGTGCCGCTGGTCCGCCAGCGGCTTGCCGATCTCTTCCAGCAGGAGCAGGCCGTTGCCCTGGTCTGCTCGGCGGCGTGCGGGGCCGATCTGATTGCGCTCGAGGAGGCCGGACGCCTCGGCATCCGGCGCCGGATCGTGCTGCCGTTCGCGCCCGGCCGGTTCCGCGAGACGTCGGTGACCGACCGTCCCGGCGACTGGGGCGGGCTGTTCGATCGCGTCGTGGACGAGGTGGGCAAGGCCGGCGACGTCGTCGTCCTCGATGCCGGCGACGGCGAGGCCGCTTACGCTGCGGCCAACGATGCGATCGTGAGAGAAGCGATCGCGCTGTGCCGGGCCGACACGCCGCCGCGCCGGTCCGTTGCGGTGATCGTCAATGAAGGCGCCTCACGCGGGGCTGGCGACGCCACCGAACAATTTCGCGTGCTGGCATTGGCGGCGGGATTTGCGGAGCGGGCGGTCAGGACGAACTGAGGATTGCATCATCCGGCCGTGACCAGGGCCGGTACGGACGGGGGAGCATGACCCCTCGCGACAATGGGCGCCGCGACCTCAGCGCCCCGCCAGGCTCAGCAGATACGGCTTCGGGTAAATCCCCCGGTTGTGCCCGTCCGAAAACGAGATGTTCAGCCCATAGCCGAGATCGCCGATCTCGGTGATCGCAATGCCCGGGAATGCCTCGGGGAAGCGGCCGTCGAAGCGGGCGCGGGTGCAGTGGGCGCATTTGCAGGAGAGGCGAAGCTGTTCGGCCGGCAAGCTCAACGCGTCGTCCTGCGTGGTGCGAACGAGGAGTGTGGCGAGATCGGCGCTGGCTTCGTAGTCGGCTACGGTCGGTGCCACCAAGGTCGTTGTCATGACGTATCTCCGACTCTCTATCTACGTCGGCGCGAGCGGCCGCGAATAGCAACTAATTGCCGGCACGGGCGTGGCCATGTGCCTTCTCTTCGATCACCGCCCGCGAAATGTGAAACTAATCGACCGGGGATTTCACTTACGAATTGCCGGACTCTCCTCTCTCCGAGACCTTGTCCCCATCGATGGCCAAGGAGAGAGCATGAGCGCATTTCAGAAGGAAACGGTCCTGTCGGTCCGGCACTGGACCGAGTCCCTGTTCAGCTTCACCGCGACGCGTGATCCAGGCTTCCGCTTCCAGAACGGCCAGTTCGCCATGATCGGGCTGGAGGTCGAAGGCAAGCCGTTGATGCGGGCCTACAGCATGGCGAGCGCCAATCACGAGGAGGCGCTCGAGTTCTTCTCGATCAAGGTGCAGGACGGCCCGCTGACCTCGCGCCTCCAGAAGATCCGGGAAGGCGACATCATCCTGGTCGGCCGCAAGGCGACGGGCACGCTGATCACCGGCAACCTCATTCCGGGAAAACGCCTGCTGCTGCTCTCGACCGGCACGGGCCTTGCGCCCTTCGCCAGCCTGATCAAGGACCCCGACGTCTACGAGAATTACGAGACCATCGTGCTCGCCCATGGCTGCCGGCAGGTTTCCGAACTTGCCTATGGCGAGCACCTGGTCGAAGGCCTGCGCAACCACGAATTCTTCGGTCCCCTGATCCGCGACAAGCTGGTCTACTATCCGACCGTCACGCGCGAGCCGTTCAGGAACCGCGGCCGCATCACCGATCTGATCGCCTCGAACCAGCTGTTCGACGACATCGGGCTGTCAGGTCTCGACATCGAGACCGACCGCATCATGCTGTGCGGCAGCCCGGCAATGCTCGAGGAACTCCCCGCGATGTTCTCCGAACGCGGCTTTGTCGAGGGCAATCACAGCCGGCCCGGCCATTTCGTCATCGAAAAGGCCTTTGTCGAGCGCTGAGGCGCAAATCGCGTCCCGGCGACAACTAATTGCTATCGCCGGACAGCCCCCTGAACAAATCTGATGCAAAGGCGCCGACTATCGGCGAACCAGGAGCAAGCGATGGCACTAGATCAGATCGTCGACGGACTTTCGGAGGTTTCCTGCGATGTGCTGGTGATCGGCGGCGGCACGGCCGGCCCGATGGCAGCACTCAAGGCGAAACTGAAGAACCCGAAGGCCAATGTCGTCCTGCTCGAAAAGGCCAACGTCAAGCGCTCCGGCGCGATCTCGATGGGCATGGACGGGTTGAACAACGCGGTCATCCCCGGCTACGCGACGCCGGAGCAGTACACCAAGGAAATCACCATCGCCAATGACGGCATCGTCGATCAGAAGGCGGTCTATAAATATGCGCAGAACTGTTACAAGATTATCGAGGAGCTCGACAGTTTCGGCATCCGCTTCCTGAAGAACGAGAACGGCGACTACGCCGTCAAGAAGGTGCATCACATCGGCACCTACGTTCTGCCGATGCCGAACGGCGAGACCGTGAAGAAGGCGCTGTACCGCCAGCTCCGCCGCGCCCGCATCCTGATCTCGAATCGCTACATGGCGACGCGGCTGCTCAAATCGTCCGACGGCCGCATTGCCGGTGCGATCAGCGTCAACACCCGCACCGCCGAAATGCTGGTGATCAAGGCCAAGGCCGTGATCCTGTGCATGGGCGCCGCCGGCCGCCTCGGCCTGCCGACCTCCGGTTACATGTTCGGCACCTACGAGAATGCCGCCAATTCCGGCGACGGCTATTCCATGGCCTATCACGCCGGCGCCGCGCTCGCGAACCTCGAATGCTACCAGATCAATCCTTTGATCAAGGACTATAACGGCCCGGCCTGCGCCTATGTCGCCGGTCCCTTCGGCGCCTTCACCGCCAACAACGAGGGCTCACGCTTCATCGAATGCGACTACTGGTCCGGCCAGATGATGCTCGAATTCTACAACGAGCTGTTGTCCGGCAAGGGGCCGGTGTTCCTCCAGCTCAAGCATCTCCATCCTGATACGATCTCGGAGATCGAGTCCACGCTGCACAAAGTGGAGCGTCCCACGCGCGGCCTGTTCCAGCAGGGGCGCGGCGTCGACTACCGCAGCGAGTCGATCGAAATGCACATCTCCGAGATCGGCTTCTGCTCCGGCCACAGCGCTTCCGGCGTGTTCGTCGACGACAATGCCCGCACCACCGTGCCCGGCCTCTATGCCGCCGGCGATATGGCGAGCGTGCCGCACAATTACATGCTCGGCGCCTTCACCAACGGCTCGGTTGCCGGCATCGACGCGATGGAGTTCGCCGACAATCACGACTTCGCAGAATTTGATGCAGCCGATGTCGCCAGGGAACGCGACCGCGTGATGGCGCCGACCAAGCGTGAGGACGGCATTCCGCCGAACCAGGTCGAGTACAAGACCCGCCGGCTCGTCAACGATTATCTCCAGCCGCCGAAGGTGACGCGCAAATACGAGCTCGGCATGCGCCGCCTCGCCGAGACGCGGCAGGACATGCAGGAGCACATGATCGCGCGCAACGCCCACGAGCTGCTGCGCGCGCTGGAAGTGCAGTCGATCATGGACTGCGCCGACATGGCGGTGCATGCCTCGCTGTACCGCGAGGAGAGCCGCTGGGGCCTCTATCACTGGCGCACGGATTTCCCGGAGAAGGACAACGAGAACTGGTTCTGCCACACGCTGCTCTCCAAGCAGGACGGCAAGATGACCAGCGAGAAGCGCGCCGTCGAACCTTACGTCGTGCCGATCGCCGACGACGAGAAGGATCTCTACGACAAGCAGCGCATCCGCGCCTCGGCCTGACCCACCAGACCACAGCAACAGGAGACATCAAATGCCTCTCGCGTCCTATCAGACATCGGTTCCGGTGGTCGTCGACGACGCCAAATGCATCGCCGACAAGGGCTGCACCGTCTGCGTCGACGTCTGCCCGCTCGACGTCTTGCGCATCAGCGACATGACCGGCAAGGCCTACATGGCCTATGACGAGTGCTGGTACTGCATGCCCTGCGAAGCCGATTGCCCGACCGGTGCCGTCACCGTCAACATTCCCTATCTGCTGAGGTGATCATGTCGAGCCCGTTCGAGTCCTATGACGATCTCGAAGACGCCGACGAGCGGCTTCAGGCCGCCGATCCCGGCGAGCGCCGTGTCGCCATCATCGCGCTCGGTCATTCCGGCGATCCCGCGGCCGTCGGCCATCTCGCCAACATGGTGGCGGATCCCGATGCCGGCGTGCGCCAGCAGGTCGCCATGGCGCTCGGCGAGTTTGACGGGCCGGAGGCCGCGAGCGCGTTGGTGAAGCTGCTGGTCGATCCCGAGAGAATCGTCGCATCGGCCGCGGCCGACAGCATGGCCGAGTTCAAGGATCCGGCCTGTGCCGAAATCATTCTGCCGCTGGTCAAGCACGCTCACGCCTTCGTTCGTATGGGCGCGTTGCGCGCGCTGAAGGAGCTGCGCTGCAAGAACACGCTGAAGCCGGCGCTGGAAGCGCTCCTGGATTCCGACGCTGCGGTGCGCGTGCAGGCAATCGGCGTGATCGGGTTCCTCAAGCTGGAAGAATCCATTCCGGCGCTGACCGCGCTGATCAACGATCCCGATGCCCATGTGCGCCGCGCCGCCGTCAGCGCGCTGGCGTTCTCGCAGCTGAAGCCGGCGGCCGAGACGATCACGCGTGCGCTGAAGGATTCGGACTGGATGGTCCGCGAGATGGCGGCGGAAACGCTCGGCCTCAACGTCAACGGTTCGCTCGCTGCCGACCAGCTCATCGCCTGCCTTGCCGACGAATTCTGGCAGGTGCGGCTGAAGGCGATCCGCAGCTTGGGTAAGATGAAGATCGAGCGTGCGGTCCGCCCGATCGGCAATTGCATCAACCACGACCAGGCCAATTTGCGGAAGGAATCGGCCGCCGCGCTGGGCGAGATCGCCCATCCCGACGGTGAGGCGTTCCTGGCCGTCATCGCCGACGATGGCGATCCCGACGTCCGCAAGAACGCGCGCTGGGCGCTCCAGCAGATCGCGGCCCGCAAAGCGCGGGCAGGGGCGTAGCGATACGGCGGGCTGCCGCTTGGTTCAATATCGGTGATCGTTGGTCCTCGGATCGGCGAGGATCTCCGGGCCGGCCGGGGGAAGCGTCCTGGCGGCAAGCGCTCCAATCGACGTCATCAGGCGGGTCAATCCTACTTGCCCCGAGGTGCCAGTCTTGGCGAATATCGCCTTCAGATGGGTCTTGATTGTGTTTGGCGAGGAGCCGAGCCGCGCCGACGTTTCCGGGACCGTGCAGCCCGACGATATCGCAAGCGCAACCCGTGCTTCGGCAGGCGTCAATCCGTAGGCATCAATAAGCCACTCCACTGGAATGTCGGTGCGGCTGGCGAAACCGACGATGAACAACAGCACGGCGGCATCCTGCATGCCGAGATCGGCGAAGCGCGCGTCGCCCCGATCTCCTGCCGACGACACCAGAATGGTCAGGAGTTGACCATCGCGTGGGTCCGGCACCGACATCGACCCAGCCGAAGCGTCGCGCAGCGCTGCGCGAATGAGGGCGTTGAGGTGCTGCGAATGCCGCGGCGATCCGGTCGCGACCGTCGCAGCGCGCAAATTCAGCGCACCGCCATCCGATCCGAGCGACTGCGCCGTCGCGTTGGCATAGACGATGCGTGCGTACCGATTGAGCAGGATAATCCCGGCAGAAAGCCGATCGAGCACCTCGAATGCAACCTGCGTCGGCGTCGCATCCTTGTGCGGTTGCAAGAGCGCACCAATGCTCGCCTCTTTGCAGACCGCGCCGTTGATGTCTGAAATCTGATATTTCAACATTTGTTGACGAGCACTTTCCAGGGCGCCGTAACAAGATCACTGCATGTCGTCCATGTCCTGAGAGTTCCATCTAAATTGGCTCAAGTTTCGCTAAGGTCTCGGCGAGCTGAGCGAAGTTCCTTTGTTTCGTATTCCTTCGTTTCGTATCCAGGGTCGGAAATGGCCACGCAGAAATCGCTTCAGTTTGAAGGCTTTACGCTCGATACGGCGCGGCTATGTCTGGAAGGACCCGCGGGGCGAGTGGAACTGCGGCGCAAGAGCTTTGAGGTGCTGCGCTATCTGGCCGAGCACGCCGGCCGGGTGGTCGGCAAGGACGAGTTGATAGAGGTGATCTGGCCCGCCGTGACGGTGAGCGATGCGTCCTTGACCCAGTGCATCAGCGAGGTGCGCCGCGCTTTGGGGAGCGAGGGGCATCGCATCGTCAAGACGGTTGCCAGACGGGGTTATCTCATCGACGTCCCCATCGCGACGACTGATGCGGCGCCGGCCGCGGGGATCCCTCGGGGCCGATCGGATGAGGGCTCGGCCACAACGCAGCAGCCGTCGACATTCGACGCGTCACTGCCTCTGACGGCCGTGCAACGGAACGACCCCGACCGTCGACAGGTCACCATCATGGCCTGCAATCTCGTTGACGCATCGACCCTCGCGCGAGGTGCGGACCCCGAGGACTTCGGTGAAATTCTCGCCGCATATCGCAGATCTGTCAGGGACGCCGTGGAGCGCCATGGCGGCCTTGTCGCCAGGTCCGTGACGGTGGAGGTCTTTGCCAGTTTCGGATACCCGCTGGCCCGCGAGGACGATGCGGAGCGGGCGGTGCGGGCGGGCCTCGCGGTGACGAAAGCCGTTGCCGCGCTCCGTCTCGAAGGTCATGTCGGCGGATTGCAGGCACAGGTCGGTATCGCCACGGGGCTCGTGGTGGCAGGTGATCCGGTCGGCAGTGCACCGGTGGAGGAGCACGCCTTTGCCGGCGAAACGCCACTGTCGGCGATAAATCTGCTGAGGCTGGCCGCGCCGGGTATGGTCGTCGTTTCGAGCGCAACCCAACGCCTCGTCGGCAAGCTCTTCGAATGCCGCGGCCTTGATGCCGCCGCGCTGGCAGGCGGCGCGGAACATCTCGACGCATCGATGGTGCTGCGTGAAAGCACGGGCGCAGGCCGTTTCGAAGCGCTCCGCCGACTGGATGCGTCACCGCTCCTGGGGCGCGACGAAGAGCTCGATCTGCTGATGCGCCGCTGGGAACAGGCCAAAGGCGGCAGCGGCCGTGGCGTTCTGCTCACCGGTGAATCGGGGATCGGCAAGTCGCGCCTGACCCGGGCGCTCCAGGATCGGCTGACGGGACAGCCGCATTCGCAGCTGATCTACCAATGTGCGCCGCATGAGCAAGAGACGGCGCTGCACCCGGTCATCATGAGCCTGATGCGTGAGGCCGGCCTCGAGGCCAATGACGATGCCGAGGCCAAGCTTGGCAAGCTCGAAGCCTTGCTCGAGGACCGCGGATGTTCGCTGCCCGAGCATGCGGCCCTTCTCGCCATGCTGCTGTCGCTTCCGGCCGGGCAACGCCCCTCCTTGCCGAATCTCACGCCTCACGAATTCAAGGAGCGCCTGTTCTACGCATTGCTTGATCAACTCAAGAGCCTGTGCGCGATGCGGCCGGTCCTGCTTGTCTTTGAGGATCTGCACTGGGTCGATCCATCATCGCTCGAGTTGCTGTCTCGAATTGTCGAGCAGGCCTCCAGCTTGCGTCTCTTGCTGGTCGGAACCGCGCGTCCGGAGTTCAAGCCGCCATGGCCCAATCACGCCTTTACCTCCACGATGGCCCTCACTCGTCTGGGCCGCTCCGACGTCGAGGCGATGGTGACGAACATTGCGCGGGGCAGGGTCTTTCCCGAGGAAGTGCTCGGCCAGATAGTCGTCCGTACCGATGGCGTGCCGCTCTTCATCGAGGAGCTTACCAAGACCGTGCTCGAAAGTGGCATCTTGCGCGAGGCCGGAGATCATTATGAGCTGGTCGGCGCGCTGCCGCAGCGCTCGATCCCGTCGTCATTGCACGCTTCGCTGCTTGCCCGCCTCGATCGCCTGGCATCGTTCAAGGACATTGCCCAGATAGGCGCCGTCA
Source organism: Bradyrhizobium sp. GW821-FHT12B03 (assembly GCF_058807535.1). Classification (NCBI taxonomy): domain Bacteria; kingdom Pseudomonadati; phylum Pseudomonadota; class Alphaproteobacteria; order Hyphomicrobiales; family Nitrobacteraceae; genus Bradyrhizobium; species Bradyrhizobium sp. GW821-FHT12B03. The sequence continues at coordinate 399,833 of NZ_JBXAQU010000002.1, forward strand.
TCGGCAGCGAGTTCAGTTACGCGTTGATTTCATCGGTATCTGCTCTTCCCGAGCCCCACCTCAACGCGGGACTTCGCCAACTCGCCTCGGCCGAGCTGATTTTCCAGCGCGGCACGCCGCCTGACGCAACCTACCGATTCAAGCACACGCTCGTGCAGGACACGGCCTATGCGAGCCTGCTGCGAGAACGGCGTTGTCAGCTCCATGCAGAGATCGCCCGCGTGATCGAGCAGCAGTTTCCGGCTGTCGCGGCAAGCTCGCCTGCGACATTGGCGCATCATTATGGCGAAGCGGGGATTTTCGATAAAGCCGTGGTGCAGTGGGCCAAAGCCGGCCGCCTGTCGTTGGAACGGTCGGCCATGGTCGAGGCGAGCGGACAGTTCGGAAAGGCGCTGGATCTCATTGCGCGTCTGCCCGTCTCCGCCGATCGCAACAAGCAGGAGATAGATCTTCGGCTGCTGTTATGCCAGGCGTATCAAATGCGTGGCGAGATGGAGCGGACGATCAACATCCTGGCCGGTATCGTCGATGTCGCCAAGGCCCTGGGAGACGAGGTCAGGCTCGCGCTTGCGACTTCCCAGCTGGCCGCTGCCCAGTGGACGAACGGGCAACACGATGCCGCCGCTGCATCGGCGCTATCGACGTTGGCCTATGCCGATCGTGCGTCGAAATTGCCGCTGCAGATATCGGCGAACTTCACTCTTGCCAATGCGCGATTTGGACAAGGCCAGCTGACCGACGCCATCGCGCTGCATGAGAGCGTCATAGCAACTCTGGAACGCCTTGGCCTTCAGGATCAGCGTCTCGGATGGATCGGCCTCCCGAGCATCATGTCGCGGGCGTTTCTCAGTTGGTACCTCTTGGAGACAGGTCAGTTCGAGCGAGCTCGCGAGCAGATCGATTTGGGGCGCAAGGTGGTCCATGCCGCGCAGCAGCCCTATTCGCATATCTTCCTGGACGCGGCAGAAGGGCTCTATCATGTCCGGCGCGGATACCCCGAGCACGCCGTGCCTGTTCTGGAGCCGACCGTCGAACTGTGCCGTCGCTCCTTCACGAGTGAGACGGTATGCCCGGCCGCGAGTTTCCTTTCGACCGCGTTGGTGCAGCTCGGCCGGCCGGCGGAGGGGTTGGGCGTGGCGGAGGCGTTGCTTGGTCGCGGCGCGCATTTGCGCGGCGCGAGATACTTCTCGTTCTTTCTGTTCAAGGCCATTGCCGAAGCAAAGGCGGCGGTTGGCGTGATGGAGGAGGCGATGGTTTGGGCCGATCAGGCCATCGACGTGACGCGCCGTGCAAATGAATTCGTCCAGATGGCGCACGCGTTCAAGTGCCGAGGCGACTTGCGCCGGCTGTTGCCGGCCTCCGTCGAGGACGCAGTCGAGGATATCGAGGAAGCACGGCGCATTGCGTCACGCCACGGTCTCGCGCCGCTTCTGGCGGAATGCGACCTGTCTCTCGCTGAAGCTCATAAGGTCATGGGCCGCGCTCGGCACGCCCAGAAGCTTGCCTCCGATGCCGCCCACGGGTTCCGCGCATTCGGTCTTGAACGGCCCCTCGCTCGCGCGGAGCGGCTCGCAGGCGAATAGCACTTGCATCGATGCGCAATCGCGGTTTCTCAAGGTGGCTGCTGGGGACTTGATCCGTGGCCGCGTTGCCGCCACAAGGAGCGGGACGCCAGATATTCGAAAATGTCGATGCAAGGGAGCCGGATGTGGTGACGATGACATTAGCAGCGAGGGACCTTCTCCCCGAGGACGGCACGCGGGGAACACTGGCTGGGCGCGTCTGGCTGCCGCAGGCGAACGGCCCCGCCGTCGTCGCCGTGCGCGGCGATGGCGTCTTCGACGTCACCGCGACATTCCCGACCATCAGCGCGCTCTGCGAGGAGAACGATCCGGCCAAGGCGCTTAGCTCGACCAAGGGCGAGCGCATCGGCGATCTCGACGCCATCGTGGCCAATACGGCCCCCGACGGGCGCGACCCCAGGAAGCCGTGGCTGCTCGCGCCGGTCGATCTCCAGACCCTGAAGGCCGCCGGTGTCACCTTCGCGATCTCGATGCTGGAGCGCGTCATCGAGGAGCGCGCCAAGGGCAATCCGGCCTCCGCCGAAGCGATCCGCAAGGAGGTGACGCGGCTGATCGGCGACGATCTGTCAAAACTCAAGCCGGGCTCGGACCAGGCGATGCATCTGAAGCAGGTGCTGATCGACCAGAACGCCTGGAGCCAGTATCTCGAGGTCGGCATCGGTCCCGATGCCGAGGTCTTCACCAAGGCGCCGACCCTGTCCTCGGTCGGCACCGGCATGGATGCCGGGCTGCATCCAAAATCGACCTGGAACAACCCGGAGCCGGAACTGGTGCTGTTCGTCTCCAGCCGCGGCAGGATCGTCGGCGGTGCGCTCGGCAACGACGTCAACCTGCGCGATTTCGAAGGCCGCTCGGCGCTGCTGCTGTCGAAAGCCAAGGACAACAACGCCTCCTGCGCGATCGGTCCGCTGCTGCGCCTGTTCGACGACAGCTTCACGCTCGATGATGCGCGCAAGCTCGACATCAGCCTGAACGTGAAGGGGACGGATGGTTTCGTCCTCGACGGCCATTCCTCGATCAGCAAGATCAGCCGTGATCCGACCGACCTCGTCGAACAGACCATCGGCAAGGTCCATCAATACCCTGACGGCTTCGTGCTGTTCCTCGGCACCATGTTCGCACCGGTCAAGGATCGCGATGCGCCCGGGCAGGGTTTTACGCACAAGCGCGACGACATCGTCACCATCGCCGCGCCCCAGCTCGGCAAGCTCGTCAATCGCATGCGCACCAGCGACGAGTGCGAGCCCTGGACCTTCGGCATCGGCGCGCTGATGAAGAACCTCGCGCAGCGGAAGCTGATTTAGCTCGCTCCGTCTTAAATTCGCACAAGACAATTCGCGGAAGGTCGTCATGCCCGGGCTTGTCCCGGGCATCCACGTTCTTCGCGCCGCGTGGCAAGGCGTGGATGGCCGGGACAAGCCCGGCCATGATGGCTGTGGCGATCTTCGAGCGCAAGATTTCCATCATCTCCCCGTTGCATCCACGGAACAAAATCGCGCTGGGCGTGTCATAGAACCGCCCATCCAGCCAGCGCGCGGTTCCTTCTAAATAGTCAAATAATATGACTAGTCGGAACCCATCTTCCGTGAAATAGTGCCTCCCGCCGCCCGGAAAGGGCGGTTTGCGGGTGCCATGCTACCAACCGGCGCCCGAGATAAACACAAGATCACTCTTGGGAGACACGCCTGATGACCCCTAAAGCCCTCTTTGCGGCCAGCGCCACGGCCGCCTTGCTGTTCGCGCTGCCGGCCAGTGCCGGCGAGCTCACCATCGGCTTTTCGCAGATCGGATCGGAATCGGGCTGGCGCGCAGCCGAGACGTCGGTCTCCAAGCAGGAAGCCGCCAAGCGCAAGGTCAATCTCAAGATCGCCGACGCCCAGCAGAAGCAGGAGAACCAGATCAAGGCGATCCGCTCCTTCATCGCGCAGAACGTCGATGCGATCTTCCTCGCGCCGGTCGTTTCGACCGGATGGGACTCGGTGCTGAAGGAAGCCAAGGAGGCCAAGATCCCGGTCGTGCTGCTCGACCGCGACATCGATCCCTCCGGCAAGGAGCTCTATCTCACCGCGGTCACGTCGGACAGCGTGCACGAAGGCGAGGTCGCCGGCGACTGGCTGGCCAAGACGGTCGGCACCAAGGCCTGCAACATCGTCGAGTTGCAGGGCACGGTCGGCGCCAGCGTCGCCGCCAACCGCAAGAAGGGTTTCGACACCGCCATTGCCAAGCATGCGAACCTGAAAGTGGTGCGCAGCCAGACCGGCGACTTCACCCGTGCCAAGGGCAAGGAAGTCATGGAGAGCTTCATCAAGGCCGAAGGCGGCGGCAAGTCGATCTGCGCGGTCTATGCCCACAATGACGACATGATGGTCGGCGCCATCCAGGCGATGAAGGAAGCCGGTCTCAAGCCCGGCAAGGACATTCTCACGGTGTCCATCGACGCGGTCCCCGACATCTTCAAGGCGATGGCCGCCGGCGAAGCCAATGCCACGGTCGAGCTGACGCCGAACATGGCGGGACCCGCACTCGATGCCATCGCGGCCTTCAAGGACAAGGGCACGGTGCCTCCGAAATGGATCCAGACGGACTCCAAGCTCTATACGGCGGCCGACGATCCGCAGAAGATCTACGACAGCAAGAAGGGCCTCGGTTATTGAGGCGGGCGCTGCGCCGGACCGCTCCCGTGGTCCGGCGTCCCCCTTCGAAACCGCTGCGCAAATGAACAGGCTGGGTGTCCGCGTCATCAGCGGGCACCGGTGGGAGTGACGTCGATATGGAGAACAGCCTTGATCCTGCTGCTTCCCTGCTGGAGGTGCGCGGGATCAGCAAGAGCTTTGGTGCGGTGCGTGCGTTGCAGGAGGTCGACTTCACGCTGCGCGCCGGCGAGATCCATGCGCTGCTCGGCGAGAACGGCGCCGGCAAGTCCACGCTGATCAAGGTCGTCACCGGCGTGTTTCCGCGGGATGCCGGCATTGTCCGGCTTGGCGGCGAGGAGGTCGCGCCGCGTTCGGCCAAGGCCGCGCTTCAGGCCGGAATTGCCACGGTCTACCAGGAGGTCAATCTGCTGCCGAACCTGTCGGTGGCGCAGAACCTGTTCCTCGACCGCCAGCCGATGCGCTTCGGCATCGTCCGCGACGGCGAGATGCGCCGCCGCGCCAGGACGCTGCTCGCCGATTTCGGCCTCGACATCGATGTTGCAGCGCCACTCGGCAATTATTCGGTGGCGATCCAGCACGTCACCGCGATCGCGCGTGCCGTGGATCTGTCCGCCCGCGTGCTGATCCTGGATGAGCCGACCGCGAGCCTCGACCGCCACGAGGTCGAGATCCTGTTCGGCATCATGCGGCAACTGGCCAAGCGCGGCATCGGCATCGTCTTCGTCAGCCACTTCCTCGACCAGGTCTACGAGATCTCCGACCGCATCACCGTGCTGCGCAACGGCCGCCTGGTCGGCGAGCGCGAGACCGCCTCGCTGCCGCGGCTCGAACTGATCCGGATGATGCTCGGCCGCGAGCTTGCCGAGACCACCAGCGTTCGGGCCGCGACGCGCGAGCCTCAGGCGCGCGAGGTCTGCGCGAGCTTCGAGAATTTCGGCAAATCAGGCTATGTCGCGCCTTTCAATCTCGAACTGCGCCATGGCGAAGTCGTCGGTCTCGCCGGCCTGCTCGGCTCGGGCCGCACCGAGACGGCGCGGCTGGTGTTCGGTGCCGAGCGCGCCGATCGCGGACAGGCGAGGGTGGAGGGCGCGCCCGTGCGGCTCCAGTCGCCGCGCGACGGCGTGCGCCTCGGTTTTGGCTATTGCCCGGAGGAGCGCAAGACCGACGGCATCGTCGCCGAGCTCACCGTGCGCGAAAACATCGTGCTGGCGCTCCAGGCCAAGCGCGGCTTGCATCGTCCGCTGTCGCGGCGCGAGCAGGACGAAATCGCGCGCCGCTACGTCAAGATGCTCGATATCCGTCCACCCGATCCGGAGCGCCCCGTGGGCCTGCTCTCCGGCGGCAACCAGCAAAAGGTGCTGCTGGCGCGCTGGCTTGCGACCTCGCCGCGGCTCCTCGTGCTGGATGAACCCACGCGCGGCATCGACGTCGGCGCGCATGCCGAGATCATCCGCCTGATCCGCGAGCTCTGCGATGACGGGCTCTCGCTGCTCGTGATCTCCTCCGAGCTCGACGAGATCGTGACCTATTCGGATCGGGTCGTGGTGCTGCGCGACCGCGCCCATGTCGAGGAGCTCGCGGGCGAGGCGATCGACGTCGGCAACATTCTTGCGGCCATCGCCGCCGATAGCGTTACCGTTGCGCTTGAGGCCCACACATGACAGCGCTGTTGCCGCGCCGCGGCCTTGCCCAGATCCTCGCGCTGATCGTCATCCTCGCGGTCGACCGCGTGGTGTCGCCGCAATTCTTCGATTTGCGCCTGCAGGACGGCCGCCTGTTCGGCAGCCTGATCGACGTGCTCAACCGCGGCACGCCGGTGGCACTGCTCTCGCTCGGCATGGTGCTGGTGATCGCGACGCGCGGCATCGACCTCTCGGTCGGTGCGATCATGGCGATCTCGGGCGCGATCGCGGCGAGCCTCGCTGACAGTCACGGTTTGCCGGTGGTGCTGGCCGCCGCGCTTGGTGCGGGCCTCATCTGCGGCTTGTGGAACGGCTTTCTCGTCGCCGTGCTCGGCATGCAGCCGATCGTGGCGACCTTGATCCTGATGGTGGCGGGACGCGGCATCGCCCAGCTCATTACCGAAGGGCGCATCGTGACGTTTTCCTCGCCGGATCTGGTCTGGCTCGGCAATGGCTCGGTGCTCGGCCTGCCGGTGCCGGTCGTGATTGCCCTGGGCATGCTGATCCTCACCGGTGCGGTGGTGCGCGGCTCGGCGCTCGGGTTGCTGATCGAGGCGACCGGCGGCAATGCGCGGGCGAGCGAGCTTGCCGGCGTCGGCACCCGCGCGATGATCCTGTCGGTCTATGTCTGGTGCGGCGTCTGCGCCGCGCTCGCCGGCGTCATCGCCGCCGCAGACATCATGGGCGCGGACGCCAACAATGCCGGGCTCTGGCTCGAGCTCGACGCGATCCTCGCGGTCGTGATCGGCGGCACCTCGCTGTTCGGCGGCCGCTTCAGTCTTGTCTTGGCGGTGCTCGGAGCGCTGATCATCCAGACCATGAACACTGGCATCCTGCTGTCGGGCTATCCGCCGGAGTTCAACCTGCTGGTCAAGGCGGTGGTCGTGCTCACGGTGCTGCTGCTGCAATCGCCGAGATTCTCAGGCCTTGCCGGTATCGCCGCGCGGCTGCGGAGGACGAAAGCATGAAAGGCCTGCCGCCCGTCCTGATCACGGCCATCGTGCTTGTCGTGGGCTTTGCGCTTTGCGCCATGCAATTCCCCAACATCGCCTCTACCCGCGTGGTCGGCAATCTCCTCACCGACAACGCCTTCCTCGGCATCGTCGCTGTCGGCATGACCTTCGTCATCATTTCCGGCGGCATCGATCTCTCCGTCGGCTCGGTGATCGGCTTCACCACCGTGTTCGTCGCGCTGGCGATCGAGCGCTGGGGCGTGCCGCCGCTGATTGCCTTCGTGGCGATCCTGGTGCTGTCGGCGGCCTTTGGCGCGGCGATGGGCGCGGTCATCCACGTCTTCGACCTGCCCCCGTTCATCGTCACGCTGGCAGGCATGTTTCTGGCCCGGGGCGCGAGCTTCCTGCTCTCGACGGAATCGGTGCCGATCACAGCGCCGGTCTATTCGACCGTGTCGGACTTCGCGCTGCGCATGCCCGGCGGCGGGCGGCTGACGGCGATCGCGATTATCATGCTCGCCATCGTGATCGGCGGCGCCTTGCTGCTGCATCTCACGAGGTTCGGCGCTAACGTCTATGCGCTCGGCGGCAGCCGGACCACGGCAAGCCTGATGGGCGTTGCGGTCGGCAAGATGACGATCAAGATCTACATGCTGTCGAGCCTGCTCGCGGGCATCGCCGGCATCGTCTTCTCGTTCTACACCAGCGCCGGCTATTCGCTTTCCGCCGTCGGCGTCGAGCTCGACAGCATCGCCGCCGTGGTGATCGGCGGCACGTTGCTCACGGGCGGGCAGGGCTCGGTGATCGGCACCTTCCTCGGCGTGCTGATCCAGGGCATGATCCAGACCTACATCAATTTCGACGGCACGCTATCGAGCTGGTGGACCAAGATCGCGACCGGCGTGCTACTCTTCGCCTTCATCGCGTTGCAGCAGGGGCTGGTCGCGCTCGCGCGCCGGCCCGTGGCCAAGAGTGCGGGAGCTGCCTCATGACCTCGCGCATCGTCGTCATCCCGACGCGGCGGGCTCACTCCAACCACGCGGAGGTGGCCCGTTCGATCGGCGTCGACATCATCGCCGGCCGTTACGCGGAGGGCACGCGCCTGCCCGGCGATGCCGAGATGATCGCGATGTTCGGCGTGTCGCGGCCGGTGCTGCGGGAGAGCGTGAAGACGCTCGTGGCCAAGGGGCTGCTCACCACCAAGGCCCGCGTCGGTACCGTCGTGCGCGAACGCGCCGCCTGGAACATGTTCGACGCCGACGTGCTGGCCTGGCATCTCGATGCCGGCATCGACAAGCGTTTCCTCAACGACCTCGCCGAGATTCGTCTGGCGGTCGAGCCGCGCGCGGCCGCGCTCGCTGCGGCGCATCGGTCGGACGAGGATGTCGCCGAACTGCGGCGCAGCATGGAGCGCATGCGGTGCGAAGCCTCCGACTCGGTCGGCTTTGCCGATGCCGACCTCGCGCTTCACGTTGCCGTGGCGCGGGCCTCCGGCAATTTGTTCATGCGCTCGATCGGGCATGTCATCGAGGCCGCTCTGCGCGCCTCGTTCCTGCTCAGTGCACCGGTTGAGACAGAGGACCGCGACACCGTGCTGCTCTGGCATCAGAAGATCGTCGATGCCATTGCGGCCGGCGATGCCGAGGCGGCGTCGGAAGCCATGGTCTATGTCATTCACAACGGCATGCGCCGCCACGAGGGCACCGTGATCGTAACAGTCCCGGCCGTGGCGCTGCCGTCAGCGGATACTGGAGAATGAGCGTGACAGACCTTCGCATCGCCATCGTCGGATTCGGCAAGATCGCGCGCGATCAGCATGTCGGTGCGATCGCGGCGGTACCGGGTGCGACGCTCGCGGCCGTGGCCAGCCGCAATGCCTCGCTGCCGGAGCTGCCGCATTTTGCGACCATCGAAGAGCTGCTGGAGAAGGGCCCGGCAATCGACGCGGTCTCGCTCTGCACGCCGCCGCAGGTGCGGCGCTCCCAGGCCGCCGCGGCGCTCGTCGCCGGCAAGCATGTCATGCTGGAGAAGCCACCCGGCACTGGCGTTGCCGAACTCGATCCGCTGATCGCGATGGCAACCGACGCCAGGCGTACGCTGTTTGCGACCTGGCATTCACGCTATGCGCCGGCGGTCGAGCCGGCCCGCGAATGGCTGGCGACGCGCCGGATCAAATCCGTGCACATCAACTGGAAGGAAGACGTCCGCGTCTGGCATCCCGGCCAGGCCTGGATCTGGGAGCCGGGCGGGCTCGGCGTGTTCGATCCCGGCATCAATGCGTTGTCGATCCTGACCCGCATCCTGCCGAGGCCCGTGTTCGTCACTGCCGCCGAGCTTGCCTTTCCCGCCAATTGCCAGGCGCCGATCGCCGCGAACCTGACGTTGACCGACATCGGCGGCCTGCCGGTCACTGCCGAATTCGATTTCCGTCAGACCGGGCCGCAGAGCTGGGATATCCTCGTGGAAACCGATCAGGGCCGGATGAGTTTGTCCGGCGGCGGCAGACAGATGGCCGTCGATGGCAACGCCATTGCCGAGGCGCCCGATCAGGAATATCGCGAACTGTACCGGCGCTTCGTCAAGCTGGCGGCATCAGGTACGAGCGACGTCGATCTGACGCCGCTTCGTCTCGTCGCCGACGCCTTCCTGCTCGGCAAGCGCAACATCGTCGAACCCTTCGTGGACTGAACATGGCCGGCGCAAAAATAGAAAAAGAGATCTTCGGAACGCTGCCTGATGGCCGCAAGGTCGAGCGCATCGTGCTGCGCGGGGAGGGCGGTTTCGAAGCCCGCATCATCACCCATGGCGCGGTGATCCAGGCGCTGATCGCGCCTGACGGCAAAGGCGGCTTTGACGACGTCGTGCTCGGCCATGACGCCTTCGCCGGCTATCTCGCCGAACGCAAATTTCTCGGCGCCACCGTCGGCCGCTACGCCAACCGCATCGCCAAAGGGCAGTTCTCGCTCGACGGCGAAACCTTCCAGCTTCCCGTCAACAACGGTCCGAACGCGCTGCATGGCGGCCTCGACGGTTTTGATCGCAAGCTCTGGGACATCGCCGCGATCGAGGAGGGCGCCGAGCCCGCGGTGACGCTGACTTATACGAGCCCGCACGGCGAAGAGAATTATCCCGGCCGCCTCGACGTGCGCCTGACCTACCGCGTCACCGGCCCGGCCGAGCTGTCGCTGATGATGGAAGCACGGACGGATCGTTCGACGATCGTGAACCTCACCAACCACAGCTTCTTCAATCTGGAAGGCGCAACATCAGGCACGCCCATCCTCGACCACAAGCTGACGGTCGAGGCCGACCGTTTCCTCGCCATCGATCCCACTGCCATTCCTCTGCCGGAGCCACCGCGCGCGGTGGCGGGAACGCCATTCGACTTCCGCGAGGCTCATGCCGTGGGCGAGCGCATCCGCGAGAGCCATGAGCAATTGCAGAGCGGCAGGGGTTACGACCACACCTACTGCCTCGGCGGTGACGGCAAGCTCGCACTCGCGGCGCGGCTGGAAGCGCCGCGCTCGGGGCGCGTCATGGAGCTCCTCACCAATCAGCCCGGCCTTCAGGTCTATTCCGGCAACTATCTCGACGGCACGATCTCGGGCAAGGGCGGCAAGCTGATCCGGCAATCGGACGCGATGTGCCTGGAGCCGCACATCTGGCCTGATGCGCCGAACCGGCCGGATTTCCCGAGCCCGCGCCTCGATCCCGGCCAAGTCTACCGGCATCACACCGTCTATCGCTTTGCAGTGAGGACGCCATGATCGAGCAGGTGCCGACCTCCGTTCTGTCCGCCGAGCAATGTCATCTCGGCGAAGGGCCGACCTATGACGTCACGACGGACACCGCCTGGTGGTTCGATATCCGCGAGGGAAAGTTGTTCGAGGCGCATCTCGGCAGCGGCGCGATCCGCATCCATGCGCTCGGCCGGATGGCGAGCGCGCTCGGGCGCATCGATGCGGAGCGGCAGTTGATCGTCGCCGAGGATGGGCTCTACATCCGCAAGCTCGCCGATGGCACGATGACGCTGTTCTGTCCGCTCGAAGCCGACGATCCCGCGACGCGCACCAATGATTGCCGCGTGCATCCATCAGGCACGTTCTGGATCGGCACCATGGGCAAGGAGGCCGAGCGGGGGGCGGGTGCGATCTACGCACTTCACCACGGCAAGATCTCGACGCTGTTTCCCGGCATCAGCATTCCCAACTCGATCTGCTTCTCGCCGGACGGAGCCACCGGCTATTTCACTGACACGGTGCGCGCTGTGCTCTACGCGGTGCCGCTCGATCCCGCCGCCGGCCTGCCGCGCGGCGAGCCGGAGGTGCTGCTGCGCCACGCCGGCATCGGCGGCCTCGACGGCTCGGTGTGCGACGCCGACGGAAACATCTGGAACGCCTGCTGGGGCGCGAGCCGTGTCGATGTCTACTCTCCGCAAGGCGAGCGCTTGCGCTCACTGAGCGTGCCGGCCAAGCAGTCCAGTTGCCCGGCCTTCGTCGGGCCCGACCTGTCGCGCCTGCTCGTCACCTCGGCCTGGCAGGACATGGACGCTGCGGCACGCGCCGCCGATCCGCAGGCCGGCTGTACCTTTCTGCTCGAGGCCTCCGCACGCGGTCGCGCGGAGCCCGACGTCAAGCTCGCATAGGAGACCCCCAGGCATCCGACCGACTTTCTCGAAAACCCAAGAAACAGTCTGACACATAAGGGAGTGAAACATGCTGAAACTGAAGACGACCTTCCTCGCGCTGGCGCTGGCCGGTGCTGCGACGATGGCCGCAGGCGTTTCCGCCTCCGCCCAGGACAAGGCGACCGTCGGCATTGCCATGCCGACCAAATCATCCGCGCGCTGGATCGACGACGGCAACAACATGGTCAAGGTGCTGAAGGAGCGCGGCTACAACACCGACCTGCAATATGCCGAGGACGACATTCCGAACCAGCTCTCGCAGGTCGAGAACATGGTGACCAAGGGCGCCAAGGCGCTGGTGATCGCGGCGATCGACGGCACCACGCTGTCCGACGTGCTCAAGCAGGCGAAAGCCAAGGGCATCACCGTGATCGCCTATGACCGCCTGATCCGCGGCACGCCGAACGTCGACTATTACGCGACCTTCGACAATTTCCAGGTCGGCGTGCTCCAGGCGGAGTCGATCGTGCAGGGGCTCGGCCTCAAGGACGGCAAGGGTCCGTTCAACATCGAGCTGTTCGGCGGCTCGCCCGACGACAACAATGCCTACTTCTTCTACAACGGCGCGATGAGCGTGCTGAAGCCGTATATCGACAGCGGCAAGCTCGTCGTCGTGTCCGGCCAGATGGGCATGGACAAGGTTGCGACCTTGCGCTGGGACGGCGCCACCGCCCAGGCCCGCATGGACAACCTGCTCAGCGCCTACTACGGCAACAAGAAAGTCAACGCCGTGCTGTCGCCCTATGACGGGCTTTCGATCGGCATCATCTCCTCGCTGAAGGGCGTCGGCTACGGCAGCGCCGACCAGCCGATGCCCATCATCTCCGGTCAGGACGCCGAGGTGCCCTCGATCAAGGCGATGCTGCGCGGCGATCAGTACTCGACCATCTTCAAGGACACCCGCGATCTCGCCAAGGTGACCGCGGACATGGTCGACGCCGCCCTCGCCGGCAAGCAGGTCACGGTCAACGACACCAAGACCTACGAGAACGGCGTCAAGACCGTGCCGTCCTATCTGCTCAAGCCGGTCGTGGTCTACAAGGACAATTGGGAGAAGACCCTGGTGGACAGCGGCTACTACAAGAAGTCGCAGTTCCAGTAGGATGTCTATTCCCTCTCCCCGCGTGCGGGGAGAGGGTTAGGGTGAGGGGGCTCTCACCACACGGGCAGCGGCTGTTATGAACTCCGTCATTGCGAGCGCAGCGAAGCAATCCAGTCTGCCACCGCGGAAAGAGCCTGGATTGCTTCGCTGCGCTCGCAATGACGATGTGGATGCCGTGATACCATTCGACCGTTCCAAGGACACCAAGCCATGACCGCCATGCTGGAGATGCGCAACGTCAGCAAGAGCTTTGCCGGCGTCCAGGCGTTGCGCGACGTCAACTTCTCGGTTGAGGCCGGGCAGATCCACGCCCTCGTCGGCGAGAACGGCGCCGGCAAGTCCACGCTGATGAAGGTGCTGAGCGGCGTCTATCCCGCAGGCAGCTACGAGGGCACCATCGTCTTCGAGGGCGAGGAGCGGCGTTTCCGCGACATCAACGATTCCGAGGCGCTCGGCATCATCATCATCCACCAGGAGCTGGCGCTGATCCCGCTGATGTCGATCGCGGAAAACATCTTCCTGTCGCATCCGCCGTCGAAGCTCGGCGTGATCGATCGCGACGAGGTGTACCGGCGGACGCGCGAGCTGCTCGCGCAGGTCGGCCTGAAGGAATCGCCGGATACCCTGATCACCGATCTCGGCGTCGGCAAGCAGCAGCTGGTCGAGATCGCCAAGGCACTGTCCAAGCGCGTGCGGATGCTGATCCTGGACGAGCCGACCGCGAGCCTCAACGAGGCCGACAGCGCCGCGCTGCTGGAACGCCTGATGGCGTTCCGCGCGCAGGGAATCGGCTCGATCCTGATCTCGCACAAGCTCAACGAGGTCGCCAAGGTCGCCGACCACATCACCGTGCTGCGCGACGGCCGCACCGTCGACAGCATCGATTGTCATGCCGAGCCGATCCAGGAAGACCGCATCATCCGCAGCATGGTCAACCGCGATATGGCTCACCGTTTCCCGGAGCGTAGCGCGAAGATCGGCGAACCCGTGCTCGAGGTCGCGAACTGGTCGGTCTATCACCCCATCCATCCCGAGCGGCAGGTGATCAAGACCATCAATTTCGGCGTCAGGCGCGGCGAGGTCGTCGGCATTGCCGGGCTGATGGGGGCCGGGCGCACCGAGTTCGCCATGAGCCTGTTCGGCCGCTCCTGGGGCACCAATATCAGCGGCCGCATCAGGCTCGAAGGCCGCGAGATCGTGCTGCCGAGCGTTGCCGCCGCGATCGACGCCGGCCTTGCCTATGTCACCGAGGACCGCAAGCAGCTCGGCCTGATCCTCGCCGACGACGTCCGCAAGAACATCACGCTGGCCAGCCTCCACCAGGTCGCGCCCAACCGGGTGATCGACGACATCGCCGAGCTGAAGGTCGCGAGCGACTATCGCAATCGCATGCGCATCCGCTGCTCCGACGTCTACCAGGAGACCGGCCAGCTCTCCGGCGGCAACCAGCAGAAGGTGGTGCTGTCGAAATGGCTGATGACCGACCCCAGGGTCCTGATCCTGGACGAGCCCACAAGGGGCATCGACGTCGGTGCCAAATACGAGATTTACTGTATCATCAACGAGCTCGCCGAGGCCGGCCGCGGCGTCGTGGTGATCTCCTCGGAGATGCCCGAGCTGCTCGGCATCTGCGACCGCATCTGCGTCATGAACGACGGCGCCTTCGTCGGAGAATTCCCCGGCACGGAGGCGACGCAGGAAAAGATCATGCGCGCCATCATGCGCAATGAGAGAAGCAACGGAAACGGCGTGCCTGAGGCCGCGGAGATGGGAGGATCGCAGCCATGACCGACAAGACGGTTTCGCTGCCCGAGGAGCGCCGGCACGGCAGCTTCATCAAGAACAATTTGCGCAATTACGGCATGCTGATGTCGCTGATCGCGATCATGCTGTTCTTCCAGGTCATGACCGGCGGCACGCTGCTCCAGCCGCTCAACCTGACCAATCTGGTGCTCCAGAACAGCTACATCGTCATCATGGCGCTCGGCATGCTGCTGGTGATCGTCACCGGGCACATCGACCTCTCGGTCGGCTCGGTCGCGGGTTTCATCGGCGCGGTGGCCGCCGTGCTGATGGTGAGCTGGAAGATCGACTACACGCTCGCCTTCATCGCCTGCCTCGTGCTCGGCGCTGCGATCGGTGCGGCGCAGGGCTATTGGGTGGCCTATTTCAAGATTCCGTCTTTCATCGTGACGCTGGCCGGCATGCTGGTGTTCAAGGGCCTCGCGCTCGCGGTGCTGCAGGGCCAGTCGCTCGGGCCGTTCCCGGCGACCTTCCAGAAATTGTCGTCGGGCTTCATCCCGGAAATGCTGCCTGAGGCCGGCACGCTGCATCCGACGTCGATGCTGATCGGTGCCGTGCTCGCGCTCGGCCTCGTCTACGCCAGCGCCAAGGGCAGGTCGCGCGAGCAATTGCACGGCATCGAGGTCGAGCCCTATGCGTTCTTCCTCGGCAAAAGCATTTTGCTGGCCTGCGCCGTGCTCTACTTCACTTTTCTGATCGCCTCGCATCGCGGCCTGCCGAACGTGCTGGTGATCATGACCGCGCTGATCGCGCTCTACGGCTTCGTCACCCGCCGCACCGTGATCGGCCGGCAGATCTATGCGGTCGGCGGCAACGCCAAGGCGGCCAGCCTGTCCGGCATCAAGACCGAGCGGCTGACCTTCCTCACCTTCGTCAACATGGGCGTGCTGGCCGCGCTCGCCGGCCTCGTCTTCGCCGCGCGCCTCAACACGGCGACGCCGAAGGCGGGCCTCGGCTTCGAGCTCGACGTCATCGCCGCCTGCTTCATCGGCGGCGCCTCGGCCTATGGCGGGGTCGGGCGCGTCGGCGGCGCCGTGGTCGGCGCCATGATCATGGGCGTGATGAACAACGGCATGTCCATCCTCGGCATCGGCATCGACTATCAGCAGGTCATCAAGGGTCTGGTGCTGCTCGGGGCGGTGTGCATCGACGTGTACAATCAGCGGCGGTAACCGCAGCGGCAGTGCCGCAGGGTGGGCCAAGGCGCAACGCGCCGTGCCCACCATCTTTCCGCAATTGTGAGAGAAGTGGTGGGCACGCTTCGCTTTGCCTATCCTACGGCAGCGGTGACTGCGTCGTGAACAGCACCGTCGCGATCGCGACGGAGAGGCTCACCGCCGAAACGGTCGCCACCGTCGACAGTACCCCCATCCGCCTGAGCGCGATGGCGAACGCGATGATGATGGGGGTCGCGGTCATCAGCCCGATTTGTGCATCGCTCATCGTTGTTCGCCACTCCGTGGAACGCCGAGGCGGTGCTTACCGCGCTCCGGCGTCCTGCAATTTGTCCGGCGACAAACTCGGATCGGAGCGGGCGGGCTAAGTTTGTCCGGTGTCCTGATCCGGAAAACAGATGTCGGCGACCGATTGCGAACCACAGGGAACCGGCTGGGGCATCCTCGAAGATCTCCCCGGCGATCCCATGATCTGGGTGCTGATCTTCAGCGAGCTTGCCGCGTTCGGCCTGTTCCTCGGCGCCTTCGTGGTCGCCCGCGCGATCCATCCGGCGGTGTTCGCGGCCGGGCAGGCGACGCTCGATGCGCATCTTGCCGGGCTCAACACCGTCGTGCTGGTGACCAGCGGCTGGGCCGCAGCCCGCGGGACGGCAGCCGCACGGGCGCGGGACAAGCGCACCGCGCGCGGCTGGCTGTTCGGCGCCATGGCCCTTGGCGCCGTCTTCATCGCGATCAAGCTGTTCGAATATGCCGGCGAGATCGCGCAGGGAAACGGTCTGGAGACCAGCCCGTTCTTCACGCTCTACTTCCTTCTCACCGGCTTCCATCTCCTGCATGTCGGCCTCGGCATCGTGATCCTGGCCGTGGTTTCCCGGAGTGCGGAGGTGCTCGGCGTCGAGACGGGAACGGCCTTCTGGCACATGGTCGACCTGCTCTGGATCGTCATGTTTCCGATTCTGTATCTGGTGCGCTGATGAGTCCGGATCGTCTCGACCTCACATGGACCCTTCTGATCGGCCTCGCGCTCGCCACCGTTCTGGTTCCATCCCTTGTGACGCGTCCACTGCTCGGCAATGCCGTGCTGCTGACCTTCGCCGCGCTCAAGGGCCGCCGGATCGTGCTCGATTTCCTCGATCTTCGCACCGCGCCGGCGCTCTGGCGCGGCCTCGTCAGCGCCTGGGTCGTCATCGTCCTGCTGTTCGCCTGGTCCGCCTCGGCCATCGTCGCCCTGATCTGACGCGCTCATTGCGCCCTGACAAAGAACCGGCCGGGCAAAGCGGCAATAAATCGCAGCGTCGCACCTCGACAGGAATCAACCGGAAAGGATTGGCAATGGCTGAACGCCTGACCAAGTCGGCCGCGCGGAACGTCTTCTACGGCGGCTCGGCCTTTTTCTTCGCCATCTTCATAGGGCTGACGGCGCACAGCCACTACTACATGGCCACGACCTCGACCGACGCGACGACGCTGACGTCGTCGGTCGCCCGCGGCAAGCATGTCTGGGAGAAGAACTCCTGCATCAACTGCCACACCTTGCTCGGCGAGGGCGCCTATTTCGCCCCTGAAGTCGGCAATGTCTGGGATCGCTGGGGCGGCAAGGAGGATCCGGCCGCCGCGCGCGAGACGCTGAAGGCCTGGATGCAGTCGCAGCCGTCGGGCGCGGAGGGCCGGCGGCAGATGCCGCAGTTCAACCTCACCGACCAGGAGCTCAACGATCTCTCCGACTTCCTGCAATGGGTGAGCACGATCAAGCGCCAGGACTGGCCGCCGAACAAGGCCGGCTGAGCACGCCGCATCCGCTTCAAGACAGAGAGAACCCGAGATGAAATATCAGACCCAGAAAGTCGCGATGCTGTATTTCTACGGCGCGCTGACGCTGTTCCTGGCCCAGGTCCTGTTCGGCCTGCTCGCCGGAACCATCTACGTCCTGCCCAACACGCTGTCGGTCCTCCTGCCGTTCAACATCGTCAGGATGATCCACACCAACGCGCTGATCGTGTGGTCGCTGATCGGCTTCATGGGCGCGACCTACTTCCTGCTCCCCGAGGAAACCGAGACCGAGCTCTACAGCCCGCTGCTCGCAAAGATCCAGTTCTGGATGTTCTTCGGCGCGGCCGGCGTCGCCGTGGTCGGCTATCTCTTCCACTACCACGAGGGCCGCGAATTCCTCGAGCAGCCCTTCATCATCAAGGTCGGCATCGTCGTGGTCTGCCTGATGTTCCTGTTCAACGTGACCATGACGGCGCTCAAGGGCCGCAAGACCACGGTGACCAACATCCTGCTGTTCGGCCTGTGGGGCGTTGCGATCTTCTTCCTGTTCGCCTTCTACAACCCGGCGAACCTTGCCGTCGACAAGATGTACTGGTGGTACGTCGTCCATCTCTGGGTCGAGGGCGTCTGGGAGTTGATCATGGCCTCCGTGCTCGCCTATCTCATGATCAAGCTCAACGGCATCGACCGCGAGGTCGTGGAGAAGTGGCTCTACGTCATCATCGGCCTTGCGCTGTTCTCCGGCATCCTCGGCACCGGCCATCATTTCTACTGGATCGGCGCGCCCGGCTACTGGCAGTGGATCGGCTCGCTGTTCTCGACGCTCGAGGTCGCGCCGTTCTTCACCATGGTGATCTTCACGGTGCAGATGACCTGGAAGGCCGGCCGCAAGCATCCCAACCGCGCCGCGCTATTGTGGTCGGTCGGCTGCTCGGTGATGGCGTTCCTCGGCGCCGGCGTCTGGGGCTTCCTGCACACGCTGTCGTCGGTGAACTACTACACCCACGGCACCCAGGTGACGGCGGCGCACGGCCATCTCGCCTTTTTCGGCGCCTATGTCATGCTGAACCTGTCGGTGATGGCCTATGCGATCCCGCAGATCCGCGGACGCGCGCCCTACAACCAGTGGCTCAGCATGGCGAGCTTCTGGATCATGTGCACCGCGATGATGGTGATGACCTTCGCGCTGACCTTCGCCGGCGTGGTCCAGGTCCATCTGCAACGTGTGCTCGGCCAGGGCTACATGGACGTGCAGGATCAGATCGCGGTGTTCTACTGGGTCCGGCTCGGCTCCGGCGTGTTCGTCGCGATCTCCGCGCTGATGTTCGTCTGGGCGGTGCTGGTGCCCGGCCGCGAGAAGCAGACGGTCATCCCCGGCGCGCTGCAGCCTGCCGAATGAGTATGAGGGCGGCCGCGCAACCCGCGGCCGCCCTCTCGATGTGAATCCGGAGAATGACCATGAAAGCAGCACTTCTCGCCGTCGCGGCGCCCGCGCCCGAGCTTCCGGCCTATGTCGCCAGCGGCAACGAATGCGCGCTGTTCGAGCATGCCTGGCGGCATCAGCTTCCGGTCCTGCTCAAGGGGCCGACCGGTTGCGGCAAGACGCGCTTCGTCGCGCATATGGCGGCGAGGCTCGGACTGCCGCTCCACACCGTGGCCTGCCACGACGATCTCACCGCCGCCGATCTCACCGGCCGCTATCTCCTGAAGGGCGGCGACACCGTGTGGACCGACGGTCCGCTGACGCGCGCGGTGCGCGAAGGCGGCATCTGCTATCTCGACGAAGTCGTGGAAGCGCGCAAGGACGTCACCGTGGTGCTGCATCCGCTCACCGACGATCGCCGTATCCTGCCGCTGGAGCGCACCGGCGAGGAGCTGGCGGCGCCGAAGAGCTTCATGCTCGTCGTGTCCTACAATCCCGGCTACCAGACGCTGCTGAAGGCGCTGAAGCCCTCGACGCGCCAGCGTTTCGTCGCCATCGAGTTCGGCTTCCTGCCGCCCGAGCAGGAGATCGCCGTGGTATCCGCCGAGAGCGGGCTGTCGCCGGAGCGCGTGCGGCCGCTGGTGCTGCTGGCCGGCCGGCTGCGCGCACTGAAGGGGCACGATCTGGAGGAGGGGGTCTCGACCCGTCTCGTCGTCTATTGCGCCACCCTGATCGCCGCGGGCACGCCGACTGCGGACGCTGTCCTTGCCGGCATGATCGAGCCCTTGACGGATGATGCCGACGTCAAGGCCGCGCTGCTCGACGTCGCGCGCGCCGTGATCGGGTGACCCATGCTCGACTTCCTCGAACTGGAGGAAACGGTCGGCCGCGCCTGGCACCGGATGGTCGGCGGCACCGCGAGCTATCCGGTCCACGCCGATCAAGCGGTCTCGCTTGCCGAGGTGAGGGGCCGGATCGCGGTGATGTTCCGCGCGCTCGGCGGCGAGGCCGGCGTGCAGATCGCAAGCGCCGGCGCGCGCAGGTCCGGGCACCGGCTCGGCTGGCGACAACGCATCGGTCTCGGCGACGAACGTCTCGAGCAGCCGGGCCGTGACGCCGCAACCATCTTCCTGCCCGATCGCATCGCGATCTTTCCTGACCGTGACCTGAACGCATCTCTCTATCGCTGGCTCGCGGCATGGTTCGCGGTCGCGCCGGTCGAGACGATCGTGGAGGCCGATCCGCTGAGGCGCGATCTGCTGCTGCTGCGCCGCGCCGCCGAGACGGCGGTCTTCGTGCTCACCCAATTCCCCGGGCTCGTCGCCGATTGCGCACAGCTTGCCGCGGCAACCGCAACGGTGCGGCCGCAGCGCCCTTTGCCACGCATCGAGCAGGAGATCGAACGGATCGTTCTCACCCTGCTCGGGACGGGACCTGCGCCCGCGGGCACGTTGTGGCCGGCGATGATGGGAACCGCGCCGCTGCCGGACAAGGCGCCGCCGGGTTATCGTTCGCTGCTGCCGTGCCCGCTCTGGGGCGATTGCTGGACGCGCGAGCTGTCGCCTGCCCATGCCGGCGAGGACGAGTGCGCGGGCGGTGCGGAGCCCGCGGCCCAGGACAATCGCAAGCGTTTCGCCATCCGCGAGCGCGAGGACGGTGCCAGTCGCCGTGATCCCTTCGTGCTCAACCGCTTCGAAAAGATCCTTGCGATGGCCGAGATGGTCAATGTCGATCGCCCGGCCGACGACAGCGATGACGAAGACGCGCAGAAGGCGGCCGACGATCTCGAGGAGATCGCGCTCAGCCGCCGCAGCGGCAAGCCGGCGAGCCGCTTCAAATTCGATCTCGATTTGCCGCCGGAAGCCCTCGACGCCTCGCGCCTGAATGCGGATCTGACCTATCCGGAATGGGACTATCGCAGCGGCTCCTATCTGCCCGATCATTGCCGCGTGCTCGCCGATGCCGCGTCCGAGCAAGGTGAGAGCTGGACGCCTGACGAGACCATGCGCCGGCACATCCGCCAGGTGCGCCGCCGCTTCGAGATCCTGCGGCCGCGCCACGAATTGCTGCGCGCGCAGGCGGACGGGCATGATCTCGACCTCGATGCGCTGGTGCGCGCACGCTGCGATCTCCGCGCCGGCGGCAATGGCGCGGGTCTCGATCGCGTCCACATGGCCATGCGGCCGCAGGGCCACGATCTCGCCGTCACGCTGCTCGTCGATGTCTCGCTGTCGACCGATGCCTGGGTCGATGGCTATCGGGTGCTCGACGTCGAGAAGGAGGCGCTGCTGGTGCTCGCGCACGGGCTGTCGGCCTGCGGCGATCACCACAGCATCCTGACCTTCACCTCGCGCCGGCGGTCCTGGGTGCGGCTCGAGACGATCAAGGCGTTCGGCGAGCCGATGAGCGGCGCCGTGGAACGCCGGATCGGCGCGCTCAAGCCCGGCTATTACACGCGGATCGGCGCCGCGGTGCGCCACGCCTCGGCGGAACTCGCGCGCCAGCCGCAGCGCAAGAAGCTGCTGCTCGTCCTCACCGACGGCAAGCCGAACGACGTCGATCATTACGAGGGGCGCTTTGCGGTCGAGGACACAAGGAAGTCCGTGCAGGAAGCGCGCCGGCTCGGCATCGCGGTCTTCGGCGTGACGGTCGACGCGACCGCGCAATGCTATTTTCCGACGCTGTTCGGACGCAGCGGCTATGCCATCGTCGGCAACATCAAGCGATTGCCTGCGGCGCTGCCGGCGATCTACCGGCAGGTGGCCCATTGATGGAGCAAAGTCCGGCGACGCTAGCACAACCGCATAAGGGGCCGTCATGCCCGGGCTTGTCCCGGGCATCCACGTTCTTCGGCGCCGTCGAAGAAGGCCGTGGATGGCCGGGACAAGCCCGGCCATGACGATGTGGATGCTTCCATGTTCCACGCTCTCGCAAGAGATGCGGTGACCTTGCCCGAGACACTATGCCTAGTTGAGCTATTGCTCACTTGATGGGTATATGATCGAATAACCGGATGGACCAAGGTCGGCCGGGATATGATCTCATCATCTTCGATTGCGACGGCGTGCTGGTCGATAGCGAGGTGCTGAGCTGTCGCTGCCTGTCCGAGGTGCTGGCCGAGTTCGGCCTCGCGCTCAGCGAAGCGCAGGCGCTCGAACTGTTTCTCGGGCGCAGCACCAAGGCCATCGAGCAGCATTACCACGATCTCGGGCAGGTCGTGCCGGACGGCTTTCTGCCGCGTTTGAAGTCGCGCGTGCTGGAGACGTTCTCGGCCTCGCTTGAACCGATCCCGGGGGTGGGGACGGTGATCTCCGGACTCGCCGTGCCGTTCTGCGTGGCCTCGTCCAGCGACCTTGACCGCGTCTCGCTCTCACTCGACGTCACCGGCCTTCGGGCGCATTTCGGCGCGCGGCTCTACACGGCGCAGATGGTCAGGAACGGCAAGCCGGCGCCGGATCTCTTTCTCCACGCGGCGGCGCAGATGAGCGCGGAGCCCGCGCGCACGCTGGTGATCGAGGACAGCGTCAGCGGCGTGCAGGCAGGCAAGGCGGCAGGCATGACCGTCTGGGGATTTGTCGGCGGCAGCCATTATCGCGCGCGTGACGGGCAGGCTATATTGTCCAGTGCCGGGGCCGACCGGGTCTTCGCGCGCATGACTGACTTCTGGAAGGACGCCTGACGCCCGCCATGGCCGCTGAGAACGACAAATCGAGACTCGACGACGCCGCGCGGGCCGGCTGGCTCTATTTCATTGCCGGCCACACCCAGGACGAGATCGCAAAAATGCTTCAGGTCTCGCGCGCCTCGGCGCAGCGGCTGGTGTCGCTATGCCTCGCCGAACGGCTCATCACCTTCCGGCTCGAGCATCCCATCGCCGCCTGCATGGAATTGGCGGCGCGCCTGAAGGCGCGGTTCGATCTCGTCCATTGTGAGGTGGTGCCGGAAGATCCTGCCGCACCGCAGGCCACCGCAGGCATCGCCGAACGCTGCGCCAACCTGCTCGATGCCACGCTGCGCTCCGAGACGCCCGTCATCGTCGCGCTCGGCACGGGAAGGGCGGTGCGCGCCGCCGTCGAACGCGTCACGCCGATCGACCGGCCCAATCACCAGATCGTCTCGCTGGTCGGCAACATTTCCGCCGACGGTTCGGCGAGCTTCTACGACACCGTCGGCCGGCTCGCCGACCGCACCGGCGCGCGGCACTACCCGATGCCGTTGCCGTTCCTGATGTCCTCGGAGGACGAGCGCAACAAGATGGTGCGGATCGAGCCGATCGCGAAGGTGAAGGCGGTCGCAGCCAAGGCGGATTTGCGCCTCGTCGGCATCGGCCAGATGGACCAGAAGGCGCAGGTGCATGTCGACGGCTTCGTCGCCCGCGACGAATTGTTCGAGATGATGCGGCAGGGCGCCATCGGCGAGATCACCGGCTGGGCCTATGATTCCAGGGGACGCCTGCTCAAGGCCGGCACCAACAAGCGCCTCACCAGCATCCCGCCGGAAGTGCCGGCGAAGACCACGACGATCGGCGCCGCCGTCGGCGCGGCCAAAGTGCCGGCGATCGCGGCGGCGCTGAGCGGAGGCCTGATCAACGGCCTGATCACGGACGAGGCGACGGCACGGGCGATCCTGGAGCGGTAGGGTCGTCTGCGGTAGCGGCGACGGGACTGCGCTCCCTCTCCCGCTTGCGGGAGAGGGCTGGGGAGAGGGTCTCTCCGCTGGCAAGATTCCCCAAGAGGAGAAAGCCCTCACCCGTATCGCATCTGCGATGCGATACGACCTCTCCCGCAGGCGGGAGAGGTGGAGCAAGCCGCGAGTGCTTCCACATCGTCATGGCCGGGCTTGACCCGGCCATCCACGTCTTTCTTGCGGCACGAAGAACGTGGATGCCCGGGACAAGCCCGGGCATGACGACTTCCCTCCGATCCCCTCCCGCACCGCAGCACTCATAAGTTGCGCAAACGCCCGCGCGGCTGCTTGACAAGCGCCATCCCCCATCCGAACATACGCCCAACGCGTGAGCATATGCTCAAAGCGCGAGTTGAGGGAGGTCACCGTGAAATACGTCCTCGGCGCCGTCTGCGGCGCGTCTGTGCTGCTGGCCGTCCCCGCGATGGCCGAAACCACCCTGACGATCGCCACCGTCAACAACGGCGACATGATCCGCATGCAGGGGCTGACCGGCGAGTTCACCAAGAAGAACCCGGACATATCAGTCAAATGGGTGACGCTGGAGGAGAACGTGCTGCGCCAGCGCGTCACCACCGACATCGCCACCAAGGGTGGCCAGTTCGACGTGCTCACCATCGGCACCTATGAGGTGCCGATCTGGGCCAAGAAGGGCTGGCTGGTGCCGCTCGCCAATCTCGGCGCCGACTACGACGTCGCCGACCTCCTGCCCAAGATCAAGGATGCAGTCTCCGTCGACGGCAAGCTCTACGCTGCGCCGTTCTACGGCGAGAGCTCGATGGTGATGTACCGCACCGATCTGTTCGAGAAGGCCGGCCTGAAGATGCCGGAAAAGCCGACCTGGGACTTCGTCGTCGACGCCGCCAAGAAGCTGACCGACAAGAGCGGCGGCGTCTACGGCATCTGCCTGCGCGGCAAGGCCGGCTGGGGCGAGAACATGGCGTTCCTCTCGGCGATGGCCAATTCCTACGGCGCGCGCTGGTTCGACGAGAAGTGGGAGCCGCAGTTCAACACGCCGGAATGGAAGACGACGCTCACGACCTACGTCAATCTGATGAAGGAGGCCGGCCCTCCCGGCGCGAGCTCCAACGGCTTCAACGAGAATCTGGCGCTGTTCAACGCCGGCAAGTGCGCGATGTGGATCGACGCCACGGTGGCGGCGTCCTTCGTCTCCAATCCCAAGGAGTCCAAGGTCGCCGACAAGGTCGGCTTCGCGCTCGCGCCCAACACCGGCCTCGGCAAGAACGCCAACTGGCTGTGGGCCTGGAGTCTCGCAATCCCCGCCGGCTCGAAGAAGTCGGAAGCTGCCGAGAAGTTCATCGCCTGGGCGACGAGCAAGGACTACACCAAGCTCGTGGCGTCCAAGGACGGCTGGGCCAACGTGCCGCCGGGCACGCGCACCTCGCTGTACGAGAACCCTGAATATCTGAAGGTCGCGCCCTTCGCCAAATTGACGCTGGCCTCGATCGATGCCGCCGATCCGAACAAGCCGACGGTGAAGCCGGTTCCTTACGTCGGCGTGCAATATGCCGCGATCCCCGAATTCCAGGGTATCGGCACCCAGGTGGGCCAGCAATTCTCCGCCGCGCTGTCGGGCTCCATGACGGTCGATGCCGCGCTCACCGCGGCGCAATCGGTGACCGAGCGCGAGATGAAGCGCGCCGGCTACATCAAGTGAACCCGAGCTCTCCCTCCTGAGCTCCAACTGGCGGCCATCCACCGGCCCGAGCCGGACGGATGGCCGCCGTCTTCCCCAGAGGAGACGTCAGGGATGGCAACCCGGCAGACGCAATTTCTGGCGCGCGCGCTCCTGACGCCTGCGGTCGGCCTGCTCTTCATCTGGATGATCGTCCCGCTGGCGCTGACGCTGTACTTCTCGACGCTGCATTACAGCCTGCTCGATCCCGGCTCGGAAGAGTTCGTTGGTCTCGAGAATTTCCGCTACTTCCTCACCGATCCCGCTTTCCTCGCCTCGCTCCAGAATACGCTGGTGCTGGTCGGCTCGGTGCTGGCGCTGACCATCCTGCTCGGCATTCCCCTGGCGCTGCTGATGGACCAGCCGGTGATCGGGCGCAACATCGTGCGGCTGATGGTGATCGCGCCGTTCTTCGTGATGCCGACGGTGAGCGCGCTGGTCTGGAAGAACCTGTTGATGCACCCGGTCTCCGGGCTGTTCGCCTGGCTCGCCAAGCTGTTCGGGCTGACCCCGATCGACTGGTTCACCGACGTGCCGCTGCTCGCGGTGATCCTGATCGTGGCCTGGCAATGGCTGCCGTTCGCGACGCTGATCCTGCTGACCGCATTGCAATCGCTCGACGAGGAGCAGAAGGAGGCCGCCGAGATGGATGGCGCGAGCGCCGTCTCGGCCTTCATCTACATCACGCTGCCGCATCTGGCGCGTCCCATCACCGTGGTGATCCTGATCGAGACCATCTTCCTGCTCACCGTGTTCGCCGAGATCTTCGTCACCACCGGCGGCGGCCCGGGACTGCAGACCACCAACATCGCCTTCCTGATCTATTCGCAGGCGCTGATCCAGTTCGACGTCGGCAGCGCCTCCGCGGGCGGCCTCGTCGCGGTGGTGATCGCCAATGTCGTCGCCTTCTTCCTCGTCCGCATCGTCGGCCGCAACCTGGAGGCCTGACATCATGGCGCGCAAGTCAACGACGCAGCGGGTGGTGGTCTCGACGATCGGCGCCTGGTTCTTCGGCTTCCTGATCTTCTTCCCGATCCTGTGGATGGTGCTGGCAAGCTTCAAGACCGAGCTGGAGGCCTTCGCGATCCCGCCGTCCTTCCTGTTCTTCCACTGGACGACGGAGAACTACGCGACGGTGCAGGAGCGCAGCGATTATTTCCTTCACGCCATGAACTCGGTCATCATTGCCGGCGGCTCGACGCTGATTGCGCTGCTGATCGCGATTCCCGCGGCCTGGTCGATGGCGTTCTCGCCGACCAAGCGCACCAAGGACATCCTGCTCTGGATGCTCTCGACCAAGATGATGCCGCCGGTCGGCGTGCTGGTTCCGATCTACCTGATCTACAAGTCTTTCGGCCTGCTCGATTCCCGCATCGGCCTCGTCTTCATCCTCTGCCTCGGCAATTTGCCGATCGTGATCTGGATGCTGTTCACCTATTTCAAGGAGATCCCGCGCGACATCCTGGAAGCCGCGCGCATGGACGGGGCCACCATCGGCCGCGAGCTCATCTATGTGCTGACGCCGATGGCGATCCCGGGCCTGGCCTCGACCATGCTGCTCAACCTGATCCTGGCCTGGAACGAGGCGTTCTGGACGCTCAATTTGTCGACCTCGAACGCTGCGCCGCTCACCACGTTCATAGCCTCCTATTCGAGCCCGGAAGGGCTGTTCTGGGCAAAACTGTCGGCGGCGTCCACGCTGGCGATCGCGCCCATTCTCGTCCTCGGTTGGTTCAGCCAGAAGCAGCTCGTGCGCGGGCTCACCTTCGGCGCGGTGAAGTAGAAGGGCTGCCGGATCATGGGTCAGATTACACTTCAGGACGTGCAGAAATCCTTCGGTCCCGTGCACATCATCAAGGGCGCCGACCTCGACATCGCCGACGGCTCCTTCGTGGTGTTCGTCGGCCCCTCCGGCTGCGGCAAGACCACGCTGTTGCGGCTGATCGCGGGCCTTGAGGACGTCAGCGGCGGCAAAATCCTCATCGACGGCAAGAACGTCGTCGACACGCCGCCCGCCAAGCGCGGGCTGTCGATGGTGTTCCAGTCCTACGCGCTCTATCCGCATATGAGCGTGCGCGGCAATATCGGCTTCGGCCTGAAGATGGCGGGACTGCCGAAGGACGAGATCAACCGCAAGGTCGAGGCGGCCGCCGCGACGCTGAACCTCACGCCCTATCTCGACCGCAAGCCGCGCGAGCTGTCCGGCGGCCAGCGCCAGCGCGTCGCGATCGGCCGTGCCATCGTGCGCGAGCCCAAGGCCTTCCTGTTCGACGAGCCGTTGTCGAACCTCGACGCCGCGCTGCGGGTGCAGATGCGCATCGAGGTGACGCGGCTGCAGAAGCAGCTCGGCACCACCGCGATCTACGTCACCCATGACCAGGTCGAGGCCATGACCATGGCCGACAAGATCGTGGTGCTCAACGCCGGCAAGATCGAGCAATATGGCTCGCCGCTGGAGCTCTACGAGAAGCCCGCCAATCTCTTCGTCGCCGGCTTCATCGGCTCGCCCAAGATGAATTTGGTCACCGGCGACAGCGCCGCGCAGCAGGGCGCGGCCACCATCGGCGTGCGGCCGGAGCATCTGAAGATCGAGCGCGCCGGCGCCGGCGGCTGGCAGGGGACGATCGCGGTCGCCGAGCATCTCGGCAGCGACACGTTCCTTTACGTCGATGCCGGCCCGCTCGGCATGCTGACGGCGCGCTACATCGGCGAATTGAGCCTGCATGCCGGCGACCGCGTGTCGCTGCTGCCGGACCCCGCGCGCATCCACTGCTTCGACGCGAGCGGCAACGCGCTTCGCGGCTGACGAGAAACGGCAAAGAAAACGGCAAGAGACGGAAAGGCCAACATGTACCTGGAAAAATTCAAGCTGAACGGCAAGACCGCGTTCATCACCGGCGGCGGGCAGGGCATTGGCCTTGCCTGTGCCGAGGCGCTGGCCGAGGCCGGCGCCAGGGTCGTGATCGGCGACCGTGACGGCAAGGTCGCCGACAGCGCGAAAGCCGAGCTGAAAGCGAAGGGCTACGACGTCGAGACCGCGATCATGGACGTCACCGACACCAAGCGGGTGGCGGAAGTGGCGAGCGACATCGTCGCCCGCCACGGCAAGGTCGACATCCTCGTCAACAATGCCGGCATCGCCCGCAGCGAGACGCCAGCGGAGACCGTGACCGACGAGCACTGGCTCAACGTCATCGACGTCAATCTCAACGGCACCTTCTGGTGCTGCCGCGAATTCGGCAAGCACATGCTGAAGGCGAAGAGCGGCACCATCGTCAATGTCGGCTCGATGTCCGGCTTCATCGTCAACAAGCCGCAGGAGCAGTCCTTCTACAACGCGTCGAAGGCCGGGGTGCACCACCTGACCAAGTCGCTCGCCGCCGAATGGGGCGCGCGCGGCATCCGCGTCAACGCGGTGGCGCCGACCTATATCGAGACGCCGCTCAACGCCTTCGTGAAGAGCAATCCAAAAATGTACGACGCCTGGATCGGCGGAACCCCGATGGCGCGGATGGGGCAGGTCGAGGAGATCGCCTCCGTCGTGCTGTTCCTTTCTTCGGAGGCCGCGAGCCTGATGACCGGCAGCATCGTGCTGGTGGATGGCGGCTACACATGCTGGTAGGCTACCGTCAAAACTGACGAGAGCGACCGGGAGCGACAATGCCGCGAGCGTATATCGGCGTCGACGTGGGGACCACGAGCACGCGGGCAGGGGTGTTTGACGAGGCCGGCACGCTGCTGGCCACGGCCAAACATCCGATCAGGATCTGGCACGAGGCCGGCGACATCGTCGAGCAGTCGTCACAAGACATCTGGGACGCCTGCGTGAAATCCGTGCGGGCGGCGATGGCGGAAGCTGCCATCGCACCCGATGGCGTCGGCGGCATCGGTTTTGACGCCACTTGTTCCCTGGTGGTGCTCGACCGGCAGGGCGAGCCGCTCACCGTCAGTGCCTCGGGCGAGGCGCAGCGCAACGTCATCGTCTGGATGGACCATCGCGCCACGGCGGAGGCGCGGCTGATCAACGAGACCGAGGACGCGGTGCTGCGCTATGTCGGCGGCTCGATCTCGCCCGAGATGGAGATGCCGAAACTGCTCTGGCTGAAGCGGCATCTGCGCGCAAGCTTCGATGCTGCGGGTCATTTCTTCGATCTGGCAGACTACCTGACCTGGCGTGCGACCGGCTCGCTGCAGCGCTCGACCTGCACCGTCACCTGCAAGTGGAACTATCTCGCCCATGACGGCGGCGGCTGGAGCGCGCCATTCTTCAAGCGCATCGGCCTGTCCGATTTCGTTGCCGAGAAATACGCGCGCATCGGCACCGAGATCGTCGCCCCCGGCACCCGGCTCGGCGCGGGTCTCACCCGCGCGGCCGCGGCGGAGCTCGGCCTGTCGGCCGGCACGCCGGTCGGTGCGGCGCTGATCGACGCCCATGCCGGCGGCATCGGCGCGATCGGCGGCCGCGACGGCGCAGGCGGGACGAGCGATGTCGGCGACCGCCTCGCCTACATCATGGGAACGTCGGCCTGCATCATGGCGACGACCAGGGAGCCCTGCTTCGTGCCGGGCGTGTGGGGTCCCTATTATTCCGGGATGGTGCCGGACGTCTGGCTCAACGAGGGCGGCCAGTCGGCCGCGGGGGCTGCGATCGATCATCTCCTCAAATCGCATCCGGGCTTTGCCGAGGCGATCGCGGCGGCGCGGAGTGAAGGCCTCGACCTCATCGACTTCCTCGAGCGCCGCATCATCGCGCGCGCCGGCGATGCCAGCCGCGCCGCGCGGCTCGCCCGCGATGTGCATGTGCTTCCCGAATTCATCGGCAATCGCTCGCCCTATGCTGACCCTGACACCCGCGCGGTGATCGCCGGCCTCGATCTCGACACCGATATCGCTTCGATGGAACGGCTGTTCGTCGCCGGTCTCTGCGGTCTTGCCTATGGGCTGGCCGAGGTGATTGAGGCCTTTGCCGCGCATGGCGTGCGTTCCAGCATCATGATCATGGGCGGGGGCGCCAGCCGCAGTCCGCTGGTGCGGCAGATCATGGCCGACACCACCGGCCTCACCGTCGCGCTTCCGCAGACGAAGGAGCCGGTGCTGCTGGGTGCCGCGATGCTGGGGGCGGTCGCCGGCGGCGCCTATGCCTCGATCGGCGAGACCATGGCAAAGATGTCGGCGCTGGGACGCAAGAGCGAGCCGACCGCGCCCGACATGGCCGCGTTTCATTCCCGCAAGCGCGAGGTGTACAAGCTGCTGCGCGAGGTCGATCGCGGCAGCCGTGCCGCGATGGCCGACGTTCCCAAGGATTAAGACGAATGCTGATTTCCTGCGGCGATGCGCTGATCGATTTCGTGCCGACGCGAAACGCGGAAGGTCGCGAGGCCGTGATGCCCGCGGTCGGCGGCTCCTGTCTCAACGTCGCGATCGGCATGGCGCGGCTGGGCGCGCCGACCGGCTTTGTCGGCGGCATCTCGACCGATATGTTCGGGCGCATGATGGCCGATCACGCGACCGCGTCCAACGTCGAGCTCGGCCTTGCCACCCGCAGCGACCACCAGACCACGCTCGCCTTCGTGCGTATCGTCGCGGGCGAGTCGCATTACGCCTTCTATGATGCCGAAACCGCGACGCGGAACTGGACCTACCGGCGCGGCTCCATTCCCTTCGAGACGGTCGAAGTTCTCCATGTCGGCTCGACCACGCTGGTCAACGACCACGGCGCCGCCGAGACCAAAGCCCTGATCGCGGACGCGCGCGCATTGTCCACGATCTCGTTCGATCCGAACTGCCGCCCCAACCTCGTCAAGGACAAGCCGGCCTATCTCGCGCGCATGGCCGAGTTCGCGGGGACCGCCGATCTCATCAAGATGTCGGACGTCGACTTCGCCTACCTCTTCGGCGAGGAGCCCTATCAACAGCGCGCGAACGCGTTGCTGGGGCAGGGCACGAGCCTCGTCGTCATCACCCGCGGCGATAATGGCGCGATCGCCTGGCACGCGGGGGCAGGGCAGGTCGAGGCCGCCGCGCCCAGGGTCGCGGTCGCCGACACCATCGGCGCCGGCGACAGCTTTCAGGCGGCGCTGCTGTTCGCTCTGCACAAGCAGGGGCGTCTGGCGCGGCAGCCGCTGAAGGATATCGGTGCCGACGAGCTCCGCCGCGCACTGTCCTTTGCCGCCAACTGCGCCGGCCTGACCTGCACCCGCCCGGGCGCCGATCCGCCCTGGAGCCACGAGATCACCTGGCCCTTGTAGCCCGTCACAGCGGCGCGACGACCTTCTCGGCGCATTTGAGGAAGGTGCGGATCAGCGGGCTGTGCGAGTCCCGGCGCCAGCAGACCGCGACGTCGAAGGAGTCGGTGGCGTCCCGCAGCGGCCGGAACACGACGCCGCGCGGCGCGCCGAGCTGCGCGCAGGCGGGCAGGATCGCAAGACCTTCACCGGCGAGAACCAGGCTCATCGCCGAATGCACCGTCTCCACCCGGCCGGCGATCGGCATCACGATCTGATGCCGCCGCAGCAGGGCCGCGACCACGGAGGAGGAGGGGTCCCGGTCCGGAGGCGGCAGCGCGATCAGCGGACGGCCTTGCAATCGTGCCATCGGCACCGCGCTCAGGCGCGCAAGCGGCGAACGGTTGGGCATCGCCAGCATGAATGGTTGCGTGCCGATCCGGGCCACCTGGATTTCGGGATGGTGGATCGCCGGCATGCACAGCGCGACGGTGACGCTGCGGTCGAGCAGCCGCGCCTCACGCGTCGAGGCACTGAGCTCGGCGAAGTCGAGGTCGACGCCGGGAATCGATCGGCGCAGCTCGGGGATGAGACGCGGCAGCATCGCGTTCGCCAGCACGAACATGTAGCCGACGGACAGCCGACCACGGCTGCCGGCCGCGACCGCGCGCGCGGCTTCGACGCCGTCGGCTGCCAGCGCCAGCGCCTCGCCGGCGCGCGCCAGCAGCGCCTGGCCCGCCTCGGTCAGGTCCATGCCGCGCGTGCCGCGGCGGAACAGCGGCGTGCCGACCTCGGCCTCCAGCTTGCGGATCTGCACCGAGAGCGGCGGCTGGGCCATGCGCAGCCGCTCGGCGGCCTTGCCGACGCTGCGCGCCTCGGCCACGGCGACGAAATAGCGGAGCCGGCGAAGATCCATTGGCATACCGAAAACGTATGGGTTGCTGTCCAAAATCGTATTGGACGGCGAGTTAACAAAACTGTCATTCTCGCTGTCAATGGCCGGCCAACGGGGGCCGGCTTCGGAGCGCGTGATGTGACGATGAACGGCGATCCCTGCCTGCTGTCCGCAACCGAGCTGCGCGGCCTCATCGCCGCCAGGACGATTTCCCCCGTCGAGCTCACCCGCGCCGTGCTCGCCCGCGCCGAGGCGCTCCAGCCCGAACTGAACTGCTTCATCACGATCTGCGGCGACGAGGCGATGGCGGCCGCGCGCGAAGCCGAGCGCAAGGTCATGGCCGGCGAGCCGCTCGGCCTGCTGCACGGCATCCCCGTCACCGTCAAGGACATCGTCAACACCAGGGGCGTCAAGACCACCTTCGGCGCCGTTCCCTACAAGGACAATTTGCCGAACGAGGATGCCGTCGCGGTCGCGCGGCTGCGCAGCGCGGGCGCGATCTTGATCGGCAAGACCACGACGCCGGAATTCGGCAGCAAGTGCCTGACGGATTCGCCGCTATTCGGCCGCACGCGCAATGCGTGGGACGCCTGCCGCTCCTCCGGCGGCTCCAGCGGCGGCGCGGCGGTGGCCGTGGCCAGCGGCATCGCGCCGCTCGCGATCGCGACCGACGGCGGCGGCTCGACGCGGATTCCGGCCGCCTGCAACGGCGTGGTGGGCCTGAAGCAGAGCAACGGCGTCATCCCGCACAGCCAGGCGCTGGATGTGTTCGGCAACCAGACCTATGTCACGCCGACCACCCGCACCGTCGCCGACACCGCGCTGATGATGCAGGCGATGGCGGGCGAGGACGCCTGCGATCCCTGGTCGATCGGCGTTCCCGCTCCCGATTTCGTCGGTACCGCCGCCCCGCGCGGCGATCTGCGCGGGCAGAGGGTCCTGTACTGCCTGACGCCGCCGGGCCGTCCGGTGTCCGCCGAGGTCGCGGCCAGCTTCAGGGCCAGCCTCGACCGGCTGGCCGGGCTCGGCGCCGAGCTCGAGGAATTCTCCGGCGAGGGTTTCGACATCGAGCCGATCTGGCGCGCCATCAACCACACCCTCTGGCGCACGCGCTTTGCCAGGCTCGCGGCCGAGCACAAGGACGAGCTGAGCGAGGCCTTCCTCAAGCAGCTCGCGCTCGCCACCGAGGTCAGCGGCGTCGACTACCAGGAGGCGATGTTCGCGCGCACCGCGCTGTTCCGCCGTGTGCAATCCCTGCTTGCGCGCGGCCATTTCCTGGCGATGCCGACCCTCACGCGCACCGCTCTGCCGATCAAGCAGGACCTGTTCGGCACCATCGAGATCGACGGGGCGCATTTCGACAGCGTCCGGCCGAACTGGTTCCCCTGGACCATGCCGTTCAACATGACCGGGCATCCCGCCGTCAGCCTGCCCTCGGGTTTTGGCCGCGACGGCCTGCCGATCGGGCTTCAGCTCGTCGGCCGTTTCCGGGCTGATGCCGAACTGCTGCGCGCGAGCGCGCTGTTCGAGGCGTCAAGCGACCTTCTGTCGCGCTGGCCGGAATGACGACATGCGCATGCAGCAAAGGACTTGCGCGCAAAGGACTTGCGTCCGCCGTCCGGACATGTTGATCGTGCCGCGGATGAGCCCCGAGACCGGTCGCGCATGAGCGTATTTGTCCTCCGACGCCTGTTGACCCTGCTGGCGACGCTGATCGGCGCATCGCTGATCATCTTCCTGGTGCTGGATGCGCTTCCGGGCAACGCCGCGCAGATGCTGATGGGCGCGGATGCCTCGCCGGATGCGGTGCGCGCGCTCACCGTCAAGCTCGGGCTCGACCAGCCGCTGGCGGTCCGCTATCTGCACTGGATCAAGGGGCTCCTGGTCGGCGATCTCGGCAACTCCTATGTCTACGGCACGCCGGTCGCCAGCCTGATCGCGGAGCGGCTGACGCTGACCATCCCACTCGCGATCATGGCGATGTCGGTCACGGTGACGCTGGCGCTCTCGGCCGGCATCTACACCGCCGCCAATCACAACAAGCTCGGCGATGTCGGCGTGATGTCGCTGACCCAGATCGGCATCGCGCTGCCGAATTTCTGGTTCGCGATCCTTCTCGTTCTCTTGTTTTCGGTGAGGCTGCAATGGCTTTCGGCGGGCGGCTTCGCCGGCTGGGAGGACGGCTTCTGGCTGGGGATCAAGTCGCTGCTGCTGCCGGCGGTCTCGCTCGCGGTGGTGCAGGCCGCGATCCTCGCCCGCGTCACGCGCTCGGCCGTGCTCGAGGTGCTGCGCGAGGATTTCGTCCGCACCGCGCGGGCAAAGGGCCTCGGCAAGCGCGAGGTGCTGTGGCGTCACGTGCTGCGCAACGCCATGATCCCCGTGATGACGGTGATGGGCCTGCAATTCGCCAATCTGCTCGCCGGCACCATCGTGATCGAGAACGTGTTCTATCTGCCGGGCCTCGGCCGCCTGATCTTCCAGTCGATCGCCAACCGCGACCTGATCGTGGTGCGCAATTGCGTGATGCTGCTCGCGACCATGGTCGTAGCAGTCAATTTCGTGGTCGACGTGCTCTATGCCTTCATCGATCCCCGCATCAAGGTGCACGACCTGTGAGCGCGCCCCTGACCACCGCGATGGATGCGCCGGTCGCCACGCGCCCGCTGCCCGCGCGCACCTTCTGGCGCCGCGCCCTGCGCCATCGCAGCTTCGTGCTGGGCGGCGCGCTCAGCCTGCTGGTGCTTGCCTCGGCGCTGCTCTCGCTGGTCTGGACGCCGTGGTCGCCTTACGAGATCGACATCGCCTCGAAACTCCGACCGCCCTCGGCCGAGCACTGGCTCGGCACCGATTCCTTCGGCCGCGACATCGTCTCGCTGCTGCTCGCCGGCGCCCGTTCCACCATCATGGTCGGCGTCATCGCGGTCAGCATCGGTCTCACCTTCGGCGTCTGCCTCGGCCTGATCGCCTCGGCGCGGCGCGGCTGGACCGAAGAGATCATCATGCGCTTCTCCGACTTCACCTTCGCCTTTCCGGCCGTGCTCTCCGCGATCATGCTCGCCGCGGTCGTCGGGCCTGGCATGGTGACCTCGATCATCGCGATCGGCATCTTCCAGATCCCGACGCTGATCCGGCTGACACGCGGCTCGGCCAACGCGATCTGGGCGCGGGAATTCGTGCTGGCCGCGCGTGCCGCGGGGAAGGGCAGGTTTCGCATCACCGTCGAGCACGTGCTGCCCAACATCCTGTCGATCCTGATCGTGCAGGTCACCATCCAGTTCGCGCTCGCCATTCTCGCGGAGGCCGCTCTGTCCTATCTCGGCCTCGGCACGCAGCCGCCGCAGCCGTCCTGGGGACGGATGCTGAACGACGCGCAGACGCTGCTGTTCCAGTCGCCGATGCTCGCGGTCTATCCGGGCGCCGCCATCGCGGTCGCCGTGCTCGGACTCAATCTGCTCGGTGACGGATTGCGCGACTTGCTCGATCCCCGGCTGGCACGGGAGCGATGACGATGAGCGAGCGCTCGACCATGCCGCTGATCGAAGTTGCCAATCTCGGCGTCCGTCTCAACACCAGCCGCGGGCCGGCGCAAGCCGTGCGCGGCGTCAGCTTCACCTTGAAGCGCGGCGAGACGCTCGGGCTCGTCGGTGAATCCGGCTGCGGCAAGTCGGTCACCGCGATGTCGCTGATGGGCCTGTTGCCGGACAGCGCAATCGTCACCGGCAGCATCAAGCTCGACGGCAGCGAGCTCGCCGGGCTCAAGGATGCGGATTACTGCCGCCTGCGCGGCAACCGCATCAGCATGATCTTCCAGGAGCCGATGACCGCGCTCAACCCGATGCACACGATCGGCCATCAGGTCGCAGAACCCTTGCGGCGTCACAAGAAATATTCGGCGGCGCAGGCGCGGCAGGAGGCCATTGCCTTGCTCGACCGCGTCGGGCTGCCGGACCCCGCCAAGCGCGTCGATGCCTATCCGCACCAGTTCTCCGGCGGCCAGCGCCAGCGCGTCACCATCGCGATGGCGCTGGCCTGCGAGCCCGATCTGCTGATCGCGGACGAGCCGACCACCGCGCTCGACGTCACCATCCAGGGCCAGATCCTCGACCTCATCGCCGATCTCGTCGAGGAGCGCGGCATGTCCATGATCCTGATCTCGCACGATCTCGGCGTCATCGCCGAGAACGTCCAGCGCATGATGGTGATGTATGGTGGCACCGTCGTCGAGAGCGGGCCGACCGACGAGGTGTTCCGCCGCATGGGCCATCCCTACACGCAGGGCCTGTTCCGCGCCCGCCCGAAGCTCGGCGCGCGCAAGGGGACGCGGCTGATGACGATCGCGGGCACCGTGCCGGAGCTTGCCGATCTGCCCGCGGGCTGCGCCTTCGGTGAGCGCTGTTCGCTGGTCGAGGACAAGTGCCGCGCGGCGCTGCCGCCGATGGTCGAAGTCGGCGCCGGCCATGGCGTGCGCTGCGTGCGCACCGATGTCTCGATGGCCGCGAATGTCGGAGCGCTGTCCGCATGACCGCCGCGCCTCTTCTCGACGTGAAGGATCTCGAGCAGCGCTACACGCTGCCCCGTGAAAGCCTGTTCCGCCCGCCCGGCCAGGTGCGTGCACTGAACGGTGTCAGCGCGCAGGTCCAGGCCGGCAAGAGCCTCGGCATCGTCGGCGAGTCCGGCTCGGGCAAGTCGACGTTTGCCCGGGTGGTGATGGCGCTGGAGCGGCCGACATCGGGGCAGGTCGCGCTGCTCGGCCGCGACCTCAACCGCATCTCCGCCGACGAGCTGCGCCGCGCGCGACGCGATTTCCAGATGGTGTTCCAGGACCCCTACGGCTCACTCGACCCGCGCCAGACCATCGCGCGCATCGTGGCCGAGCCGCTGACCGTGCTGGAAGACGCCGACCGCACCAATTTCCGCGACCGTGTCGCTGCGGTGCTGCGCCAGGTCGGCCTGCGCGATGCCGACATGGAGAAATATCCGCACGAATTCTCCGGCGGCCAGCGCCAGCGCATCGCGATTGCGCGCGCGCTGGTCACGCAGCCGAAGCTGATCGTGGCCGACGAGCCGGTCTCCGCACTCGACGTCTCCGTCCAGGCCCAGGTCCTCAACCTGATGCAGGACCTGCAGGAACAATTCGGCCTCAGTTACGTCCTGATCAGCCATGACCTCGCCGTGGTGGATTATCTCTGCGACGAGGTCGCGGTGATGTATCTCGGCCGGATCGTCGAGCAGGGCCGCCCCGAGGATCTGTTCGAGCACTGCGCCCATCCCTATACGCGGGCGCTGCTGGACGCCGTGCCGCGGGCACGCGCCGGCGGTGGCCGGCGGCGGCGCGGGGCCCAGGCGATCGCCTCGCAATCCGCGGCGGCCACGGGGTGTCCCTATGTCGCGCGTTGCGCGCTCGCCGACCAGCATTGCCGCGAAGCCCTGCCTGAGCTACGCAAGGTGGGCGGGGCGCATCTCGCCGCCTGCCACAAGGCGGAGGCGGTGATGGCGTTGCCGCCAGCGGCCGCGGAGGGTTAGTCTCGGCCGCAGGATTGGCGTAGACTGGGAATTGAGAAGGCAGGGGAGTTACGCATGTTCAGGAAACTATCCATCGTCGCACTCACTGCCGCGCTTGTCGCGGCGCCGCTGCCGGTGCTGGCACAAAGCAAGAAGGACAGCGTCGTCATGGCGATGGCGCTGGAGCCGCCCGGGCTCGATCCCACCAACGCGGCCGCTGCCGCGATTGCCGAGGTCACGCTCTACAACATCTACGAGACCCTGACCAAGATCAACGAGGACGGCTCCACGTCGCCCCTGCTGGCGGAAAGCTGGACCGCGTCGCCCGACCTGAAGACCTACACCTTCAAGCTGCGCAAGGGCGTCAAATTCCAGAATGGCGAGCCGTTCGACTCCGCCGCGGTGAAGTTCTCGTTCGAGCGCAACGCGGTGCCCACCAGCACCAACAAGGACAAGAGCCTGTTCCAGAGCTTCGAGTCCGTTGCCGCGCCCGACGCCGACACGGTCGTGATCACCCTGAAAAACTCCGAGCCGAACCTGCCGTTCCTGATGGGACAGGCGAGTTCCTCGATCGTCGAGCCGAAGAGCGCTGCCACCAATATCACGCAGCCGGTCGGCACCGGGCCCTATCAGCTCAGTGCCTGGGCCAAGGGCTCCTCGATGACCCTGACCAAATGGGCCGACTACCGTAACGCCGCCGCGATCAAGCTCTCGAAGGTGACGATCCGCTTCATCTCCGATCCGTCCGCGCAGACCGCGGCGCTGCTGTCGGGCGATGTCGACGCGTTTCCGCGCGTCGCGGCCCAGCGCACCATCGCGCAGTTCAAGGCTGATCCGCGCTTCAACGTCCAGGTCGGCGGCTCCCGCGCCAAGACCATCGTCGCCATCAACCACCGCAAGAAGCCGCTCGATGACGTCCGCGTGCGCCGCGCCATCCTCGCCGCGATCGACCGCAAGGCCATGATCGATGGTGCCGTCGACGGCTTCGGCACGCCGATCGGCAGTTTCTACGTGCCGGGCGCGCTCGGTTTCGTCGATACCACCGGCATCAACCCCTACGATCCCGAGAAGGCCAAGAAGCTCCTCGCCGAAGCCGGCGTCACCACGCCGCTCGAGCTGTCGCTGAAGCTGCCGCCGCCGTCCTATGCGCGGCAGGGCGGCGAGATCGTCGCGGCCCAGCTCGCCAAGGTCGGCATCGTCGCCAAGATCGAGAACGTCGAATGGGCGCAATGGCTGTCGCAGGTGTTCGCCGGCAACGGTCCGCACAATTTCGACCTCACCATCATCAGCCATGTCGAGCCGTTCGACCTCGTCAAGATCACCGAGCAGGACTACTATCTCGGCTACAACAACGCGGCGTTCAACGCGCTCTACAAGCAGATCGTGTCGACGCCGGAAGAGGCCGCCCGCGTAAAACTGCTCGGCGACGCCCAGCGGATGCTGGCCACCGACGCCGTCTCCGCCTACATGTTCCAGCCGCAGCTGATCACCATCACAGCCAAGAAGCTGAAGGGCGTCTGGAAGGACGTGCCGCAATACGAGAACGATTTCTCGACCTGGCATTGGGAATAGGGGGCGGCGCGTAGCCCGTTGTTGTGCCCTCTCCACTTGTGGGAGAGGGCAGCTCCGCTCATAGACACAGACTCACTCGGGTGAGGGGTCCGTCTCCGCGCACGACCCTCTCTCATTGCTAAGCAGGTTTGTCCGCGGATAGAGACCCCTCATCCGGCGCTTCGCGCCACCTTCTCCCACAAGGGGAGAAGGAAGCGAAACACGTGGCGATTTCGGAATAATCGCATTATGCCCCTGTTTTGCCCGACGAGTCAAGCCACCTTGTGGCCTGCGCGCGTAAGCCATTGATGTCGCTTACCCCGGCTACTGTGCATGGGGTTGTTTTCGCAGTTTTGTTTGACTGCGCCCGTCACGCCGCCGCAGGCAGATCCGGATCGGCGATGGCCCCTGCAACACGCACGCGCACGCGCAGTGCATTGCCGGGCAGATAGGCGATCGGCATGTCCTCGACATCGACCGTCTTGAGGCTGTCGCGCGCGGCACCGGCCTGGACCGCGCGGTCCGCCGCGATATCGCGCGCCGCTGCGATCGCGTCCTCGCGGCTGAGATCGCGGAACACCTGGTCGGCCTCGCCGGAGACCTGCGCGATGGCGGCGCCCACCGCATTGGCGCAGTCACCATGCGGCACGCGCACGATCTCGGAGATGCCGGGCAGGCGGTCCGGCACCAGGAAGGCGCCGCCGCCGACCGCGAGCAGCGGCACGTCGCCGGCTTCGGTCTTCATGCGGTCGATGTCTTCCTCCAGCTTGCGCCAGGCATCGCGCATCGCGGCCTCGATCAGGCGCTTCGGCAGATTGGCGACGCGGGAGCGGTCGCCGATGTCGATCAGACCGGCAGCGACTGCGATGTCCGTGGCGGTCAGGCGCGATCCGCCGAACACCAGTGCATCCGTCGTCAGGCGGTAGCCGACGCTGAGCGGGCCGACGCGAACCGGGTCCTCGTCGACATGGCTGCCGCCGCCGAGCCCGATCGAGAGCAGGTCGGGCATCCGGAACAGCGTACGCACGCCGCCGACCTCGACCACGGCATTGGCCTCGCGCGGGAAGCCGTGCCTGAGCTGGCCGATATCGCTGGTGGTGCCGCCGACGTCCACGACCATGGCGTCGTCGAGGCCGGAGAGGTGCGCGGCGCCGCGCATCGAATTGGTGGCGCCGGAGGCGAAGCTCATCACCGGGAAGGCGGTGGCGATCTCAGCCTGCATCACCGTGCCGTCGTTCTGGGTCAGGAACAGCGGCGCGTCGATGCCGCTGTCGGCGATCGCCTTGCGGAAGGCGGCGACGGTGGTCACCGCGAGATCGTGCAGCGAGGCATTGAGCAGCGCGGCATTCTCGCGCTCGAGCAGGCCGATGCGGCCGAGATCATGCGACAGCGTCACCGCGACGTCGGGGCAGATCTCGGCGAGGATTTCGCGCGCCGTCGTCTCGCAGGAGGGATCGAGCGGGGAGAAGCTCGAGCACACCGCGACCGAGCGCAGGCCCTTGTCCTTGATTTTGCGCGCGGCGTCCTTCAGCCCGGCGACATCGAGCGGCATGAACGGACGGCCGTCGTAATCATGGCCGCCCTCCAGCATGAAGATCTCGCCATTGACGAGGGAGGCGAGATCGGTCGGCCAGTCGCAGAACGGCGGCAGCGAGGCGCTTGCGGGCATGCCGATGCGGATCGCGCCGATCTTCTGGACGTGGCGGCGCTGCACCACCGCATTGATGAAATGCGTGGTGCCGATCACGACCGCATCGACCTTCACTGCCGCAGTCGGCTCGGCGCGGAGTGCCTTGAGTGCGTCCAGGATGCCTGAGGTCACGTCGGCGGTGGTCGGGCGCTTGACGGAATGAACGACCTTCTCGTCGACGATCAGCACGGCGTCCGTGTTGGTGCCGCCGACATCGATGCCAATACGCTTCATGAGATCTTAAGCTCCTGCCTCAGCGGGCGCGAAGAGGGAACGGTAGTCGAGGTCGTAGCCGAAGGCGCGCGGGCCGACGAATTCGAGACCCCGAGGGCTGGTCAGCACGGGCGGCGCCGGCAGCGCCACGACGGTGACGCGCTGGCCGTAACGCACCGTCTCGGTGCCGACGCCGTGGCCGTTGACGCTGTCGAGCACGCAGATCAAATCGGGCGATGTCGCGATCGCCGTCTCGCCACGCCAGGCCACGATCCATTCGTTCTGGAACGACAGCACCAGCCGGCTGCCGCGGTCGGCATCACTGCCTTCGACCATGGCCGAGCCGCGCAAGAATCCTTCCGTCGTGCGCCGGGCCACGTCGACGATCTTGCCGGTGAACAGCTTCTTGCCGCCTTCGGTCGAAAGCAGCGCCGCGATCGGATCCTCGTGACGGCGGTTGGCCTCCTGCACCGCGCGGCCGATGCCGATCGCCTTGGTGGTGGTGAAGTGGATGCCCCAGTCCTTCACCTCGCGTCCCGTGCGCGGCGCCTTGCTGGTGGATGCGATCGAGCCCATCTCGACGCAGATCTTGCGGCTTGCCCGCTCCATCCATTTCCAGGTCGGCACCTTCGTCACCACAGCCTCAATGCCGCGGGGATCGTAGAGCGTGCAGGGATAGGGGCGCAGGCCCCCGATCGCGACCGAGGTCATCTGCGCTTCGGGGAAGGCGCGGCCCATGCAGTCGGCGTCCACCACGGGGATGCCGAGATGCGCGGCCGCCATCAGCGCCTGCACACCGTTGCCGCCGCCGATCTCGACCGACATCACGGCGCGGAACTTGATGTTGTTGATCTCCTCCTGCATGCGCACGGCGCGGGCGATGTTGCGGCTGTCGGCGAGGCGCTCCTGTCCGACCAGCGGCGCGCCCATGTTGGAGACCACCGCGACCCAGTCCTCGTCGTCGAGGTCGAGCGGCGACATCAACTGCACGCGATGGCCTTCGGCATAGAGCCGGCGCAGGTTGAGCAGGCCGAGATAGGGGCTGCCGCCGCCGCCGGTGCCGAGAATCCAGGCACCGACCGCGAGCGCCTCGATCTCTTCGAGGCTGATCGTCTTCAATTCCGCCTTGCTCACGACACCAGCTCCTCGACGATACGGGCCGCGGCGGCAATGCCGAGGATGACGGGGCCGGGATAGGCCGTGCGCACGCGCGCCTTGTTGGCACTGGTGTAGCTGATGCAGTCCATCACCACGAGATCGGGCTCGAGGTCCGCCATCGTGCGTGCGGCTTCATCGACCGTAGCGTCGCTCGAGCCGGGACGCAGCGTGATGCCGACGACGTCGACGCCTTCGCGCTGCCATTTCTTGTCGATCAGTGCGGTCTGCTCGGGCAGCGGCGAGAACACGCCGAGCCGGCCCTTCGGCAGCACGGCCTCGACGAGATTGTGCAGGATGGCCGAAGGCAGGATGACGAGGCCGTCGGCCGCGAGGTTGGGGAATTTGCCGGTGCACGCCATCAGCGTCACGCCGACGCCCTCGTGCTTGAAGCGGGTGATCTGCTGGCTCGCGCGGCGCTCGACTTCCTTCTTGCTGATGGTGACGCCGTCGCCGTTCGGCAGCAGCGTGAACAGCGTGTCGTAGCCGTCCATCGGCGGGATGGCGTCGATCTCGGCGCGGCTCATGCCGTCGAGCGCGCCGCGCAGCTCGATCTCGATGCCGGGCGACAGCACGGCGGCGATTTCGGATGCGACGGTGGGGCGCGGGCTCTGGCCGATCACGACCACCCCGATGCGCTGGTGCTTCAATGGCATGTTCATTGTCTAGTCCTTCAAGACGACGAGATCGGCCGGCGTCCAGTCGAGCGTGACACCGTTGCCGGGAACGAACAGGCGGCTCGTGCCTGCATTCGGCTGTTGCACGAGGACGCGATGGCCGCCCTCGAGCGTGATGCGGTAGAGCACCGCGCCGCCCAGGAAGTTGGTGTTCTCGACGGTGCCATGGGCGGAACTGCCGGCTGCGGTGGGGGCGTCAGCGCGCGGGATGAGACGAATCTTCTCGGGACGCAGCGCCACCGAGAGAACGCCGGTGGCCTGCGCCTCGGCGGGCGGCAACGCCAGGATCAGGCCCTTGCCGACGTCGAGCGCCGAGGCGATCGAGCTCGTCGTGGTGCGCTCGCCGCGAAAGATGTTGGTGTCGCCGATGAAGTCGGCGACGAAGCGCGTCGTGGGCTGGTTGTAGATCTCCGTGGGCGTGCCGACCTGCTCGACGCGGCCGCCGTTCATCACGGCGATGCGGTCGGACATCGCCAGTGCCTCTTCCTGGTCGTGCGTGACGAAGACCAGCGTCAGGCCGAGCTTCTTCTGGAGCTGCTTGAGCTCGAAC
Source organism: Bradyrhizobium sp. GW821-FHT12B03 (assembly GCF_058807535.1). NCBI lineage: Bacteria > Pseudomonadati > Pseudomonadota > Alphaproteobacteria > Hyphomicrobiales > Nitrobacteraceae > Bradyrhizobium > Bradyrhizobium sp. GW821-FHT12B03. The sequence continues at coordinate 443,504 of NZ_JBXAQU010000002.1, forward strand.
TGCATCTGCTGGCGCAGCTTCTTGTCGAGCGCCCCTAACGGCTCGTCGCAGAGCAGGACGCGCGGCGCGATCACGATGGCCCGCGCAAGGGCGACGCGCTGCTGCTGGCCGCCGGAGAGCTGGGCGGGGCGGCGGTCTTCCAGGCCAGACAGCTCGACCATGGCGAGGGCCGCCTTCACCTTGGCCGCAATGGTCGCTTTGTCGAGCCCACGCATGCGCAGGCCAAAGGCGACGTTCTCGGCGACGGTGCGATGGGGGAACAGCGCGTAGTTCTGGAACACCATGCCCATGTCGCGCTTGTGCGCGGGGACGTGGGTGATGTCGGCGCCGTCGACGCGGATCGCGCCGGCGCTCGGCGTCTCGAAGCCGGCGATCATGCGCAGCGTCGTGGTCTTGCCGCAGCCGGACGGGCCGAGCAGGGAGAAGAACTCGCCCTGACGGATGTCCATGGCGACCGCGTCCACCGCGCGGACGCCGCCGTCATAGACCTTGCTGACGCCGGCGATTTCGATCGATGCGCTCATGCGCGGAAGATCCGGTTGACGCGCTGGTCGATCTCGTCCTTGCGCTCGTTGTACCACTTCCAGTCGACCTGGATCAGCTTCGAGACCTTCTCCGGCGTGGTGAGCAGCTTGGCGTCGTACTTGGCGTCGAGCTTCACCTTCTTGTTGGCCGGCGAGTACCACACCGTCTCCGCAAGACGCTTCTGCACCTCGGGGCGCAGCATGTAGTTGACATAGGCGTTGGCAAGCTCCTTCATCTTGCTGCCTGGCGTGATGGTCAGAACCTGCTCCAGCGACAGCACGCCCTCGCTCGGCGAGACGAAGTCGGTCGGCTGGTTCTGGCCGTCATAGCGATAGATGCCGGAATCGTGGATGACGCAGAGCCCGACTTCGCCCGACAGCAGCATCTTCTCCATCGCGCCGGTGAAATCGACGATCTTGATCGGCTTCAGCTTCTCCAGCGCCGTATAGGCCGCATCGAGGTCGAGCTGGCCCTTGCCGAACAGCGTGCCGCACATCATCAGGAAAGCCTGGCCGAGGCTGTTGACCGGGATGACGTAGCCGCCGCGGACGCCGTTGTATTTCGCGTCCCACAACTCCTTCCAGGAGGTGACGCTGCCATAGCCCTTGTCGGTGCGCATGCCGAGGCCGATGGCGCTGGTGAAGATCGAGACGCCGACGATCTTGTCGCTGACGGCGTAGGGATAGACGTCGGCGAGGTTCGGCACGAGCTTGGGATCGATCTTCGGCTCGACCAGACCCATTTCGGCGGCGGCCCACTGCTCGTTGGAATTGGTGTGCATCACGTCATAGATCGGTGCCGAGCGCGAGCTGGCCTGGAGCTTGGGCAGATACGGGAAGGCGGAGTCGATCTGGAGCTTGCACTTGAACTCGCTCTCGAAGGCGGGGCCGATCTCGGCCTTCATGATCTCGCCCCACTTGCCGCCCCAGCCGGTGATGCGCAGCGTCGGATCGTCGGCGCGCGCGACATAGGGCGCGGCGATGGTGCCGATGCCGAGCGAGGCGCTCGCGGTCAGAAAGCGGCGGCGGCTGAGCCGAGAGGATTCCAGAGCTTTCACCATGTCTCGATTCCTTTGGATGCAATGAGCGGTTACAATTTGACGTAGGAGCGCAGGCCCACCGTGCGGTCGAGCCCGATGACGACGACGAAGGCGAGGACGATCGAAACCACCGAGGCAGCGCCGATGGTGCCGTCGAGATCGAACTTGAGGTAGTTGAACAGCGTGACCGGCAGCGTCTCGTTGCCCGGGGAGACCAGGAACAGCGACACCGGAAACTGATCGAAGGAGACGATGAAGGCGAAGATCGCGCCTGCCAGCACGCCGGGCTTGATTAGCGGCAGCGTGATCTCGAAGAAGGTCCGCAGGGGGCTTGCGCCGAGATTCTGTGCCGCTTCCTCCAGGCGCGTGTCGAAATTATGCAGCACGGCAAGTGTGGTGCGCACCACGTAAGGCAGCGTCACCAGCGTGTGGCCGGCGACGAGGCCCCAGGTCGGACGTCCCACATCGAGCAGCACATAGGTCTGGAACAATGCGAGGCCCGTCAGGATCGCGGGCAGCATCAGCGGCGAAAGCATGGTCGCCACGATCAGCCGCGTGCCCGGCAGATTGCCACGTGCAAGCGCGAGCGCGGCGGAGGCGCCGAGGATCGTTGCGGACGCAGTGGTGAGGATCGCGACTTCGAGGCTGAACCACAGCGCATGCATGAAGTCGCGCGAGGCGAAGAACTTTTCGAACCAGCGCAAGGACACGCCGACTGGCGGAAACTGGATGAAGGGCGTCGGGTTCAGGGCGAACACGACGACGATCGCGATCGGTGCCAGCAGGAAGATCAGGATGGCGATGTTGATGGCGAGATAGAGATAGCGGCCGTAGGGCCGGGGCGCCCCGGCAATACGGACTGGTGCTACCGGCCGGGCTGCCGCAAGCGACGGACTGTGCGAGGTGGAGGTGCTCATCGCCGGCCTCACTGAAGCTCGCGCTGGCCGGAGACGAGGCCGAGCGCGCGGTTATAGGCGATGACGAGCAGGAGCGAGATCACGAGCAGGACGATGCCGAGCGCAGCGGCGAAGCCGACGTTGAAGTTCGCGGAGATCTGCTGGTAGATCAGGATCGGCAGCGTCATGATCTGGAAGCCGCCGAGCAGGATCGGCGTGACATAGGCGCTGATCGCGAGCGCGAAGACGAGCAGCGAGCCGGCGAGGATGCCGGGCAGGCTGAGCGGCAGCGTGACCTCGATGAAGGCGCGCAAGGGGCTGGCGCCGAGATTTTCCGCGGCCTGCTCCAGCCGCTCGTCGATGCGGCCGATCACGCCGGTGAGAGTGAGCACCATGAAGGGCACGTAGATGTGGACGAGGCCGACCACGATGCCGGTCTCGGTGTACATCAGCTTGAGCGGCTGAGAGATGAGGCCGAGCGACATCAGGGTCTGGTTGACCACGCCCTTGTCGGACAGCAGCGTCATCCAGGCGAAGGTGCGCACCACGATGCCGGTCAGCATCGGCGCCAGCACCGCCATCAGCAGCAGCGCGTGCCCGGTGCGGCTCTTGATGCGCGCCATCCAGTGCGCCAGCGGATAACCGATCGCAAGCGCGACCAGCGTGGTGACGAGCCCGATCCGGATCGTGGTCCAGATCACCTCGAGATAAAAGGGATCGTCGATCATGCGGGCGTAGTGGCGCGTGGTGAAGGCGACCTTCGGCATCACCACCGGATTGCCGGTGAGCACGCTCATCAGCGCCATCAGCCCGATCGGCAGGAAGAAGAACAGGGCAAACAGCAGCGCGCTCGGCAGAATGAAGAGCGCAAGGCCGTTGGGGCGTGTGGCGGCGGCGCTGCTCATCGCGTCCCCGTCTGAACGCGCGGCGTATCCTGATCGAGCGGATCGCCGGTCATGCGCCTGAGCTTTGCGGCCATTGCCGCGAGCTCACGGCGGACATTGGCGCGCTCGGCGGCGGTGGTCGCCTGCACCGAATATGACACCGCGATCCCGATCATCTCGCCGGTCTCGCCGCTCTTGAGCGCAAAGCCTTGCGAGCCGACACCCTCGATCGATTCGTCGGCCGCTTCCGACACGCCGGTCTCGCGGATCTCGTTCAGGCGCGCCATCAGCTGCTTGAAGTTCTGTGGCGAGTTGCGCGGCAGTTTCGGATAGGTCGCGGGCACGCGCGCGCGGATGTCCTCATCGGACAGGCGAGCCAGCATGGCGCGGCCGTTGGAGGTGGCGAGCGCCGGCGTTCGCTGGCCCGGCGGATTGACGACGCGCAGCGGATTGGAGCCCGGCACGATTCTCAGCACGACCTGCTCGTAGCCGTCGAGCACCGCGATGTAGCCGGTGTGCCCGGTACGGGCGCAGACTTCGCGCAGCTCGCGCTCGGCCATGCTGATGAGATCGTCATGGGCGCGGTGCAGTCGGCCCAGCTCGAAGGTGAGGAGACCCGGCCGGTAGCGGCGGGTGTGCGGGTCCTGCTCGAGCAGGCCGCAGTCGCGCAACGAGCGCAGCAGCCGCGAGGTCGAGCTCTTCGGCTTGCCCGTCAGCGCCATCACGTCCGCGAACGACAGATCCGGCCGCGCGCCGGAGAAGCAGCGCAGGATCTCGATGGCGTTGGTGAGGGCGCTCATGAAGCTGGGTCCAAGAGAGTTCCAAATTTCGGAACTTTGTCCCAAATTCTAGGCCTGGCGCAGAAGGGGGCAAGCGGAAATTTCCGGCAGGGTGGTGCCCGATTGCGCAGGTGCGGCGGAAGGTCGCTCGCCTTTTCGAAACGGCGCACCGCGGATGGGCGGTGCGCCGCTTCGGGATCAAGCCGCTTCCGCGACGACGTTGCCGATCCAGTCGCGGGCGAGCGTGACATCGGCCTGCGACAATTGATGGCCCGCCGGCAGGACCTTGTGAGTCACGTCGGCACCGGCTTGCGACAGCAGCGTAGCGAGGCGTGCCGAGTTGCTCGCCGGTACGATCGGATCGGACAGCCCGGACAGGAGCAGGACGGGTTTGCCGCCAAGCTCGGCCTCGGGCGGATCCGACAGCGGCACCATGGCACGCAGCAGGATCGTGCCTGCGAGGACATCCGGCTTCAGCAGCAACAGCGCGGCCGCGATGTTCGCGCCATTGGAGAAGCCGACTGCAACAGGCGCGGCGACGCCGTAGCGCTGGCGGGCCCCGCTGACGAATTCGCCAAGCTCGAGCGCGCGGCGGCGCACGTCCTCTTCGTCGAATACGCCTTCGGCAAGGCGACGGAAGAATCGCGGCATGCCGTGTTCGAGCACGCGGCCGCGCGGCGACAGCAGGGCTGCGCCGGGCGAGATCATCTTGCCGAGGCCGAGGAGATCGTTCTCGTCACCGCCGGTGCCGTGCAGCAGCAGGAGTGGGGGAGAGCCCGCGCTGGTCGCGGGCTCGTAACGATGGATGAATGCGCTCTCGGTCATGACACGGTCTCTTCCAGGCTCGGCAGCACGCTCTCGATCTGCTTGCGATGCTGCTCGAGGAAGGCCGGCAGCTTCAGGTCGCGGCCCAGGGTTGCGACAGGTTCGTCGACGGCGAAGCCGGGGATGTCGGTCGCGATCTCGAACAGCACGCCGCCGGGCTCGCGGAAGTAGATCGAGCGGAAGTAGTTGCGGTCCCGCTGCTCGGTCGGATGCAGGCCGTGATTACTGACGAGCTTTTGCGCCATCTTGCCCTGCTCGGCATCGTCAGCCGCGCGGAAGGCGATGTGGTGCACCGAGCCGCCGCCCTGATGCCCGCGCAGAAAGCCCTTGGCCTCGTAGATGTCGACGACGCTGCCCTCGACATCGCCCGCCGCCTTGAAGCGGATCACCGAGCCTTCGCGTCCGGTCTCCTTGAAGCCGAACACGTCGGTGAGGACGGAAGCTGTCTTTGCCGCGCTGTCGAGCAGCAATGTCACGCCGTGGAAGCCGCGGATCGCATGCTCGGCCGGCACGTCGCCATTGCTCCAGCCGGGCTCGTTCTCGGCGCCGGGCACGCCAACGAGGGCGAGCGCCATGCCGTCGGGATCGGTGAAGGGCAGCACGGATTCACCAAAGCGCTTCTCCAGCGCCTCGTAAGCGATGCCCTTCTCGATGAAGCGCTGCGTCCAGTAGCCGAGCGAACGCTGCGGCACGCGGAAGGCGGTCTGATGGGTCTCGCCGACACCGCGACGCCCGGCCGGCGCGCCTGCCCAAGGGAAGAAGGTCAGGATGGTGCCGGGGCGGCCGCTCTCGTCGCCATAATAGAAGTGATAGGTGCCGGGATCGTCGAAATTGACCGTCTTCTTGACGAAGCGCAGGCCCAGGTCCCGGGTGTAAAAGCCGAAATTGCGGATGGGGTCGCCGGCGATCGCGGTGACGTGGTGCAGTCCAGACATTGTCGTCCTCCAGAATTCGCAGGAGCAGTCTTGCTCTGGCCGGAAATATCGTTCCGCTTTAGATTGGAGACAATCCATGCAAATATGACGTCTATGTCTACGATTTGGAAACAATCAAGCGGATCTGCCCTTGGATAAGGTCGCCAGCCTCCGGGCCTTCGTGAAGGTGGTCGAAAGCGGCAGTTTTGCCGAGGCGGGCCGCCAACTCCGGCTGTCGCGCTCGGCGATCAGCAAATACATCGCCGACCTCGAGGAGAGCCTCGGCGTCCAGCTCCTGAACCGGACCACCCGCCACGCCAGCCCGACCGAGAACGGCCAGCGTTATTTCGAGCGCGCGGTCGTGATCCTCTCGGAGATCGAGGCCGCCGATCAGGCGGTAACGCAAGCGCAGTCGGCGCCGCGCGGCCTGTTGCGCGTCAACGCCCCGATGTCGTTCGGCACGATGCGGCTCGGTCCGGTGCTGGCCGACTTTATGGCGCGCTATCCTGAGCTCCAGCTCCAGATCGTGCTCAGCGACGATCTGCTCGATCCCGTCCAGGACGGCTTCGACGTGACGTTGCGGATCGCGGAATTGGAATCCTCGAGTTTGATCGCGCGAAAAATCATGCCGGTGGCGCGCATGATCTGCGCTTCGCCGGACTATCTCGCGCGACACGGTATGCCGCAGCATCCACAGGATTTGCGCGACCACGCCTCGCTGACCTACGGCTTCCTGCTGACAGGCAATCAGTGGAAGCTCACCGGCGCCGACGGTGATCACTGGATCCAGCCGGCCTGGTCGCTCTGCGTCAACAATGCCGAGGTGCTGCGCGACGTCGCGATCAAGGGCAGGGGGCTAGCGCTGCTGCCGGAGTTCATCGCGGCTGACGCTTTAAGGAAAGGCGATTTACGGACGGTGTTGGATGATTATTCGGCGCCGCAGCTCGCGCTCTATGCGGTCTATCCGCCCACGCGGCATCTGTCGGTGAAGGTGCGGCTGTTCATTGATTTTCTGGTGGAGCGGTTTGGACGGGAGGAGGAAGCGGGCGCGCGCAAGCCCGCCCCAGCTAGCTGACCGTCGGCTGCTCGGCGGGCCGGAGCAATTCGTCCAATGCGCTCATCGAGGCCTTCTGAAGCGCGGCGAGTTCGCGGGCGGCGCTGTGGCACTCGGGTGGAGACATGGCGGCTACGGCCAGCTCGACTTCGCGACAGCGCTCGAACAGGCGGACGAGGCCGAGCGCGCTCGCCGCGCTGCCGAGTTGATGTGCGGATCGCGCAAGTTGCACGTGATCGCCAATCGCCGCAGCCTTGGCAATGTCCTCGATCAGTTGTTCGCTCGTTTGCTGCAAAAGCTGGCGGAGTTTTTCGATTTGCGTGGGGCCGAGCAGCTCGCGCTGGTCGTCGAGAAAGTGCCGGTCGATCAACGCGCCCGCGGCAAGTTGTGGTGCTGCCGGCTCGTCCGGCGGATCGTCCTCGATCGCCTCGCGCAGCGCATTGATCAGGATCGGCTTGCTGACGACCTTGGCGATTCCAGCGGCGGCGAGCCGCTCGCGCGCGCTGCCCGATACGTCGGCGGTCACGGCGATGATGCGCGGCATTCTCGGAAGACCGAGCTTGCCGATCCGCGAGGCCGCCTCCACGCCGTCCATGTCGGGCATGTGCAGGTCCATCAGGATGACGTCGAACGCCTGATCGCCGGCGAGCTCTATGGCCGATGCGCCGTTCGTGGCGATCGTGGGGCGATGGCCGAGCCGGTTCAGGATCGCTTCGCCGACCTCGCAATTGACGGGGTCGTCGTCGACCAGCAGAACGCTGAGCTGCCGGGATGGCGGCGGGACCGTACCTTGCGCAATACCGCTCGCGGCGCGGCCAAGCGGCACTTCAAGCGTGAACGTGCTGCCCGCGCCCGGCGTGCTCTCCACCGTCAGCTCGCCGCGCATCAGGCGCGTCAGCCGCCGCGCGATTGCAAGGCCAAGGCCAGTGCCGCCGAACCGCCGCGCGATGCTGTCGTCGGCCTGGACGAAATCGTCGAAGATGCGCTCGTGCATGTCGGGCGGAATGCCGATGCCGGTGTCGTGGACGGTGACGTGCAGCAGGATGTGATCGTCGTGTCGTTCGGCCGCCGCGGTCACGGCGATCTCGCCGCGCGGCGTGAACTTGATGGCGTTGCTGATGAGGTTGAGCAGGATGCGATTGAGCCTGACGGGATCGCCGTGCACGGAGATTTTGACGGCGTCGTCGCAGGCAAGGTCGAAGCTCAGTCCCCTGGCGACGGCCTGCGGACGCATCAGCTCGGCAGCGGCGTCGATGAGCTGGTCGAGGCGGAAGTCGCGCGTCTCCAGCGCCTCGGTGCTGGCTTCCAGGCGCGCATATTCGAGAATGGCGTCGACCAGTGCGACCAGCGTTTCGCCGGAGGCGGCGGCGGTGGCGAGATGGCGGTGCTGGGCCTCGTTGAGGCTGCCGTCGTCCAACAGCTGCAGCACGCCCATGACGCCGTTGAGCGGAGTGCGCAATTCGTGGCTGACGACGGCGAGGAAGCGCGACTTGGTTTCGTTGGCCTGCACGGCGACGCTGCGCGCGCGTTCGGCGGCGTCGTGCTCGGCAAGGGCGTGATCGCGGGCCTTCTCCAGCTCGGAGGTCCGCTCGATCACCTTGCGCTCCAGCGTCGCGTAGGAGTCGCGCAAATGGGCGGCCATGCGGTTGAACTGGTCGCCGAGCGCTTCCAGCTCGTCGCCGGTCCTGATCGTGAGCCGCGAGCTGAGATCGCCGCTGCCGATCCGCCGCGCGCCCTGGGTCAGGATCTGGATCGGCACGGTCATGCGCCGGCTGAGGAAGAGCGAGACCAGAACCGCGCCGGCCAGCAGGACCACGAGCAGGAACGTCGAGCGTCCGATCGAGGCGTAGATCGGCGCGTAGGCCTCGGTGAGCGGCAGCTCGACGAAGACCAGCCAGCCGAGCGAGGGGACCGTCGCATAGGTCGAGAGCACGCGTTGACCGGTCAGATCCTCCTTGACCAATCCGCCCGAGGGCGGCCCCACGCCGTCGAGCGCGGCGTGGACGTCGGCGTGGCCGGACAGGTCACTGCGCTGCAGCGCGCGCCAGAGGTCGGGATGCGCGATCAGCACGCCCCTGCGATCGACGACATAGGCCTTGCCGGTGTTGCCGACCCTGATCCCGGTGACGAGGTCCCAGATGAAGCGCAAATTGACCTCGGCGACGATCACGTCGGGCGTGCGGCCGGTGCCGCGCGTGGCGAGCGTCATATACGGCTCGGTGTCGCCGAAGAAGTAGACCGGCCCGTAATAGGCGCGGCTTTCGTTCGCGCCGCGGAAGGCGGGAGAAGCGGCGAGGTCGGCGTTGCTGCCGACCTTGTCGGCGACGCGGCGCGACACGCGCACGCGTTCGCGTCCTTGCGAATCGAGTTCGGCGATTTCCGCGATCGCGGGCGAGAGGCGCAGAAGGCGGATGGCGTTCAGGCGCTCGTCCTCGTTGCTCGACAGTTCCGGCGGAAGGCGCGAGAGCCATCTGATCTGGCTTTCGATCTGGCCGATGAACTGGCCGATCTGGATCGCAGCGGATGCCGCCTGCTCGCGCTGGGTCGCGGCCAGGAGCTGCTTCTGCTCGCGATAGGAGAACCAGACGTCGAAGCCGGTATTGATCGCAAGCGCGGCAAAGGCAAGGGCGACGATCGAGAAGAGATACTTGCGGAACAGCCGGCCGGGAGGCGTCCGTAAATAGCCCTGGTCGATCTCCTCGTTCACTCGCGGATCTCGTCGGCGCGTGCGAGCAGCGTGAACGGAATGGTCAGGCCCAGCGTGCGGGCGACCGTGCGGTTGATCAGCAGCTCGTATTTTCGCGGCGATTGCACCGGCAGGTCGCCGGCCTTGGTGCCGCGCAGGATGAGATCGACATAGTCGGCCGAGCGCACTTCGAGCGTCGGCCCGTAGCTCATCAGCCCGCCTGCATCCATGAAATAGTGGAACGGGTAGATCATGGGCACGCGATATTTCGCGGCTGCCGCGACGATCGTCTGGCGGTTGACCACGAGGAAGCTGTCGACGAGGGCGATCATCGCCGCCTTGGGCGGCTCGGAGAAGCGCCTGACGGCTTCGTCGATCTCCGTCGGCGCGCCGACGGGAGCGGGGACGACGGACACGCCGGATGCGGCGGCTTCCTGCTCGATCGAATCGAGGAAGAAGCGCCCCGCGCGCGGCGTGGTCGCCGGGTTGAACAGGATGCCGACGCGCGCGATGTCCGACACGGCCTCGCGGATGAGCTGAAGCCATTTGCCGCCCATCTCGGCGGTGCTGCTGGTGAAGCCGGTGACGTTGCCACCGGGATGCGCGAGGCTTTCGACGAAGCCATTGCCGACGGGATCGTTGGCGGTCGCGAACACGATGGGAATGGTCTTGGTGGCGGCAAGGACCGCCGCGGTTTCGATCGTCGATCCCGTCAGGATCACGTCCGGCTTGAGCTCCAGCAACTCCTGGACCGCTGCGTTCAGCTTGTCCGGCGGGCCGAAGCTCGACCGGAGCTCGAGGCGAAAGTTGACGCCTTCGACCCAGCCCCGCTGCCTGAGGCCGGCGATGAGACCGCCGAGGCGCGATGTCGGGCTGTCGATCATGCTCCTTCTGGTCAGCTCGTCGTCGAGCGGCAATGCCGTCAGCGAGGCGACGATTCGCATGCGATCAGTCGTTGCGCCGAGTGCGAGCCATCCCGCGGCGGTTGCGCCGGAAAGCCGAATGAAGCGGCGGCGATCGACCGCGAAAGCGGAACGCCGTTCGGTCATGAAACTCTTTGCATGATGGCTTGCCCCTCGTGCTGGCTTACCGCGAACGGCCCGCATCCACAATTGACGAAAAAATACGCTTGTGAATGTTCATTCGCAGCCATGCGCAGCCCGATACCGTATTCCTACGTCGCTGAGGAATCGCTGTTTCGAACTCTGTCTGCTCCGTGAAGTTATGTAACGCCTTGCGGCATTGCAATATTTTCCGTCTCGGTCGATGGCGGTTCGGAGAAGTCCATTTCGTAGCGGCCGATTTTTGAAGTGTTCTTTGCAAGTTGTTTCGAAGGTTTCTGATGCGCAGAATCTATCTCGTTCCGGTGCTCGCCGGCCTGCTCACCATTGTTGTTTCCGGCCCTTTGGCGGCGCAGGGCGCCGTTCCAAAGCAGAAGGCCGCGCAGACTCCGAAGGCGGCCGCCGCCACCGGCGCGGCTCCGGCGGCAGCGGCGCCAATGGCCGCCGCGTCCGAGACGCCGGCCACCGGCGCCGACGACCAGACCAAGGTGATCGACGGCTTCCGCTCCGCCAAGTTCGGCATGAGCGAGGCCGACGTCCGTGCGGCGACGACCAAGGACTTCAGCGCCAAGCCCGACGCCATCAGGATCCAGGACAACGCATCCGAACTGACGCGAAGCCTGCTGCTTTCGGTGCCGGAACTGCTGCCCAACGGCGGCACGGCCGAGCTCTCCTATGTGTTCGGCTACAAGTCCAAGTCGCTGATCCAGGTCGGCGCGGTCTGGTCGAAGGGGACCGACGCGGCGATGACGCCGGAGAAGCTGTTCTCTAACGCCAACATCCTGCGCGCCCATTTCATGGGAGAGGGCTTCAAGCCTGACTCCATCGCAGTCAACATGCCGGTTGCCGGCGGCATCGTGATGTTCCGCGGCAGCGACGCCAAGGACCGCTCGGTGATCCTGCTGCTGCAGGGCACGTTCGAGAACAAGGAGAACAACCAGCGTGTGCTGACCCCCACCAGCCTGCTGCTGTTCTACGTGGCCGACGCCAAGAGCCCCGATATCTTCAAGCTGCCGCCCGGCCAGTTCTGAGGTCGGGCGACGTCACGACATTCTCCCACTCGGTTGTGGATCGGCGCCAACGCCGATGACGAGGATCTGAAATGCGCGGACCTTCTGCGACGCGAACCAATGACGAGCTGACGCTGCGCGGGCTTGCGCGCTTCCGCTCGATGTCGCTGCTCTGCGCGATGCAGATGGTCTTCCTGCCGGTGTTCAGCGTCCGCCTCCAGGCGCAGACAGCGAACGTCATCGTTCCGGATGGCCGCACGGGCACGAGCCTGCAAACCTCGGGCGGCGTCACCAACGTGACGACGTCGACGATATCAGGCAACAACGCCTTCAACTCGTTCTCGCAGTTCAGCGTCGGCCGGGGCAACACCGTCAATTTGCAACTGCCGACCGGCACGCAGAATCTCGTCAACATCGTTCGCGACGCGCCGGTCTACGTCAACGGCACGCTGAACTCCTACATGAATGGTGCGATCGGCGGTAACGTCTATTTCGCCGATCCCAAGGGCTTCGTGGTCGGCCGGTCCGGCACCGTGAATGTCGGCAGCCTCAACGTCTCGACGCCGACGCGCGAGTTCACCGACAGCCTGATCGGCGCGAACGGGCAGATCAACCAGTCGGCGGTCGGCAATCTCATGGCCGGCTCGTTCCCGGTCTCGCCCGACGGCAACATCCGCATCTATGGCCGGGTCAACGCCCAGGACGGCGTGCGCCTGACCGGGCAGAACGTCTATGTCGGCGGCGCCAGCCAGCGCGATATCGCCAATCTCGATCACGCCGCCAAGTTCGCAGCCTCCGTCAACTCCAGGGGCCTGCGCAGCGCCAGCTCGATCACTGTCAGCAACGGCTCGATCCATATCGGCGCGGTCAACAACGCCAGGGTCAACGGGCGCCTGACGGCGAAGAGCCAGACCACGACGCCGAGCAACATCACCGTCGATGCGGGCAAGAACATCGACATCGGCAAGAACGCCAGGCTCAGCACCGCCAGCAGGACGGGCGACGCCGGCGACATCCGTCTCAAGGCCGCGGCGAATCTGACCGTGGCTGGAGGGGCCAAGTTCGACGCGAGCGCGAAGACCGGCAATGCAGGTCTCGTCGAGTTCAGCGCGAACGGCATCATCGACGTCGGCAGCGGTGTCAGCATCAACCTGGCCGCGCCGAACGGCAAGGCGGGCACGCTTCTGATGGACCCGACCGATGTGGTTGTCGGTGATGCAAGCCAGGGCGACACCGGCGTGACGCTGTCGAACACCTCGATCGCAAACACCATCAGCGGAATCACCGGTGGCTCCAGCGCCACCTACCTGATCCAGGCGAGCAACTCGATCACCCTGGCGGCGCACGCGGTGGTCGATAGCCGCCATCTCGACGCCAATGGCCATTCGACGGGCAATGCCAACCACATCACCATCGACGCGCCGAATATCGACATCAAGAACGGTGCGCAGATCCTGGCCCAGGCTGTCAATTTCGGAGGGACCACCTACGCCGACGGCAACGTCACGCTGACGGCCACGGCGAGCGACATCAAGCTGTCCGGCCAGGCCACCGCCGCGACGTCGATCACGGTGGACGGCAAGATCGCCGGCGGCATCGTCTCGATCGCCGCGACCTCGACGGCCGTGTCGAGCTTCCTGAACGGTTCGGTGGCCGGTGATTTCGCGCTGGTCGGTTCGACGCTTGCCGCCTCGGTGCTTGGGCTCAATGGCGGCTATCTCGCCGCAAGCGCCACGGCGACCATCAACATCAACAGCCACGCCGACATCAACGGGCGCGGCGACGTCACCATTTCGGCACATGCCACGGAGACCGTGTCCGATCCGGCCGTCGCCTCCACCTTGCTCGGCAGCCTCACGCCCGTCGCGGCCGGTGTGGTCGTCGGCAAGATCGAAGGCACGGCCACGACCAACGTGGCCTCGGGCGCGACGGTCAACGCCGGCGGCAACCTCGAGGTCAAGGCGCTTAACGATGCGACCATCGCCGTCTCCGCCGTCGCGGCGTCGACCAGCGCGCAGATCGTCCCGACGGTGGCCTATTCGACGGGATCGGTGACGACGACCGCCAATGTCGAGACCGGCGCGCATATCGCGGCGGGCACGGTCAACACGAGCGGCAGCACCCTGAAGGTCCGCGCGATCAACAACAATTCGTTCTCGACCAGCGCAACTTCGGTTGCGGCGAGCGGGCCGAATGCGAGCGGCGCCGTCGGCGCCGCGGTCGCCATCAGCGACGTCACGACGTCTGCGACCGCGACGCTCGGTGCATCGCTCGGAACCAGTGCCGGCGACCGGATGAACGGCTCCGTTCTGGTCGAGGCGACGTCGGACACCACGAGCAATTCCACGATGGCCTCGTCCATCGCCGGTCTTCCCGCGCTGGTCGCGGCGATTCAGGAATTCGCGGTCTCGAACGTCGCTTCGCCGACGCACTTCGTCATGGACCACATGACCTCGCTGGTGCCGCTGAGCTTCGATTTCAAGGTCGCAGGCGCGCTCTCGCTGGCCAACAGCACGCAGAGCGCGACCGCCGCGATCGCGCCGAGCCCGAGCGGCGGCGCGCCAAGCATCTATGCCAGCGGCAATGTCGCCGTCGCCAGCAACGTCATCGATCGCGGCGTCCGCAGCAATGCGACCTCCAGCGCGATCACGAAGGATGTGACGACGGGCGAGGGGACCGCGATCAGCGCGGCCGTCGCCTGGGGCAATTTCACCCACAATTCGAACGTCTATGTCGGTAATGGCACGCTGATCAACGCGGCGAACATCGCCGTCGACGCCACCACCGAACAGCCGATCACCAATACCTGGCTCAAATGGGACGGGCTGGGTGCGGTTCTGAGTCACCTCAACGGCAATCTCGGCGTCGGCGGCAACATCCTGACCAGCTACGCCAATGCCACGGCGGACGCCGGTGACACCATCGGCATCGCCGGTTCGCTGAACCATTTCGTCGTGAACAACAACACGACGGCGTGGGTGGCCGGCAGCGCCAGTCTGACCGCGACCTGCACGACCGCGACATGCGGCAGCAGCTGGTCGGCCGGGATGGATAATGGCGACGTCCACACCTACAACGCCAGCCTCCAGATCGCCGCCACCACGACCATGGCGTCGATCGACGCGGCCGGCAATGTCGGCACACTCGGCTTCCTGTTCGGCAACACCTCGGGCGGCTCTTCCGTCGGCGGCGCGCTCAATCTCGTCCAGTTCAACACCAATACCATCGCCGGCGTTTCGGACCGCGCGACGCTGCGTGCGGCGGACGACATCGCCGTCAACGCGATCACTTCCGACCAGTTCGTCGCTGTCGCACCGTCGTCCGGCAAGGCTGCCGGCACGCTGGCGCTGAACGGCATCACTTCGCTCGGTTTCCTGAACAACACGACGCACGCGTCGATATCGAGCCAGGCCACCATCTATGCCCCGACCGTCGGCATCCTGGCGCAACAGGATCTGTCGGTCGTGACGCTGTCCGGCGCGATGAGCTATAACGGGAGCGGCGGTTCGGCGGTCGGCTTGTCGGTCGCCTATCTGGGCGCACATACCGACACCTCCGCCTATATCGGCGACAACCATTCCGATATCCGGCCCGGCGTGTTCAGCGCCAACGATCCGTTCGCCGGCACCAGCGGCGGAAGCGGGGCGGTCAATGTCGACAACCTCACGCTCAGCGCGACCACTTCGGGGCGCATCACCGCGGCCGCCGTCGCGGCAGCGATCTCCGATCCGGCGTCGTCGAGTTTCTCCGACAAGGCAGGCGCTGCCGGCGCCGCCGCGACCGGAGGAACTGCCGGCGTGACGACGGCTGCGAGCCAGATCGGTTCGACTTCCGGATCGAGCACCAGCGGCTTCAGCCTCGACCTTGCCGGCAGTTCGTCGGTGAGCGACGTCTCGCTCGGCACCAGCGCCTATATCAGGAACACGACGGTCAATAAGTACACCACGACCGGCGCCGTGCTGACCAATACGATCGTTCAGGCGCTCAACGACACCATGCTCAACAATGGTTCGGGCTCGGCGGCGCTCAATCTGGCCGGAGGGTCCGCCACGGGGGCTGCGATCGGCGGCGCGATCGCGGCGGCGATGTCCAACAATGCGACGCTCGCCTATATTTACGGCACCACCATGAACAACCAGAGTTCGGTGACGGTGCAGGCGCTCAATGGCGGCTCGGAAACCGTCGTTGCCCTCGGCGTGGCGGGATCGAAATCCAATGCGGCGTCGCTGTCGGCCTCGGTCGGCATCATCACCGACAGCGCCAACGCCTATATCGAGAGCTCGACGATTACGGGCCAGTCCTCCGGCGTCAATCGCGCGCTCGAGGTCGACGCCTACCAGACCACGAACATCGCGATCGGCGGCGGCTCGCTCTATATTTCGGGCGGCCAGGCCGGCGTCGGCATCGGGCTGACCTATGCCTCGATTGCCGATCCCACCGGCGGCAACGCCACCGACGCGCACATCCGCAGCACGTCGATCTCGAACTACGACACCCTGCTGGTGATGGCCGACAGCGCCAGCGTGATTGCAGCCGGCGCGGCCTCGGGCGGGGCGGGGTTGAACGGACTTGCCGGCGCGATCGTCGTCAGCGAGATCACGCCCACAACGACGGCCTACATCAACAGCGGCGCGACGGTGAACATCAACGTCGGCGGCGTGACGGTGCTGGCGGACAGCGGCGCTGTCTCGGCGCTGGATACGGCGCTCGGCAACCTCGTCAAGAAGTCGAACAACAATCATCTCGCCGAGGACACCTGCACGGTCGCCGGCGGCACGGGCGGGCAGAACTGCATCGACTTCAGGGCGGCCGCGCTCAACGGTGGCACGGGCAACGGTCCAGGGGCCAGCATCGTCTCCGTTGCGGGCCTGATCCAGGCCGGCAAGAACAATGTCGGCGCCTCGATCGTCTACAACACCATTGCCACCACGCATTCGGCCTATATCGCGAACGTGCTGCTGACGGCCGGCAGCAACGGCACCGTCAGCGTGAGCGCGGTCGACTCCTCGAAGATCCAGGCGGTCACGATCGGCTTTGGTCTTGCGACCAGCCAGTTTGCCGGCGTCGGCGGCACCACGATCAGCAGCATCGCCAACACCGTTTCGGCGGCGATCGGCAACAGCCAGTCCAGCACGACGCAATCGTCCGTCACGGCCAAGAACATTTCCGTCAGCGCGACCGACAATTCCAGCATCACCGGAACCGCCGCCGTCGCCGGCGCCTCGACCCAAGGCAGCGCCGCGGGCCTGGCGCTGGTCTACAGCAGCATCGCCAACAATGTCAGCGCCGGCGTCACCGGCTCCAAGCTGACCGCCTCGGGCAATGTCGCGGTCGGTGCGAACTCGAACGCCAACATCTCGACTGTTGCCGTCGGCATCGCGATGTCCTCGCAGGTTGGGCTGGCCGGCTCGGTCGCCACCAATCTGATGGGAACCAACGTCACCGCCAGCATCACCGCTGCCGGCACCAACGGAATCAACGGCGCCGACGTCACCGCCACCAACAATGTCGGCGTGGTCGCCGGCAACAATGACAAGGCGGCGGTGTTCGCCGGCGCCGTGTCGATCAGCAAGGGGGCGGCTGGCGGCGCGGGCTCGCTGGTCACCAGCCAGATCACGGGAACCACTGCGGCCTATATCAGCGGCGCGAATACCAAGGTCGATGCGCTCGGGACCAGCACCACCGATACGCTGTCGGTCAACAACGGCACGCTCGTCCACGCGTTCGATCTTGGCACCGCCCATGCGCCGACCGACACGACGCCCGATCTCTCCGAGAATCAGGACAGCGTGCGCGGTCTTGCCGTGGTCGCGAGTTCGCACCAGGCGGTCGTGACCAACGTCGCTTCGGTCGCTGCGAGCAGCGGCATCTCGATCATGATCAACCCGATCACCAATGTGATGAGCGGGGCGACGCGGGCCTATATCGACAGCGCGGCCATCGACACGCGCCTGACCTCGTCGACGCTCAAGCCGCAGATCGAGGTGGCCGCGTCGAGCTTCTCCTATTCCGGCGCGTTTGGCGCCGGCATCGCCTACGGCAGCAGCGGCGGCGGTGGGGCGACGATCGTCTCGACGACGATGTCGCGCGGGACCTTCGCCTATATCACCAATGCCACGGTCGGCGGCGTCCAGTCGACGAGCGAGACGGTCGGCGCCGTGACCGTGAAGGCCAATGCCGAGCAGGACGCGTCCTCGATCGCGATCGGCTTCAACACCGGTTCGGTCGGGCTGAACGTGTTCCAGGCGACGACGGAAGCCTATGTCGACGGCGGCGCGCTGACAGCGGCGTCACTGACGGTGAACGCCAACAACAACACCGGCATCTTCTCCGCGAACGGCTCCGGCGCCTATGGCAGCCAGGCTGCGATCGGCGCGGCATTCCTGGTCCAGGTCTCCTCGAACCGGACCGAGGCCTATGTCGGCGACGAATTCCGCTATCAGGGCAATGGCGCAGCGCATACGACCGCGCTCAATCTGAGCGGTGCGCTCGACGTCGAGGCCAACACCAAGAACCGCTTCGAGGCCTATGCGATCGGCGGTGCGCTCTCGACCGGCACGGCCGCGATCGCCGGCATGGCGAACATCGAGATCGCCAACAACACCACCATCGCCGGCGTCTATGACACCAATTTGCAATCGGTGACGGGCGGTGCGGCCGGCGCGGTCACCATCAACGCCAACGAGGACGTCGCGATCAAGGAGATCGCAGGTGCGCTCGCCGTCGGCGCGAGCGGGGGAGGCGTCGGCGTCGGCGCCGCAGCCAACATCATCAGTTTCAAGAGCCGGACCGTCGCGGAGAGCTGGAACAGCAACCTGAACTCGTCAGGCGCGATCAACGTCAACGCGCTCAGCACCAAGGAGGTGCTGTCCTACGCGGTCACCGCCGGCATCGGCGGCAGCGTCGGCATCGGCGCGACCGTCGGCGTCATCATGATCGGCACCAACACCGCCGATGCCGACACCCAGGGCCAGCAGACCGGTCAGCTCAATCAGGGCAACAACGGCACCATCGCGTCCGTGAACAGCGGCACCAACAATGCGCATGGCAGCAACGCGGTCGCCAGCGGCACGGCCGGCAATCCGAACAGCGCCAATGTCAGCTCGACCTACGATGTCAGCAGCGTGCTGAGCGGAGGCAACGACGCCGTCGTCGCGCAGATCGCGGGTGGCAACGTCACGGGCACGCAGGTCAACGTCACGGCCACCAGCGCCAATGCGGCCAAGATGTATCTTCTCGGCGCCGGCTTTGCGAAGAATGTCGGCATCGGGGCCGGCATTGGCTACACCAGCGTCAACAGCACCGTGCTCGCCAATTTGAGCGACTATGGACGCAACGGCTCCGGCGTGCTTGTCGCCGCAGATACGCCTTTGGCCGTCTCGGCACCGGTTGTCACCGTTGTGGCGGTCGTCCAGGACGCGACCACCGGACCTTATTCCGGCAAGACCATCGATACCGAGGCGATCGCCGGCGGTGCCGCGCTTTACTTCGGCGCCGATGCGGCTGTCGCGGTCGGCAATGTCACCAACTCCGTGGTGGCGATGCTTGGTGGCCAGATCACCGGCGCGGGCGGCACCGGCACTGGCGCCACCATCATGGCGATGGATTCAACGACCCAGGTGGTCTTCACCGGTGGCGTCACCGCCGGCGCCGCGGCTGTCGGCGCTTCGGTCGCAATGGCAAGCCGGACGAGCTCGGTCGCGGCACGGGTTCTGGACGGCTCCACCGTCAACGTCACGAATCTGGCGGTTGGCGCCAGCGGCGCCGGCACCTTGTCCACCACGGCCACCGCGCTCGGCGGCGGCATCGTCGCGGGCGTCGGTGCGGATGCGGAAGCCCACGAGAACTCGTCCGTGCTGGCGGAGATCGGCTCCGGTGCCTCGATCACGACGTCCGCGTCCGGCGTCGGCACGCTGGTGTCGGCGTCGATCACACCCGATCTTTCGAGCGAGGCGATCGGCGTTTCGGTCGGCGGCGGTGCCGTCGGCATCGCCATCGCCAAGTCCACGGTCGGCGCCACGGTGACGGCCGATGTCGGCGACAACGTCACCTTCGCGGGCGGAGCGCTCGCTGTGACCGCCATGGCGCTGGTTCCAGTTAGCGGCACGACGACCTGGGCCAAGGCGCTCGCCGGTGGCGGCGGCTCGCTGATCGGCGCGCAGGGCAGCCTGGCCCAGGCGTCCGAGAACGCCACGGTCAGCGCATACGGCGGAACGGGGATCAGGCTGCCCAACGCCAACGTGACCATCGCGGCCGAAAACGACAGTGCCCAATATGCCGAGGGGACGGGTCTTTCGAGCGGCTTCCTGGCGCTGGGTGCTACCGTCGCGCAGACGTCGTCGAGCGCGCACACCTATGCCTATCTGGGCGCGCCCGCGGACATGGATATTCTAAACCATGGGAGCTACACGGGTATCCTCCGCATCACGGCGACCGGCACGGATACCAACGTCTCCAACGCGACGGTCGGCGCGGGCGGCACCTATGCCGGCGCGGCGGCGGTCGCCACCACCAGCTCGACGGCCGTGACCAATGCGCGGTTCGACGGCGGCACGAGCGATGACACGCTTTATTTCGGTGGTCTCCGCATCAATGCCATCCACACTACGAATTATGCCGCGAGCGGCGATGCCTATCAGGCGTCCACCGCCGGCGTTTCGGCCGGCAAGGCGCAGAACGACGTCGATTCCACCACCACTGCCGAGATCGGAACGCACCTGATCATCAATTCGGCGGGCGGCAACATGGTTGTCATCGCCAACGACATCGTCAACCAGGGCGGCGGCGGCGCGCGTTCGGGCTCCGGCGGCTCGTTCTCGGGTGCTGCCGCGCTCAGCACCTCGACCGTCACCCAGACCGTCAACACCAATATCGGCGCCGGCACGGTGCTGAGCCTCAATGGCGATCCGCAGACGTCGGCGGCGTATATCAATATCGAGGCCTACAACACGCTGAACACCAACGATACGGCGAGCCTCGCCACGGCCAGCTTCTTTGCCGGCGGTGGCGCCGAATCCAACATGACGGCGAACGCCACGCTCGCGGTCAACATCAATGCCCGCGAGCTGTTCAGCGTCGGCAAGATCTATATCGGCACGGCCGCGAAGATGGCGGCGGCGAACAACGCCAATGCCAGCCTCTACGGCGCGATCGCAGGCGTCGGCGCCAGCACCAACAGCTGGGTCCACGCCAACCAGTCCGTCAATGTCGGCGACAACGCGAAGATCGCGGCCTGGCGTGACATCACCATCTATGCGGGCCTCGCCGGTGACGGCAGCGTCTTCAGCAGCGTGCAGGCGACGGCCACGACGGTCGTCTACAACAACACCGCTATTCCGATCTCCGCGCTCTATCGCGGCACGGCCAACGCCGACGACACCACGAGCCTGACGCTGGCGCCCACCTCGAGCTTGCTCGGTGCGCGCGACATCTACCTGGGCGCAACCCAGGGGCAGGTCACGGCGGCCGGCAACGGCAGCAACTACAACCCATATCTGGACATCTTCAGCGCCAAGAACAGCGACAACCACAGCCACACCAGCGGAACCGGCGATGTCGCGCTCAATGGCCTGGTGGTGGCTGGCGTCAACAACGATCTGACGATCGCGATCGACCTCGGTGCGACCGCGCCGACACTGAGCACGACCAGTCCGTATTCCCTGCTGACAAACGGCTCTTCGTCGGTCCTCGAACTGGTCTCAGACGCCAATCATTTCAGCCCGGTGATGAGCTGGAACCACCAGACGGTCCAGTACGCCATCGTCGGCAACTTCAATCCCTACCAGCTGGTGGTCGACCAACTGGCGAGGCTCACCGGTCTGACTGCGACGCAGGTCCGCTCGCAGCTCGCGGCGGCGACGCCCACGGCGCCCGCCAGCATGACGCCGTCCGGCACCGATCCGACCGGCGACATCCAGCGCCAGATCGACACGTTGATCAAGCAGGCGCCGTTCACCTCCGACGCGCCCGGCAACGCCTTCGCATTCGGCGACATCCTGGTGTCCGCCGGCAACGTCTCGATCCTGGCCCAGAAGCTGACCGGAAACAGCGGCACGAATCCCGCCCCGCCCGCGGTCATCGCGCGCAGCTCGCCCTTGATCAAGATCGAGAACAAGGGCCTCGACTTCATGAGCCTGGGCAACCTCACGGTCACCGATGTGACCGGAGGTAACATCACCTATCGCCAGATCGACCATGTCGACCCGGATTCGCATTCCAATGTGACCTTCACCGCGATGCCGAGCGCGACGCCGGTCATCGACGTCTCCGCCACCTACAACCGTCTGGATCCCGACAGCGGCCAGGGCATCGACCAGAACGGCAACCTGCTGACCCGCACGCCCGACATCTATTTCAATGGCGCCGTCAACAACGCGAACGGCCTGCTCAAGATCATCAACAATCTCGGCAGCGTCGTCGCATCGCAGTCGCTTAGCGCCGCGACCGTCCAGATCGTGGTGCCCAAAGGCACGTTCACCTTCCTCGGCGGGATCGGGAGCTTCTACGACAGCGGCAGCGCAGTCACCTCGCAATGGGCCACCACCGAAAACAGGCCGGAGGACACGCTGACGGCGGTGATGACGGCGGCGACCTATCTCGGCGCCTACGGCGACTACTATACCGCTCCGCATATCGCTTCGGGAACCGATCACCCCTATTTCTATTACTGCTGCACCGACGGCAGCCACGGCGTGTATCAACCCGTCGGCAACGCCGACGCCAGCACGATCTTCACCGCGCGCATGCTGATGACGTATTACGACGGCACCTCGCTCTATTCATCGATCTTCCTGCCGGTGGGCAGGGGTACGCCTGGGAACACCAGCACTCCCGATGCCGGCAGCGTGCCTGACATCGCGACCCTCAAGATCATCGAGGGGCAGTCGCAGGACTCGTCCAATGTCGTGCTCGCGCAGTGGAAGAAAACGACTTATGACGGCCGCAACGTCTACACCGATAGCGGTCCGTACAAGACGCCGTTCAACTGTGCGTCAGCCTGCGACAGCTCGGGCTTCTTCCAGGTGATCAACATCCAGCCGGATGCGATCACGCCGAAGACCGCGGATGCGCCGGCCACCGCGACTGCCACCCGGACGATCAGCGGCCAGGCGGTCATCATCTCGGCGTCGGTGATCAACATCAACGGCACCATCCAGGCCGGCTCGAGCAGCAACTACTCGGTCGACATCGGCGCTGCGGCGTACGATGCCATCTATGGCAGCAACGGCCTCAAGAACCGCAACGGCGGCGCGGACTTTGCCGCGGCCCAGGCCAATGCGCGGAACGGCGTCTATTACGACATCTCAGGCTCCGTGACGGCGTCGGCGAGCGGTGACGCCAAGATCGGGGTCAGGTACAACGCTCTCACCGACCAGCTCATCCTGAATGGCGTGGCGCAGGGCGCCGGCGGCTACGTCTATCTCAACGGCAAGATCATCTCGACCTCGACCGACAGCACCCAGACCCAGGGCAACATCGAGATCAAAGGCGGCGCCGGCACGGTCACCGTCAACAACACCAGCGGGCTCCAGCTGGTCACCAACACCATCAATACCAGCGTCACTGCCCAGAGCGTGGTCGAGATCGTCGACCAGCTCAAGGGGAAGACGACGTGGTGGGTTTACGATCCCAAGGCTGCAAGCAGTCAGCAGGTGTCGCGGTACGAGACCAACAGTGTCACTGCGGCCGCGATCGACCCGTCGATGCTTACGGCCAGGACCGGTACGGCGGGCGTCCAGTACCGGACGCAGGAGAACATGCTCTATCAATGGGTCGACACCGCGACGCTGGATCGTCTACCCACCAGCACGCAGTTCGACTATGGCTGGAGCTTCACGCCCAATCAGGTCACCGGCGAGAACTGGACCCGCTCGACCAGCCTGGTTTCAGGCACGCAGAGCAGCAACTATCAGAAAGTCACCACCGCCACAGGCAGCTATCACTGGGCGGGAGGCGTGAATCCGGATGGGAGCCCCGTTGGACTCAACACCCATTCCAACGCGTGCTGCGGCGCGGACGCCCAGTACAACTGGTACCAGGCGATCTATGATCACCTGACGCTCACGCTGACCAACACGGTCAAGGCGTCGAACCCGATCAACATCAAGTTCATCGGCGGCAGTAGCAGCGACGTCGTGGTCAATTCGACCTCGGGCATCGTCATCAACGGGTCGATCAACAACCAGCAGGGCACGACGACGCTTGCCGCCACCGGCACCAACTCGTCGATCACCGTCGGCGCCAATGCCAACAACCCGGTGATCTCGGGGACGAGCGTGACGCTTCGGGGTGACGGCGGTATCGGCACGCTCGGCACCACCAAGGCGCCCGTCCAGGTGCAGCTCTATGGCGGCAGCCTGACCGCGAGCTCGATCGACCGCGACATCGCGATCTCGGCCATCGGCGCGCTGTCGATCAACCAGGTGAAGGTGAACTCGGCAGGCGCGACGCCGCAGGGCAGCGTCTTCCTCTCGGCGACCGGCGACATCAACTCGGCGTCCGCCTACAACGTCGCCAATCCCGTCGTGATCGGCAAGAACATAGAGATCAACTCCACCTCGGGTGCGATCGGCGCGACGAGCGCCGTCGTCAACGGCGCGTCCACCCTGACCAACATCAATCCGCTGGTGATCCAGGCGACGGGCACGACACAGGCGAGCGGCGCCGTCGATGGCGGCGTTCTCGACAGCGCATCGGCCACGGGCACCTATATCATCCAGTCCAAGGGTGATTTGCGCCTCGGCACGGTCCAGTCGACCGGCGGCCCGGTCTTCCTGGAGGCGGCGGGCTCCGACAACAACCCGGCCAACATCCTGAATGGCCGGGCGGCGGTCGGCCTCACCCAGGCGCAGAGCCAGCATCTCCAGGACGTCTGGGCGAGCCTCGACCTGCTCAGCGGCAACGCCGCCACCAATGCCGTCAACAGCTACCAGTCGATGGTGACGTCGGCCTACAACGACTACTTCCAGCTCAAGAACATCGCGTTCCAGGACGGTAGCACCTACAATCCGACGTCGGTGGGGCTGACGGTGCTGCGGGCGCAGGTGGCTGCCAAGCTCGGCATCGTCGATCCCGCCAATGTCACGACCACGCAGATGCAGGTCGAGGCCACGACGCGGTTCCTGCGGGACCAGTTCCTGCTCGGCAAGATCACCACCGACCAGCTCAAGACCTCGCTGACGACATTGCTCGGCACCGCGCCGGCGGATCCGCTGGGGACAGTGTTCGGCACATCGCTTTCGACGACGCTGTTCACGAAACTGTTCGATGGCGTGGCGACCGCCAACCAGCGGATGCCGAGCAACACGGCGCTGCAAACGGCGCTCAACACCTACAATGCGAATTACAGCTACACGCTTGCGTCGACCGAGCGGGTCTACAGCATCATTACCGCGGGCTCGCAATGGACGCAGAGCCAGCTCGCCTACACGGTGTCGTCGTCGGCCGTCGGCGCGGCACCGCCGCCGATCGACGAGAACGTCGTGGCCAATGTCAGCGCCAACCAGATCATGCTGTACGCGCCGCGCGGCTCGGTCGGCAATTCGGCTGCGCCCCAGACCTTCACCTTCACCAGCGTCGATTCCTCGTCGCTGACGCCGGAGCAGAGGGGATTGCTTGCCACCGCCGGTCCCGGCCAGCTCACCGTCGGCGCGGTCACGGACCCGACGACCCATGTCACGACCTATACGGTCAGCCTGTCGCAGCAGAACCTCGTCGTCGTCGACAATCCGATCGCGATCTCGGCCAAGGCGCTGACGAATATCTATCTCGGCAGCAAGAACAGCCTCGCGCTCGGCGGCGTCACCGCGAATTACGGCCCGATCTCGGCCGCACAGGCCAACGGCATCCAGGTGACCGGCCGCGGCGACGTCAAACTCGACGCCGTCAACAGTATCTCCAACAATGCGGGCGGCGCCGTGATTTCGGGTGATATCGCCAACCTGACCCTGATCGCCGAGCACGGCAATGTCGGCGCGCCCTCGGGAACCGCCGGAAGCAATCCCGCGACCAATACCAACGCGATCCAGATCGCTTTCGCGGACCCTGCCAACGACCAGCTCGACCAGGTCTCGTCGGCGCAGGGCATCTATGTGAAGCAGACCACCGGCGATCTCATCCTCGGCAACATTGCCGCCGGCAATGCGATCCAGCTCGCCGCGACCGGCAGCATCTATGCCGAAGCCGACTTCACCGACCGTTCGGCGATCCATATCCTGGGCACCGACCTCGACCTGCGCGCGGGCGGCAGCATCGGCTTCAACGGCTCGACCTTCCAGCCGCTGCAGGTGAACATCTCCGGCGCGGTGACCGGCTCGGCGGTCGGCAACCTCAGCCTGCTTGCCGTCACCGGTGATCTCATGGTCGGCACCAGCGGCACCTATGGGACGCTGACGGCCGGTGGCGCGCTGACGCTGAACGCTGCGCGCGGCGCGCTCACCGTCAATGCCAACGTCACCAGCGACGGCCTGATGCAGCTGCTTGCCAACCGCGGCATGACCTTCGCGGCCGGCACCAGCGCGGCGCCGGTGGTTGCAACCAGCACCTCCAATGGCGTGACGATGGTCGCGGCGACGCTGTCGATGGGCGCCTATTCGGCCATCAACGCGGCCGGGTTGATCTCGGTCACCACCACGGGCGATGCGACGGTCGGCCAGCTGAATTCGTCGCTGTCCTACGCGGCCGCCTCGAACACCCCGTCGATCGTCGTCACGGCCGGCGGGGTCGCCTCACTCGGCGCGATCATCGACAATGGCGACGGCCGGACCAAGTTCCTCCTGTCCGGTGCCGGCGCCGAAGTGTCGCTGAGTGCATCGAACGGCATCGGCAGCGCGGCGAGCCGGTTCACCACCAACGCCACGCGGCTGTCGGCCAGCGCGAGCGCCGGCAGCATCTATCTGAAGGCGTTGACCGATGCCGAAGCCAGCTTGCTGTCCGCAGTGAAGGGCAGCGTGGACATCATCGGCACCGGCGGCCTGACGCTCGACCAGGTGCTGGCAGGCACGGCGACCGGCGCCAGCGGCAGCTTCAGTGCTGTTGCAAACAACGGCAGCGTCGTCATCGGCACCGCCGACAGCAGCGGCTCGCAGACGGTCCGTGCCAGCCAGAACGTGACGTTCAAGTCGCTCACGACGACCGGAAATGCCGGCGACGCCGGCAACATCAACGTCACCGCCGACCATGGCTTCATCCTGGCGCAGACCGTGACATCAAGCGGCCTGACCACGCTCGGTTCGGTCTCGGCCCACGGTTCGGCGACGCTGCAGGCCGCCACGACCATCACGGGCAACAGGCTTGCCGCCACGACCGGCTCGGGGCTGCTGACCGCCGGCGGCCCGATCAACTGGAACGCCCTCAACGTCGGCACGACGCTGGGCGCGACCGCAGGCCAGGGCAGCATCGCCTTCCAGACCGCACAGAGCGGGGGCACGCAGACCATCCACGCCCATGACAACGTGACGTTCAATGCGCTGACGACCACGGGCATCAATGGCGATGCCGGCAACATCAACGTCGACGCCGACAATGGCTTCATCCTGGCGCAGACGGTGACCTCAGGCGGCGTTCCGACGCTCGGCTCGGTCTCGGCCCACGGTTCGGCGCGGCTGATCGCGGCGGGCACCAACACCGGTCATAACCTCACGACCTCGACCGGCAACGCAGTCTTGAGCGGAACGGTCGTTCGCTGGGATAATCTCAACGTGGGCGGCACGCTCGACGTCACCGCGACGACCGGAGGGATCACCGTCGGCACCGCCATCAGCGGCGGCACGCAGACCCTGCATGCCGTGGACGACATCGTCTTCAGCCAGCTGACCACGACGGGTATCCCAGGCGATGCCGGCGAGATCGACCTGCGCTCCGATACGGGGGTGATCCGCGGCGGATCGATCTCCGCGAACGGCGACACGCGCTTCAATTCAGCCGGTGGGGTCTCGTTCGATCGGATCAGCGGCAACATCGTCAGGATGACCTCGTCGGGTGACCTGACGATCGGCTGGGTCAGCGTCGTGAGGGAGCTCGACCTTGCGGCCGACACGATCAACGTCAAGGGCGAGCAGATCCGCTCCACACCGCCGGTCCCGCTGATCATGAACATCACCGGCTACAACGGCGGCGTCGCGAAGTCCGCCAACATCTCGATCGATCCAGACAGCATCATCATCAACCAGTTCAGGGTGGTGGACGCGACCTTCTGGACGGATGCGCCGGCTGTCTCGATTCTGAACGGCTATATCCCGGGCCAGCTCATGCTGACCACCGCCACGCAGCAGGTGCTGCTCAACAACCGCACGCCGGCGCCGTCCAACTGGCCGACGCTCCAGCTCTACCAGCCGGGCGGCGTGTTCACGATGAGCCAGGTCGGCAACGCCAATGTCAGCAACGCCTATGTGGTGTTCTACACCGGCGACGTCTCGGCCACCGTCACCAATTACGGGCCGTCCCACAACTGCTGCAACGCCTTCACGGGCGCCAGCATGGCCCGCAACATCTCGGTCGATGGCGAGGGCAACGAAACCATCGAGAGCTGGCTTGCGAAGAAGGACGGAGGGACGTTCTACCTGCTCGGCCTCTCCGGCAAGGCGCGGCTCGACGCGCTGCTGACGCCGCGGCCGGTCGAGACCATCGGCTCCGGTCCCGCCGTCAACATCGAGGGGCTGAGCGACGCGCGCAAGCTGCGCCGTCAAGGGCAGCGCACAGGGCGCACAGGCTGGAAGGACGCGGCCGTCCAGGCGGCGACACCGGCCCTGGGCCGTCTTGCGGAGGCGTGGTAACGGGATGCGGGTTTGGGCGGCAGCATTGGGAGTCGGGCTTGCGGCTTGCTGTATCGCGTCCGCGCGCGCACAGTCGATCAATCCCGGCGTGATCCAGAACGACATCGACCGGCAGCGCCGCCAGCTCGAACAGCAGAGCGCGCCGCCCAAGCTCAACGGGCCGGCGGTGACCGGCGGAGAGCGGGAAAAATCCCAGCTCCTCAAGCCGGGCGGACCAAAATTCCGCCTGCGCAAGGTCGAGTTTGACTCTTCGAAATTCATCACACCGGCGGAGCTGGATGAGATTGCCAAGAAGTATGTCGGCAAGAATGTCGATATCGCTTCGCTGTTGCAGCTCGTCGCCGACATCAACGCCGTCTACACCGCGCGCGGCATCGTCACGGGCATCGCGACGCTGCCGGAGCAGGATGCCAAGGGCGGTGTAGTCAAGATCAAGCTGACCGAGGGCCGGCTCCAGAAGACGACCATCGAGGGCAACAAGCAGACTCGCACCGATTACATCCTTCAGCGGGTGAAGGAGCCGGAAGGAGAGATTCTCGACGTTCCAAAACTCAACCGCGACGTGATCTGGTTCAACCGGACCAACGACGTGCAGATCAAGGCGCTGCTCCAGCCCGGCACGAGCTTCGGCCTCACCGATCTCCAGTTCGCGGTGATCGAGCCGCCGATCGACACCTTGCAGCTCTTTACCGACAACCAGGGGGTCGAGAACACCGGGCGCTGGGAGGGCGGAGCCTTCTACAAGCGCCACGGCCTGTTCGGCGTCGACGACCGCCTGACCTTCTACGGTGTGCGCTCCGACGGCAATCTCAACGGCAACGTCGCCTACAGCATCCCGGTCAATCCCTGGGGCGGCCGCGCCGGCGTCAGCTACACCGAAGGCAAGATCAAGATCATCCAGGGACCGTTCGTCGCGCTCGACGTCACCGGACGTTCGAGCCAGGCCGCGGTCAATTTCAGCCAACCGCTCTGGGTGACGCAGGACTGGCTGGTGCTGTTCAATGCCGCCGAGACCGAAGGCAAGACGGTCAGCCGCTTCGCCACCGTCGACGTCACCAACGACCACTACAACAAGGCGACGGCTGGCGTTTCGGTGACGAAGTCGGGCAACACCTATTCGGTCACGGTCTCGCCGGCGGTGAACTACATCACCTGGCATGACTATGTGCTCGGCAACAACCGCGCGTTCAACACCTATACCGGCTCCCTGATTGCGACCAGCGCCGCAGGGCCTCAGAATTTCAGCGCGAATGTGCTGGCGAGCTGGCAGTACACGCAGGAAAAACTGCTGCCGGGCGACCAGATCTTCTCGATCGGCGGCCCGACCACCGTGCGGGGCTATCCCTCCAACGCGGCGTCCGGCGACAGCGGCTATTATTTCAACGCCGAACTGCACTACAACTGGTCGTCGTGGCTCAAAGGCTTCGACACCTACATCTTCACCGACTGGGGCGCAGTGTATTCGACATTCCCCGGGGTCACCGAACTGGGCTCGGTCGGCGTCGGCTTCTCCTGGACCTACGCGCCATTCATGACATTCGAGGCCAATTACGCGACGCCGCTGAAGATGGCCGTCTCGACCCAGAACCACTACGAGGCCTATGGCCGCATCATCTTCCGGCCGCTGTTGATGTTCCAGAAGCAGGAAAGCCCGGCGCCGATGGCGGCGGTTGCCGGCAAGAGCAAGTCGTAGGGCGCATTTGCTGCCTCCTTAGCGCCGCAGCGTGAATTCGTCCGCGCCGCGCCGGTGTTCCCATTTCGCCTGCTCCAGCTCGGGCTGGTCGTATTCGACTTCCGGATAGCCGATGCAGAGATAAGCGATGAATTTCCAGGATTGTGGCACGTCGAGAATGGCGTGGATGCGGTCCGGATTCAGGATCGATACCCAGCCGAGGCCGATGCCCTCGGCGCGCGCGGCGAGCCACATCGCGGTGATCGCGGCGACGACTGAATATTCCGTCGTCTCCGGCATGGTCGCGCGGCCGAGTCCGTGCCCGATGTCGCTGGCCTTGTCCGCGAACACGGCGAGGTGGCCGGGGGACTGTTCGAGGCCCGATAATTTCAGCGTCGCATAGCGCGCTGCGCGCTCGCCCGAATAGCAGTTCAGCGCGTCTCTGTTGCACGCCCTGAAGTCGTCGATGACGGCGCGCCGCCGCGCGGCGTCATCGACGGTGACGAAGCGCCAGGGCTGGCTGAGGCCGACCGAGGGCGAGAGGCAGGCGGTTTCGATCAGACGTTCCACCGCGCCGTCAGGCAAAGGATCGGTGCGAAAGCGGCGCACGTCACGGCGCCACACGAACAGCTCGCGCAAGTGGCGGCGGAAGGTGTCGTCGAACTCGACCATGGGGTCAGTGTCCCATCTGGAAGGCCGCGGCAACCAGCAGGATCGCGATCTCGCCCAGCTGCTCGAAGGCGCCGAGAATGTCGCCGGTCTGCCCGCCGATCTGGCGGACGGCAAGCTGCGCCAGCATCAAGCCGGCGAGCGACAGCAGGATCAGGCCGACCAGCGCCTTGCCCGGTCCAAGTGCGAGGGCGAGCGCGAGAGTTCCAACCGCGAAGGCAATGGCGACGCTGCGGCCTGGCGGCGCTCCGGCACTTGCCGACAGGCCATCAGGTCGTGCCGGTGGCACCAGCGACATGAAAGCCGGCACGCCCGCCCGGGCTGCAGCATGCGCAGCGCATAGCGCCAGCGTGACGGCCCAGGGATTGGCGATCGTCGCGAGCGCGCTCCAGCGCAGCCCGAACGACAGGATCAACGCACAGACGCCATAGGTGCCGATCCGGCTGTCGCGCATGATCTCGAGCTTGCGCTCGCGCGTGCGGCCACCGCCGAGCCCGTCGGCGGTGTCCGCGAGGCCGTCCTCGTGCAACGCCCCGGTGATGAGGGCGGTCGTGGCCAGTGCGAGCAGGGCGGCAAGGTTCGGCGTCAGTCCGAACCGGCTGGCGATCTTGTAGACGAACGCGCCGGCAAGGCCGACCAGCAGTCCGGCGACGGGCAGGGCCCAGGTCGCGCGCGCGATCGCGCCATCACCGGCTGACGTTGACGATCCGACCGGCAGGAGCGTGACGAACGAGGCCGCGATCCTGAGATCCGCGACGATGTCTCGCAGAAGTTCAGCGCGCGGCATCATTTCAGCTTCATCGGCAGACCCGCGACCACGAACTCGACCTCGTCGGCAACGCCGGCGAACGTCTGGTTCATGATCCCGGCAGCATCGCGATAGGCGCGCGCCAGCGCGTTGTCGGGCACGATTCCGAGGCCGACCTCGTTGGTGACCATGATGACCGGACTGCGCAAGCGAGGCAGGACCTCGGCGAGGTGCGTCACCTCGCGCGACCAGTCGCGTTCGGAATGCAGCAGGTTGGACAGCCAGAGCGTCAGGCAATCGACCAGTCTTGCGCCGCCGCCCTCGGTTTCGACCAGCGCCTGCACCAGGTCGAGCGGCGCCTCGCGCTCGATCCAGTCGGCTCCGCGTCGCGCGCGATGCTTTGCGATGCGATCCTCCATTTCGGCGTCGAGCGCCTCGGCCGTGGCGATATAGACGGGCGGCCCCGGAAAGGTCTGCGCCCGCGTCTCCGCACGCCGGCTCTTGCCCGATCGCGCTCCGCCCGTGATCAAGATGACGGCCATCAAAGTCTCCTGTCGGCCAGCACTAATCACCAAACGGGGCCAAAGACAAAGCCGAAATCAGGCGGGCAGGGGCTTGCACTCGGCCGCCGTCTTGCGCAACAGGGGCGGAGCGAGACGGGAGATTTATGTGGGTTTTGCGGGGGCGATGGTGGTGGCGATGGCGGTGGATGCCCTGTTGGGCTGGCCGTCATGGCTATTCGCGCGGATCGGCCATCCCGTGACCTGGCTCGGACGGCTGATCACGGGCATCGACACCGCCTGGAATCGCGCGTCCGATCCGCCGGCCCGTCGCCGCGCCGCGGGCATTGCCGGAACGTTCCTTGTGATTGCGGTCTCGGTCGTGCTCGGCTGGGCGCTTCAGTCCCTGCTTCCCTCGGGCTGGATCGAGATCGTGCTGGTGGGTGTCCTGTCCTGGCCGCTGGTCGCGCTGCGCTCGCTGCATGATCATGTCGCGGCTGTCGCGAGACCCTTGCAGGCCGGCGACATCGCCGGCGCACGCGAGGCAGTCGCGCGCATCGTCGGCCGTGATCCCGCCGCGCTCGATGAAGCCGGCATCACGCGCGCGGCGATCGAGAGTCTTGCGGAAAACGCCTCCGACGGTATCGTCGCGCCCGTGTTCTGGGGCGCGCTGTTCGGTCTGCCCGGCATTTTGGGTTACAAGGCCATCAACACGCTCGACTCCATGATCGGGCACCGCAGCGAACGGTACGAAGCCTTTGGCTGGGCGGCGGCGCGGATCGACGATGTCGCCAACTTCATTCCGGCGCGGCTGACTGGATTCTTTTTCGTGCTGCTGGCACCAAAACGCTCCGAGGCACTGTCGTGCATGACGCGCGATGCGCGCCGTCACCGCTCGCCCAATGCCGGCTGGCCGGAAGCCGCGATGGCCGGCGCGCTCGGCGTGCGGCTCAGCGGCCCCCGCATCTATCACGGCAGCATCTCGAACGAGCCCTGGCTGAATGAAGCTGGGCGCGATCCGCTCGCCGCCGATATCACTCGGGGATTGACGGTCTATCGCCGCGCCATGCTGCTGCTCGCAGGCCTCCTTGCGATCCTCAGCTTCGCGTGAAAGAACAGGACATGCGCGAGCACGGTGGAAATCTCGATCTGGCCCAGCAGCATTTCGGCGGGCGCGCCGAGGACTGGATCGATCTGTCGACGGGGATCAACCGGCTGCCTTATCCGGTGGGCGAGGTGAGTTCGCGCGCGTGGAGCGCGCTGCCGTCACGTGCCGAAATCGATGCCCTGCATCAGGCGGCGCGGCACGCCTACCGCACAACTGCGCCGCTCGTTGCGATGGGCGGCGCGCAGGCCGCTATTCAACTGCTGCCGCAACTTGGGGCGCGTGGCCGCGCCCGCATCCTCGCGCCGACCTACAACGAATATGCCGGCGTCCTGTCGGCTGCCGGTTGGGATGTCCAGGAGGTCGGGGATCTTGACGCCCTCGCAGGAGCGGACCTCGCCATCGTCGTCAATCCCAACAACCCCGATGGCCGTTGCCATGCGCCGACGGACCTACTCGCACAGCTGCCACGCGTCGGCCGTCTCGTCATCGACGAGAGCTTTGCCGATGCTGTTCCGCAGCTGTCGCTCGCGCCGGAAGCGGATCGGCCGGGGCTGCTGATCCTGCGTTCGTTCGGAAAGTTTTATGGCCTTGCCGGTCTGCGGCTTGGATTTGCAATCGGCGATACGGCCGACATCGCAAAGCTCGCGGCTGCGGCGGGTCCATGGCCGGTCTCGGGCGCGGCGATCGCGATCGGCGCCCGCGCCTTGCGTGACGATGCCTGGGGCGAGGCCACCTCAACGCGACTTGCGCGCGATTGTTTGCGTCTCGATGAGATGGTGCGAGGGCAGGGCTGGGCGCTCGTTGGTGGCGCATCGTTATTTCGTCTCTACGAAACCCCTGACGCGCTGGCTGCGCAGAAGAAGCTGGCGCATGGCCACATCTGGTCGCGCGTGTTCGCGAAGGAGCCGACATGGCTGCGGCTCGGGCTCCCCGGCAGCGAAGCCGAATGGACACGCCTTGCCGAGGTGCTAGCGCGCTAGCGCGAGCAGGCCTTCGAGGTCGAGATGCTTTTCGATGTGATCGGCGAGGGCATCGAGCGCGCTCTCGACCCTGGCGTGATAGGGCTCTTCGCCCGCGGGAATGTCGAGCTTCGCCAGATACGCCTTGCGGAAATCGTCCGACGTGAAGAGGCCGTGCAGATAGCTGCCCTGCACGCGTCCATCGCTTGAGATCGCGCCTTCCGGCTCGCCGTTCAGTGTCGCGAACGGGCGCACGCGATCCGGCCCGTCTGTGCGGCCGATGTGGATTTCGTAAGCCTCGATTGGCTGGTCTGTGGCGGCATGCATAGCCGCGACACGCGTCAGCGTTTTTTGCGGGCTCATCACCGTCTCCACGTCCAGAAGCCCGAGGCCCGCCGTCTCGCCGGCAGGGCCTTCGATGCCGTCGGGGTCGGCGACACTGCGGCCGAGCATCTGATAGCCGCCGCAGAGGCCGAGGATGTGGCCGCCGCGGCGATAATGCGCCAGGAGATCGATGTCCCAACCCTGCGCACGCAGGAAGGCGAGGTCGCCGCGGGTGGATTTGGAGCCGGGGATGATGACGAGCCTCACGTCGCCGGGAATGGCTTCGCCCGGACGCACCATCACGAGATCGATGCCGGGCTCGAGCTTGAGCGGATCGAGATCGTCGAAATTGGCGACCCGCGACAGCGCGAGACAGGCGATCTTGCATTGGCCCGGCTTGCGCGCATCGCTGAGGCCCAGCGCGTCCTCGGCCGGCAGTTCGCCGGCGCGTGCAAACCAGGGCAGCACGCCAAAGCCGCGCCAGGACGTTTTCTGCTCGATCAGCTTGTAGCCGTCGTCGAACAGCGTGGGATCGCCGCGGAACTTGTTGATGACAAAACCCTGGATCATCGCAGCATCGTCAGGGTCGATCACCGTCTTGATGCCGACGAGCTGGGCAATGACACCGCCGCGGTCGATGTCGCCGACCAGCACGACGGGGACGTCGGCCTTGCGCGCAAAGCCCATATTGGCGATGTCGGCCTTGCGCAAATTGACCTCGGCCGGGCTGCCGGCGCCTTCGACCAGCACGAGATCAGCGCGCGCCTTCAGCCGCTCGAAGCTCTCAAGCACCGCGCCCATCAGCGATGGCTTCATCGCCGCATAGTCGCGCGCACGCGCGGTCGCGATGCGTTTGCCGTGGACGATCACCTGCGCGCCGATATCGGTCTCGGGCTTGAGCAGCACCGGGTTCATGTCGGTGTGCGGCTCGACGCCGGCGGCGAGGGCTTGCAGCGCTTGTGCGCGGCCGATCTCGCCGCCATCGACGGTCACGGCCGCATTGTTCGACATGTTCTGCGGCTTGAAGGGAAGCACGCGCAAGCCGCGCCGCGTGAAGGCGCGCGCGAGACCGGCGACGATGAGCGATTTGCCCACGTCCGAGCCGGCCCCCTGGATCATCAATGCACGCGCCATCGCGAATATCTTCAGAACTCGACCCCGGCTTGCGCCTTGATGCCGGAGCGGAACGGATGCTTGACCAGGGTCATCTCGGTGACGAGGTCGGCGATCTCGATCAGCTCGTCCTTGGCGTTACGCCCGGTGAGCACGACATGCGTCATCGGCGGCTTCGAGGTCGTCAGGAATTCGACCACCTCGGCGATATCGAGATAGTCGTAGCGCAGCGCGATGTTGATCTCGTCGAGCACGACCATGCGCAAATCCGGGTCGAGGATCAGCTGCTTCGCCTTCTCCCAGCCAGCGCGCGCGGCCGCGATGTCGCGGGTGCGGTCCTGTGTTTCCCAGGTAAAGCCTTCGCCCATGGCGTGGAACTGGCAGAGATCGCCGAAATGGCCGGTGAGCAGGCGCCGCTCGCCCGTATCCCAGGCGCCCTTGATGAACTGCACCACCGCGCAGGGGAAGCCATGGGCGACGCAGCGGACGATCATGCCGAAGGCGGAGGAGGACTTGCCCTTGCCGGCGCCGGTGTGGACGATGATGAGGCCCTTTTCGCCACTCTTGGTCGCCATGATCTTGTCGCGGGCGGCCTTCTTCTTCGCCATTTTCTGGGCGTGGCGGGCGTCGGTTTCCTCGCCCGTTTGGGTATCCGGTTCAGGCGTCATCGGTCCCGGTCCTTCGGCTTGACAAGAGGCGGCCAGGGGCAAATGGTGACCTGGCGTTGGTTCCTGTCCTATGACAGGCGAAGAGGGAATGCGATAGGGTCCGAATCGGCAAGATTTGGATCCAAAATGCAGCCGCCCCCGCGACCGTGACCGGAGAGATGCCCGAAGCCACTGATCCCCCAGGGGGTCGGGAAGGCGGGGATCGAAGGGCGCAAGCCCTGCTCCGCAAGCCGGGAGACCTGCCAGCGCGGACGATTTTGGACCGGCGGACGGGGTGTTCCGCGACGGGGAAACGGACCCTCGCAAGACCGGTTCGTGGGCCTCTTCGCCTCCCGCTGTTTATTTTGGAAGAGGCGATGACCGTCACACTTCACGTCTGCATTACCTGCCGTGCCGGCGAGACGCCAGGCGAGGGCGAAGTCACGCCGGGCAAGCGCCTTCACGGCGCGATCGTCGAGGCTGGCGTGCCTGATGGCGTCAATGTGGTTCCCGTCGAATGCCTGTCGGCCTGCAGCCAGGGCTGCTCGGTTGCGCTCAGCGCGCCCGGTCGCTGGTCCTATGTCTATGGTCGCCTGTCGGATGCCAACGCGCGCGACGTGATCGCGGGCGCCGCGGCCTATGCGGCCGCGCCCGACGGCCTCGTGCCCTGGCGCAGCCGCCCCGAGATCTTCCGCAAGCAGTCGCTTGCGCGCATTCCCCCTATTGCCGCGTTGCCGGAGGCCGCCGAATGAACTCGCTCGCAAAAGTCCCGGTGACCGTGGTGACCGGCTTTCTCGGGTCCGGCAAGACGACGCTGATCCAGCATCTGCTCGCCAATCCCAACGGCAAGAAGCTCGCCGTGCTCGTCAACGAATTCGGCAGCGAGGGTGTCGACGGCGAAATCCTGAAGTCCTGTGCCGATGCCAATTGCCCGGAAGAGAACATCATCGAACTCGCCAACGGTTGCATCTGCTGCACCGTCGCCGACGATTTCATTCCGACCATGGAAAAGCTGCTGGCGCGGCCGGTCCGGCCCGATCACATCCTGATCGAGACCTCGGGGCTGGCGTTGCCCAAGCCGCTGCTGAAGGCGTTCGACTGGCCGGAGATCCGCTCGCGCATCACGGTGGACGGCGTGATCGCGCTGGCCGATGCCGAGGCCGTCGCCGCCGGCCGCTTCGCGCCGGATCCGGCCGCGGTGGAAGCGCAGCGTGCGGCGGACGAGAATCTCGATCACGAGACGCCGCTGTCGGAAGTGTTCGAGGACCAGATCGCCTGCGCCGACATCGTGCTGCTGACCAAGGCTGATCTTGCCGGCGCGGCAGGCCTCGAAGCAGCGAAGGCGGTGATCACCGCCGAGATGCCGCGTCGCGTGCCGATGCTGTCAGTCACCGATGGTGCGATCGATGCGCGCGTCATCCTTGGCCTCGGCGCTGCCGCCGAAAACGATCTTGCCGCGCGCCCCTCGCACCACGATGGCGAGGAGGACCACGAGCACGACGATTTCGCCTCCGTCGTGATCGATCTTCCTGAGGTTGCCGACATCGACGCGCTGGTTGCATCGGTGCAGCGTCTTTCGCGCGAGCAGAACGTGCTGCGCGTCAAGGGCTATATCGCGGTCGAAGGCAAGCCGATGCGCCTGCTGCTTCAGGCGGTCGGCGAACGCGTGCGTCACCAGTTCGACAAGCCCTGGGGCGCGATCGCGCGGCAGTCAAAGCTCGTCGTGATCGGCGAGCACGGCGATATCGACGAAGCCGCGATCAAAGCGGGACTTGGTGTCTGATGCACGTCGTCTTCCGCGAGAGCCGCGGTCTCGAGGAGACCGCGACGCCAAGGGACATCGGCCAGGACCCGGCCGATCTCGTGGTGCTCTCGTACTCGGATTCCGATCTTGCCGCGTTTGCGGCCGGCTGGCGGCGAGGCCAGAGCAACCTGCCGTCGCTGCGGCTGGCTAATCTGGCGGAACTGCGCCATCCGCTCTCGGTCGACACCTATATCGAGCGCACGCTTTCGCAGGCGCGCGGCATCCTGGTTCGCCTGATCGGCGGTGAGTCCTATTGGCCCTACGGCCTCGCTGCGCTCCAGCAACTTGCGAAGGCGCGCGGCATCGTGCTCGCGGTGCTGCCGGCCGATGGCCGTGACGACACGCGGCTCGATGCGTATTCGACACTGCCGGTCTCG
The DNA here is from genome assembly GCF_058807535.1 of Bradyrhizobium sp. GW821-FHT12B03. NCBI lineage: Bacteria > Pseudomonadati > Pseudomonadota > Alphaproteobacteria > Hyphomicrobiales > Nitrobacteraceae > Bradyrhizobium > Bradyrhizobium sp. GW821-FHT12B03. Next base: position 481,870 of record NZ_JBXAQU010000002.1, read on the forward strand.
ACGCTGCGGCGGCTCAAGGTGCTCTGCGACACCGGTGGTCCGGTCGCGGCACAAGCGGCGATCGCGCAGCTTGCGCTGGCATCGGGTCTTTATGCCGGGCCGGTCGTCGGCGAGATGACCGTGCCGGAAATGGGCTTCTATGATCCCGCGCGCGGCGTCATCGCTGCGATCCCGGACGGCGAGGGCAGGCCGCGCGCGCTGGTGACCTTCTATCGCTCGTACCTCACCGCCGCGGACACCGGCCCGGTCGACGCGCTGATTGCCACGCTGCGCGAGCGGGGATTTGACACGTACGGCGTGTTCGTCACCTCGCTGAAGGCTACGGGCGTTGCAGATTGGCTCCGAGACCATCTTGCGAAAAATCCGCCGGCCGCGATCGTCAATGCGACGGCGTTCTCGGCGATGGGCGATGATGGCACGACACCGTTCGACGCTGCGCCGTGCCCGGCGTTCCAGGTCGCGCTCTCCACGGCGCGGCGCGAGGACTGGGTGGAATCGCTGCGCGGCCTGTCGCCCGGCGACCTCGCCATGCATGTGGTGCTGCCCGAGGTCGATGGCCGCCTGTTCGCGGGCGTCGTGAGTTTCAAATCGGCCGCGGAACGTGATCCCGATCTGCAATTTTCGTATCTTGCCCATCGCGCGGATGAAGAGCGCGTGAAGGCCGTTGCTGCGCGTGTCGCCGCCTGGCGACGGCTTGCAGAGAAGCCGGCTAATGAGAAGCGGCTGGCGATCGTGCTCTCCAATTATCCGGGCCGTCCGCACCAGATAGCGCATGCGGTTGGTCTCGATGCGCTGGCTTCGGTCGAAGCGTTGGTGTCTGATCTTGCCGAGGCCGGCTTCGATGTCGCGCCGGTGCATGCACTCGGCGAGACGCTGCTCAGGCAGAATTTGATCTGGAGTGTTGCCGACTACTGCGCCGCGCTCTCACGCCTGCCGCAAACCTTGCAGCATGATCTCGCGCGAGCCTGGGGCACGCCTGAGAGCGATCCGGGCTGTCGTGACGGCGCATTCCACTTCGCCGCGATCCAATGCGGACAGTCGATCATCGCAGTTCAACCCGAGCGTGGCGATACGGCCGCGCGCGAGGCCGACTATCACGATCTCGCCCGCACGCCGCGCCATGCCTATGTCGCGTTCTATCTCTGGCTCCGGGGGCAGGGCGTCGATGCCGTCGTACACATGGGTGCGCACGGCACGCTGGAATGGCTGCCCGGAAAATCCGTGGCGCTGTCGTCGAGCTGCTGGCCGGAAGCCCTGATCGGCGATCTCCCTGTCATCTATCCCTTCATCGTCAACGACCCCGGCGAAGCCGCGCAGGCCAAGCGGCGCATCGGCGCCGTCACCATCGGCCATCTGCCGCCGCCGCTTGCGGCATCCGCTGTCCCCGAGGGCCTGCGTCGGCTCGAACAGCTCCTCGACGAATATTCGACCGCTGACGGTCTCGATCCCGCCCGGCGCCATCGGCTGATCGCTGCGATCCGCGACGAGGCGCGCGGGGCCGGTCTCGAAGACGATCTCGGTCTCGATGCATCGGCAGCGCCAGCCGAGGCGATCCCGCGGATCGATCGCTTCGTCTGCGATCTCAAGGAAAGCCAGTTCGGCGACGGCCTGCACGTGTTCGGCCGCGGCGCCTGCGGCGACGCAGAGCGGGACGCGTTGCGCGCCGCGCTTGCGGGCCGACGTGTCGCGCCGGGGCCATCGGGCTCGCCCTATCGCGGGCGCCAGGACGTGCTGCCGACCGGGCGCAATCTCTTTGCCGTCGATCCGCGCGCAGTGCCGACGCCGTCGGCGCATGCGCATGGTATCAAGCTCGCGGAAGAGCTGCTTCGCCGCCACTTGCAGGATCACGGCGACTGGCCAAACGGCCTCGTGGTCGATCTGTGGGGCTCGGCGACGATGCGCACCGCCGGCGAGGAATTCGCGATGGCGCTGCATCTGGCGGGGCTTGCGCCGCGCTGGGATCACGCCTCCGGCCGTGTGACCGGCTATGACATCATCGCGCCGGCCGAGCTGGGGCGGCCCCGCATCGACGTCACGCTGCGGGTGTCGGGCCTGTTTCGCGATGTCTTCTCCGGCCTCGCTCAGTTGTTCGAGGCGGCGGCCGAAGCGCTCGCCGCACGCGAGGAGGAGGGCGACGAGAACCCATATCGCCACCGTGCGTCCCGCGTGTTCGCGCCCCGCCCCGGGCACTACGGCGTCGGCCTCTCCGCGATTCCCGATGCCTTCACGCCTGAAACGCGTGACGCCGCGGGCGAAGCCTGGCTGTCGGCCTCGTCATGGGCGTTCTCAGCCGATGGCGAGATCAAGCCCGATCGCGCCGGTATCGAACAGCGGCTCGCATCGGCCGATGCCTTCGTTCACGTCCAGGACTTGCCGGAAACCGATCTTCTGCTCGCGGCCGACTATGCCGCGCATGAAGCCGGCGTCGCCGCGGCAGCCGCACATCTCGGTGCAATTGCGCCGTCGCTCTATCATCTCGACGCGACGCGTCCCGACCGGCCGCAGGCGCGGACGCTGACGGAAGAAATCTCGCGCGTGGTCCGCGCGCGCGCGGCCAATCCGGCCTGGATCGCCGGCATGATGCGCCATGGCTTTCGCGGCGCCGCCGAGATCACGGCGACGCTCGAACACATGGCCGCCTTCGCCCATCTCGCCGGTGCCGTGCCGCCGCATCTGTTCGATCTGTACTATGATGCGACGCTCGGCAACGACGACGTCCGCGCCTTCATGGCCCGCGAAAATCCTGCGGCGCTCGCCGCGATGGAGACGTGCTTCACCCGTCTGCATGAGGCTTCACTCTGGCGAACGCGTCGCAATTCGATCGCGGCGGCGCTCAAGGAGGCGTCATGAGTGCGGCCAGGGTCAAGGGCTGGTGTCCCGGCGCGCTGCGCCCGATGCAATCGGGCGACGGGCTCGTGGTGCGCGTGCGCCCGTTCGGCGGCCGACTCGACGCGGCGCAGATCTCCGGACTGGCGCGTCTGGCCGAACGCCACGGCAACGGCCTGATCGACGTCACCAGCCGCGCCAATCTCCAGATCAGAGGTGTCAGCGAAAGCAGCCACCGGCTGCTGCTCGACGGTCTTTCGCAGCTGGCGCTGCTCGATCCCGATGCCAACACCGAGTCCCGGCGCAACATCCTGGTGACGCCGTTCTGGCGCGCGGGCGACGAGACGCAGGCGCTCGCCGCCGAGCTCGAGGAGGCGCTGGAGAACAGTGTGCTCGCGCTTCCGACGAAATTCGGCTTTGCCATCGATGACGGCACTTCGCGCGTGCTCGCCGGCGATTCCGCGGATGTGCGGATCGAGCGCGATCGCGCCGGTGGACTGCTGGTGCGGGCCAATGGCGCCAGCCTCGGCCGTTCCGTCCAACGCGGCGAGGCTGTGACCGCCGCGCTCACGCTCGCAAATTGGTTCGTGACGTCAGGCGGTGCCAGGGACGGGCGAGGGCGGATGGCCGCGCATCTTGCCGCTGGCGCAGCCCTGCCCGACGCGCTACGCGGCGAGGCCGAGCCGGTGCCGATCATGGCTGCGGCGCGCCCTGGCCTCTATCCGCAAGGCGCGATGGTCGGCGTCGCATTCGGGCAGATGCCGCATGCGACGCTCAAACAGTTCGCCGGCTGCGGACATGCGCTGCGCATGACGCCGTGGCGGATGGTCTTAAGCGAAGACAAGCGGACGATGCCATCTACGGCCGGTCTCATCACCGAGGCTTACGATCCGGCGCTGCGCGTCATCGCCTGTAGCGGCGCGCCGCGCTGCCGTGAAGCGCATGCCGACACCCGCGCGCTGGCGGCGGCCCTTGCGCCGAACATCGGCGCGGCCGCGCGGCTTCACGTCTCCGGCTGTGCCAAGGGCTGCGCTCATTCCGGCGCGGCTGCGATCACGCTGGTCGCGACCGGCGCGGGCTTCGATCTCGTCCGCGGCGGTTCGACGCGCGACGAGCCCATCCTGCGCGGCCTGGATCGCGACGACATCGTCGGCAATCCCTCCATCCTGATGGGAGGGCACTGATGCCGCACACTTACGAAACCGACGGCGCGGCGATCTACCGGCAATCCTTTGCGACCATCCGAGCCGAAGCCGATCTTGCCCGCTTCACGCCCGATGAGGAGCAGGTCGTGGTGCGGATGATCCATGCCGCCGGCATGGTGGGCCTGGAAGCGCATATCCGCTTCACATCGGGCATGGCGAGTGCCGCGCGCGGGGCGTTGCAGAAGGGCGCGCCGATCCTGTGCGATGCGCGCATGGTCTCCGAGGGAATTACGCGCGCGCGGCTTCCCGCTGCCAATGCCGTCATCTGCACCCTCGGCGACGCCGCCGTTCCGGCGCTGGCGCAGTCCATGCGCAACACGCGCTCGGCTGCGGCGCTCGAGCTGTGGCGGCCGCATCTGGATGGCGCGATCGTCGCGATCGGCAACGCGCCGACCGCGCTGTTTCATCTCCTCAACATGCTCGAGGACCGTGATTGCCCGCGGCCCGCGGCGATCATCGGTTGCCCCGTCGGCTTCGTTGGTGCTGCCGAATCCAAGGCGGCGCTGATGGCCGATCTACCGGTGCCGGCGCTGACGGTCGAAGGCCGCCTCGGTGGTTCCGCGATCACCGTTGCCGCCGTGAACGCGCTGGCGAGCCGGAGCGAATGACGATGGGACGCATCATCTGCTGCGGTCTCGGCCCCGGTGATCCTGACATGATGAGCGTGCGCGCCGATCGCACCGTGCGCAGCGCGCAGCATGTCGCCTATTTCCGCAAGAAGGGCAGGCCGGGCCAGGCGCGGCGCATCGTCGAAGGAATGCTCGCTGCCGACGTCATCGAATATCCCATGGAATATCCTGTGACGACCGAGATCGCTTTCGACAGTGCGGAATATGTCCAGCTGCTCGCCGGCTTCTACGACGAATGGGCCGAGCGCCTGGCGCGGCTCTCACGCGCGGTCGACGTGGTCGTGCTCTGTGAGGGCGATCCCTATTTTTACGGCTCCTTCATGCATCTGCACACGCGCTTGCAGGGCCGCGTCGAGATCGAGGTGATCGCGGGCATCCCCGGCATGGTCGGCTGCTGGAACGGCGTCGGCCAGCCGATCGCGCTCGGCGACGACGTGACGACGGTGCTGATGGGCACGCTTGCCGAAGACGAGCTGGAACGCCGCATGCGAGACTCCGATGCGCTGGTCATCATGAAGACCGGCCGTAATCTGGCGAAGGTACGCCGCGCACTCGCGTCCGCCGGCCGGCTGGGCGATGCCTGGCTGGTCGAGCGCGGCACCATGCCGGGCGAGCGCATCGCGCGGCTCGCCGAGATCGATGTCGCTGACTGCCCCTATTTCGCGATCGTGCTCGTGCACGGCAAGGGCCGGCATCCGGACGCCGCCGAATGACGGGCACGCTGACGATCGCGGGCCTCGGCCCGGGCAGCGACGCGCTGGTGACGCCAGAGGTCTCCGCCGCGCTGGCTTCCGCAACCGACATCCTGGGCTATGCGCCCTATGTCGCGCGCGTGCTGCCGCGACCGGGACTCACGCTGCATTCATCGGATAACCGCGAGGAACTGCAACGCGCGCGCGAGGCCCTGCGGCTTGCGGCTGAAGGCGGTCAGGTCGTCATCGTCTCCTCCGGCGATCCAGGCGTCTTTGCCATGGCATCGGCCGTGTTCGAGGCGCTCGAACAGGCGCCGCAATATCAGGCGCTGCCGATCCGCGTGCTGCCCGGCATCACCGCGATGCTGGCGGCGGCCGCGCGCGCCGGCGCACCCCTCGGGCATGATTTCTGCGCGATCAACCTTTCCGACAATCTCAAGCCGTGGGCGCTGATCGAGAAGCGCTTGCGACTGGCGGCGGACGCTGATTTTGCCATCGCGCTGTACAATCCGCGTTCGGCGAGCCGGCCGGAAGGATTTGGCCGCGCGCTCGCGGTGCTGACGGAGGCCGGTTGTGGCGATCGGCTCGTGATCTTTGCGCGCGCGATCAGCGCATCCGACGAGATGATCGAGACCGTGGCGCTGAACAAGGCGACACCCGAGATGGCCGACATGCGCACGCTGGTGATCGTCGGCAATTCGCAGACGCGCCGCGTCGGCCGCTGGGTCTATGCGCCGAGGCAGGTGCGATGACCGAGCCACCGCATGATCTCGGCCACGCTCTCGACCCGCTGGCGCCCGGGCAACTCCGGCCGCGCGATCATGATCACGGGAAGGCCCAGCATGCGGGCCGCGTCGATCTTGGCGCGTGCGCCATCGCCGCCGGAATTGCGGGCGACGATCCATGTGATGCCGCGCGTGCGGAGCATCTCAAGCTCGCCGTCGATCGTGAACGGTCCGCGCGACACGATGACGTCAGCAGGGAAGGGCAGCGGCGCTTCGGGCGGATCGACGAAGCGCAATGTGTAGGCGTGCTGCGGTTCGGCCGCAAACGGTGCGATATGCTGGCGGCCGATGGCGAGGAATACGTTTGCCGGGCTTTCCGGAAGCGCGGTCGCCGCAGCGTTGACGTCGGCAACTTCGATCCATTGGTCGACGGGCGTCCTCGTCCAGGGCGCGCGTTCCAGCGCGATCAAAGGCGTGGCGGTCTGCACGCACGCTTCAACCGCATTGCGGCTCATCTCGGCGGCGAAGGGATGCGTCGCGTCGATCACGTGCGTGATGCCTTCTTGGCGGATATAGTCCGCAAGCCCGCTCGCGCCGCCGAAGCCGCCGATGCGGGTCGGCAGCGGCTGATCGGCGGGCGCGCGGGTGCGACCGCCATAGGAATAGACGGCCTCAAGCCCTGCACGCGCGATCGCCGCTGCGAGCAAGCTCGCATCGGCTGTTCCGCCCAGAATGAGGGCGCGATTCATGGTTGATCCCTGGCTGACCATCATCGGTATCGGCGAAGATGGCCTTGCCGGGCTGTCGGAGGCAAGCCGAAAGGCGCTCGCCAAGGCAGAAACTGTCTTCGGCGGCGAGCGTCATCTTGCGCTTGCCGAAGTGGATGGTCGCGGCCGCCCGTGGCCGGTGCCGTTTGACGTAGACATCGTGATGAGTTGCCGCGGCCGGCCGACCGTGGTGCTGGCCTCCGGCGATCCGTTCTGGCATGGCGCTGGCGCAAGCTTGGCCGAGAGGCTCTATGGTGACGAATGGATTGCGTATCCGGCTCCCTCGACATTCTCGCTCGTTGCTGCGCGGCTTGGCTGGCGTCTCGAATCGGTCGCGTGCCTTGGACTTCATGCCGCACCATTCGAACGGTTGGTGCCGCATCTGGCGAAAAACGCGCGCATCATCTGTCTGGTGCGTGACGCAACGGCGGTCAGTGATCTCGCGAAATGGCTGACCGACCGCGGATGGGGGCCTTCACTCTTGTGGACTCTCGCTGCGCTTGGCGGTCCGCGCGAGAGCATCGACCAGCATCGCGCCGACCACTTTGTCAATGATCTCACTGAAAAGCTGATTGCGGTGGCATTGCAGGCGAGGGGAGCTCAGGGCATTCACCGCAGCTCGGGACTTTCAGACGATCTCTTTGTCCACGATGGCCAGATCACCAAGCGGCCGGTGCGCGCGCTCGCGCTCTCGGCGCTGGCGCCGCGCCCGGGTGAGCGGCTGTGGGACATCGGAGCCGGCTCTGGCTCGATCTCGATCGAGTGGGCGCTGTGCGGCGGGACCGCGACCGCAATCGAGGCGCGCGAGGATCGCGCGGATAACGTGCGCCGCAATGCAGCGGCGTTCGGGCTGACGCATCGGATTACTGCTGTCACAGCGAGGGCACCCGAAGCTCTTGCGGGGCTGGAGTCGCCGGACGCCGTCTTCATCGGCGGTGGTCTCGATGGCGCGATGTTCGATGCCATCTGGTCGCTGCTTCCGCGGGGTGCGCGGCTGGTTGCTCATTCAGTCACGCTGGAAACGGAAGCGCTGCTCGGCGAGCTGCACCAGCGTCATGGTGGCGAATTGATGCGGGTCGAGATCGCCCATGCCGGCCCGCTCGGCCGCTATCGATCCTGGGAGGCGGCGCGGCCCGTGGTGCAGTGGAGTGCGGTCCGATGAAGGTCGCCGGGCTCGGATTCAAGAAGGATGTCACGCTGGCTTCGCTGCGTGAGGCGCTCGTGGCGGCCGGCGGTCCCGCAGGCCTCGGCGCGGTGGCGACTATCAGCGACAAGGCCGACGCGGAAGCGCTACAACAGCTCGCGCGCGAATGTGGTGTGCCGATCAAGGCTGTTCCGGCCGACGTGCTGTCTAGCATCGATACGCCGACGCAGTCGAAGCTAGTTACGGAGAAGTTCGGCACGGGATCGGTCGCCGAAGCGGCCGCACTCGCAGCGGCGGGGCCGCATGCGCGGTTGATTGCGACTCGGGCGGTCTCGCAGGATCGTACCGCGACCGCGGCAATCGCGGAAGGAGACGGCGCATGACGGTGCATTTCATCGGCGCCGGGCCTGGCGCCCCCGATCTGCTGACGTTGCGCGGGCGCGACCTGATCGCGGCCTGCCCGGTCTGCCTCTATGCAGGTTCGTTGGTGCCCGAGGGCGTGCTGGCGCATTGCCCGCCGGGCGCGCGCATCGTCAACACCGCGCCGTTGTCACTTGATGAGATCATCGCGGAGATCGCCGCTGCGCATGCGGATGGCAAGGACGTTGCGCGGCTGCATTCCGGTGACCTCTCGATCTGGTCGGCGATGGGCGAGCAGCTCCGTCGTCTCCGCGCGCTCGGCATTCCCTATGCGGTGACGCCGGGCGTGCCGTCTTTCGCCGCTGCTGCGGCCGCGCTGGAGGCGGAGCTAACGCTGCCCGGTCTGGCCCAGACCGTGGTGCTGACGCGCACGCCGGGCCGCGCCAGCGCGATGCCCGAGGGCGAGAAGCTCGCCGCCTTCGCTGCGACTGGCGCAGTGCTCGCGATCCATCTGTCGATCCATCTGCTCGACAAGGTCATCGCCGAGCTGATGCCGCACTACGGCGCGGACTGCCCAGTCGCGATCGTCTGGCGCGCGAGCTGGCCGGACCAGCGTATCGTCCGCGCCACGCTGGCAACGCTCGATGCGGCTGTCGGCACCGAGATGGAGCGCGCCGCGCTCATTCTGATCGGCAAGACGCTGGGTTCGGCTCATTTTGACGAGAGCCGCCTCTATGCTGCCGATTACGACCGCCGCTATCGGCCTGTTGGCGCCGAGCCGCGCTTTCCGGAGGGGGCGTGATGCCCGCAAGCCTCGTCATCTCTGCGCCGGCCTCCGGCGTCGGCAAGACGACGCTGACGCTGGCGCTCGCCCGCGCCTGGCGCAATCGCGGCTTGAATGTGCAGTGCTTCAAGAGCGGGCCCGACTATATCGATCCTGCATTCCATGCCGCAGCGACGGGCCGCGCTTCCGTGAACGTCGATAGTTGGGCGATGGATCGCGGTGGAATCGCGCATCTCGTCAGCCGCGGTGCGGATGCCGATGTCGTGCTCGCCGAGGGCTCGATGGGCCTGTTCGACGGCGTCGCCGCGCGCGGTGTCTCGGGCACCGGTGCCACCGCCGATATCGCGGAGACGCTGGGCTGGCCGGTGGTTTTGGTGATCGATCCCTCCGGACAGGCGCAGACGGCGGCGGCAATCGCGGCGGGTCTTCGCGACTATCGCCCCGGCGTGCGCCTCGCTGGTGTCGTGCTCAACCGCGTCGCCAGCCCGCGCCATGAAGATCTCGTGCGGCGCGCGCTTGTTGATGCCGGCATCGCCGTGTTCGGCGCGCTGCCGCGTCATGCCGAGATCAACCTGCCGAAGCGGCATCTTGGCCTGGTACAGGCCGAGGAGCAGGCCGAGATCGGCAAGCTGATCGACGAGGCCGCGCGCTTCGTCGCCGAGCATGTCGATCTCGACGCGGTGCTGCGATCGGCTGCCAGCTGGTCGCCGCAACCTGCCGCGAACAGTCTTAATGTGACGCCGCCGGGCCAGCGTATTGCGCTTGCCCGTGATGCCGCGTTCTCCTTCGTCTATCCGCATATGCTGGAAGCCTGGCGCGCGGCGGGCGCCGAGATCGTTTCGTTCTCGCCGCTCGCCGATGAAGCGCCCGACGCGCGCGCCGATGTCTGCTGGCTGCCGGGCGGGTATCCCGAACTTCACGCGGGCAAGATCGCGGCGAATGCGCACTTTTGCAGCGGCTTGCGTGCCTTCGCCGAGGCGCGACCGGTGCATGGCGAATGCGGAGGGTATATGGTGCTGGGCGCAGGCCTCACCGACGCTGATGGCGTTCGTCACGAAATGGCTGGCCTGCTCGGCCTGGAGACGAGCTTCGCCAAACGCCGCATGCACCTGGGCTATCGTCTGGCCGCGCTCGCAGAGCCAATGCCGGGACATCACCCCGGCGCGCGCCTGCGCGGCCATGAGTTCCACTATTCGACCATTCTGGCCCAGCCCGATACGCCGCTCGCGGTCGTGCACGACGCGACCGGTACGGTCATCGCCGAGACCGGTTCGCGCCGGGGCAATGCCACCGGCACGTTCTTCCATCTGATCGCGGAGGACCGGTGAGCGGTTTTGTCTCCTTCATCTCCGCCGGTCCCGGCGATCCCGAGCTCCTCACGGTGAAGGGCGCCGCGCGGCTGCGCGAGGCCGACGTCGTGCTCTATGACGACCTCGCCTCCGGCGCGATCCTCGACCTCGCCCGGCCCGGCGCCAATCTCGTAGCGGTCGGGAAGCGGGCCGGGCGGCCCTCGACCAAGCAGCATCACGTCAACCGCCTGCTGGTCGACTATGCCGCGACTGGCGCGCGCGTGGTGCGGCTGAAGTCGGGCGATGCCGGCATCTTCGGCCGGCTCGAGGAGGAGCTCGCGACGCTGCGCGAAGCCGGCATCGGCTACGAAATCGTGCCCGGCGTCACCTCGGCCTGCGTGGCCGCTGCGCAAGCCGGCATCCCCCTGACCCGGCGCCACACCTCGCGCCGGGTGCAGTTCGTGACCGGGGCCGACGTCACCGGCGAGCTGCCGCAGAACCTGAACTGGGCGGCGCTGGCCGATCCGGAGGCGACGACCGTGGTCTATATGGGCCGGCGTACCTTTCCGGCGCTTGCCGCAAAATTGATTGCGCACGGCCTCGCGCCTACGACCCCGGCGCTGTTCGCCGAATCCCTCGGCCGGCCCGACGAGCGGCTGGTCCGCACCACCATTGTCGAGCTTGCCGAGCAGCTTGCGCGGGGCGGGGCGGCCTCGACGGCCGCCGTGATCCTGTTTGGCGCACTGGCGGGGGACTATCCGTCATGACGGCCACCTCCGCCGTTCGGCCCTTGACGCCCGGCTGGCGAAAGGGGCACACAGGACGGGCATGGTGCTCGAGGTGGCGCAAAGCGCCGGAGCATAATCGGGAATGGGGATGGGCGGACCCAGTTGTGGCGCCCAAAACCCCAGCCGCCCCCGCGACTGTAAGCGGTGAGGGGCTCCAATCAGCCACTGGGCCGCAAGGTCCGGGAAGGCCGGAGATCCCCAGTGAACCGCGAGCCAGGAGACCGGCCGTGCGTGTTTTGAGGCCAAGGCCGTCGGGTGTGACGGCAGGAAGGAACTGAACCATGCATATCGAACCCGGCGTCGTATCGGGCGCCAAGCTCGTATTGAGTTACGCAACCGGCATCGCCGTCGGCGGCGTTGCGTTGAAGCTCGCGGTCGAGACCGTGCGCGAGCAGGGCATCACGTCGTTCGCGGCGCGGACGCTCGCCACCACGGGCCTCGTGTTCGTCTTCTTCGAGATCCTGCCGCACTTCCCGGTCGGCGTCTCCGAGGTGCACTTCATCCTCGGCTCGACCTTGTTCCTGCTGTTCGGCGCTGCGCCCACGGCCTTCGGCCTTGCATTCGGACTGCTGTTCCAGGGCATCTTCTTCGAGCCGCCCGATCTGCCGCAATTCGGCATGAACGTCACGACGCTGCTGGTGCCGCTGTTCGGGATCCAGGCGATTGCCACGCGGATCATTGCCCGCAACACCGCCTATGTCGATCTGAGCTATCGCCAGGCGCTGGCGCTGTCGACGACCTACCAGGCCGGCGTCATCGCCTGGGTTGCGTTCTGGGCGCTCTATGGCTCCGGCTTCGGTGCGACCAACCTCGTCAACATCGCGACCTTCGCGGCCTCTTATGCGCTCGTCATCGTGATCGAGCCGCTGGCCGACCTCGGCGTGCTGGCGCTGGCGAAGTCGCTGCGCGGCGTCACCGCGCCCGGCCTCGTCACCCCGCGTTTGCATAACGCGGCCTGAGAGACAAGCGAACGGGCGGCCGTGATGGCCGCCCTTCGCGCTCACGATGCTCACGCTCTCCCTGATAGGCATCGGTTGCGGCGATCCCGAGCAGCTCACGCGCGCCGCGATTAGCGCAATCAATGCGGCTGATCTCGTCCTGATCCCTCGCAAGGGGACGACGAAGTCCGATCTGGCAGATTTGCGACGGACGATCTGCGCGGATGTGCTGACCAGCGACACCACGCGCATCGCCGAGTTCGATCTTCCCGTGCGCGACGCGGGCGAGGCGGACTACCGCAAGGGTGTGGACGATTGGCATGATGCGGTCGCCGCGACCTGGTCGCAGACGATCGCAAGCCATCTCGAAGGTGACGGCAGGGTCGCGCTGCTGATCTGGGGCGATCCCTCGCTCTACGATTCCTCGCTGCGCATCGCGCGGCGGCTCGATCCCTTGCCTGATATCGAGGTCGTGCCCGGCATCACCTCGATCCAGACGCTGTGCGCGGCGCATGCGCTGCCGCTCAACGACATCGGCGAGCCCTTTCTGGTTACGACAGGCCGCCGCTTGCGGGAAGGCGGGTGGCCGCAGGGTGTCGATACCGTGGTGGTGATGCTCGACGGCGGCACCGCATTCCAGTCGCTCGATCCCGCCGGGCTTCATATCTGGTGGGGCGCCTATCTCGGCATGCCCGATCAGATCATCATGTCCGGCGTCCTTACTGAAGTTGGCCCGCACATTGTCGCCCTCCGGCAGGAGGCGCGCGAGCGGAATGGCTGGATCATGGACAGCTACATTCTCAAGCGCAGGCCGTAAGCGAGGCAGCATGCTCCCCGAATGGGTCACCACAAAGTGCGCCGAGATATCCGTCGTCCATCGCGAGGCGGCGATCGTGCGGCAGGCGCAACTGACAAAGCCGACTGGCGCACTCGGCCGGCTCGAGCAGCTCGCGATCGAGCTCGCCGGCCTGCAAGCGACCGAGCAGCCCCGCGCGGCGCGCGTGCCGATCATCATCTTCGCCGGCGATCACGGCATTGTCGCGCAGGGCGTATCGGCCTATCCGCAGGAAGTGACCATCGCGATGATGGCGAATTTTGCCTCCGGCGGTGCCGCGATCTCGGTGTTGGCGCGTGAGCTCGGCTCCAGGCTCGAAGTCGTCGATGCCGGCACGCTGGCACAGGAGGCGATGCCGGGCATCATCACCGACAAGCCGCGCAATGGCACCCGCGATTTCAGCGTCGAGGCTGCGCTTACGCCCGCGGAGCTGGCGTTTGCTTTCGAAGCTGGCCAGCGCGCGGTCGCGCGCGCGGCGGCTAGCCAGCCCGATCTTCTGATCTTCGGCGAGATGGGCATCGGCAACACCACGACGTCGGCAGCGATCGCGGCGAGTCTGCTCGGTGTGAGCGCCGAGGAAATCGCGGGCAGCGGCACCGGCGTCGATGCCGCCGGCCGTGCGCACAAGGCGCGCGTGATCGATGCCGCGATTGCGCGTCACGGCGTTGCGGGTGCGTCGCCCGAAAAGATCCTGTGCGCCGTCGGCGGCCTCGAAATTGCGGCGATTTGCGGCGCCATCATTGCGGCTGCGCAAGCCCGCATCCCCGTGCTGATTGACGGCTTCATCGTCTCGGTTGCAGCGCTGGCAGCCGCGCGCCTCAATCCGTCGTGCCAGCCGTTCCAGCTCGCCTCGCATCAATCGGCGGAGCAGGGGCATCGGCTGGTGCTTCGCGCCCTGAACGTGCAGCCGCTGATCAGCCTCGATCTCAGGCTCGGCGAGGGATCGGGCGCCGCCATCGCGCTGCCGCTGGTGCGATCGGCTTGCGCGCTTCACAACGGCATGGCGACCTTCGCGCAGGCCAATGTGCCGGATCGCCCGGCCTGATCCGGCTCACGCCACGCGCTGATTGACCGACACGATGCGCCAGCCGGTCGCCAGCCGGTCGATCCTGGTGAGTGACAGCGGATCGATCACGAAGCGCAGGGCCGCTTGCGGCGCGAGGTCCAGTGCGATGCACAGCGCAGCGCGGATCGTGCCGGAATGCACGACCAGCGTTGCCGGCCCAGCTTCGATCTTCGAGAGTCCCAGCCGGACGCGCGCGACCTGATCCTCAAAACTTTCGCCGCCCGGTGGTCGTGTATGAGCCGGCTCGCTCCAGAATTGCGCGTAGGCGTCGCCACCCGTTGCGGCAAGCTCGTCATGCCTGCGGCCGGTCCAGCCACCGAAATCCTGCTCACCGAACTCGGTGACCAACACCGGATCGAGCTCGAGCGCGCGGGCCGTCTCGACCGTGCGACGCGACGGGCTGGCATAGCTCGCGCAATCCCGCGGCAAATGCCGCAGCAGCGCTTCCAGTTGTGCGCGGTCGGTCAGATCCGCGGGCGCGTCGGCGGCGTGAATCGTCCCTTTGACGCCGTCGACGGGCGCATGCCGTATCAGCCAGAGGAAGGTCTCGCCTTCCATGCTCATCTCCAAGGAAGTTGGTCGCTGTGGCAATAACGCCGCAGCTTGCACATTGACTCTGTCTTGATCGTAATCCTAGATGCTTGCGACGGTTTCCCCCGAGAGGGGATGAAAAGGGAATGCGGTGCGGGGATGTTTCCCCAATGCCGCGGCTGCCCCCGCAACTGTAAGCGGATAATCCTTCGTCAGATGCCACTGGGTCCTCGGTCCCGGGAAGGCGACGAGGTGGTGACGACCCGCGAGCCAGGAGACCTGCCGTCAGCCGTGGTCACACGCGAAGATGTCGGTCGGGGAGTACAGACATTCGGCTTCATCGGACGGCTGACAAGCCCAAGGTGAGACCTCGTTCGCTGTGACGTGCCACTGACGTCATACCGAGGTCCCGCCGTGTCTTCTATCCGTATTGTACGATCGCGCCGTTTCCTGCTCGCTTCCGCAGCACTGACATCCTTTGCGGTTCTTGATCTGCCCGCCGCGTTCGCGCAGCAGGCCCGCGAACCGTTACCGCCGGTCGAGGTATCACCGCCTCAATCCCGCAAGCCGGCCAGGCCGGCGGCCAGGGACACGCAGAGCGCGCGCCGCGCAGTAGCGCGCAGGCCGGTGACCGCATCGGCAGCGCCCAAGCCCGCCGCAGCGGCGCCAACGCCGCTCAACAGCAACGCGGTCGCCGAAAGTGCTTCGCGTCTCGGCCTGACCGTGCGCGAGACGCCCGCGACCGTCGAGGTGATCTCGGCCGAGACCATGCGCGAGCAGGGCTATCGCACCGTGTCCGACGTCGCGCAGGGAGCCGTTGGCGTCACCTCCGGCGACAATCCGGCCGAGCCATCGGCCTTCTCGATGCGCGGCTTCACCAACAGCCAGATCAACACGCTCTACAACGGCATCAAGATCGGCCCGCAGAACATGACCTCGCGGATCATGGACACGGCCAATCTGGAGGCCGTGGAATTCCTGAAAGGTCCGGCGTCACTGATGTCAGGTGAGGGCGCCGCCGGCGGCGCGATCAACTTCGTGACGAAGCAGCCGCACACCGGCCCGATCCGCAACGAGGCAGACTTCTCGTATGACTCTCGGAACTCCTTCCGCGCCCATTACGGCTCCGGCGGCAGCACCAACGTCCAGGGGCTGGACTACCGCTTCGACATCAGCCGCTCCTCGCTCAACGGCTTTGCCGATGACACCAACACCAAGACGCTCGACGTCTCCGGCCAGCTCAACTACCGCATCTCCGACAGCCTCAAGGTCTGGGGTGCGATCGAGTATCGGGAAGACCGCGCGAAAGCCTATTGGGGCGCGCCGCTGGTGCCGATTGCCTTCAGCGGCTCGCATGCGACGAGCGGCATCGTTTCCGGGAATTACGTCTCGAACTACAACGGAACCAATCTCGGCGCGATCACCATCGACGACCGCACGTTCAACACCAACTACAACGTTCTCGACAATCGCAATGTCGCGCAAGAAGTCTGGCTGCGCGGCGGCTTCGAGTTGAAGCTCGCGCCCGATCTGACGCTGAAGAGCCAGGTCTATGGCTATGGTGCGGAGCGGACCTGGTTCAACAACGAGGTCGAGGCGTTCAATTCCACCACGAACATGGTGGACCGCGAGCGCTTCTATGTGGCGCACAGCCAGCGCCTTGTCGGCAACATCACCGACCTGACCTGGGACGCGAATATCGCGGGCTTTGACAACCGCCTGGTCACGACGCTGTCCTCGAGCTATCTCGATTTTGTCCGGCCGGGCGCCGCAAATTTCCCCGGTGACTCCGTTTCGCTGGTCAATCCCGACCGCGGCTATTACGGCCTGCTGACGACCCAGCAGCAGACCGCGCGCATCGACAACGAGGCGCTGTCGTTCGAGGACCGGTTGAAGCTGACGCGCACCTTCGCGCTGATCGGCGGCTTGCGCGTCGAGCATATCGGGCTCGACCGCAACTCGACCGACAAGAACGGATTGGAGAAGGCGGGCTTTCCGTACACCAAGGACTGGGCGCCGGTGACGGGCCGCATCGGCTACACCTGGGAGGCCGTACCGGGCCTGACCTTCTTCAGCCAGTACGCGACCGGCGCCGACGTCTCGGCCAATAACATCTTCCTGCTCCTGCCGACCCAGCCGCTCGACCTGACGACCGCGCGCACCTATGAGACCGGCGTCAAGCACGTGTTCTGGGACAACCGGGCGGAGTGGTCATTCTCGGCCTACGACATCCTGCGCAAGAACGTCTACGCGGCAGCCGGCGGGCAGGCGCTCAACATTGCCGGACGGCAGGAGTCGAAGGGCGTCGAGCTCGCCACTTCGGTGCGGCCGATCGAGCCGCTACGCGTCTGGGGCAACATCGCCTATGTCGATGCGCGCTACGCCGACTACAATTTCGCCGGTGGCTCGTTCTCCGGCAACACGCCGCCGAACGTGCCGCGCATCGTGGCCAATGCCGGTGCGTCGTATCGGTTCTTCACGCCGTGGCCCGTGGAAGTCGGCGTCACCGGCCGCCATGTCGGTGATCGCTACAACACCGACGCCAACACGGTGACGCTGAAGGCCTACACGGTGGCCGACGTCTACGCCTTCGTCGATATCCCCAAGACGGTGTTCAACGCAGTCGACCAGGCTCGCCTGACCTTCCGTGTGCGCAACATCGCCGACAAGCGCTATGCGATCTGGGGCGATCCGTTCTATCCCGACCAGATCCTGCTCGGCGCGCCCCGCACCTATGAGCTCTCGGCGGCGTTCAAATGGTAGGGCACTGAGCGCATGATGGGCGCGATCGTCCTCTCGCATCGCTGGCTGGGGATCGCGTTCTGCCTGCTGTTCGCGATGTGGTTCGCGACCGGGATGGTGATGCATTTCGTTCCGTTTCCGTCGCTGACGGAAGCGGAACGTTTTGCCGGCCTTGTTCCGGTCGAGCGCGCCCAGATGACCATGGCGGTTGCCGATGCCGTGGCTGCGAGCGGGATCGCGGACGCCACGCGCGTACGCCTGATCGAGCGGAGCGACGGACCGGTCTACGTCGTGTCGGGGCCCTCGCGTTCGCGCGCGGTCGGCGCGACCGACGGGCAGGACGCGTCGGTGTCGTCGGCGGAGGTCGCGCTCGCCATCGCGCAGGCGCATGCGCGCCGGCGCGGGCTCGATGCGGCACGCGCGGCTGTCGTTGCACATGCGGATTACGACCAATGGAGCGTGCCGAACGGCTTTGATCGCCACCGGCCGTTGTTCCGTATCGCACTTGGCGATGCCGCGGGAACGGAGGCTTACGTCTCGGCGCTGACCGGCGAGGTCGTGCTGGATACGACGCGGCGCGAGCGCGGCTGGAACCTCGTCGGCAGCGTGCTGCACTGGATCTACCCGACGGTTCTGCGGAGCAACTGGGCGCTGTGGGACGGTGTGGTCTGGACGCTATCGCTGCTGGCCTTGATCGCGGCGGTGCTGGGTGCGGTGCTTGGGATCGTGCGGGTCAAGATGCGGGGAGGCCAGATCTCCTCACCCTATCGTGGCTGGCACGCCCTGCATCATATCATCGGTCTCATCGCGACAACGTTCGTGCTGACCTGGATCTTCAGCGGCTGGCTCTCGATGGACCATGGCCGGCTGTTCTCGCGCGGGCAGTTGACCGCCGCTGAGGCCGGCGTGACGAACGCCTTGCCGGACTGGACGACAGCCGCCGCGCTCGATCGGAAGCCGATATCGTCCTCGGCTCGCGAAGTCGAATGGTTTGCCTTCAACGGCGCGGTCTATCGGCGCGAGCGGATTGGTCTCGACAAGCAGGTCCTGGTTCGGCCGGATGGCCGAGAAGCAGGCGCGCTCAGCGCGCAAGAGGTCGAGAGCTTGGTGAGGCGCCTTGCGACGGGTTGCGACGCGCCGTCCATCCTCGCGGGTAACGACGACTATCCCGCGCAATCCATCGTCGCGGGTGCGCCCGTCTACCGTTCCCGATGCGGCGACCTCTGGTTCGATATCGACAGTGCCGATGGCAGCGTGGTGCAGAGGCTCGATGCCTCGCGGCGGGCCTATCGCTGGGTCTACGGCGCACTCCACACGCTCGACTTTCCAATGCTCATGGCGCATCCGCGGCTGCGCGATGTCCTGATCGTGGGCCTCTGTGCGTTCGGGCTGGTGTTTTCCATCACCGGCATCGTCATCGGCTGGCGGCGGCTGCGTCTGTCTTTCGCCGGCCAGGACGCCTGATCAAACACAAAGTTCGAAAACAACCCCATGCACAGTAGCCGGGGATAGTGGAATCAAGGGCTTACGCGGGGCTTTGCCGCGAGTTGACCCGTCGGGCAAAACAGGGGTATATTGCGACTATTCCGAAGTCGTCGCTAGGCCTGCAACTGCGCCTCGATCCGCCGCGCGGCGCGCAGCAGCGTGCGGTCCTGGCCGCGCCGGGCGATCAGCTGAAGGCCGAAGGGAAGTCCGCTTGCGTCCACCCCGCACGGAATCGAGATCGCCGGCAACCGGGCGTGATTGACGAACGGCGTGAACACGGCATGCCCGCGCGGGCTGGCGGGACGGCCGCCGATCATGTCGGGTCCGAGCTGGGTGAATGGCCAGGCAACGCAGGGCACTGTCGGCGCCAGCAGCAGGTCGACTCCGGTGAAGAAGGCGGCGAACGCGTTGGCGATCGCGCTGCTCGCGATCAAAGCACCGGCGACGTCGGTGCCCGACCAGGACAGCCCGCGCTCGATCTGCCTGGCGATGTCAGGGTCGAAAACGGCCGGATCCTTGCGAAAGCTCTCGCCATGGAGAGCGGCAAGGCCGGCGTGCTGAAGCGGCATGATGGCATCTTCCGTCGCGCCGGGCGGCCAGACGGGATCGCGTTGCGAAATAGGCAAGCCTGCGGCGGCGAGCCGCGCGATGGCGGAAACCAGTCCATTGGCGACGACATCATCGACCGCAACGTCGAGGCCGAGCCGCGGCGAGAAGGCGATGCGCAAGTCCGCGATGTCCTGGGCCTCTTGCGCAATGCTGGCCGAATCCGGATCGCGTGGATCGATGCCGGCCATCGTCTCGAATGCCAGCGCGATATCGGCAACATCGGTCGCGATCGGCGCGATGACGGAGAGGCCGAAGAACGGCTCGGCAAAGCCGGGCCCATAGGGGATTGCGCCGTAGGACGGCTTGAAGCCGGCGACGCCGACATGGGCCGGCGGCCTGCGGCTGGAGCCGCCCGCATCGGTGCCGATCGCGAGCGGCACGAGGCCGGCTGCAACTGCGGCGGCGGGGCCGCCGGATGAGCCGCCCGGGGTCAGCGCGGGATCGAGCGGATGCCGCGTGGGCCCATACAGCTGAGAGGTGGTGACGCCCTTGCTGGCGAATTCGGATGTTGCACCAATGCCGACGACGACCGCGCCGGCGTTGCGCAGGCGCTCGATCGCGATCGCATCGCGCGGTGCGACGAAATCACTGAACAATCGCGAGCCTTGCGTGATGCGCCAGCCGCCAACCCAGACGTTGTCCTTGACGATGACGGGGACGCCGGCGAGCGGAAGTATCTCACCGGAGCGCAGGCGATCGTCGACCGCGGCGGCATCGGCGAGCGTGCGTGCGGGATCGACCGTAACCACTGCGTTCAAAGACCTGGCGACGGCTATGCGGTCGAGGGCGGCCTTCGCCGTCTCGACGGCGCTCGTTCGCCCGGCCGTGACGTCGGCCGCGATCTCGCGTGCGCTATTTTTTCGCTTTGTCATGGCCTCCCCACACCAGCGCTATTGTGCCTGCGAGCGCGAGGCAGGCCAGGGTAAAGAACGCCGCGCCGAGGCTGGCTGCGCCATCGAGGATCGACACCAGCGCCGGCGCGGCCAGCAGGCCCATATAGGACGCCGTCAGCACCGCGCCCGTGGTCTCGCCGATCCGGTCCTGCGGGGCGAGGCGGGCGATCTCGGCGACGAAGACGCCGTTCCAACCCGAGGCCGTCAAGCCGAACAATGCGGCAACGACGAATTGCCCGGTGCGACCGAGCGATGCGCCATCGAGGCCGAGCAGCGCGGCGCAGAAGGCCATGCCGAGGCCGATGACGACGAGCACGGCGCGGGAGGCGTCGAGGCGCATGGCGAGATAGCCCCAGCCGAGACGGCCGACCAGGCCGCCGGCTTGTGCGCAGGCCAGCGCCAGGCCGGCCTCGATGTGGCTGAGCCCCAGTTCGCGGGTGCCGAGCGTGACGAAGACGGTGTTGAGCGACACCTGCATCGCACTGAACGGCATCGAGGCGAGCGCCAGCATCGCGATCCGCCGGTCGGCGGTTACCAGCGCCAGCCGCGCACGCAGATCGAGTTTCGGCGACGGCACGATCTTGATGGCATAGGCCGGCCGCAGCCGTTCGAACAGTACGATCGCGAGCAGCGCGCAGGCACCGACCGCCGCATAGCACCAGGCCGGCCCGAGCCAGATTGCGATGGCGGGCAGGGCCAGCGAGCCGCAGACCGCGCCGATCTGATTGCCGGTCTGGCGCACCGAGAACACGAAGGCGCGCCGCTCGGCGGTCACGAGCCGCGCCAGCAGCGCCGCACTCGCCGGCGTCTCCGGCCCCATGGCAAGACCAAGGCAGAGGCCCGCTGCCAGCAGCGCGGCGCTCGATCCGAGCGAGGCCAGTGCCATGCTGGCGACGATGGCGGCTGCGCACAGGGTTGCGATCCGCAGCGAGCCGAGCCGGGCGATGAAGCCGCCGCCCCAGAACGAGGCGGGGATGCCGACCGCGAATATCGCACAGGAGAACATCGAGAGCTGCCAAACCTCGATATGGGCACGCGGCGCCACCACGCCGGGCGCGAACATAGCCAGGGCGACGATGGCCTGAAGCGAGGTCATCGCCGCCAGGGCCGGCAGCAGCGCGGGCGCTGGCCGAATGGCCGTGTTTCCGTCTAACATGGCGGCGCGCTTAGGGGAGGGACAGCAAGGTGGCAGGCGGCATTTCCATTCACGCGGTCGATGTGGCAAGCGGACGACCCGCGCAGGGGCTGCGCGTCGAGATCTGGCGGATCGATCCGGATTCTTCGCGTATCGCAGACGGACGACTTGGTGCCAATGGCGTGCTCGATCATCCCATTGCCCAGGGCGCTGGCGTGACGGCAGGCGAGTACGAGGTCCTGTTTCATCTCGGCGAGTTCTTTGGCGAGCGCGACGGTTTTCTCACGGTGACGCCGTTCCGCTTTCGCATCAAGGATGTCAACGAGCATTTTCATCTGCCGCTGAAATTCACGCGCTGGGGCTTTTCGCTGTTCCGCGGCGCCTAGGACAACGTGACGGGAAGCTTGCGTGGGGCCATCCTTCGAGACGCCCGCCTCCGGCGGGCCCTCAGGATGAGGACGGAGCAAGCGCCGGTGATTCGGCAGGCAAGACTGCCGCTCAGCCTCATCCTGAGGAGACCGCGCAGCGGTCGTCTCGAAGGACGAGGCGCTTGCTCAGGCCTTACCCACTCGTATGCGATAGCCCTGCCCCGCAAAGGGAGACGGAACGCAGCTTCATTGCGGAGCCAGGCGAGGCTCATCCCATCAACCTCAGTTGGTCAGCCGCCGCGACAGGCCCGTGACGCGCTCCATCACCGCGACCAGTGCGACGGTCGCAATGATCAGCACGCCCGATAGCGCTGCGATGGTGACGTCGAGCTTGCCCTCGAGGTCCTGCCACATCCGGATCGGCAGCATGTCGGTGGCGGCATCGCGCAGGAACAGCGAGACCGGCACGTTGTCGAAGGACGACATGAAGGCGATGAAGGCGCCGGCGATGATGCCCGGCCGGATCAGCGGCAGCACGATGCGGCGAAACGTATAGAGGCGGCTGGCGCCGAGCACGGCCGAGCTTTCGAGCAGGGTCGGCTCGAGCTGGGCGAGCGCCGCAACCGTGTTGCGCACGACATAGGGCACGCAGACCACGGTGTGGCCGATCACCAGCGTCAGCGGCGACACCGGCAGGCCGACCAGCGAGAACAGCATCAGCGCAGCCAAACCAAAGGCCAGCGCCGGCAGGACCAGCGGCGACATGAAGAGGGAATCGAGCAGCCGAGCCGACAGCGTCGGCGAGCGCGAGATCGCAAGGGCCGCCGCGACGCCGAGCACGACGGACAGGCCCGTCGCCCACAGCGCGACGATAAGGCTGTTCTTGGCCGCGAAGTGCAGCTGCCAGGCGTCCCACAGCTCGGCGTACCAGCGCAGCGAATAGCCCGGCGGAGGGAAGCGCAGCGAGAAGCCGCTGGTGAAGGAGACGATCAGAACCACCAGCGAGGGCGCGATGATGATGACCAGCGCGATGACCGCGATCACGGTCATCACGAGCTCGAAGCTGATGGCCTCCAGGGTGCGCTTGCGCCCGCTCATCACGCGCCTCCATAGCCGCGCGACAGGCGGCCGAGCGTGGTGAAGACGGAGACGACCGCGAGCACGGCGAGCAGGAAGATGATCGAGATCGCCGAGGCGAACGGCCAGTTTTGCAGTGTGGAGGCCTGCTGATAGAGATACATCGGCATGAACAACATCTGCCCGCCGCCGATCAGCGACTGCGTGATGAAGGCGGTGATGGCGGCGGCATAGGTCAGCGTGCAGCCGGCGATCACGCCGGGGAGCGACAGCGGCAGCACGACCCTGAAGAAGGTGCGCCAGCTTCCGGCGCCGAGCGAGCAGGAGGCATCGTCGAGATTGGGATCGATACGGCCGAGCGCCGTGATCAGCGGCAATGTCATCAGCGGCATTTGCACCTGCGCCAGCGCAATCACGACGCCGAACTGGGTGTAGAGCAGCTTCAAGGGCGTATTGATGATGCCCAGGGATTGCAGCGTCGCGTTGATGATACCCTGGCGGCCCAGGATGACGATCCAGGCGAAGGTGCGCACCACGACGCTGGTCAGGAGCGGCAGCAGCACGATCAGGATGATGATGGTCTGGAGCTTTGGTCCGACCCGCTGATAGAGCCAGGCGATGGGAAAGCCGAGCACGAGGCAGACGGCCGTCACCTCGGCCCCCAGCAGCAGGGTGGAGCCGAGCACGCTGAGGCTGAAGGGGTCGGTGAGGAAGTGCAGGTACTGGCCGAGCCCCCAATGGAGCGCGGCCGTGTCGTTGTGCAGCGAGAGCCAGAGCAGTTGCAGCAGCGGCGCCACGAAGAAGACCAGGAAGAACAGCGCCAGCGGCGCTGCCAATCCCATCCCGTACGACGTGACGTCCCGTGATGCTGGTGCTGTGCCCATGGCTTGAGCCTTCGAGGTCCTAGAGAATGATGGGATTAGGCTTGATGGCTGCCGCGAGGGAGATGTGCTCCCTCTCCCGCTTGCGGGGGAGGGCTGGGGTGGGGGTATTTCCGCTGGGCGACAGCCCCAGTGTGGAGAGAGCCCCCACCCGGCGCTTCGCGCCGACCTCCCCCGCAAGCGGGAGAGGTTGGGCGAGCCCGTGGCTGCTCTTCCGATTCATCCGAATGCCTTTCCGCTCTAGATCTTGATCTCGCGGTTGAAGCGCTCGATCCAGGCCGAGCGCTGCTCGTTGATCTTCTTCCAGTCCTGGAACACGAACTTCTGCTTCAGCTCGGCGGTGTCCTTGGCGAGCACGCGCGCGATCTCGCCGCCCATCGCTACCTTGGAATTGGTCGGCACGATCAGATAGGGCGGGTTCATCAGCGTGGTCTGCACCTCCGGAGTCAACGACGCTTCGATCAGCTTGAAGGCGAGTTCGCGGTTCGGCGAGTTCTTGACGATGTGGATCGTGGTCTTGAAGGCGATGGCGCCTTCCTTCGGCGCCACGAACTCGACCGGTACGCCGCGGGCTTTCAGGATCTGGATGGCGTTGAAATTGCCGGGCGAGATGTCGATCTGGCCCTGCTGGAACAGGGTGGCGAGCGCGCCGGGATTGGCGGCGACCGCCGCGAGATTGGGCTTGAGCTCCTCGATCGCCTTGAAGCCGGGATCGACATTGGCCTCCGAGCCGCCGCGCATCTTGGCGATCTCGACCAGCCAGCCGGTGCCGAGCGTCGAGTTAAGGTTGGTGATGCCGACGCGGCCCTTGAACTCGGGCTTCCACAGATCGGCCCAGGAGGTCGGCGGCGTCTTGACGGCTTCGGGATTGTAGGTGAGGCCGACGACCTGGAAGAACGGGGCAGGGCCCATCGGCTCCTGCGCTTCGGCGATCAGGTCCTTGTAGTAGGCGCTCTTCTCGACCGGATAGGGCTCGACCAGGTCCTGGCCGATCGCGACGAGGGCGGGGCCGGGATCGTGCAGCATGACGTCGATCGGCGGATTGGCTTTGGCGGCGTTCACCTTCGCGATCTGGTCGACCGAGAGCATGGGGTCGAGCACCATCGCGGCGTCCGCGTTGGCCTTGCGGAACGCCGGCACCAGCACGGCCTTGTGCGCTTCCTCCCAGCTTCCGGTGAAGGTCGCAAATACCAGCGGGCGGGCCTGGGCGTAGCTCAGGCCTGGAAACGCCTTCATGGCGCCGAGTGTGAGTGCGGTCGTCATCAGGCTTCGGCGATTCATGATCATATTCGAACTCCCTCTGGACTGGATCTATAGCGTTGCAGGAAAGGCGTTGGCGAGCGACGGGGCGAGCGGAGCGAGCCGCACCGCAGCGCCGCTCTCCAGCGCGCGGGTCTCGCCGATACGCGCCTGGGAGATCTTGACGCCGGAGCCGTCGGCGGTCGTGACCTCGTGGACGACGGTGGCCCCCAGCGGCAGCGACATGCCGACCACGCCGGCAAAGCCGGTCTCGTCGCCGACGAATTGCAGATGCTCGGGCCGGATGCAGACGGTGACGCGGCCGCCCTCGCTGAGCGCGCCGCCCGCGGGCCGCGCAATGATCTCCGCGCCGGCATCGAGGCGGACTTTCGCGGCGGTGCGATCCGCCGAGACGACGACGCCGGGCATGCGGTTGCTGGAGCCGACGAAGGTGTTGACGAACAGCGTCTGCGGACGATCGTAGACGTCGGACGGCGATCCGAACTGCTCGAGCTTGCCATGGCTGAGCACCGCGACGCGGTCGGCCATCGACAGTGCTTCTTCCTGGTCGTGCGTCACGATCAGCGTGGTGATGCCGGAGACGCGTTGCAGCCGCTTGACCTCGATCTGCATGTCGAGCCGCAGATTCTTGTCCAGCGCGGCAAACGGCTCGTCGAGCAGCAGGATCGACGGCTTGATCGCCAGCGCGCGCGCCAGCGCCACGCGCTGCTGCTGGCCGCCGGAGAGCTGCCGCGGCAGCCGCTCGCTCATGGTCGGCAGTTGAACCAGCTCCAGCAGCCGCTGCGCCTCGCGCTGCCGCGTCGCCTTGTCGATGCCGCGGGCGGCGAGGCCGTAGCCGACGTTCTCGCTGATCGACAGGTGCGGGAACAGCGCATAGTTCTGGAACACGATGCCGACCGCGCGGCGGTTCGGCGGCAGCGCATCGACGATGTCGTCGCCGATGATGATCCGCCCCTGCGTCTGCGCGATGAAGCCGGCGATGATCCGCAGCAGGGTGGTCTTGCCGCAGCCGGAGGGGCCAAGCAGCGCGATGATCTCGCCGCCCTTGATGTCGAGATTGATGTTCTCGACCGCGAGTGCGCCGCTCGGATAGCGGTGGGTGACCGCGTCGACGACGAGCGATCGGCCGCCTTGCGCTTCAGCCATGGTGTTGCCTCCTCGTTTGCCGCAGGCCTATCTCAGTTGATTGCTGGCAACGACCGCGCAACCGACGATCGAGCAAGCGCCTCGTCCTTCGAGACGACCGCTTCGCGGTCTCCTCAGGATGAGGCTCAGCTACCTCGGCGCCCGTTGAAACTGCAGCAACGTACTCTGCCCTCATCCTGAGGGCCCGCCAAAGGCGGGCGTCTCGAAGGATGCGCCACGGAGAAACCGACTCAAATGCGATAGCTCTCTCCCTTTGCCGGGACACAAAGCAAGTCTCGTGCCCGCCGCGCTCGCCTTTCGATGCGAGGTTTGGCATTGTGGGGCGATGACATCGATTTGCGATCTCTCCGCCACAACCCTTGCGCGCGCTATTGCCCGCGGCGAGCTGTCCTCGCGTGAGGCCGTCGAGGCGCATCTGATGCGGATTGCGCACAGTGACGTGCAATTGGCGGCGTTCGTGACGGTCGATGCGGAGGGCGCCCGCCGCGCAGCTGACATCTGCGATGCCGCGTCTGCGCCGATCGGCGTGCTGCATGGCGTGCCCGTCGGGATCAAGGACCTCACCGACACTGCAGGACTTACGACCACCCACGGATCGGCTCTGTTCCGCGATCACGTTCCGGTCGCGGACGATCTCGTGGTCGCGCGGCTGCGGCGCGCCGGGGCGGTCATTCTGGGAAAGACCAACACGCCAGAATTCGGTTTCGGTGCGGTCTGCAGCAACCGGTTGTGCGGGCCGACGCGCAATCCCTTCGATCCCGCGCTGACCTCGGGCGGATCGTCCGGCGGCTCCGCCGTCGCGGTTGCGGCGGGCATGGTACCGCTGGCGCACGGCACCGATTTCGGCGGCTCGGTGCGCACGCCTGCAAGCTTCTGCGACGTCGCCTCGATCCGGCCGACGCCCGGCCGCATCCCGTCGCCGCGCCGTCCGCTCGGCTGGGACATGCTGGCCACGCACGGCTTCCTCGCTCGCGGCGTAGACGATCTCGAACTCGTGCTGTCGGTCTGTGGGGGAGGCGATGTGCAGGACCCGCTCTCGACCGGCGTCATCAATGACGATCGGCCGGTCGTGGGACGTCCCCGGATCGCCGTGACGCCCGATTTCGGTGTTGCGCCGGTTGCCCGCGAGGTGCGTGCGCGTTTTGCCACTGCCTGCGAGGCGCTCGCGCGCGTTGCCGACGTCGCGCCATCCTCGCCCGATTGTAGTGGTGCGATCGAAACCTTCCGTACGCTGCGCGCCGCGCACATCGCGAACGGCTATGGTGACCTCTTGAGGACACGCCGCGCCGAGCTCACGAACACCGTGATCTGGAACATCGAGGCGGGCGCAAAGCTCACTGCGGAAGATTATCTCAATGCCGAGCGCCGCCGCACCGCGATCTACCGCAGCTTCCGCGAACTGTTCACGCGCGCCGATTTCCTGGTTGCGCCGGCGGCGTCGGTCTTCCCCTGGCCGAACGAGATCAGCGATGTCACCGCGATCGACGGCACGGCGCTGGAAACGCCGATCGACTATCTCGCCGTCACCTTCATCGTGTCGCTGGTCGGGTTTCCGGTCCTGACCCTGCCGGCACGGCGAGGCGCGAACGAGCTGCCGTTCGGCATCCAGATCGTCGCGCCGCCGGGCTGCGAATCCCGCCTGTTCGCCTTCGGCCGTACCATCGAGAATGAATTGGGTTTTTCGCATCGCCGGCCGCCTCTCTGATCAGCTGTCGCGATGCTCGAGCCGGGCGGCGAGCGCGCCGGCAAGACCAAGGGTGGGCTTGGCGGCGGGCCGGCGGAACGTGCCCGCGGTCGCCTTGCGCAGACGCAGTGCCACCAGCGCCTCGGCCTGCTTCACCGCGGCGACAACCTGGTCGACGACGGGGACGGGGATCCGGTCGGCGACGCGTTCGGCCAGGCCCGAAAGCGGCGCGCCCGCAAAAATCAGCACGTCGGCGTCATCCTCGATGATCGCACGCTGGGCGAGCTCGACCAGCACATCCTCCTTCTCGGTGCCGACCTCGGAGATGGCCTGAAACGGCGTATCGAGCATGCGGATGCCGGCGCAGCGCTCCCGCAGCCCGTGGTCGCGAACGCATTCTTCATACCAGGGCCCAAGCGCCTGGGCGAAGGTGACGATGGCAAAGCGGCGCCCGGCCATGCAGGCCGTCAGCATCGCGGCTTCCGCCATGCCGACCACGGGAATGTCGAAGGTTTCGCGCGCGGCGAACAGGCCGGGATCGCCGAAGGCGGCAATGATTGCGGCGTCGACGTTCCGGTGCTGCTCGGCCAGCATCTCCAGCGCAATGGCGCCGCCGATCTGTGCCTCGGTGCGGGTCGAGATATAGGGCACCCCGCTGGTCGCGGTGCAGGGGATGATCTCGGTGCCTGATGAGGCCGCGCGCTGCCCGACATCCGTCATCAACTGGGTGACTGCGGTGCTGGTGTTGGGGTTGAGCAGCAGCAGCTTCATGGTCACGCCGCCGTCAGCTTGGGTTTGGGGGCGAGGGTTTCGAGCAGCGCCGTGCCGGTCTGGCGGACATGGGCGCCGAGCAGGCGTCCGGCGGCTTCACTGTCACGCGCCTCGAGGGCGGCGAGGATGCCGGCGTGCTCGTCGACGGAATTGCTCCAGCGCCGGTCGGCACCGAGCGCGAGGTAGCGCGCGCGTTCGGCGCGGGAGATCAGCGTCTCGTGCGCCTCCCGCAGCGGCGTGTTGCGGGCCATGCGGACAATGGTGTTGTGGATCTCGCCATTGATGGCGAAGTAATCGTCGAGCTTACCGTTGCGGTGGTGACCTTCCATGCGGGTCTGAAGCGTGCGCAAGCGGGCAAGATCGCGCTCGGTGGCACGCTCCGCGGCAAGCTCTGCGGCCAGCCGCTCGATGCCGGCGAGCGCCTCGAACAATTCCGAGATGCCGTCGACCGCGAGGCCCGCGATGCGCGGGCTGCGGTTCGGGCGGAGCTCGATCAATCCTTCCGCGGCGAGCACCTTCATCGCCTCGCGCAAGGGCGTGCGCGACACGCCGAGCTCCTTGGACAGCCTGGTCTCCTGGGTCTGCGAACCCGGCGGCAGCTCGCCGCGAATGATCATCGTCCGCATCCGCGCAGCCGCGCGCTCATGCAGGCCCATCCGCTTGAGTTTGGGCGACTTTCGTCCCTTCGGCGCTTCCGATTTTGGCTGCACGCGTGCCTCGCTTCTCACGTTGATCTTAGCCGTTTTCGGCCCTTTGACCTGCCCAAAATACCGACGCATCTAGCTGAAAACAATGGCATAGAGCGCAAATTGTATGCAGCATGCAAAATCCCGTTGCGCTGCCGCAAAGGCCGACTGATGATCCCTCGCAACGCGCGGGATCTGGCGCCTTCGAAACGGAGTGAGCGATGCGGACGAGTTTGCGGTTGGGCCTCGTGGTGATGGCGGCAATGCTTGGCGGAAGCGATCTGGCCTCTGCGGAAGGCCCGAAGATCAAGCTCGGTTACGCCAAATGCGCGCACTGCCTGCCGATGTCGCTGATCTCAGGCATGGCCAAAGGCGTCGAGGTCGAGGCCACCGGCTTCAACTCGGGCAACGACGTGCTCACCGCGCTGATATCGAAGAGCATCGACGTCGCGCAGGTCACCTACCTCCACTACGTCACCGCGCTCGACAAAGGCTTTGACGTCGTCGCCGTATCAGGCCAGATCAACGGCGGCTCGGAATGTCTCTCCTCCGCGAAGCTGAACCTGCCGCCCGACGACTGGACTGCGTTCAAGGCGATCGTTGCCAAGGGCAAGAGCGACGGCCAGCCGCTGAAGGTCGCGGCCTCCCGCGGCAACGCGCAGGACATTCATATGCGCGGCGCGTTCCTCAAGCAGGGCGTCGATCCCAACAAGGACATCCAGTTCATCAACATTCCCAATCCGTCGGACCATCTCGCGGCGCTTCAGCGCGGCGAGGTCGACATGATCTGCTCGGTCGAGCCGTTCGCCTCGCAGATCCGGCTCGCGGGTGCCGGCAAGCATTTTGTGCTGCCGTATGACCAGGCCGCAGGGAATCTCACCAATTTGATCGTCACCCGCTCCGACGTGATCGCGAGCCAGCGTGCCGGCGTCCAGGGCGTCGTCAGCGCCGTGGTCGAGCTCGACAACAAGCTGATCGCCGACAAGGCGCCGTGGATCGAGGTCATCAACAAGCTCACCGGTCTGGACAAGACTGTGGCGACCGAGGCGCTGAAGAACGCCGCACCGGATCCTGCGATCCACCGATCGCAGACGCTCGCCATCGCCGCGATGATGCGCGACCTCAAATACATCTCGAAGGACGTCTCCGCGGAGGCCGAGAAGAACATGGACTATTCGTTCCTGGAAAAGGCCACGGGAAAACCCAAGAATGACCTCGGTTACTGACACGGCTCCAGCCAAGCCGGCATTCCGGTTGACGCGGGCGCTCCAGGGGCTCGAGCGCGTCGTCGTTCCCGCGCTGCTGATCGCGGGCTGGGAGGCCTTTGCCCGCAGCGGCATGCTGCCGCCGGCGCTGTTGCCGGCGCCGAGCGCGGTGCTGCATGCGCTCGGCGACTGGGTGTTCGGCTTCGACGAGACCACGCAGACCTATTCCGGACACTGGCTGCGCGATGCGCTGGCCAGTGCCTTGCGCGTGTTTGGCGGCTTTGCGCTGGCGAGCCTGCTCGGCATCCTCGCCGGCGTTGCGATCGGCTGGTCGCGCCTGTTCGAGAAGACGCTGGAGCCGACGCTGCAGATGCTGCGGCCGATCCCGCCGGTGTCCTGGATTCCGCTGGCGATCATCTGGTTCGGCATCGCCGACAAGCCGGCGATCTTTCTGGTCTTTCTCGGCGCCTTCTTCCCCGTGCTGATGAACAGCATTCACGGCGTCAAGACCGTGGACCATAATCTCGTGCGTGCCGGTGCGATGATGGGCGCAAGCCAGCGGCAGATGCTGACCGACATCGTGCTGCCGGCGGCGTTGCCCTCGATCTTTGCGGGCCTGCGCATCGCGGTCGGATCGGCCTGGATGCTGACGGTCACGGCCGAGATGGTCGCGGTGAAGAGCGGCCTCGGCTACGTCTTGTGGGATTCCTATTACTTCCTGCGCTACGACATCGTGCTGGCTGCGATGATATCGATCGGGCTGCTCGGCTATCTCTCCGATCTCGGCCTCAAGGCGATCATGGCGCGCACGCTGCGCTGGCAGCAGACCACCACCGTGCAGGGCAGGGCAGGCTGATGGCGGCCATCGAGCTTCGCAACATCGTCAAGGTGTTTTCCGACAAGCGGCGCGGCCGCGACCTGCTGACGCTGGACAACATCAGTCTCGACATCGAGGCCAACGACTTCGTCTGCCTGCTCGGCCCGTCCGGCTGCGGCAAGTCGACACTCCTGAACATCATCGCCGGCTTCGAGCAGGCGACCTCCGGGCGCACGCTGGTGGGCGGCAAGCAGGTGGAGCGGCCCGGCTCGGACC
Organism: Bradyrhizobium sp. GW821-FHT12B03; assembly: GCF_058807535.1. Classification (NCBI taxonomy): domain Bacteria; kingdom Pseudomonadati; phylum Pseudomonadota; class Alphaproteobacteria; order Hyphomicrobiales; family Nitrobacteraceae; genus Bradyrhizobium; species Bradyrhizobium sp. GW821-FHT12B03. The sequence goes on from NZ_JBXAQU010000002.1 coordinate 513,484, forward strand.
GCGGCGTCGTGTTCCAGCAGCCGACGCTGATGCCGTGGCTGACCGCGATCGACAACATCGCCTTCCACCTCAAGCTCAAGGGCGTCGCCAAGGCCGAGCGCTACGATCGCGCCATGGAGTTCATCGATCTCGTGGGCTTGCGCGGTTTCGAGCACCATCATCCCTCCGAAATGTCCGGCGGCATGAATCAGCGCGTCGGCATCGCCCGGGCGCTGCTGATGAACCCGAGCGTCATCCTGATGGACGAGCCGTTCGCGGCGCTGGACGCCCAGACCAAGCTCGAAATGCAGGAGGAGCTGGTGGCGATCTGGCAGAAGCGCCGCTGCACCATCGTGTTCGTCACCCACAGCGTCGACGAGGCGCTGGTGCTCGGCAACAAGATCGTGGTGATGACCAAGCGGCCGGGCCGGATCCGCGAGGCCGTCAATTTCGATCTGCCGCGGCCGCGCGATATCACCGGTCCCGAATTCAACGACGCCAAGCGCCGCATCCTGTCCCTGATCCGGGAGGAGTCGACGCGGCTTGCGCAGGCGTCGTAAGGTAGAGCCATGCGCAAGCGTCTCGGCATGATCACGCCGTCCTCCAATTCGGTGCTGGAGCCCGTCACCAGCGCCATGCTGGCCGGCGTGGCCGATGTCACCGCGCATTTCTCGCGCTTCCGCGTCACCGAGATCGCGCTCGACGCCGCCGCGCTGAATCAGTTCGACGCCTCGGTGATGCTGCCGGCGGCGGACCTGTTGGCCGACGCAAAAGTCGATGCCATCGCCTGGAACGGCACGTCCGCAAGCTGGCTCGGCATCGGCCGTGACCGGAGCCTGTGCGAGGCGATTACGGCGCGCGCGAGCGTGCCGGCGACGACGTCGACGCTGGCCTGTATCGATGCCGCCCGCGCGCTCGGCGCCAAGCGTGTCGGCCTGGTCTCGCCCTATACGGATGACGTGCAGCGGCGGATCGCAGAGATGTGGGCCGAGGAGGGGATCGCCCCGCATGCCGAGCGGCATCTCGGCCTCCGCGACAACTTTTCCTTTGGCGAGGTCACGCCTGCAACCATTGCGGACATGATCCGCGCGGTGGCGGTGGAGGGCGCTGATGCGATCGTCATCCTCTGCACCAATCTCGACGGGGCCGCGCTGGCCGCCGCGCTAGAACGGGAACTGGACATCGCCGTGCTCGACTCGGTCGCGGTCACGCTGTGGCGGACGCTGGAGCTCGCCGGCGGGGACATCAGGGCTCTTGCGCAGTGGGGCCGGATATTCCAGACATCAGCGGTCATCAAGTGACGGAGACATCAGTGACCCAACTCGATCTCGCCATTCGCGGCGGCACCATCGTGACGGCCAGCGACGAGTTTCGCGCCGATATCGGCATTCGCGACGGGCGTATCGTCAGTATCGCTGACAGCATCGAGGGCGCGGCGCGCGAGATCGACGCGACGGGCCTGCTGGCGCTGCCGGGCGGCATCGACAGCCATGTTCACATCTCGCAAGCTTCCGGCCCCGACGTGGTGATGGCCGACGACTTTGCGTCGGCGACGCGTTCGGCCGCGGCCGGCGGCAACACCATGCTGCTGCCCTTTGCGCTTCAGGAGAAGGGCACCTCGCTGCGCACTTGTGTCGAGAACTACCGCAAGCTTGCCGAGGGCGAGTGCTATATCGACACCGCCTTCCACCTCATCATCTCCGATCCGACCGCGGTCGTGCTCGGGCAGGAGCTGCCGGCCCTCGTCAAGGACGGCTACACCTCGTTCAAGGTGTTCATGACCTATGACGACCTCGTGCTCAGCGACAAGCAGCTGCTCGAGGTCTTCGACGTCGCGCGCCGCGAGGAGGCGCTGGTGATGGTCCATTGCGAGGGCTACGACGCCATCCGCTTCCTCACCAGCAAGCTGGAGCGCGAAGGCCACATCGCACCCTATTATCACGGCACCTCGCGGCCCCAGGCGGTCGAGCGCGAGGCGACGCACCGCGCCATCAGCCATGCCGAGGTGATCGGCGTTCCCATCATGATCGTGCATGTCTCAGGCCGCGAGGCGATGGAGCAGGTGCGCTGGGCCCAGCAGCGCGGATTGCCTGTTCATGCCGAGACCTGTCCGCAATACATCACGCTGACGGCCGACGACATGAAGGGCCTGAACATGGACATCACGGGCGCCAAATATGTCTGCTCGCCGCCGCCGCGCGATGCCGAGAGCCAGCAGGCGATCTGGGAGGGCATCACCACGGGCGTGTTCCAGACCTTCTCGTCCGACCACTGCCCGTTCCGCTACGACGATCCCAAGGGCAAGCTGACGCCGAATGCACGGACCTCGTTCCGCTGGGTGCCGAACGGCATTCCCGGCGTCGAGACGCGGCTGCCGATCCTGTTCTCGGAGGGCGTGTCGAAGGGGCGCATCAGCTTGCAGAAGTTCGTCGAGCTGACCGCGACCAACCATGCGCGGATCTACGGCCTCTATCCGCGCAAGGGCTCGATCGGCGTCGGCTTCGACGCCGATATCGTGCTGTGGGACCCGAAGCTGAAGAAGCCGATTCAACAGGCCGACCTGCATCACGGCGCGGACTATACGCCGTGGGAGGGCTTTGACGTCACCGGCTGGCCCGTCACCACCATCGCGCGGGGCCGGGTGGTGTACGAGCAGGGCAAGATCGTCGGCGACAAGGGCGCGGGCGAGGTGCTGAGCCGCGGCAAGTCGAGCCTGGTATGATGGCCGCGTAGCCCGGATTGCGCTGCGCCATCCAGGCTACAAGCTCCCATCCATCACCGTCACCCTGAGGCGGCCGCTTCTTCAGCGGCCCTCGAAGGGCGACGGCCGCGCTGCACCAGCTTGGCCGTGCATCCTTCGAGGCTCCCAATGGGGCGCGCTGCGCCCCATCACTCGCGCCTCAGGATGACGGGACTGCTACTGTCGCTGTTGCGACCGGCTTGAAGCGAAGCAATCCACTTGCTCAGTTCGTCGGCCCCTCGCCACGGATGACGAACGTCGTCGCCTTCAGCTTGGTCATGCCGAACTTGTCGAACAGCTTGTCATAAGTGCCGTCGGCGCGGATCGCGGTGAGTGCGTCGGCGACGGCCTGGGCCAGCAGCTTGTCGCGGAAGGCGAAGGTGATGTCGGTGCCGGCGATGTCGCGGACCCAGATTTTTGCGATGCCCTTCTGTTCGAGCGAGTTCGCCGTCTCGTTGATGTTGAGCGCGGCTTCGAGCTGGCCGGCGCGTAGCGCCGCCGAGGTGGCGGTGACGGTGGTGAAAGTGCGCAGCTCGACTGGCTTGAGGCCCTTGGCGACCATCTCGGTGCTGAATTCGCGCGCCTTGCGTTCGGTATAGGTCGCCGATTCCACGCCGACGACGCGGCCGGCGAGATCCTCGAACTTCTCGAGCTTCAGGCTGGAGGAGGGATCGGTGTAGATGCTGATCGCCTGCTGCGCGTAAGGCACGAGGTAGAGCATCTTCGAGCGCTCCTCGGTCCAGAACAGGCCGGTGTTGATGGCATCGAAGCGGCCCGAGCGCAGCGCCGGGATCATCGGCGGGAAGTCCATGCGCAGGAACACCGGCTCGACGCAGATGCGCTTGGCGATCTCGCGAGCGAGCTCGACATTGAGGCCCTGCAACTCGCCCTTGTCGTCGACGAATTGCTGCGGCGGCAGCGTCGGGTTGATCGACATCTGCCATTTCGGCGCTTCGATCAGGCTCGACGCCGGCACTTTCGGTGTGCAGGTCTGGGCGCCGGCTGCCTGGGACAGGCCGACCAGCAAAGCGAGGGCGGAGAAGGTCTTGGGAAATCGCATCTGAATACTCCAATCAATTCGTGGGTGGCAGAGGAGCCGTTCTCCGGTCCGACGTCTTCTTCATTGTCTCGTCACATGGCCGCCGTCGCGTCGCGATCGGCTTGCCGGGTCAGAATCAGCGAGGTGTGGCGCGCCGCGGTCACGACCTCGTCGCGCTGGTTGAGAAGGTCGAGCGTCTCGATGACGATGCCGCGCGCGGGATTCCTGGTCGGTCGCTTCTCGACGAAACGGAAGCGGACACGCAAGGTATCGCCGGCGACGATGGGGCCCTTGAACTTCACTTCGTCCCAGCCGAGCGAGGCAACCGAGGTCTCCTCGTACAGCTTCAGCTCCGACTTCAGTCCTTCCATCAGCGACAGGCCGAACAGCCCGTGGCCGATCACGGCGGGAAAGCCGCGTGACTTCGCGTAAGTTGAATCGACATGGAGCGGATGATGGTCGCGCGTGACATCGGCGAAGACTGCGATGTCGGCCTCCGTCACGGTGTGAACGGCGGTCTCGAACTCCGCGCCGAGCGCGATGTCCTCATAGCGAAGATTGATGGGAGCGCTTGCGTCCATGCGTGATCCCTCAGGCGACCTTGCGCGGCCGCGCCGGCAACGCCCTGAAGCTCTGCGCGATGCCCATCGGCCCGGAGCGGAAGATGCGCGGATCCATGTCCTTTAGTTGCGGGCTGATGCGCGGCCGGAAGCCCATATGGGCGAGGATGTCCTCCTCCAGACGGACGCCCGGCGCGATCTCGGTCAGCGTCACGCTGTCGTTCTCAAGCTCGAACACGGCGCGTTCGGTGACGTAACTGACGTGCTGGCCGCGCTGCGCGGCGAGCGACGCACTGAAACTGATCTGGCCGACCTCAGGAACGAATTTGCGGAAGGCGCCGTCGCGCCGGATCGCGAGGCGTCCGTTCTCGACGCCGATGTCGAACTTGCCGCCGGTCATGGTGCCGCTGAAGATCAGCCGCTTGGCGTTCTGGGTGATGTCGATGAAGCCGCCGGAGCCGTCGCGGCGCTCGCCGAAGCGGGTGACGTTGACGTTGCCGGTTTCATCCACCTCAGCGAAGGACAGGAAGGCGCAGGACAATCCGCCGCCGTCGTAGAAGTCGAACTGATAGGCCTGGTCGAGGATGACGCGCGGATTGATCGCGGTGCCGAATTCGCGGGCATGGCCGGGCACGCCGCCGACCACGCCGGATTCCACCGTCAACGTGATCAGCTCGGAGATGCCTTCCTCGGCCGCGACATTGGGGATCATCGCGGAGATGCCGACGCCGAGATTGACGACGTCGCGCGGGCGCAGCTCGAAGGCGGCACGGCGGGCGATCACGCGACGCTCGGTGAGCGGATCGGGCGTGATCATCGCCTCGGGCACACGCGTCTCGCCGCAGCGCGCCGGATCGTAGACCGTGCCGTAAGTCTGCATCTGATCGGGCTCGAGCACGATGTGGTCGATCAGGAAGCCGGGGATTTTCACCATCTGCGGATGGATCGAGCCGCGCTTCACGATCCGCTTGACCTGGCAAATCACGGTGCCGCCGGCATTGTGCACGGCCTGCGCAATCGAGAGATCCTCGCGCGTGGTGCCCTCGTGCTCCATGCTGATATAGCCGTCTTCGTCGGCGGAGGTGCCGCGGATGATGGCGACATCGGGCGGGGTGGGCACGCGGTAGAGCAGGTATGACTGGCCGTGCAGCTCGAGCAGATCGACCAGCGGCGCAGTGGTGCGCTTGTTCATGCGGCCGCCGTCCTGGCGCGGATCCATGTAGGTATTGAGGCCGACATGGGTGAGCACGCCGGGATGTTTCGCCGCCATGGCGCGGCAGAGCTGGCTCATCACGCCCTGCGGGAAGTTATAGGCGTCGATCAGCTCGTCGCGGACGAGCCGCATGAACGGCACCTGAAGCCCGAAATTGCCACCGATCACGCGCGCGATCAGACCTTCATGGGCGAGATGGCAAAGGCCCTTCTCGGTCACCGCGCCAACGCCGGTGATGTTGATCAGCGTCAGATTGTGCGGGCCCTGGCCGCCGAGGAAGCGCTGCTCCAGCGCGTCGAGGATGGCTTCGGCTGCACCCGTGCCGCCATTGCCGCCGACGATCAGCGTGTCGGCGTCGCGGATCAGGCCTGCGGCTTCCGCCGCGGTGATGATGCTCAGCATGAGCGCGCGCTCCGCATTACGCGGCCTCCTTCTCGACCTGGCGGGCGATGATCAACCGCTGGATCTGGTTGGTGCCTTCGTAGATCTGGGCGAGGCGCACGTCGCGGAACAGCCGCTCGATGCGGTATTCGCGCGAATAGCCGTTGCCGCCGTGGATCTGCAGCGCGTTGGAGACGTGCTTCATCGCCATGTCGGTGGTGAACAGCTTGGCTTGCGCCGCCTCCTTGGCGATCGGCTCGCCGGCATCGTGCAGGCGTGCGGCGTGATGGATCAGCAGGCGCGCGGCGGCGATGTCGGTCGACATGTCCGCGAGCATGAACTGCACCGCCTGGAATCCGATGATGGCCTGGCCGAACTGCTTGCGATCCTTTGCGTAAGTCGTGGCGTCCTCGAACGCGGCCTGCGCCATGCCGAGCGCCATGGAGGCCATCATCAGCCGGCTGAAGTTGAAATTGCTCATGGCCATCTTGAAGGCCTGGTTCTCCGGCCCCATCACGCTGTCGGCCGGCAGCTGCACGTCGGAGAAGGTGATCTGGCAGTCGTCGAGGCCATGCATGCCGAGCAGCTCCTCGTTCTTGCCGCGGGCGATGCCGGGCAGGGCGCCGTCGACGAGGAGGCAGGAGATGGAACGATGGCCCGCCTCGCTGCCGGTGCGCGCAAACACCATGATGCGGTCGGCGACGCCGCCGAGCGTCACCCAGGCTTTTGTCCCATTCAGCCGCCAGCCATTGCCTTCGCGCACCGCGTTGGTGCGGATGCCTGCGACGTCCGAGCCGTGGTCGGGCTCGGAGACGGCGGTCGCGGGAATGATGTCCCCGCTGAGAATTTTGGGGATCAGCGCCTTGTGCGCGTCGGTGCCGTGATGGTCGAAGAACAGCACGGCCTCGACGGGAATGGCGAAGGCGTTGGCGACCGCGCCGGAGCAGCGCGCCAGCTCCTCCATCGCGATGCAGGCGGCCACTGCATCGAGGCCGGCGCCACCGGCGCCTTCGCGCAGGCAGATGCCGAACAGGCCGAGATCGGCCATGCCCTTGTAGAGCGTGCGGTCGAAGCGGTCTTCGCGGTCGATCGCGGCCGCGCGCGGCAGGATCTCGGCTTCCGCGAAACGGCGCGCAGTCTCGCGCAGGGCCTTCTGGTCTTGGGAGTAGAAGCGGTCCATGGCGTGCGGCTCCCGTCAGTCGCTGGCGAGCTTGGAATCGTGAGAGACCTCGCTGCGGTCGCGATCGCAGAAATAGACCGCGACGTCGTCGCCGGGCACGCCATAGGCGGTGCACACGCTGCGGGTCAGGGCGATCGCGGCGGCGCGGCGCTCGGCTTCGCTGCGGCGGAAGGCGTGCACCTTGAGCAGGATGCGCTGGCCGGTGGCCTGGGCGCCGAACGTGCCGGCATGGGCGTAATCGTCCGCCGCAATGGGCAGGAAATAGAGCGTAACCGTATCAGCGGTCACGCCGAACGCCGACATCAGGCCGTCGGTCACCGACCTCGCCAGCGCAGCCTTGCGCTGGTTTGGAACTTGCGGGGCGAGCACTTCGACATAGGGCATCGATCAGACCTTCGCGGACTTTGCGGCAGACGATCTGGCCGCGGACGATTTGGATGGAGATGATTTGGATGGAGATGATTTGGACTTGCCGGATCTGGCCGGCATCGGGTCATCGATCTGGCGGCAGGAGTCGCGCTTGATCAGCCGGGCGCCGACGCGATATTCGCGCACGCCGTCATTGCCGTTACCCTTGCCATTGGCATCCATGCGATGCAGCAGCCGGTCGACGGCGAGATTGGCGAGATCGCGCGCGCCGTTGTCGACGATGCTGATCGCAGGACGGTGCCATTCGAACCAGGGCATGTCTTCATAGCAGAGCAGCGAGAGATCGCCGGGGATCGCGATGCTCCGCTCCGCCGTGACACGGAGCACGCCGAGCGTCGCCTCATGGTTGGCGACGAAGATCGCGCTGGGCGGGCGGGGGAGGTCGAGCAGTTTGCGCGCGCCGGTTGCGCCGGTCTCGGGCACGAAGTGGCCGGCATGAATCAATGTGTCGTCCTTGGCGAGACCGGCCTCGCGCAGTGCACGGACATAGCCGGACAGCCGCTCGCGGCCCGACGTGGTGTCCTGGCGGCCGACGATCAGCCCGATGCGCTTGTGGCCGAGCTCGATCAAATGGCGCGTGCCGAGATAGGCGCCTTGCGGATCGTCGGCGAGCACGGTCTCGAGATCGGTTGCGTCGTCGCGCCGCACCAGGCAGACGATCGGAACGTCCTTTGCCAGCGCCTCGAGCTGCGGGCCGTTCTTGCCGGTGGGAACCACGATCAGCCCGTCGATGCGATGGTCGACCAGCGTGGTGAGGGTGTCGCTCTCCTGCTGCGGATCGTCGCCGCCGATGCACAGAAGCATCTGATAATTCAGCGCCTTCAGCCGTGCCTGCACCACTTCGGCCATTACCTGGAACGAGGCGTTGGTGAGGTTGTGGACGAGAAGCGCGACCAGCCGCGATTGTCCGGTCTTCAGTCCGCGCGCGATGGGGTTCGGCCGATAGCCGAGCTCGCGGGCAATGTTCATCAGGCGCTGCTGTGTGCGCTCGCTGGTCAAGCCGGTTCCGGTCAGTGCGCGCGAGGCGGTGCTGACTGAAACGCGGGCCGCCTGTGCCACATCTTTGAGCGTGACGCTCATTCAACCTGCCGATAGACTGCAAACGATTGCAAAACGCTAAGAGCTAATTCCGCGCGGATCAAGCTCAAAAAATGGATGGTGTTGCCCAATGCAGAGCCAGTTACGCAATCGTTTGCATAAATACTGCGGATATTCCGCAGGTGGCCGCCGTCACTCGAATCCACCCGATCACCCGGCAGTTCCCTGATGAAGTCGTTTCGCGGCACCTACACCGTCATGATCACCCCGTTCACGCCGGCCGGCGAGGTCGATGTCGCGGCGTTGCGTGCCTTCGTCGATTGGCAGGTCGCCGAAGGCATCCATGGGCTGATCCCGCTCGGCTCGACCGGCGAATTCCTGTCGCTGGATGATGACGAGAAGGCGCTGGTTGCCGAGGTCGTCATCACGCAGGCTGCGGGGCGCGTGCCCGTGTTGATCGGCACCGGCGCGGAGGACACGCGCGAGGTGGTGCGCCTCAGCCGCCGTGCCGAAAAACTGGGCGCGGACGGCGTCATGATCATTCCGCCGTTCTATTCGACGCCGACCGACGACGAGCTCGTCCATCACTACAAGACGGTGGCGGATGCGATCGCGTTGCCGATCATGGTCTACAACAATCCGGCAACCGCCAATGTCGATCTTAGGCCGCCACTGGTGGCGCGCATCGCCGAGATCGACAACTGCCTCTATATCAAGGAGTCGACGCTGGAGGTGACGCGGGTGCGCGACATCATCCGGCTCTGCGGCGACAGGATGACCGTGTTCGGCGGCATCCTCGGCTTCGAATCCTTCGTCGAAGGCGCGCAAGGCTGGGTCGCGGTCGCCTCCAATGTGGTGCCGTCGCAGATGTCGCGGATCTTCAGCCTCGTCGCCGACGAGGGGAAGATCAAAGAGGCGCGCGAACTCTATCTGAAATATCTGCCTGTGATCGAATTCGTCGGTGGCCAGGCCTATGTCGCCGGCAGCAAGGCGCTGCTCGGCCATATGGGCCTTGCGGTCGGCAATCCGCGCCCGCCGCGGCTGCCGCTGCCGGCTGCGCAGGATGCTGCCGCCCGCGCCCTGGTCAAGACGTTCGATCTGGCGTGGCGCGGTGCGCCGGGTGCTGCTGCTTAATTGGGTGTGAACGGATGAACCTGCTCGACGGCGTCAAGATCCTCAGCTTCAACCATTACCTCGCGGGCCCGCTGGCCGCACAGACGCTCGCCGATCTCGGTGCCGACGTCATTGCGGTCGAGCCGATCGAGGGCGCGTTTCAGCGCAACTGGGCGGTCGCCAATCATTTCGTCGCCGGCGACAGCGTCAATCATCTGGCGACCGGGCGCAACAAGCGCAGTATCGCGGTCGATCTCAAGCATCCCGATGGCATCGCCGCCGTGAAGAAGCTGGTTGCGACCTCCGATGTCGTGATGGAAAATTTCCGGCCGGGCACCATGGCCAAGCTCGGCCTCGGCTACGACGTGCTCAAGGCGATCAACCCCGGCCTGATCTACGCGGTCGCAACCGGCTTCGGATCGGATGGGCCCTACAAGGATCGTCCCGGTCAGGATCTGCTGCTTCAGGCGATGTCGGGCCTTGCGATGCGAACCGGGCGTGCCGATGGCGAGCCGACGGCGGTCGGCGCTGTCATTGTCGATCAGCATGCGGCTTCGCTCTATGCCATGAGCATTCTCGCCGCGTTGTTTGCGCGGACCAAGACCGGCAAGGGACAGCTCGTCGAGGTCAACCTCTATCAGGCCGCGCTCGATCTCCAGGTCGAGCCGCTGACGGCGTGGCTGAACGGCGCGCCGTCGCCAACGCCGCGCGGGCCGGCCGGTATCGCCGCCTGGTTCAGCCCCGGTCCCTACGGCGTTCACGCCACGGCCGATGGCCATATGGCGATCTCGATGGCCGCGCCCAAGGCGCTGGCGGCCGCGCTCGACAGCGAGGAGCTGAAGCAGTTCGGCGAGACCGACAGTTTTTCGAAGCGTGAGGAGATCACGCGGATCGTTGCTGGCAAGCTGAAACAAAGATCGACGGCCGATTGGTTGCCCTCGCTGGAAGCCGCAAAGATCTGGCACGCGCCGGTGCAGGACTATGGCGACCTCGTCTCCGATCCCCAGCTCAACCATCTCGGCGTGTTCAAGTCGGCTGAGAGCACAGGCGGTGCACCGATCCGGATGGTCGCCCATCCCGCGCGCTATGACGGCCAGTCGCCGGAGGTGCGGCTGGTGCCGCAGCGGTTGGGCGCGCAGACGCGCGAGGTGCTCGGCGAGATCGGCTACGGCGCCGCCGAGGTCGACGCGATGGTCGCAGGCAAGGCTGTGGGAGTCGCAAAATGATCGACTTCTCAATCCCTGAGGACACCCGGCTGCTGGTCGACACCGTCCGCCGCTTCGTCGAGACGGAGGTGCAGCCGCTCGAAGACATTGTGGAGCAGACGGCCACGGTGCCGGCCGACGCGCTGGCGGTCACCAAGGCCAAGGCGCAAAAACTCGGCCTTTACGCGATGAACATGCCGGCGGATGTCGGCGGGGGCGGCCTGTCCTGCATCGAGCATTGCCTCGTCGAAGAGGAGTTTGGCAAGACCTCCGATGCGCTGATCCGCCGCGTGTTCGGCCAGGTCTATCCGATGCTGATGGCCTGCAAGGGCGATCAGGTCGAGCGTTATCTCCTGCCGACGGTGAAGGGCGACAAGATCTGCGCCATGGCGATCACCGAGCCGGGAGCCGGCTCCGATGCGGCGTCGATCAGCACGACGGCGCATCTTGACGGCGATGAATGGGTGCTCAACGGCACCAAGCATTTCATCAGCGACGGCGATATCGCGGATTACGTGATCCTGATGGCGCTGACCGACAGGGAGAAGCGGGCGCGCGGCGGCATCACGCTGTTCCTGGTCGATCGGGCTACGGCCGGCTTCAAGGTCGCACGCACCCAGCCGATGATGGGCCACCGCGGCTACGGCCATGCCGAGCTGAGCTTCGAAGACTGCCGCATTCCCAAGGCCGCCGTGCTCGGCGAGGTTGGCGGCGGATTCAAGCTGATCATGCAGAGCGTGCTCCAGATCCGCCTTGCCCATATCGGTGCGCGTGCCGTCGGCATGGCGCAACGCGCGCTGGAGATGATGCGCAAGCATGCGGGCGAGCGGCGCCAGTTCGGCCAGCTGATCGGCGACTTCCAGATGGTGCAGAAGCTGATCGCCGATTCCGCCACCGAGATCTTCGGCGTCAAGATGATGGTGATGAACGCCGCCTGGGACATCGATCAGGGCCGGGATGCGCGCGACAAGGTTTCGATGATCAAGGTCGCGGCGTCCGAGATGCAGGGCCGCGTCGTCGACCGCGCCATCCAGGTGTTCGGCGGCATGGGGTTCAGCAAGGACCTGCCGCTGGAGCGCATGTATCGCGATGCCCGCGTCACCCGCATCTATGACGGCACCTCCGAAATCCACCGCATGCTGGTTGCGCGCAGCACCATCAAGAACGGCTTGCAGCTCTAGGGAACGTTCCATGTCTCACGCACCTCTCAAGCCCGGAGCGGCCTTCTCCTTCCGCAAGACCATGACGGTCGCCGAACAGGCGATGTTCACCGGCATCAGCGGCAATCTCGGCGGTCTCTATGTCGATGCCGTCCGCGCCAGAAAGGCCGGCGCGTCCAACATGGTCGCGTTCGAGCTCGCGGTCGGCGGCCTTGCCACGACCTGCCTCAGCCAGCTCGGCGGGCCGACGCGGCGGATCGGCAGCATCGCGCTGAATTTTGCTGCGCCCGTCATTGTCGGCGAGTCGGTCGAGGCCAGGGCCGAGATCGTCTCGGTTGCGGGGGACGAGGCGACCTGCCGCGTCACCTGCACATTGTCGCCCTCAGGGGCGACCGTGGTGGACGGCACCGCGACGCTGGTTCCCTTCGCGGTGGGCTGAGCCATGTACGAGCCAAAGTCCTTCGACGATCTGAAGGTGAACGACAGGGTCAGCCTGAGCAAGACCATCACCGAGGCGGATGGCGCGCTCTACATTGCCGCCACCGGTGACTTTGGTCCTGTCCATGTCGACGAGGTCTATGCGGGCGCGACGCGCTTCGGCCGCAGGCTGGCGCCGGGCATCATGGTCGCGGGCCTCTGCACCAGCATCCTCACCAGCGAGCTGGTCGGCACGATCGGCGTGTCGGTGGAAGACCGCTTCTGGTTCACCGGGCCGGTGTTCTATGGCGACACGCTCACCTTCGATGTCTGGATCGCCGAACAGCACGACGAGACCCGCACCATCATCTGGGAAGCGAGCGCCCGCAACGAGGGTGGGCTCGAGGTGCTGAAGGCCCGCGCGAGCCTGAAATTTCCCCGGCGCAAACCGTCATGAGCGAGCCGATGAAGAAACCTGACTTGCGCGGCGTCACCGTCGCGACCGTGCTGCCCTTCAAGGACGACAGTTCGATCGACTGGGACGGCTATGCCCGCGTGCTCGACTATTGCGCCTGTCCGGACGGAATTGCGGCCGTGTTCGTCAACGGACATGCCGGAGAGGGCGGGTCGCTCTCGGATGACGAGCGGCAGGCGGTGATCGAGCGGACACGCCGGCAGATCGGGGCCAAGCCGCTGCTTTCAGGCATCATCGCGCATTCCACCGCGGAGGCGATCCACCAGGCGCAGCTCGCCGAAGCTGCCGGCGCCGATTGCGCCGTGTTGTTTCCGCCGGCGCCGCTCGGCGGCGGTGCATCGGCGACCTCGCGCGCTCCGGTGGCCTTCGTGCAGGCGGTCAGTTCCGCCATCGGCATTCCCGTGTCGATCTTCCAGTATCCGCTCGCGTCCGGTTTCGGTTATTCGCCGGAGATTCTGGCGAAGATCGCAGCGCTCGACAGCGTGATCGCCATCAAGGAAGGCAGCGACACCATCTTTGCCTATGACGAGAACCGGCGGGCGGTGAAGCAGGCCGATCCCTCCGTCGCGATCCTGCCGTCGAACTTCAACTGGTTCCTGCCGCAGCTCGCCATCGGCGGCGACGGCATTCTCTCGGGTCTCGTCAGCCTCGCGCCACATCTGTTCGCCGCACTCTGGCAGGCTTCGCTTGCGGACGACCTCAAGGCGATGCGCGCCGTCAACGAGCGGCTCTACCCGATCGTCCGCACGATCTACGGGCCTGCGCCCATCATGGACATGCATACGCGCATGAAGGTCGGACTGAAGGCGCTCGGCCTGATCCGCAACGCCGATCCACGGCCGCCGTTGCTGCCGGTGCTTCCTGCGCTGTGCGACGCCATCGCAACGACAGTCGGCGCGGCGCGCGCGGCCGGCAATATTCGCGTGGCATGAGGAACGAGCTCATGCCGGACGAAGCCTTCATCCACATCGTGCGGGTCGACATCGACCCCGAGCACGAGGCTGCATTCAGCGCCTGGTACGAGCAGCGGCATTTTCCTGATCTGCTCGCCTGTCCCGGCTGGCTGTCGGCAAAGCGCTTCGTCTCGATCGGCGACGGGCCGAAATACGCCGCCATGTACGAGGTCGCCGGACGCTGGGCGTTCGAGACGCCGGAGTTTTTGAAAGTGAAGGGATTCGGCCCGTTCGAATCCCTGGTGAAGAATTTCATGCGGATCCAGCTCAAGCCGATGTCGGGACCGGCCTGAGCGGGATCAAGGACGATGCTGCTTGTCGTGTCGCAAGATCCGGTCGGCCGCATCCAAGAAACGTCGAGGGGGAATCCCGGGCAAGGGACTGCATCGATCATTGGCGTCTTACTGGAGGTAATACATGGTCTCGACACTGCTTCGTTTGGGTGCGGCCGCCGCACTCCTTCTCGCGTCGAATGCGGCGCACGCCGCTTGCACGCCCGCGATTGCCGACAGCGATCTGATCGCACCCGGAAAATTGCAGCTCTCGATCAATCCGACCAATCCGCCGCAGCAGTTCGTCGACAAGGACGGCCAGTTGCAGGGCCTCAACGTGGAACTCGCCGCCGAGCTCGGCAAGCGGTTGTGTCTTCCGGTCGAGCTCATCCGGATGGATTTTCCGGCCATGATTCCCGCCTTGGGCGCAGCGCGCATCGACGGCGTCAATACTGGCATGTTCTGGACCGAGGAACGCTCGAAGCTGATGTACATGGTGCCGTACGCCATTCAGGCGATCTCGGTCGTGGTTGCGCCCGACAGCGGCACAAAAATTGCTACCGAAAACGATCTGATCGGAAAATCATCCGCGGTCGAAGTCAGCAGCTACCAGATGAACTGGCTCAAGAAACTCAGCGATGCGAGCGTGGCGAAGGGTGGCGCAGCCGTCGAGATGCGCACGTTCCCGACCGCGACCAACGTCATCAGCGCGCTGCTTGCCGGGCAGGTGGACAACGCGCTGCTGGTCGATAGCGTGGCGCGTGATCTCGTCGGCCGTGGTCGCGTGAAGGAAGTCTTGGGCGGGCTCGGCACGGCGCGCACCACGCTCGGCTTCCGTAACAAGACGGTGGCCGATACCGTCGTCAAGGCGCTCAACGCGATGCGCGCCGACGGCTTCTATCAGGCACTGTTCGACAAATTCGGCCTGACCGCCATGCCGGCCGATCAGCCGCTTGCGATCGCCGGCCCCGGTCCGGCCTGAGATACGGAGACGAGCCGATGAGCCATTTCAGTCCGACGGCTGCCGTCAACTACTTCTTCAACTACTTCCTGATGAAGGGTGTGCTGGTCACCATCGGCCTGACGGTGGCGGCTGTCATCGGCGGATTGATCCTCGGCATGGGCATCGCGTTGATGCGCATGTCGTCCAATCCGGTACTCTCAGGCTTCTCGCGCTTCTACATCTGGTTCTTCCGCGGCACGCCGCTTCTGATCCAGCTCGTGGTGATCTACAGCGGCCTGCCGCAGCTCGGGATCAAGTTCTCGGTGATCACCTGCGCGCTGGTCGGGCTCATTCTCAACGAGGCCGCCTATCTCGCCGAGATCGTGCGCAGCGGCTTCATGGCGGTCTCGGCGGGGCAGCGCGAAGCCGCCTGGGCGCTCAGCCTGTCGCCCTGGGTGACGTTCCGCCGCGTGACCCTGCCGCAGGCGTTCCGCTTGATGATCCCACCGCTCGGCAACTCCATCAATTCGCTGCTGAAGGCGACGTCGCTCGCCTCGGTGATCTCGGTCGAGGAGCTGATGCGCCGCAGCGACATGCTGATGCAGGAGCATTTCCAGATCCTCGAAGTCTATGCGGCGGCCACGGCGTATTACCTGATCCTCACCTCGGTCTGGGATGCGGTTCAACGCCGGCTGGAGAAGCATTTTGGTCGGTCGAGCGCGGCGAAGACGAGGCGGGTCGCGGCGAGCGCGCCGGTTGCGCAAGCAAGCGTGGAGGTCCGCGCATGAGCGAGATGTCGATGAACACGACCGGTGGTGCCGAAGGCGCAATGGCGCAGCCGCAGCTTCGCGAGGTGCTTGCGGTTCGCATGGAGGCCGTCTACAAGCATTATGGCGACTTCACCGCGTTGAACCAGGTCGATCTGAAGGTCGCCAAGGGCGAGAAGATCGTGGTGTGCGGGCCCTCCGGCTCGGGGAAGTCGACGCTCATTCGCTGCATCAACCACATCGAGAAGCACGACGAGGGCCTGATCTACGTCAACGGCATCGAGCTCGATCATCAGCGCAAGAACATCGACGCGGTCAGGCGCGACACCGGCATGGTGTTCCAGAGCTTCAATCTGTTTCCGCACATGACGGTGCTGGAGAACTGCATCCTGGCGCCGATGACCGTGAGTGGGATGAGCGAGGCGGAGGCAAAGGACCTCGCCATGCATTTCCTCACCAAGGTCCGGATTCCCGACCAGGCCGAGAAATTCCCCGGGCAGCTCTCGGGCGGCCAGCAGCAGCGCGTCGCCATCGCACGCGCGCTTTGCATGCGGCCGAAGATCATGCTGTTCGACGAGCCGACCTCCGCGCTCGACCCCGAGATGGTCAAGGAAGTGCTGGAGACCATGAAGAAGCTCGCGGAAGAGGGCATGACCATGCTGTGCGTGACCCATGAGATGGGCTTTGCCCGCGAGGTCGCCGACCGCATCGTGTTCATGAACGAAGGGAAGGTCGTCGAGCAGGCCGCGCCGGAGGAGTTCTTCAAGAATCCGAAGTCCGAGCGTGCCAGGACATTCCTCGACCAGATCATTCATTAGGTGGCGATGTCGGGGTTGCAGACATTCGGTGATCGCCTGCGCGGCATCCATGCCGCCACGATCGTGCCGATGACGCCCGACTTCGAGGTTGACGAGGCGCAGCTGGCGGCGCATCTGGCTTCGGTCGCGTCCACGCCGGGCATCAATGGGCTCCTGGTCAACGGCCATGCCGGCGAGAATTTTGTGCTATCGCTGGCCGAGAAACGGCGCGTGGTGGAGCTGGCGCGTGAGCACGCGCCGAAGAGCTGCCTGATCGTCGCCGGGGTCAATCATGAATCGAGCCTGGAGGCAGCGCGTGAGGCGGCCACACTGGAGCAGGCCGGTGCGGACGGGCTCCTGGTGTTTCCTCCCAACAGCTGGGCACTTGGCCACGCCGACGACTGCGTGATCGAACATCATCGCCACATCCGCGATGCGACGACCGTCCCCTTGATGCTCTACGCTGCACCGGTCGGCGCGGGTGCTATGGCCTATGCGCCGCTGCTGCTGGAGCGGCTCCTCGCCGACCCTCGCTTCGTTGCGATCAAGGAAGGCAGCTGGGAGGTCGCAACGTACGAGCAGAACCTGCGGCTGATCCATAAGCTGCGGCCGGAGTTCGTCGTGCTCGGTTCCGGCGACGAGCATCTGCTGACGAGCTATCTCGTTGGCTCCGCCGGCAGCCAGGTCAGCCTTGCCTGTGTCGTGCCCGAGCTCGTGGTCAGCCTCTGGGCTGCGGCGGAAGCCGGCGATTGGGAGCAGGCGCGTGCCGCGCACGAGAAGCTCTATCCGCTTGCGGTCGCGATCTATCGCGATGCGCCGGGAGGACGCGCGACGGTGCGGCTCAAGGCCTGCCTGAAGCTGCTCGGGCGTCTCTCATGCGACGCGGCGCGACCGCCGCAGCCGCGGGCCACACCAAACGAGTTGCAGGCGCTCGAACAGGCGCTGCGGATTGCGGGCGCGCTCTGAAGCCTGATGGCTTTTGGTTGGCTCGATCTCGCGGCGGGATCGGTCACCTCTCCCGCTTGCGGGAGAGGTCGGCGCGTCCCGGGCGATGCGAAGCATCGTCCCGCGCGCCGGGTGAGGGTTCTATCCTCTTGGGGAATCTTACCGCGGAGACACCCTCTCCCCAACCCTCTCCCGCAAGCGGGAGAGGGAGCGCACCTGCCCGCCAATGCTCTAAACCGCGAAGAACGGATTGGGCGGCCGCGCGAGGCCGAGGTGATCGCGCAATGTCGTGCCCTCGTACTCGGCGCGGAACAGCCCGCGCTCTTGCAAAATGGGCACGACGAGCTCAACGAAATCCTCGAACCCCTCGTGAAAATACGGCGGCATGACGTTGAAGCCGTCGGCGGCGTGCTGCTCGAACCAGAGCTGGAGCGTGTCGGCGATGCGCTCGGCGGAGCCGCACAGCACCCAATGGCCGCGGGCGGCTGCGGTGAGATTGTAGAGATCGCGCAAGGTCATGTTCTCGCGCCGGCCCTTGGCGAGCATGACGCTGGCGAAGCTGTGATAGCTGTCGGACGGCGCGATGTCAGGGATCGGCCCGTCCAGATCATAGGCCGACATGTCCCGGCCGAAGCGATCGGACAGGATCGCAAGCGCGTTGCTGCCGCTGACGAAGCTCTGGAGCACGTTGAGTTTTTCGAACGCCTCCTTGTCGGTGCGGCCGACCACGGGCATCACGCCCGGCAGCACCGTGACGTCCTCGGCCTTGCGGCCGAACGACGGCAGCCGCGTCTTGAGCGAGGTGTAGCCGGCCTTGGCCTCGTCGATGTCCTGCACCACGGAGAATACGATATCGGCGGTGCGGGCGGCGAGCGCTTGACCAGCCTCGGAGCCGCCGGCTTGCAGCACGACGGGGCGGCCTTGCGGGCTGCGGCCGATATTGAGCGGGCCCTTCACCTTGAAGAACGCACCGTCATGGTCGATCGGGCGCAGCTTTGCCGGATCGATGTAGAGGCCGCTCTTGCGGTCGGCGACGATGGCATCGTCCGCCCAGCCGTCCCACAGGCCCTTGACCACGTCGAGGAACTCGCCGGCCATCTCGTAGCGGCGGGCGTGGTCGGGATGAGTGGTACCGAAATTCGCAGCCGTTGCCGGATTGGCGGTCGTCACCGCATTCCACGCCGCGCGGCCTTTGGAGATGTGGTCCAGCGAGGCGAACACGCGCGCGACCGAGAACGGATCGCTGTAGGTGGTGGAGACGGTCGCGCCGAGCCCGATGTGGCTGGTCGAGGTCGCGAGCGCCGCCAGCATCGTCAGCGGCTCCAGCCGCAGCGTGTAGGAGGGATGGGCCGCGGCATCGGCATAGAGATTGTCGCCCATGAAGATCAGATCGAACTTGCCGCGCTCGGCGGTGCGGCCGATCTGCTGGATCGCCGCAAAATCCTGAAAGTTGTCGACCGCGCCGGGATAGCGCCAGCCCGCGACATGGCTGCCGGTGCCCAGGATGAACAGGCCGAGATGCATCTGTCGTTTCATGGTGCTTTTCCTGGCGTCACGTCCAGAACAGGATCTTGCGTTCGAGGAAACCGATCAGGCCGAAGAAGGCGAGGCTCGCGGCGGACGCCACGAAGATCGCCGCCCAGACCTGGACGAAATCGATCTGGAGCACGGCCTGGTAGATCACCCAGCCGAGCCCGCCATGGGCACCGAGCATTTCAGTGACGATCGCCACGATGACGCTGCGCACGGTCGAGACGCGCATGCCGGCCAGCAGCAGCGGCAGCGCGGTCGGCAGGCGCAGGCGCCACAGCACGCCGAAGCGGCTTGCGCCAAAACTCTTCATGAGATCGACGGCGCGGCGATCGACACGGTCGAGCCCGGCCAGCATCGACAGCAGGATGGTGAAGCTCACTGCCATCGCCACCATCACGATCTTCGAGCTGACGCCGATGCCGAACCACAGCAGGATCAGCGGCGAATAGCCGACCACGGGCACCGAATTGATCGCGGTGGCAAGCGGCAGGATCGCGCTCCGCAACGCCGGCACCAGGGCGATGGCGACGGCAAGGCCGATGCCGATCAGGCAACCGAGTCCGTAGCCGACCAGTGCTTCGAGCAGAGTGTAGCCGGCGGCATCAATGAGGATTGCGCGCTTGGACCAGAGGCCGGCGAGGATGTCGCTGACGGCCGGGAGAACATAGGCCGGCAGATGCAGTCCGCGCGCCGCGCCTTCCCAGCACGCGACCAGGAGGACGGCGCCCAGAATGCCGCGCTGGACGGCGAGCGAAGGGGAGGCAAGCGCGCGGCTCATTGCTCGGCATTCCAGAACACGAGCCTGCGCTCGACTGCGGCGACGACAGCATAGAAGCCGGTGCCGAGCAGCGCGGCGGCGAGCAGGGCCCCCCAGATCGCGACGACGTTCTCGGTGAACATGGCCTGGAGCAGCAGCACGCCGAGCCCGGTGGTGTCGCCGAACCATTCGCCGACGATGGCACCGACGAGGCTCAGCGATGCGGCAAGGCGTAGCGCCACGAAGATCTGCGGCAGCGCCGTCGGCAGCTGCAAGCGCAGCAGGAGCTGGCGGTTGGAGGCGCCGAAGCTGCGCATCAGATCGACCTGCCTGGGGTCGACGGTCTCCAGGCCCAGCAGCGTGTTCACCGTCACCGGAAAGAAGGTCAGGTAGAAGGCGATGATCGCCTTGGCGAGCAGCGTGTTGCCGAACCACAGCACCACCAGCGCGCCGAAGGCGATGACCGGAATGGTCTGCGACACCACGAAGATCGGAAAGATCATCTCGCGCAGCGCGCGGATTCGGAAGAACACGACGCCCATCAGCACGCCGAACGCGCCGCCGGAGGCAAAGCCGATCAGCGTCTCCGCCAGCGTGCGCAGGAAGCCGTCGACATAGGCGCGCGGCGTCGCCGCCATCGCCATCAGAATCGTGCTGAGGCGCGGCAGGTAATAGGGCCGGATGCCGAACAGCAGCACCGCGCCTTCCCAGACCACCGCCGCAATGGCGAGACCGAGCAGGAGCCGGATCAGCTTGCGCAGCGAATCCGGCATCGCAAGCGACCGCGCAGCCGCGCGGCCGTCACCGAGCGATGTCGCAGCAGGGCTGCTCACGGCAGCCGGTCCGCCGCCGGGATGCTCTGGATGAAGCTGGCGTCATAGGCGGCAGCGAGGTCGACCGGCTTGGAGATGACGCCGTATTTCAGGAAGAAGTCGTGGGCGGTCTTCACCGCATCGGCGTCGATCCAGAACATGCCGTTCTTCGCCGCTGCGCCTGCCGTCATCAGGCGCTTCACTTCAGTGAGCATGAATTCCTGCTGCGCGCGGTCGAGCGTGGGCGCTGCGGCCATCACGGTGTCAACGGCGCCCTTGGGATCGGAGAACGCGTCCTTCCAGCCCTTCAGCGAGGCCCGCAGGAACGCCTTGACCAGCTCCGGCTTCTCCTTGGCGGTCGCTTCGGCCACGATCAGCGTGTCGCGCGGGAAGGTGATACCGTAATCCTCGGCGACGAAGGTCTTCAGACTGTCCTTCGGCATGCGCGACTGGATGGTGTAGAACTCGTTGTAATAGGTCGCCGTGATCACGTCGACATTGCCGTCGACGAAGGGCGTCACCGAGACCTGCTGCGGCTGGATCTTCAGTTCATCCGGCTTGATGCCTTCCTTGGCCAGCATGCCGTTGAGCACATGATTGGCGCCGGTGAACCAGGTGGTGACGGTCTTGCCCTTGAAGTCCTGGATCGTCTTCACCGGCCCGTCCTTGCGGGTGACGAAGATGAAGGGCGTGATCTGGTGCGAGATGCCGATGCAGACGATCGGCAGGCCCTTGTCGCGGGCCGCGAACACGCTATCGGTGCCGCCGGAGAGGCCGAACGTGTCGGCACCGGTCGCAACCAGATTTTCGGTGAGCAGGTTGGGCCCGCCGGGATTGATGGTGAGGTCGATGCCTTCGGCCTTGAAGTAGCCCTTGGCGGCCGCGACGTAGAAGCCGGCGAACTGCGCCTGCGGCAGCCATTTCAGCCGCAGGCTTGCCTTCTGCAACTCAGCGGCGGGCGCAGCCGTGACAAGCGAGCCGGTCGCCAGTGCGATGGCGGAGAGGACGGAGAAGGCGTGGCGTCGGCTCAACATGGTCATACTCCAGAGGATGAAAATCAATTGCGATAGGACGGATCGGTACGGTCGAGCTGGCGCATCAGCGCCGGCCATTCGCGTTCGCCGGGCACGAGGATGTCGCCCTGCAATTCCCAGAACTGGCGGGCGGCCTTCTCGCAGACCTCGTGTGGCGGCATTACCAGCTTGGCGCCGGCTGCGGCGGCGGCCTGCATCTGGAGCTGGATTCGCGCGGCGCGCTCGAAATAATACAGCAGCATGAAGGCCTCGCCCGGCGTGCGGCCGACGGTCAGGATGCCGTGGTTGCGCATCAGCATCACCTTGTGCGGGCCGAGATCGCGCACCAGGCGGACCTGCTCGTCGAGGTCGATGGCGACGCCCTCGTAATCGTGGAAGGCCTGGCGATCGTAGAAGCGCATCGCGAACTGGCTGAGCGGCAGCAGGCCCTTCTCTTGTCCTGAGACCGCGACGCTCGCGTCGGAATGGGTGTGCAGCACGCAGGCCGCGTCGTGGTTCGAGGTATGGATCGCGGCATGGATGACGAAGGCGGCGACGTTGACGGCTTGCGGCGTGTCGTCGAGCTTGTTGCCTTTGGTGTCGATCTTGACGAGGCTCGACGCCGTGATCTCGTCGAACAGCAGCCCATAGGGATTGATCAGGAACTGGTCGTCGTGACCGGGCACGCGCATGGAGATGTGATTGTAGATCAAATCGTCCATGCCCAGCCTGGCAACCATGCGATAGCAGGCTGCAAGCTTGATGCGGGCGTCCCACTCCGCCGGATCAATCCCGCGCGGTGCGGCTTGCGGTTCTCTCGCTGGCATCGCATTCACTGCGGCTTCTCCTGCGCGATGGCGGATTGGAACGATTTCATGCTTTCCTCCTCGATCGCGTCGAGCAGCGTGCGCTTGAGGCGCACGAATTCGGGGGAGGTGACGATCTCGGGCCGGCGCGGACGGGGGAGGTCAACGACCTGTTCGAGCTTCACCGAGCCGGGACGCGCCGTCATGACCAGCACGCGGTCGCCGAGGAAGATCGCCTCGTCGACGTCATGGGTGATGAAGAGAATGGTGCGGCGGTATTTCTGCCAGACATCGAGCAGCCAGCGCTGCATCATCGCCCGCGTCAGCGCATCGAGCGCGCCGAACGGCTCGTCCAGCAGCATCAGGTCGCGCTCGAACAGGAAGGTGCGCATCAGGGCGACGCGCTGGCGCATGCCGCCGGACAATTGGTTGGGATACTGCTTCTCGAAGCCGGCGAGGCCGAACTCGGGCAGCATCTTCAGCGCCTTGGCGCGCGCCTGCTCCCGCGGCATGCCCTCGACCTCGAGCGCGAGGATGGCGTTGTCCACGACGTTGCGCCAGGGAAACAGCAAATCGCGCTGCGGCATGAAGGAGACGCGGCCGAGCAGGTCGGCGGCATGGCAGCTCTTGCCCTCGAAGCGCAGAATGCCGCCGGCATCGGGCTCTTCAAGGCCGGCGACGATGTTGAAGAGGGTGCTCTTGCCGCAGCCGCTGGGCCCGACGACGGTGACGAATTCGCCGGGAGCGACGCTCGCCTCAAGTCCCGACAGCGCCGCGACGGAGCCAAAAGTCTTGTTGATCGCGCGCAGCTCGAGCAGCGGCTCGGGCTTCGGGTGAGCCTGCGGGGCTTCGATGGTCTGTCCGGGATCGGGGAGGCGGGCGGCCTGCACCGGCATGTCCTTGTATAATGGCGGCGGCCATTCGCATACCAAAGCGGACCGCGTTAAAATCTCTTAGCAACTCGTGTGCCAGTGCCATTTCCGGGCAAATCAGGCATAAGACTTGCGAGACCAGCGGCGAAAAGGTCGGAGAGACGCGTATCTCCGCGAGAGAACAGGCCATTTCGCTGGGATATGAGGGCCATTATGTATACCTATTTTGGCATCGGAGAAACATGATGGCGGATATTGGTGCACATAGCGGAGGCAAGCGCGTCAAAAATGGGCACGAAACCCTCGCCGCGAGCCCCGGCATGACCCTCGCCGAGAGCCTGCGCCAGAAGCTGGAAGGGGCGATCGCGGCTGGCCATCTCGAGCCGGGCAGCCGGCTCGACGAGCAGGAGATCGCCCAGCGCTTCGGTGTCTCGCGCACGCCGGTGCGGGAAGCGTTCCGCTTGATGGCCGCCAACAATCTGGTCGAGCTGCGTGGCCGGCAGGGCGCGACCGTCCGCAGCATCAAGGCGCAGGCGCTGATCGAGATGTTTCAGGTCATGGCGGAGCTGGAAGGGCTCTGCGCGCGGCTTGCCGCCCGGCGCGTCTCGCAAGCCTGGGGAGCCGAAATTGGCGAGATTCACCAGAGGCTTGTGGCGGCGGGCGACACCGGCGACATCGACGTTTTCTACGATATCAACCAGGAGTTCCACGAGGCGATCTACGAAGCCTCGCGCAACATTTTCCTCGCCGACCAGACCCGCAAGCTGCGCAACCAGGTGGCGGCGTATCGCCGCCGGGTGACGCGCATGCCGAACCGGATCGCCGACACCGTCCGCGAGCACGAGGCGATCATGCAGGCGATCCTCGCCCATGATCCGGAGCGGGCGCACAGCGCCATGCGCGACCACGTCAACCTGCTCGGCGACAACCTGCTGGACTTCCTCGCCGCCTTCGAATGACCGTCCAGCCTCTTGGTATGCAAATTGCTAGACCTTGTATATCTAGCTTGCATCCTGGAGACCCCTGTGGACCTGAAGCTGACGAACAAGACCGCCCTGATCACCGGCGCGTCGAAAGGAATTGGACTTGCGGTGGCCGAGCTCTTCGCCGCGGAGGGGTGTCATCTGCATCTCGCCGCCCGCAACGGCGAGGCGATGCTCGAGGCCAAGAAGCAGCTCGAAGCCCGCCACGGCGTGAAGATCACCATCCACGCGCTCGACCTGTCGAGCACGGCCGCGATGGAGAAGCTCGCGGCCGAGGTCGGCGACATCGACATCCTCATCAACAATGCCGGCGACATCCCGGCCGGCTCGCTTGAGATCCTCGACGACGCCGCATGGCGGCGCGGCTTCGATCTCAAGGTGTTCGGCTACATCACGCTGTCGCGTCTTTACTATCCCCGAATGAAGGGCAAGGACGGCGTCATCATCAACATCATCGGCAATTCCGGCGAGAACTGGGATGCGAGCTACATCGCGGGCTCGACCGGAAACGCGGCGCTGATGTCCTTCACCAAGGCGCTCGGCGGCCGCAGCCTCGATCACGGCGTGCGCGTCGTGGCCGTCAATCCGGGACCGGTTGCCACCGACCGCATGCTCAAGATCATGAAGCGCAAGTCGATCGACATGCTCGGCGACGAGAGCCGCTGGGAGGAACTGTTCGACAAATATCCGGGCAAGCGCCCCGCGACCTCGGAGGAGGTCGCCGATCTCGTCGCCTTCCTGTCCTCGCCGCGGTCCGGCTACATCACCGGCACCGTGGTGACGATCGACGGCGGCATCGCTGCGCGCGGCTCGGTGATCTGAGGCGCCGATGTCAAAGCCTCAATCCGCGGCGCTGGTCCGCAACCGCTATTTCGACGAACTCTCGGCGACGCCGGGACTCTACTGGCTCGGCCAGAACACCAACCATATCGAGAGCCATCCCGCCGTGCGCGAGGCGATGCTGCGCTCGATCGAGGCCGGCGAGTTCAATGCCTATGCCCCGCCGCTCGGCTTCGAGGCGCTGCGCGAAGCGATCGTCGCCGATCTCGGTGTATCAGGCGCTGAGGCGCTGGTGACCGAGGGCGGCGTCAATGCGCTGGCGATGATCTGCCGGGCGCGCTGCAAGCCGGGCACCACGCTGGTGACGACCGATCCGACCTGGAAATGGCCGTGCCTGTTTGCGCGCCAGCAGGGCGCCGAAGTGATCGAGATTCCGATCTACGATCCCGCCTGCAACTACCGCCTGACGCCCGAGGCGTTGAAGGCGAATGTCGATGAGCGCACCGCGATCATCTATCTCGTCGATCCCAACAATCCGCTCGGCATCCGCTACACCCGCGAGGAGATCGAGAGCTTTGCCGCGATCGCGCGCGATTGCGGCGCGCTGCTGGTACACGACTGCACCTATCGCGACTTCGCCGACGGTCACACGCCGGCGCTTCATGTGGCGCCGCAGGGCTCGGTGGTCTCGACCAGTTTTTCGAAATGGCTCGGGCTCGCGGGCCTGCGGATCGGTGCGCTGGTTGCCGCACCCGATCTGTTCGAGGAGCTGGCGCAGACCTCCACCAGCGTGCTCGGTGCCAGCGTCATCGCCCAGCGCGCGGCGCAGGCGGGCTTGTCCGTCAAGGCCGAGT
Source organism: Bradyrhizobium sp. GW821-FHT12B03 (assembly GCF_058807535.1). Lineage (NCBI taxonomy): Bacteria > Pseudomonadati > Pseudomonadota > Alphaproteobacteria > Hyphomicrobiales > Nitrobacteraceae > Bradyrhizobium > Bradyrhizobium sp. GW821-FHT12B03. Next base: position 539,500 of record NZ_JBXAQU010000002.1, read on the forward strand.
GGATGAAGAAGGTGCGCAGCACCGACCGGGCCAACAAGGCGATGATCCAGGAGGCGGCGGCTGGAATCGAAGGGCTGGCGCTGCCGATCATGCCCTCGCACGGCAACTTTCTGGTGCTGGAGACCATTGCGGCGGGCATCCGCCCCGAGGCGCTGGTCGAGTGCTATCGCCGGCAGGGCATCATGATCCGGCAGGGCACCTATCACACCCAGCGCTTCGGCGACCGTTTTGTGAAGATCAGCACCTCCGTGCCGCAGGCCTGGGCCGAAAAGCTCTGCTCGCTGTTGCCGGAGATGGTCGCGCAGGCGCGCACGCTCAACGACCTGCCGCCGCAATTCTAGGGACGATGCCGATGACGATGATCACAGCGAAGGACGGCGTGAAGCTCTACGTGGAAGAAACGGGCGAGGGCACGCCGATCCTCTTCATCCATGAATTCGGCGGCAATCACGAAAGCTGGGAGCCGCAGCTGCGCTATTTCAGCCGCCGCCATCGCTGCATCAGCTACGCCGCGCGTGGCTATCCGCCTTCGGATGTGCCTGACAGCATGGAAGCCTATTCGCAAGCGATCGCCGCTGACGATGCGGTGGCCGTGCTCGACGCACTCGGAATCGACAAGGCGCACATCGTCGGCCTTTCCATGGGCGGCTTCTGCACGGTGCATTTCGGCCTGCGCACCCCCGAGCGCGCGCTGTCGCTCACGGTCGCCGGCGCCGGCTATGGCTGCGAGAAGGAGTTCGAGGACTATTTTCGCGGCGTCTCGCTCGAAGTCGCCGACAATTTCGAAAAGCAGGGCGCCAAGGAATTCTCGAAGATCTATGCGCTCGGCGCGAGCCGGGTGCAGTTCCAGAACAAGGATCCGCGCGGCTGGCAGGAATTCGCCGACCGCCTCGCCACCCATTCCGATCGCGGCGCCGCCAACACCATGCGCGGAGTCCAGGCGCGGCGGCCATCCTTCTACGATCTCGAAGACGGTCTGAAAAAGATGATGGTGCCGACGCTGGTCGTCGTCGGTGACGAGGACGATCATTGCCTCCAGCCCGGCATCTTCCTGAAGAAGACGATTCCGGCTTGCGGCCTCTCGGTCTTTCCCAAGACCGGCCACACGCTCAATCTCGAAGAACCTGCGGCGTTCAACGCGCTGCTCGCCGAGTTCATCGCCCAGGTCGAGGCCGGACACTGGCTGCCGCGCGATCCGCGCGCGCTGCCGGGCCAGATCATGCGCACGAAATAGGTCGATGACGGGCCTGCCTTTGATCAACGCCAATCGGCTCTGGACCCGCCTGATGGCGCTCGCCGAGATCGGCGCGACTCCCGCCGGCGGGGTCAACCGCCAGGCGCTGAGCGACGGCGAGATCGCCGCATGGCGACGTGTGATCGGCTGGGCGCGCGAGACGGGATTGACGCCGTCGACGGATGCCGCGGGAAACCTGTTCCTGACGCTGGCCGGCCGCGACCGTGCCGCGCCGCCGCTCCTGCTCGGCAGTCATCTCGACAGCCAGCCGACCGGCGGCAAATTCGACGGGGCGGCCGGCGTGATGGCGGCGCTCGAAGCGGTCGTTTCAGCCGCCGAGCAAGGCGAGAAGCCCGCGCGCGACATCATCGTCGTCGCCTGGATGAACGAGGAAGGCTCGCGCTTCGCTCCGGGCATGATGGGCTCGGAGGCCTTTACCGCGGAACGCAGTATGGACGCGATCCGCGCCGCGCGTGATGCGGACGGCATCAGCGTCGGCGAAGCGCTCGATCGTCTCCACCAGGCTTTCCCCGATGTGCCGCACCGGCCGCTCGGCTTTGCGGTCGGAGCCTATCTCGAATTGCACATCGAGCAGGGACCGCTGCTGGAGGCGGCCGGCTGCACCATCGGTGTCGTCACCGGCATCCAGGGAAAGAAGACCTTTCAGGTCGTGGTCGAGGGCGCCGAGGGACACGCCGGCACACTGGCGCAGCAGGAGAGGCGGGACGCACTCGCGGCCTTTGCGCGGATGGCGGCTGCGCTGCATGCCGAGATCGGCGGAATCGATGCCGACATCAAGTTCACCATCGGCCGGGTTACGGTCTCGCCGAATGCACCGTCGGTGGTGCCCTCGCGCGTCAGCTTCAGCATCGATCTGCGTCATCCTGATAATGCCGTGCTCGATGCCGCGGGCGCGCGCATCGCGGTTTTTTGCCAGAAAAGCGCATCACCGTGCACGGTCACGGTGACGCCGCTCGTCGATGCGCCGTCGAACGCCTTTGATCCGCGCCTGCGGGCAAGCATCGCGGAAGCCGCAAATGTGCAGGGGCATTCGGCCATGGAGATCCTCTCCGCCGCCGGTCACGATGCCCGCCATCTCGCCAAGGTTTGCCCGAGCGCGATGATCTTCATTCCGTGCCGCGATGGCGCGAGCCATGTCGAGCACGAATGGGCCGAGCCAGATCATGTTGCCGCCGGCGCGTCCGTGCTCGCACAGGTGCTGCGCGGGCTCGCGCTTGCGCCTGCCATCGAGGGGTGAGGACGCCGATGCAGGACGTGACCCCTCAGGACTACCGCGACGGGATGGCCTGCCTCGGCGCCGCGGTCAGTATCGTCACGACCGACGGCAGCGCGGGCCGCGCCGGATTTACCGCATCCGCGATTTGCAGCGTCACCGACGATCCACCGACGCTGCTGGTCTGCATCAACCGCGGCTCCTCCGCCTATGCCAGCGTGACGCGCAACGAGGTGGTGTGCGTCAACGTGCTCTCGGCCCGGCACGAGCAACTGTCCCGGCTGTTCGGCGGCAAGGTGCCCGCCGAGGAACGGTTTGCCGCCGCCACGTGGTCCACGCTCGCAACCGGTGCGCCGGTGCTGGCCGACGGCGCCGCCGCGTTCGACTGCCAGATTGCCGATATCGTCAATGTCGGCACGCATGACGTGCTGTTCTGCCGGGTCGTCGCCCTGCAAAGATCCGGCTGCACCGACAATCTGATCTATTTCGGCCGCGCCTATCACACGGTCGGGGTGAGCGATCCAGTGGAGACTGGACCCGCATCCGCTCTTGACGCATCCTGAGGCGACGCTGGCTGATATCGCCGGCCATTCCAACAGCCGCCTCCATGTGATGGACCGAGACCGTCAGCCGCACCCGCGCGTCTCCCTCGCGGGGATGCATATCGACCGGACCTCTGCCGTGCCGCTGCATTTGCAGATCGCGGCGCACATTCGCGACGGCATTTTGCGCGGTGTGTTTCCGGCCGGCACGCAATTCCTGGGATCACGCGAGATCGCGCGGGAATTGGGCTGCTCGCGCACGGTGGTGCTGACCGCGTGGGACCTGCTCTACGCCGAGGGCTATCTGGAATCGACGCCGCGCGGCAGCGTGATGGTGGCATCCGTTACGGCCCCGCATGCGAAGCCGCTTTCCGCCACGCCGCCTGCGGCCGCGCCCGCCCACATGTCGAAGCGCTGGCAATCGCTGCTCGCCTTCGACTACGAGACCAACTGGCCGTCCGAGTTCGCCCCCGGCGCGCCCGATATTTCAACCTTTCCCTTCAAGGACTGGTCGCGCCTGCTGCGCCAGAGCTGGCAGAATCCGCGCGAGCAGGAGTGCCTCGATCTTCCCTCGGAAGGTCATCCGCGGCTGCGCAGCGAGATCGCAAATTTTCTCGGCTCCGTGCGCGGGCTGGTCTGCTCGCCGGAGGAGGTTGTCGTCACGTCAGGCACGTCGGGGGCGCTGGATTTCTGCAGCCGGATGATCCTCGATCCCGGCGACGAGGTCTGGGTCGAGGAGCCCGGCTTCGTCGAGGCCCGGTGGGCGCTCACGGCAGCCGGCGCAAAGCTCGTTCCTGTTCCGGTCGACGACAAGGGTCTGGTCGTCTCCGAGGGAATCCGGCGCGCACCGCGTGCGAAGCTGATCGTCGTTACCCCGTCTCACCAATATCCGCTGGGCGTCAGCATGGGCCTGGAGCGGCGCCTCGAGCTGCTCGACTGGGCCAACAGGAACGACATCTGGGTAATCGAGGACGACTACAATTCCGAGTTCAGGCATCAGGACAGCATGATCGCGTCCTTGCGCTCGCTGGATCGCGAGGGGCGGGTGATCTATTTCGGGACCTTCTCGAAGATCATGATGCCGAATTTGCGGCTCGGCTATATGGTCGCGAACAGGCATTTCATCGACGGTTTCTCGAAGGGACGTGCGCGGATCGACGTTCACACCTCCGGCGTCGGACAGCTCGCGCTGGCGGATTTCATGCGGGAGGGGCATCTGCTGCGGCATTTGCGCGGGATGCGCCGGGTCTATGCGGAGCGACGGAAGGCGCTGATCGAGGCGATCGCTGCGCTGATGCGGGATGATCTGACCGTGTCCTCCGCCGTCACCGGACTGCATCTGGTGGCGCTGTTCACCGATGCGATGCGGGCGCGGATCAGTGACCGCGAGGCGGCTGCAAGCCTGAAGCAGGCCGGCATCCACGTGCAGCCGCTGTCGCAGAATTTTCTGGAGCAGCCGACATTGCAAGGTCTGGTGTTCGGATACGGGCGGCTGCGCGTCGAGGATGCATCTCCGCTGCTGGCGAGAATCGCGGCTTGCATCGGCAGGGGCTCCCGCAACGCAGCATCCGACCCCGCGATATCCTCTCTTACTGTTCTTACAATAAAGAGAAGCTGAGCCGACCGCTGTGCATAGCTCATAGGCAGGTGACTCTCCCGCAGCGCCGTTCGATCGCCTGCAAATTAGACAGACGATTTCGAGCGCGCCGATTGCGGTGCAGCGGGTGTTGCGATTTGCGCGGAGAAATCCGTGGTGCGCTGCACTTTCCTCGCGTGGAACAGTCGTCGCGTGCGTGCTCTCTGCGTGGGCACTGTTGCACCAAAACGTGCAGCCTGTGGCGCGGTGCGCGGCTTGGCTCGCGCGCTGGTCTAGCGATTTGCGACAATTCTGGCCCTGTCACGAGCTCATCGCTCTGTCGCACGCTCGCCCATGGTGGCATGACAGGGGATGCATGATGAGCGGTCTCGGTTTGGCATTGGACGTTGCGCGGAACGGCAAGGACCCGGCGTCCAGTTCGGGCGTCACGCATAGCTGATTGCACATGAGCTCTTCCGATCATCACTGGGAGGTCGGCACCGATATCGGTGGCACCTTCACCGACATCATCGCCATCCGGCGCGACTCCGCGGAGGCGCGGATCGCAAAAGTGCCGTCGCGCCCCGACGCGCCGGTGCAGGCGATGCTGGAAGCCATCGAGGCGGTGGGCCTGCGCAAGAGCGAGGTCAGGCGCTTCGTCCACGGCACCACGCGCGTGACCAACGCCATCGTCGAGGGCCGGCTGCCGAAGGTGGCGCTGGTCGCCACCGAAGGCTTTGCCGACGTGCTGGAGATCGCGCGCTATCGCCGCCGCGATCTCTACCGTCTGGACATCCCGCCGAAATCACCGCCTTTGGTGCCGCCCGAACGATGTTTTGGGCTTGCCGAGCGCCTCGATCACGAGGGCCGGGTGCTGAAGGCGCTGGATGACGCCGAGATCGAGCGTCTGGTGGCGTGGCTGAAAGGGACCGGCGTGCAGAGCGTCGCGGTCGCCCTGCTGCACGCCTACGCCAATCCGGTGCATGAAAAAATGCTCGGCGAACGTCTCAAGGACGTCGTCGCCCACGTCTCGCTCTCGCACGAGGTCAATCCCGAGGCACGCGAATATGAGCGGACCTCTGCGACCGTGTTCAACGCGGCCGCGATGCCGATCGCGGTGGAATATCTCAGCGAGCTGGAGCAACGGCTGCCGATCGGCCCCGGCTTGCAGGTGTTTCATTCGGCCGGCGCCATGATTCCGATTTCGGCCGTGAAGCGGCGGCCGCTGGTGATGGCGATGTCCGGTCCGGCGGCCGGGGTTTCGGCCTCCGTCAGCATCGCGCGCCAGCTCGGCACATCGCGCATGCTGACCTTCGACATGGGCGGCACCACGACCGATGTCTGCCTGATCGTGGACGGCCAGGCCGAGATGACCGACGGCCGCATGCTCGGCGACAAGCCGCTGCGCCAGCCGATGCTCGCGGTTCATTCCATCGGCGCCGGCGGCGGATCGATCGTGCGCAATGGTCCCGGCGGCCTGACGGTCGGGCCGGAGAGCGCCGGCTCCGAGCCGGGGCCGGCCTGCTACGGCCGCGGCGGCACGGAGCCCACCATCACCGACGCCAATGCGGTGCTCGGCTATCTCAATCCCGAAACGAAGCTCGGCGACCGGATCGGGATCGACATCGAAAGCGCCAGGCGCGTCATCGCACCGATCGCGAGCGCACTTGGCCTCAGCCTGACCGAGACAGCGCTCGGCATCATCAAGGTCGCCAACGCGACGATGGCCCGCGCGCTCCGCCGCGTCACGGTCGAGCGCGGCATCGACGGGCGTGACTGCACGCTGCTCGCCTTCGGCGGCGGCGGCCCGATGCACGCCGCAGGCCTGGCCGATCTCTACGGGATCGCGGAGGTCGTCGTGCCCAGTGCATCGAGCGCGTTTTCGGCGCTGGGCTGCTTGACAGCCGATTTCAGCTTCCTCCAGCAACAGACGCTTCGGGCCGCCCTCGATGGGATCGACCTTCCGCGCGTCTCGGAGCGCATTGGGATACTGGTCGACGATGCCTCGGCGCCATTGATCGCCAACGGCGTTGCGCAGGCGGAGATCCAGGTCGAGCTCGTCGCGTTGATGCGCTACGCGGCGCAGAACGACGCCATCCCGGTGCCGTTTGCACTGCCGCTCGATGTGGTCAGGCTCAAGAAGGATTTTCTGGCACGGCATCACGAGCTGTTCGGCTATGCGACGGGCGAGCCCTGCGTCATCGAATCCGTGCGCGTGCAGGCGCGCCGTCCGTCGACGACCATCGTGAGTCGGCCGGCGACCGCGGTGAGGGCAGTGTCCACGGGCACGCGCATCTGCTCGTTTGATGGTCTCCACGAGACGGCAACCGCGATCATCGACCGCGCCTCGCTGACCGACATCGTCAGCGGCCCGGCCATCATCGAAGACGCATGGTCGACCGTGGTTGTGCCGCCCGGCTGGCAGGCCAAACCTGATGCATCAGGCAATCTGTTCCTGACGCGGAGGGCGGCATGAAGCTCGATCCGTTCGTCGTCGAGGTCATCAGGCACGGCCTCTCGGCCGCGGCCGAGGAAATGAGCCTGGTGATGACGCGCTCGGCGCGCTCGCCGCTGCTGCGCGAGGCCGGCGATCTGTCGTCGGCGATCACCGACGGCCACGGCGGCCTGGTCGGGCAGGGCCGCGACATCCCGATCCATCTCGGCGCGATGGCCTACACCATCCCCGAGCTGCTGAAGGTGATGCCGCGCGAAAACCTGAACGACGGCGACGTGGTGATCTACAATGTCGGCGCGCTCGGCGGCAATCATCTCAACGACGTCAAGGTCGTACGGCCCGTCTTCTTCGAGGGCGAGATCGTGGCGTTCGCGGTGAGCCTCGCGCACTGGCCCGATATCGGCGGTACCTGGCCCGGCAGCTATTTTGCCAAGGCGATCGACACGTTCCAGGAGGCGATGCGGATTCCGCCGGTGCTGATCGCAACATCGGCCGGCGTCGTCACGCCGATCGTGCAACTGCTCAAGGCCAACGTCCGCGACCCCGAATCCTGCGAGGGCGATCTTCTGGCGCAGATCGCGGCGACCAAGGCCGGTGAGAAGCGCATCGTCGAACTCTGCCGCGAGCACGGCAAGGCCGTCTTCATGGCGACGCAGTCGCGCCTGCACGATCTCTCCGAAATCGAGATGCGGGAGGCGCTCCGCGCGCTGCCTGACGGTGTCTACGAGGGCGAGGATTATCTCGACGACGGCAGCGTCAACAACGCGCCCGCGCGCATCCACGTCAAGATCACTATCGCGGGCGACGAGGCGACCTTCGACCTTTCAGGCAGCTGCGATCGAGTCTCCAATTTCTGCAACACGACGCCGTTCATGGCGCGCTCGGCGGTGGCCTATGCCGCGCGGATCATGAGCGGACGCGACATGAACCAGAACGCGGGTGCGCTGCGGCCTTTGACCATCATCACGCGCCCGGGCTCGATCCTGGAGCCGGGCTGGATGGCGTCCGTTGCCGCCGGCAACCACGAGACATCGATGCGCATCGTCGATGCGATCTTTCGCGCGATGCAGGACACGATCCCGGAACGCTTGTCGGCGGGCGGCGCGACCACGGCGGGTGTGCTGTTCTTTGCCGAACCGCGACCGAATGGGTCATGGAAGATGCTGTACGAGGTCCATGGCGGCGGCGAGGGCGCGCGGCATGATCGCGCCGGCATGTCGGCGACCCGGGTGCATCTCTCCAATACCTCGAACACGCCGGTCGAGGTGATCGAGGCAAGCTACGCGATCCGCTTGGAGCAGCAGGCCATTCGCCGGAACTCCGGCGGCACGGGGGCTCGTCGCGGCGGTGACGGCTCCGTTCGCACCTATCGCATCCTCGCGCCTTCGATGCACCTGACCACCTGCATCGAGCGCATGGTGATTGCGCCCTGGGGCATACAGGGCGGCGAAGCCGGCAAGGCCTGCCGCATCTCGTTGATCAGGCGGGGCGCCAACGTCGCGATCGACGGCAAATCGAACCTGGTGTTGCAGCAAGACGATCTCGTCACGATCGAGATGTGCGGCGGCGGCGGCTATGGCGCCGTGGCCGCAGAGTGAGGGGATCAGCGATGAGCAGATTGTTGCGAACCGGACTGAATGCGGGCGAGGCCGCGCCGATGGCGGTCGTCGGCGGCGAGGGCGTTTACTTTCATCTTTCGGATGGCCGCAAGCTGATCGACGGCAGCAACACCGGCGGCGGGCTCGGCCATCGCCATCCCGCGATGGTGGAGGCGATCCGCCGCGCCGCCGACACGCCCGTCGTCAACGAAGGCTGGACCTGGGTCGGCCGCGAGCAGGCCGCCGACGATCTGATGGCCACCGCGTTCAAAGGCGAAGAGGACTGGGTCGGCGCGGTGCGCTTCTGCATCAGCGGCAGCGAGGCCAACGACATGGCGCTGTCGCTCTGCCAGGCGCTGACGCAGCGCTCCGCGCTGGCGACGCGCGAGCGCGCCTATCACGGCATCACCGGCCTGTCCCGCAGCATGACGGTGCAGCCGCAATGGCACGGCGGGCTCGCGGTGCACGCAGGCGGCTCGCAACTGCCGGCACCGATGGCGCCGGTGCGGATTCTTCCTGCGCCGGATGGCGCGATCTATGGCGCGCCGGCCAACAATGCGCCGCCCAGCGAATATCTGGCGGATGCCACGCGGTTGCTGTCGGACACCGCGGCGACAATCATCGATTACACCCAGGGCGGCATCTATTACGACGGCGCCTATCAGGACGAGGTGGCACGATGTGCGCGCCAGGCCGGTTCGTACTGGATCGCGGACGAGGTCGTGACCGGCGCAGGCCGCGCGGGACGCTGGTTCGCATTTCAGGGCGCGAAGAGCCGACCTGACATCGTGACGCTTGGTAAATCGCTCGGTGGCGGTGCGGCAGCGGTCGCTGCGGTCGTAGTGTCGAAAGACATCGTCGAGCGGCTGAGGGGCAAGAGCTGGCAGAATTACGGCACACTGCGCGGCCATCCCATCAGCATGGCGGCCGTCAGCGCTTATCTGAAAGTCGTCAGCGACGACAAGATTCTGGAGCACGTGCAAAACCTCGAAAAACTGTTCACCCGCCGCCTGCTTGCGATCGCGCAAAAACATCCAAGCGTGCAGCGCGTAGCGGGGCAGGGGCTGCACTGGACGGTGGAGCTGCACGGCCCGGATTGGCGCACCTGGCATGCCGACACTACGGAGGTGCCGATCGCCTCGCGTGTCGCGGAGCGGGCGCTGGAGGCGGGTGCGGTGATCGGAACCAGCGGCGAGCAGACCTCGCTGTTCCTGGCGCCGCCGCTGGTGATCTCCGAGCGCGAAGCGACGCTGCTTCTGGATGCGCTCGATCACGGCCTCGACATTGCCGACGAGGAGCACGGGTGAGCGCAGACCACGCAGCGCCGCATCGATCGCCGGCTTGGCCGGCGGATGAACCCTGGCATCTCGCGATGCCGGAGGGAACGCTTTACGACGCGCTGGTACGCGCGGCGCGTGATCGGCCGTCGCATCCGGCGACGGTGTTCTACGGTGCGAGGCTGAGCTACGCCGAGCTGCGCGACCGCGTGGATGCCTTGGCCGGTTTCCTGCAAGGCGTGTGCGGGGTGAAGCGTGGCGACCGCATCATGATCGCGCTCCAGAACTCGCCGCAATATGTCATCGCCTATTATGCGGTGATGCGGGCGGACGCCGTGATCGTGCCGGTCAACCCGATGAACAAGACCGTCGAGATCGATTATCTCGCCGCCGACAGCGGCGCCAAGGTTGCGATCATCGGAAGCGAGCTGAGCGATGTCTTTGCGCCGTTGGTGGGTAACGCCATCGCGCATGCAACCGTCGCCCAGTATCGCGATGAGGTGCCGGCAGCCACGCCTTATACGCTCCCCTCATGCGTGACCGAGGCGCCGGTGGAGGTACCGTCGTCGCCCGGCTGGCATTCGTGGTCATCAGCGATCGCGCAAGGCTTGCGCCCCGGGGCAATGATCGCTGGGCCGGACGATCTCATGATCCTGCCCTACACATCAGGGACCACGGGCAAGCCCAAGGCCTGCATGCACACCCATCGCAGCGCGCTGTTCACGGCTGTGCTGCAGGCGCGCTGGTACGGGCTCGATGGCGGCGACGTGATGACCGGATTCATGCCACTGTTCCACGTTGCGGGCATGCAGGGCTCGATGAATGCTGCCATCGTTACCGGCGCCACGCTGTTGCTGATGGCGCGCTGGGACAAGGATCTGCTGCCGGACCTGTTCGAGACCTACGGCGTCACGTTCTGGAACGCGGCGCCGACCATGATCGTCGACGTGCTCGCCAGCGCACGGTTCCGCGACCGGTGTTTTGCCAAGCTGAAGGTGCTGACCGGCGGCGGCGCGGCGATGCCGACGGCGGTGGCCGAGCGCCTCAAAGGCCGCTTCGGCCTCGACTTCGTCGAGGGCTACGGCATGACCGAGACGATGTCGCCGACCCATCTCAATCCGATGGCGGCGCCGAAGCGGCAATGCCTCGGCATCGCCGTGCAGGAGACCGACGCAAGGATCGTCGATCCCGAGAGCCTGATCGAGCTCGACGACAACGTCACCGGCGAAATTGTCGTGCACGGGCCGCAGGTGCTGCAAGGCTACTGGAACCGGCCGCAGGCCAATGCCGAGGCCTTCATCGAACTCTCAGGCAAGCGGTTCCTGCGCACGGGCGATCTCGGCTATCGCGATGCCGGAGGCTATTTCTTCGCCGTCGACCGCCTGAAACGCATGATCAATGTCAGCGGCTTCAAGGTGTGGCCCGCCGAGGTGGAGGCCGCGATGTACCAGAACCGCGCCATCCGCGAGTGCTGCATCGTTTCGGCGCCGGACGGCTATCGCGGCGAGACCGTCAAGGCGCTGGTGGTGCTGGACGAAGCGATGCGCCCCACGACGTCGCCGGACGACATCATCGGCTGGGCGCGGGGCGTGATGGCCAGCTACAAGGCGCCGCGCGCCGTGGTCTTCGTCGAAGAACTGCCGCGCACCGCGAGCAACAAGATCAACTGGCGGCTTTTGCAGGATGCCGAATGGGGGCGGACGGCATGAAAACTGCTTGTCTGGAAAATCGGCGCAAGACCGCGGTATGCTGCGCGCGCCGACACCCCCTTGAAGCTGCTATCTTCAGCCTCGCCAATCAATCAGGAATTCTCTGATGCGCATCGTCAATGTCGCCGCCGCCCAGATGGGCCCGATCCAGAAAGCCGACAGCCGCGAGGTCGTGGTCAAGCGCATGATCGCGCTGATGGATGAGGCCAAGGCGAAGGGCGCCGACCTGATTGTCTATCCGGAGCTCGCGCTGACGACGTTCTTCCCGCGCTGGTACGTGGAGGACCGGGCCGAGTTCGACAATTGGTTCGAGCGGGAGATGCCGAGCGCGGCAACCAAGCCGCTGTTCGAGCGCGCGGCGCAGCACCAGATGGCGATGAACTTTGGCTATGCTGAGCTGACGGCGGACGGGCATCACTTCAACACGGCCATCCTCACCGACAAGTCCGGCAAGATCGTCGGCAAATATCGCAAGGTCCATCTGCCGGGGCACGTGGAGTACGACACCAAACGCTCGCACCAGCATCTGGAGAAGCGCTATTTCGAGCCGGGTGATCTCGGCTTCAAGGTCTGGCGTGAGCTCGGCGGCATCATCGGCATGGCGATCTGCAACGACCGCCGCTGGCCCGAGACCTATCGCGTCATGGGCCTGCAGGGCGTCGAGATGGTGCTGATTGGCTACAACACGCCGTCGGTGAATGCGGAGAAGAGCGAGGAGGGCGTCGAGAAGCGCCTGTTCCATAATCGTCTCTCGGTGCAGGCCGGCGCCTATCAGAACGCGACCTGGGTGGTCGCGGTCGGCAAGGCCGGCAATGAGGATGGCCACCCGCTGTTCGGCGGCAGCCTGATCGTCGATCCCAACGGCGAGATCGTCGCCGAGGCGAAGACCGAGGACGACGAGGTTCTGGTTCACGCCTGCGACCTCGATGCCACCACTTTCGGCAAGACCACGATCTTCGATTTCGCGCGGCATCGCCGCATCGAGCATTACGGCCTGATCACCAGCCAGACCGGCGCGGTACCGCCGCCGGAGATGTGACGCCGATGGCGGGCAAGGGCACATCGGGCATTCCTCTTCGCGAGCTCGACCCGCGCGATCGCTACAAGCTGCTCTGCGGCGTGGTGGTGCCGCGGCCGATCGCGCTGGTGACGACGCTGGACGAGAACGGGGCGGTCAACGCCGCGCCGTTCAGCTTCTTCAACGTCTTCTCGGAAAGCCCGGCGCTGATCGTGCTCGGGCTCCAGCACAAGCCGGATCACAGCCCCAAGGACACGACCCGCAATATCCATCGCGACGGCGAATTCGTGGTGCACATGGTGGATGAGGCGCTGTCGGGCGCAATGAACGATTGCGCGGTTGATTTTCCCTCCGGTGACAGCGAGGTCGCGGCGACGGGGCTCGCCACGCTGCCTTCGGTCGACGTGAAGGTGCCGCGCCTTGCGGCCGCGCCCTTCGCGCTCGAATGCCGCCGCCACGTGGTGATGACGTTTTCGCCGGATCGCGAGTTGCTGGTCGGCGAGGTGCTCCGGGTTCACGCCCGCGAAGGCCTGGTCGACGAGGCCAACATGTATGTCGACCTCGACGCCTACCGGCCGATCGGCCGCATGTTCGGCAATCTCTACACGACGCAGCGGGATACGTTCGCGCTGGTCCGTGAGAGCCATGCGCAATGGCTCGCGCGGCAGGACGCCAAAGAGCTGAAGGACGCCTAGTGAGCCGAGAACTGCACCGTACCCAGTGCCATGGTGACGGCCGCCTGTGTCGGGTCGATCACGGCAACAGCCAGCGCGTCTTCCAGCGGACGGCGGTGCCGCGCCATGCCGGCGCAGCCCATCACGATGGCGCGGGCGCCGTCCTCGTCGCGCAGCGCGCGGCCGACCTCGATCATCTTCGCCAGCGTGCCTTCGCCCGACGCCGTTTCGGCAACGCTCATGTTGAGCGGCCGCTCGCCGGCGAGGCGCTCCGTCAATCCCATCTGCCTGAGATAACGCATGTGGCGCGGGATCGAGCGCTGGGCGATCGCGATGACGCCAAAGGTTTCGGCGCGGGCGAGCGCCGTCAGCACACCGCATTCGGCGATGCCGAACACAGGCCGGTCGGTGCCTTCGCGGCAGACCTGAAGCCCGGGATCGCTGTAACAGGCGATGACGAAGGCGGCAAAACTGTTGTCGCCCTCGACCAGCTTTCGCAGCGGCATCGCGACGCCGTCGACGTCGGCCTGGCTTTCAATGCCGAACGGACCCTCGGCCAGCGACTGGCAGACGATTTCCGGACCGCCCTCGAAGCCGAGTGGCTTCAGTGCGTCCTCCAGCCCTTGCGTGACCGCGGGGTTGGAGTTCGGATTGATGACGAGAATGCGCGGCCGGGACATGCTGGTCTTCCTGCTGAATTACGACTACTTGCCTCAGGCATATCACGGAGTGCCTCATGACTGAACCCACCTATGACCTGATCATTCGCGGCGGACGCGTCGCCATCACCACCGATGTGTTCGAGGCCGATGTCGCCATTTCCGGCGAGACCATCGCAGCCATCGGGAAGGGTCTTCCGGCGGCCAAACGCGAGATCGATGCGCGCGGCAAGCTGGTGCTGCCGGGCGGCGTCGACAGCCATGCCCATATCGAGCAGCTGTCCGCCGCCGGCATCATGAACGCCGACACGTTCGAGAGCGCGACCGTCTCCGCTGCGTTCGGCGGCACCACGACGGTGATCCCGTTCGCGGCCCAGCATGTCGGCATGAAGCTGCCGCAGGTGGTGGAGGATTATCACGCGCTCGCGAAAAAGGGCGCCGTGATCGACTACGCCTTTCACATGATCATCGCGGATGCGACCAGGGAGACGGTCGAGGAGCATATTCCGGCGCTGGTGAAGCAGGGCCACGCCTCGATCAAGATCTTCATGACCTACGACCGGCTCAAGGTCGACGACGAGCCGCTGCTCGACATCCTGCTTGCCGCGCGCCAGTCCGGTGCGATGCTGTGCGCCCACGCCGAAAACCACGGCATCATCGCCTGGATGGTGAAGCGGCTGCTCGCGCGCGGCTACACGATGCCGAAATATCACGCCGTCAGCCACGCCCGCGTGTCGGAGGCGGAAGCCTTCACCCGGCTGATCGGCATGGCGGCGCTGATCGACCAGCCGATCATGATCTTCCATGTCTCCACGGCCGAGGGCGCCAAGGTGATCCGCGATTCGCGAGGGCAGGGGCTCAAGGTCTTTGCCGAGACCTGTCCGCAATATCTGTTCCTCACCGCTGGCGATCTCGACAAGCCCGGTGCGGAAGGCGCCAAGTGGATGTGCAGTCCGCCGCCGCGCACGCATGCCGACCAGGAAGCGCTGTGGCAGGCGCTGTCGCTCGGCGATCTTCAGACCATCTCGTCCGATCACGCGCCCTATCGCTTTGACGAGACCGGCAAGCTGCGCGCCGGCCCCAATCCGAACTTCAAGCAGGTCGCCAACGGCCTGCCGGGACTGGAGCTGCGGCTGCCGCTGCTGTTCGACGCGATGGTGTCGAAGGGACGGCTGGGCCTTGAGAAATTTGTCGAGCTGACCGCGACGGCGCCGGCCAAGATCTACAATCTGCATCCGCGCAAGGGCTCGATCGCGGTCGGTGCCGATGCCGATATCGCGATCTGGGATCCCAACCGCGAGACTGTGATCGCCGACGAGATGATGCATGACCTCACCGGCTATACGCCGTTTGCTGGCCGCAAGCTGAAGGGCTGGCCGGTATCGGTGCTGTCGCGCGGCCGCGTGATCGTCGACGGCAACCAGTGTCTCGCGTCCGCCGGCAGCGGCAAGTTCCTGGCGCGCAGCGGCGGCGAGGCGGCCAAGCCGACGGGGCGGCTCGTCGCCGACATGGATCCCGAGCGGAATTTCGGAGCAAGGCTGCTGTGACGGCGGATTGCGCGCGATGAAGATCGTCATCTTCGGCGGCACGGGCTTTGTCGGCCTCAATGTTGCGGAGGCGCTGCTCGCGCGCGGTCACGACGTCACGCTGTATGATCGCGCAGAGTTGCCGCCATCCGCACGGCGATCTCTCGCAGACTACGGCGTACGGCTCAAAGCCGTGCAGGGCGATATCACGGACGTAGAGACCATCGACGCGCTCATCGCCGAAGGCGTTGATGCGATCGTGCTGGGCGCCGCGGTCACCGCGGGCGATGACCTCGAGCGGGCCTCGACCGCGCGCGTTCTCGAAATCAACGTGATGGCGCAGATCCCGATCCTGCTCTCGGCGATCCGCCATGGCGTTCGCCGCGTCGTCAATCTCTCGTCGGCCTCGGCCTATGGCGCCGCTGGCGCGCGGGTCGAAGTCCTGGACGAGGACACGCCCTGCGATCCGGTCTCGTTCTACGCCATCAGCAAGTTCACCTCGGAGCGATCCGTCGCGCGCCATGCTGAACTCTTCGGTGGCGACTTCCTGAGCGTGCGCCTGAGCGCGTTGTTTGGTCCGTGGGAAAAACCCAGCTCCGTGCGCGATACGCCAAGCCTCCAGTTCCAGATCCTGGCCGCGTTCGCGCGCGGCGAGCCGGCGGTGATGCCGGAACCCGGCATGCGGGACTGGATCTACGCGCCGGATGCGGCCGAAGCGGTGGCGCTCCTCATCGAAGCCGAGAGGCCGCGCCATCGGCTCTACAACATCTCCAGCGGCAGCCTGTGGCCGGCGCTGCAATGGGGCGAGGCCTTTGCGGCCCTAAATCCCGGCCTGCAATGCCGGCTCGCGGTGCCCGGCGAGAAGACCGTCATCAAACTGCACGGACCCTATCGCGCGCCGCTGTCGGTGACGCGAATGGCGGAAGAGTTCGGCTGGCGCGCGGGGTTCGGCTGCGCCGAGTCCGCGGCCGCGATGAGCGCCTGGCTGACCCGGCACAAGGATTGGATCTGACATGCGGCTGCAGGGGCGCACGGCCATCATCACGGGAGCAGCCTCCGGCATCGGCCGCGCCAGCGCAAAGCTGTTCGCGGAGGAGGGCGCGCGCCTTGCTCTGGTCGATCGCGATGCTGCGGGCCTTGAGGAAACGCTGAGCCTCGTTGGCGAAGCAACGACACATGTCGGCGACGTCGGTGACGCCGCTTTCGCAGAGAGCGTCGTCGGCGACGTCGTGGCACGACATGGCCGCCTCGATATCCTCATGACCGCCGCCGGCTTTTCCTGCGGCGGCACGGTGCTGACGACGAGCGTGGAAGACTGGGACGCCGTGTTCCGCGCCAATGTCGGCGGCACCTGGCTATGGGCGCGAGCGGCCGTGCCGCAGATGCAACGACAGAACAGCGGCTCGATCATCACGCTGGCCTCGCAGCTTGCGATGGCCGGCGGCAAGGGCAACAGCGCCTATATCGCCGCCAAGGGCGCGATCGTCAGCCTGACGCGGACCATGGCGGTGGATTTCGCGACCGACGGCATCCGCGTCAACGCGATTGCGCCGGGCGCGATCGACACGCCGATGCTTCGCCGCAGCTTTGCCCGCCATTCCAATTCGGACGAGGTGCGTGAAGCCTCCCGCAACCGCCATGCCATGAAGCGGTTCGGAGAGGCCGAGGAGATCGCGCAGACCGCGCTGCATCTTGCCAGCGATGCGTCCTCGTTCACGACTGGCACCGTCATGGTGGTTGACGGAGGCTGGCTCGCGGCATGAGTGACGCGCTGACAGAGCTCGAAGCCGATATTCGCGCCGATCTCGCCATGATCGCGCATCCCGGTGCAGTGTGGCTCGAACCGAAGATCGGGCCTGATAGCAAGCCGGCGCTCGATGTTCTCGTCGTCGGTGCCGGCCAGTCCGGCATCGCCATCGGTTTTGGTTTGATGCGCTCCCGCGTCAGCAACATCCTGTTGCTCGACAAGGCCGAGGAGGGCAAGGAGGGCCCGTGGCTCACCTATGCCCGGATGCCGACGCTGCGCAGCCCGAAGGACTACACCGGTCCCGACCTCGACATTCCCAGCCTGACCTACCAGTCCTGGCACGAAGCCCGCTTCGGCAGGGAGAGCTGGCAAAAGCTCGACCTGATCCCGCGAGGCCATTGGGCCGAGTATCTGCTCTGGCTGCGTCGCACGGTCGGTTTGCCGGTGTGCAATGGCTGTGAGCTGCTGGAGATTGCGCAGGCGCCCGGCGGGCTGCTCGCGGCCCGCGTGAAGAGTGCCGGCGGCGTCGAGACGCTCTACGCCCGCAAGATCGTGCTGGCCACGGGGCAGGAGGGGATGGGCGACTGGATGATTCCGGAGCCGCTCCGCGATCTGCCCGCCGGCTCTGTCGCGACCGTCGCCGAAAACATCGACTTCGAAGGCCTGCGCGGCAGGCGCGTCGCCGTGATCGGCGCCGGCGCCTCCGCCTTCGACAATGCGGCGACCGCGCTCGAGGCGGGTGCCGCCGAGGTGCATCTGCTGTGCCGCCGCGCGCAGATCCAGGTGGTCCAGCCCTATCGCTGGCTGACCTTTCGCGGCTTCCTGCGTCATCTCAGCGATCTCGACGATGCCTGGCGCTGGCGCTTCATGCGCAAGATCCTCGAAATGCGCGAGGGATTTCCGCAACCGACCTATGACCGCTGCGCCCGTCATGCCAATTTCACATTGCACGAGGGCGCGCCGCTTGAGGCCGCGCGTGAGACCGGCAACGGCATCGAATTGCAGACGCCCGGGGGCACCATTGCGGCGGATTTCGTCATCTGCGGCACCGGAATCGATATGAACTTTGCCGGGCGCGGCGAGCTCGCCGGATTCGCCGGCAATATCGCGACCTGGGCCGACCGCTATCAGCCGCCGGAGGGCGAGCGCAACGAACGGCTCGGCCGCTTCCCCTATCTCGCCGACGATTACGCCTTCACCGAGCGCGTGGCAGGCAAGACGCCCTGGATCTCGGACGTCCATCTGTTCGCCATTGCCTCCACCATGAGTTTTGGTCCGTCGGGATCGTCGATCAACGCGATGACGACCGCCGTGCCGAAGCTGGTCCACGGCCTGACGCGCAGCCTGTTTCGCGCCGATATCGCGCGGCACTGGGCTTCGCTCAGCGCCTATGACGTGCCGCAGGCCGTGGTCACGCGGCCGGCGCGAAAAACGGGGGATTTTCGATGATCATCCATGCGCCGCCGCGGCCAAGCGTCCCCAAAAACGCCCCATGAGACTGGCGCGCAACTTGCTTCTTTCTTAACCTGCCTTGCTGGCGTTCTCTTTCGAAATTCAGGGAAAAACGAATGCGTTTTGTGTCTTTCAGGCCGGCGTCCTGCGTCCTGGCCACCGTCGCGCTTCTGCTCATCGCGAACGCGCCTTCGCAGGCCCAAACCAGGACGGAAACACTGCGCTATGTGACGGGCGCATCCGTCAACACGCTCGATCCCAACATCCCCGGCTCGACGCGCGAGTCCTTCGCGCTGAGCATGAGCACGTATGACCGGCTGGTGGCGTTCGGCCGCAAGCAGCTCAACGGCAAATGGGTGTTCGATCTCGACAAGATCACCGGCGAGCTCGCCGAATCCTATGACGTCAGCCCCGACGGTCTGAAGCTCACCTTCCGCCTGCGCAAGGACGCAAAATTCCAGGACGGCTCGCCTGTCACCGCCGAGGACGTGAAGTGGTCGCTCGATCGCTGCGTCACCGCGCCGATCCTCGGAAAGGCGCAGCTGCTGACGGGCTCGCTCACCTCGGCTGACCAGTTCAAGGTGATCGATCCGCTGACGATCGAGGTGACGCTGCCGAAGCCCGACAAGCTCGCGCTGCCGAACTTGGCGACCGTCTATCCCATGATCATCAACTCGAAAGTGGCCAAGGAGCACGCGACCGCGGACGATCCCTGGGCGACCGCGTGGCTGAAGGAGCACACCGCCGGTAGCGGCGCCTATGTGGTCGAGACCTTCAAGCCGGGCGAGCAGGTGACGCTCAAGCGCGACGAGGCCTGGAACCGCGGCTCGGCCAACAAGCCTGCCTTCTTCAAGCGCGTGATCATTCAGTCGGTGCCGGAGCCGGCAACGCGCGCCAATCTCGTCGAGCGCGGCGATGCCGATATCGTCGTCGATCTCCAGGCCAGCGACGTGCAGTCGCTGGAGGCCAAGGGCAAGCTCAAGGTGATCTCGACGCCGCAATACAATGCGATCACCTTCGTCTCGATGAACAACCAGATGCCGCCCTTCGACAACGTCAATGTCCGCCGCGCCATCGCTTACGCGCTGCCCTATGACGACATGTTCAAGGCCGCTCTGTTCGGCCGCGGCTCGCCGCTGTTCGGGGCGACCTGGGCGGACGGCAAGCCGGCGAACGGCACCTATCCGTTCCAGCAGCCGGTGAAGCTCGATCTGGACAAGGCTCGCGAATATCTCAAGGCCGCCGGCCTACCGGAGGGCTTCTCGACCACCTTCAGCTTCAACGTCGGGCAATCCTCGACCGCGGAGCCGATGGCGGCGCTGGTCAAGGAATCGCTCGGCAAGATCGGGATCAAGGTTGACATCCAGAAGCTGCCGGACGCGCAGATGTCGACGCAGATCAACGAGAAGAAGCTGCCGTTCTACACCGAAGGCATCGTCGCCTGGCTGCCTTCGACCGACTATTTCTACCGCAACTTCTACACCGGCAATCAGCGCTGGAACTACAGCTCGATCAACAATCCGGATCTTGCCGCGATCGCGCAGGAAGCCCGCTTCGAGCCGGATAAGGCCAAGTACGAGGAAGCCGGCCGCAAGCTCAATGCGATGCATTTCGATCTGATGCCGCAGGTCATGCTGTGGCAGCCGAACCAGGACGCCGTCATGGCCTCGTCGATCGAAGGCTACACCTACGAGTTCCACCGTCAGGTCGACTATCGCGACGTCAGCCGCAAGTGATAGCGTCAAACGAAAGGAGTCTTGAAAGGTGACGACCGGTCTTGGCGCAACATTGGTGCGGGCGGGCAGGCGGCTGTTGTCGTCGCTGCCGGCGCTGTTCGGTGTGCTGGTCTTCACCTTTCTCCTGATGCGCGTCCTGCCCGGGGACCCCGCGGTGTTCTTCGCCTCGGGGCCCAATGCCGGCAAGGAAGAGATCGAGCAGATCCGCAAGCAGATGGGGCTCAACAAATCGGTGCCGGAGCAACTCGTGTTCTATCTCTCCGACATCGGCCACGGCAATCTCGGCCGCTCCATGATGACGGGGCAGCCGGTGCTGAAGGATCTGCGCGAGCGGCTGCCGGCCTCGCTCGAGCTCACCTTCACGGCGCTCCTGATCGCGCTGATCGCCGCCGTGCCGCTCGGCGTGATGGCGGCGCTGCGGCCGGGATCGATCGTCGATCACGGCGTGCGGCTGTTCTGCGCGCTCGGCGTCTGCGTGCCGACCTTCGTCTCCGGCCTGCTGCTGATCTACGTGTTCTACTATCTGCTCGGGCTTGCGCCTGATCCAACCGGGCGGATCGACGTCTTCACCTCGCTGCCGCCGCAGCGCACCGGCTTCCTGTCGATCGATTTCCTGCTGGCCGGAGACTTTGACGGCTGGTGGGCGGCCTGCAAGCAATTGATCCTGCCGGCGGTGAGCATGGCGCTGTTCGTGATCGCGCCGCTGGCGCGGATCACGCGCGCCTCGATGCTGGTCTCGCTCGGCAGTGATTTCGTGCGCACCGCGCGCTCGGTCGGATTGTCCTGGCGCAAGGTCGTCGTGACCTACGCGCTGCGCAACGCGATCCTGCCCGTCATCACCATCGCCGGCATCGTGTTCTCGACCATGCTCGGCGCCAATGTGCTGGTGGAGAAGGTGTTCTCGTGGCCGGGCGTTGCCTCCTATGCGCTCGATGCGCTGCTGTCCTCCGACTATGCGCCGGTGCAGGGCTTCGTGCTGCTGATGGCCAGCCTGTTCGTGCTGGTCAATCTCGTGGTCGATATCTGCTACGGCATCGCCGATCCCAGGGTGTCGATCGGATGACCAGCGCAACCCTTCGGCATTCGGTCTGGATTTTGCGCGGCAATCCGCTCACCGCGGTCGCCGCGACTGGCGTTCTGTTGTTCGTCCTGGTTGCGATCTTCGGCCCCTGGATCGTGCCCTACGATCCCGTGGTCTCCAATGTCTCGGAGGCGCTGCAGCCGCCGAGCGCAGCCCATCTCGCCGGCACGGACCAGCTCGGACGCGACGTGTTCAGCCGCCTCATCATCGCCGCGCGGCTCGATCTTGCGATTGCGGTGTCCGCGGTCGGCATCTCCTTCGTGATCGGCGCCGTCGTCGGCTCGTTCTGCGGTTATGCCGGCGGCAGGCTCGACCGCGGCGTCGGCCGCTTCGTCGACGTCATGATGGCCTTTCCGCTGTTCGTGCTGGCGATGGCGATGGTCGCAGCGCTCGGCAACCGGATCGAGAACATCGTGATCGCGACCGCGATCATCAATCTTCCCTTCTACATCCGTTTCGCGCGGGCCGAGGTCAACGTCCGGCGCAATGTCGGCTGGGTCGAGGCCGCGCGCGCCTGCGGCGAGAGCCACTTTTCGGTGGTGCTGCGCTTCCTGCTGCCGAACATCCTGCCGGCGATGGCGGTGCAGATCTCGCTCAACCTCGGCTGGGCCATTCTCAATGCCGCCGGCCTGTCCTTCATCGGCCTCGGCGTCAAGCCGCCGACGCCGGAATGGGGCATCATGGTCGCGGAGGGCGCACGCTTCATCTCGACGGGGCGGTGGTGGCTGGTGGCCTTTCCGGGCCTCGCGCTGATGATGGCCGTGCTGTGCTTCAACCTGCTCGGTGACGGGATGCGGGACATTCTCGATCCCCGCATGCGCACATGAACGAGACGCTCCTCAGGATCGACGACCTCCACGTCTCGTTCTCGACGCGGCGCGGCATGGTCGAAGCCGTGCGCGGCGTGACGCTCACGGTGCAAGCCGGCGAGATGCTCGGCCTCGTCGGCGAGAGCGGCTCGGGCAAATCGGTTACGGGCTTTGCGACGACAAGGCTGCTCGATACGGCCGGCCGCGTCACCGGCGGCAGGATCCTGTTTCGCGGGCAGGACGTGACGAAGCTCCGGGGCGACGACCTCCGTCAGCTGCAGGGTGCCGCGATGTCCATGATCTTCCAGAACCCGCGGGCGGCGCTCAATCCGATCCGGGCGATCGGCCTCCAGATCGCGGACGCGATCCGCACGCACAAGAAGATATCGAAGGACGCCGCGCGCGCCGAGGCGCTGGAGCTGCTGCGCGCCGTCCAGATCCGCGACCCCGAGGCGCGGATGAATGCCTATCCGCACGAGCTCTCCGGCGGCATGTGCCAGCGCGTCATGATCGCGATCGCGATCTCCTGCAATCCCGCGCTCCTGATCGCGGACGAGCCGACGACCGGCCTCGACGTCACCACGCAGAAGGTGGTGATGGATCTGCTCGCGGATATCGCCGCCGCGCGCGGCATGGCGACGATCCTGATCACGCACGATCTCGGGCTCGCGGCACGCTATTGCCGCCGCATCGCGGTGATGGAGCGCGGCCGCATCGTCGAGGAGGCGAGCCCCAAGACTCTCTTCAGCGCGCCGCAGTACGCCTATACGAAGCGCCTGGTTGCGGCATCGCCGACCGCGACCTCCCGGATCGAGGATCTCGTGACGGAGGAGGAGCGGGAGCGCAACGCGGCGATGGTCAGCAAGCCAAGGCTGGAGCCCGCGCATGGTACGCCGCCCCTTCTGGAGGTGCGCAAACTTGCAAAACGCTTCGACCAGGGCGCCGCGGCTGTCGCTGACTTCTCGATGACGATGGCCGGCGGCGAGAGCGTCGGCCTCGTCGGCGAGTCCGGATCGGGCAAGAGCACGACGTCGCGGATGATCTGCCGCCTGATCGATCCCAGCGAAGGCGACATCGTGTTCGACGGGCAGTCGATCGGTCACGTCGCGTCGCGCGATTTTCACCGCTCGCCGCTGCGCAAAGACATCCAGATGGTCTTCCAGGACCCGAACGAGAGCCTCAACCCGCGCTTCACCGCCTTCGACTGCATCGCCCATCCCCTGATGCGGCTCGACGGCATGCGTGCGGGCGATGCGCTGCGCGCGCGGGTCGAGGAATGTGCCGAGCGCGTGGGACTGCCGCTCGATCTCTTGCCGCGGTTTCCGCACCAGCTTTCGGGCGGCCAGAAGGCCCGCGTCGGCATTGCCCGCGCCATCGCCTGCCGGCCGCGGCTTCTGGTGCTGGACGAGCCGACCGCCGCGCTCGACGTTTCCGTGCAGGCGGTGGTGCTGCAACTGCTCGACCGCCTGCGCCGCGAGAACGACATCGCGCTGCTGTTCGTCAGCCACGATCTCAACGTGGTGCGCATGCTCTGCAACCGCACCATCGTGCTGCGCAATGGCGGCATCGTGGAGCAGGGCGAAAGCCGCGCGCTGTTCGATAATCCGAAAACCGACTACACGCGCAAGCTGGTCGAGGCGATCCCGCATATCGAGACCGGGCCTGTGCTGGCAGCCGCGCTTTGAGGCCTGGATCGGTCAAAATGGCGTCGAGATCCCGCTGGCGAAGGCCTGGTTACTGGCATACCATTTGCACGCCAATGGGCTTCGGTTTCACCTGCTCTTGGCCAATGATTGGCCGGCATCACGGCATTACTGGGAGGACTTCATGGATCGCAGGAGCGTATTGAAGGGACTGGCTGGCGCGGGCGGTCTGGCATTGACGGGCGGCCTCTCGGCCCCGGCGATCGCGCAGGGCGCGGCGGCGCGTACGCTGCGCTTCGTACCGCAGGCCAATCTCGCCAATTTCGACCCGATCTGGGGCACGCAATATGTCGTGCGCAACGCCGCGGCGATGGTCTGGGACACGCTTTACGGCGTCGATTCCTCGCTCCAGCCGCAACGTCAGATGGTCGAATCCGAGGAAGTCACCGACGACGGTACGACCTGGACGTTCAAGCTCCGATCAGGGCTCAAATTCCATGACGGCGAGCCGGTGCGGAGCAAGGACGTCGTCGCGAGCCTTGCGCGCTGGTCGGCGCGCGATCCGATGGGGCTCATGATCAAGGCGATCCAGCAGGAGCTCACCGCCGTCGATGACCGCACCTTCAAGTTGGTGCTCAAGCAGCCCTTCCCGAAGCTGCTCTATGCGCTCGCCAAGAACAACTCGCCGTGCGCCTTCATCATGCCGGAGCGCATCGCGCAGACCGATCCGTTCAAGCAGATCGCCGAGTATGTCGGCTCCGGGCCGATGAAGTTCGCCAAGGGCGAATGGGTGCCCGGCGCCAAAGCGGTGTTCGAGAAGTTCGCCGACTACGTGCCGCGTCAGGAAAAGGCCTCGTGGCTTGCCGGCGGCAAGCAAATGCTGGTCGACCGCATCGAGTGGGTGGTGATGCCGGATCCGGCGACCGCGGCTGCGGCGCTGCAGAATGGCGAGATCGACTGGTGGGAGAATCCGATCGCGGACCTCGTGCCGGTTCTGAAGAAGAACAAGAACATCAGTGTCGATATTGGCGATCCCCTCGGCAATATTGGCTCGTTCCGCATGAATTTCCTGTATCCGCCCTTCAACGACGTGCGGGCGCGGCGTGCGGTGTTGATGGCGATGAGCCAGGAAGACTACATGCGCGCGATCGTCGGCGACGACACCGCGCTCTGGAAACCGCTGCCGGGCTTCTTCACGCCGGATACGCCGCTCTACACGGAAGTGGGCGGTGAGATCCTGAAGGGCAAGCGCGATCTCGACGCGGCCAAGAAGCTGCTTGCCGAGAGCGGCTATTCCGGCCAGCCGGTGACGTGCCTGGTGGCGCAGGACCAGCCGATCACCAAGGCGATGGGCGACGTGACCGCGGACCTCCTGAAGAGGCTCGGCATGAACGTCGATTTCGTCGCGACCGACTGGGGCACGGTCGGCTCCCGCCGTGCGCAGAAGACGCCGCCGGGACAGGGCGGGTGGAACATGTTCCACACCTGGCATGCGGGCTCGGACTGCATCAACCCGGCGCCGTACACCGCCATTCGCGCCAATGGCGACAAGGCCTGGTTCGGCTGGCCCACCAGCGCCGGCACCGAAAAGGAGGTCACATCCTGGTTCGAGGCCAAGAATCTCGACGAGGAAAAGGCCACCATCAACCGCCTCAACAAGGCGGCGATGGATGACGTCGTCTATGCGCCGACCGGCTTCTTCCTGAGCTACACGGCGTGGCGCAAGAACGTCTCCGGCATCACCAAGGGGCCGTTGCCGTTCTTCTGGGGCGTATCGAAGTCAGCATGATCGTGCACTGAAGCCAGATGCTCTCCTACATCCTCCGTCGCATCGTCGCGACCTTGCCGGTGATGGCAATCGTCGCGCTGTTCGTGTTCAGCCTGCTTTACATCGCGCCGGGCGACCCGGCCGTGGTGATCGCGGGCGATCAGGCGAGCCCGGAGGATGTGGAGCGCATCCGCCAGAGCCTCGGTCTCGACCGGCCCTTCCTGGTCCAGTTCGGAAGCTGGGTCTGGCGCATCCTGCACGGCGATCTCGGTACCTCGATCTTCACCAATCTGCCGGTCT
The DNA here is from genome assembly GCF_058807535.1 of Bradyrhizobium sp. GW821-FHT12B03. NCBI lineage: Bacteria > Pseudomonadati > Pseudomonadota > Alphaproteobacteria > Hyphomicrobiales > Nitrobacteraceae > Bradyrhizobium > Bradyrhizobium sp. GW821-FHT12B03. The sequence continues at coordinate 565,538 of NZ_JBXAQU010000002.1, forward strand.
CGACGATGATCGGGCAGCGTCTCGGACCGACGCTGTCGCTGATGATCGTCACGCTGCTGCTCACGATCGTGATCGCGGTGCCGCTCGGCGTGGTGGCGGCGTGGAAGGCCGGCAGCCTGATCGACCGCGTCATCATGGGCTTTGCCGTGTTCGGCTTCTCGCTGCCCGTCTTCGTGGTCGGCTACATGCTTGCCTACATCTTCGCGCTCGAGCTGGAATGGCTCCCGGTGCAGGGCTACACGCCGCTTGCCCAGGGCTTTTGGCCCTGGCTGGAGAACCTGATCCTGCCGGCGGTCGCGCTCGGCTGCGTCTACATCGCGCTGATCGCGCGCATCACCCGCGCCACCATGCTCGAAGTGCTGCAGCAGGACTATATCCGCACCGCGCGGGCCAAGGGCCTCGGGCAGGGCGGCATCCTGTTCGTTCACGCGCTGAAGAATGCGGCGGTGCCGATCGTCACCGTGATCGGGATCGGCATCGCGCTCCTGATCGGCGGTGCCGTCGTCACGGAAAGCGTGTTCGCGATTCCCGGCCTCGGCCGGCTCACGATCGACGCGATCCTGCGCCGCGACTATCCGGTCATCCAGGGCATCGTGCTGCTGTTCAGCTTCGTCTACGTCCTCGTCAATCTGATGATCGACGTCATCTATACGCTCGTTGACCCGAGGATCCGCTATTGACCGACACCACCGTCAACCCGCAATCGCTCCCGGCCGGCTTCGTCCTCGCGCCGCAACTGCCGGAGATCCTTCGGCCGGTCAAGATCCGGCGCGGCTTCATCGGTTTCCTGCGCGGCCATCCGACGGTCGCCATCGGCGGCGCGCTGCTGCTGATGCTGGTGCTGATCGCGATCTTCGCACCTTATCTCGGAACGGTCGATCCGACCGCGCTCGCGCCGGCCAAGCGCACGCGGGCGCCGTCGGCGGCCTACTGGTTCGGCACCGACGTGCTCGGCCGCGACATCTATTCGCGCGTGCTCTTCGGCGCGCGGGTGTCGCTCACGGTCGGCCTGTCGGTTGCGTTGTTTGCGTCCGCCGTGGGCCTTGCCATCGGCATCGTCTCCGGCTTCATCCGCTGGGCCGACGGCATCCTGATGCGCTTCATGGACGGCTTGATGTCGATCCCGCCGATCCTGCTGGCGATCGCGCTGATGGCCTTGACGCGCGGCAGCGTCGGCAACGTCATCCTGGCCATCACCATCGCCGAGATCCCGCGCGTTTCCCGTCTCGTCCGCAGTGTGGTGCTGTCGCTGCGTGAGCAGCCCTATGTGGACGCGGCGGTCGCCTGCGGGACGCGCACGCCGATGATCATCATCCGACACATCCTGCCCAACACGCTCGCGCCGATGCTGGTCCAGGCGACCTATATCTGCGCCAGCGCCATGATCACGGAGGCGATCCTGTCCTTCATCGGTGCGGGTACGCCGCCCACCATTCCGTCCTGGGGCAACATCATGGCCGAGGGCCGCGCGCTGTGGCAGGTCAAGCCCTATATCGTGTTCTTTCCGGCGGCGTTCCTGTCCGTCACCGTGCTTGCCGTGAATCTGCTCGGCGACGGCCTTCGCGATGCGCTCGATCCGCGCATGGCCAAGAGCCTCTGATGTCAAGGGGCTGATCACGATGGCGCTGCTCGAAGTCGAGAATCTTCAGACCCACTTCCGGACGCCCAGCGGCATCAACCGCGCGGTCGACGGCGTGTCCTTCCATGTCAACGAGGGCGAGACGCTCGCGATCGTCGGCGAGTCCGGCTGCGGCAAGTCGGTGACCTCGATGTCGCTGATGCGGCTGATCCCCGAGCCGCCCGGCAGGATCGCCGGCGCCATCCGCTTTGCGGGACGGGACCTCCTCAAGCTGTCCGACCGCGAGATGCGCGCCATCCGCGGCAACGACATCTCCATGATCTTCCAGGAGCCGATGACCAGCCTCAATCCGGTGCTCACGGTCGGGCGCCAGATCCGCGAGACGCTGATGATCCATCAGGGCCTGGACAAGCAGGCCGCCGAGGCGCACGCGGTCGAGATGCTGACCCTGGTCGGCATTCCCGAGCCGAAGCGGCGCGTGCGCGAATACCCGCACCAGCTCTCCGGCGGCATGCGCCAGCGCGTCATGATCGCGGTTGCGCTGGCCTGCAATCCCAAGCTTCTGATCGCGGACGAGCCGACCACGGCGCTCGACGTGACCATCCAGGCGCAAATTCTCAAGCTGATGCTCGACCTCAAGAGCCGGGTCGGTGCCGCGATCATCCTGATCACCCACGATCTCGGCGTCGTCGCCGAGATCGCCGAGCGCGTCATGGTGATGTATGCCGGCCGCAAGGTCGAGGAGGCGCCGGTTGCCGAGCTGTTCCGTTCGCCGCGTCATCCCTATACGCAGGGTCTGCTCGGCGCGGTGCCGCGGCTCGGCTCGTCGCTGACCGGCACCGCAAGGCGGCTCGCCGAGATTCCCGGGCAGGTGCCGGATCTGCGCAAGCCTATCATTGGCTGTGTCTTCGCCGGGCGCTGTGCGCTTGCGACCGACCTCTGCCGCCAATATGCACCGGGGCTCGAGGAGAAGGGCCCGCGCCACGTCGCGGCCTGTCACTATGCGGCCAAGGGAGCCGTTGCGGCATGAGTCCTCCGCTGCTCCAGGTCAACGACCTCAAGAAGCATTTTCCGGTCAACAAGGGTCTGTTTGGCCGCAAGTCCGAATGGGTCTATGCGGTCGACGGCGTGTCCTTCGAGATCGCGCGCGGCGAGACCTTGTCGCTGGTCGGCGAATCCGGCTGCGGCAAGTCGACGGTCGGACGCGCCATCCTGCGGCTGTTCGACATCACCTCGGGGCAGGTGATCCTCGACGGCCAGCGTATCGACGATGCCGCGCCGGCCACGATGCGGCAGATGCGCCGGCGCGTGCAGGTCGTGTTCCAGGATCCGTTCTCCAGCCTCAATCCACGCATGCGCGTGCGCGACATCCTCGCCGAGCCGATCCGCAATTTCGGCCTCGCCAAATCCGCGGAGGATCTCGAGGTCCGCGTCACGTCGCTGATGGATACGGTGAGGCTGCCGCGCGAGGCGCTGAACCGGCGGCCGCACGAATTCTCCGGCGGTCAGCGCCAGCGCATCGGCATCGCGCGGGCGCTCGCGGCCGAGCCCGAGCTGATCGTCTGCGACGAGGCGGTCTCCGCGCTCGACGTCTCGGTCAAGGCGCAGATCGTCAATCTGCTCCAGGACCTCCAGCAGGAGTTCGGCCTCGCGCTGCTGTTCATCAGCCATGACCTCGCCATCGTCGAGCACATGACCCATCGCGTCGCGGTGATGTATCTCGGCAAGATCGTGGAAGTCGCGCCGCGCCGGGAGATCTTTGCCGCGCCGAGGCATCCCTACACCAAGGCGCTGCTCTCGGCGGTACCGCTGCCCGAGCCGGGCGCCCAGCGCAATCCGATCATCCTCGGCGGCGACGTGCCGAGCCCGATCAACCCGCCGAGCGGATGCCGCTTCCACACCCGTTGTCCGTACGTGTTCGATCGTTGCCGGACGGAGGAGCCGCAGCTCCGCGCCGCCGAAGGCGAGCAATGGGTGGCCTGCCATCTCGACGCATTGCCACAAGGCTAGGCGGCCGCGCCGCCGCGTTACGGCGCTGCGCGCGTGAGGGCCCGCGTCGACCGATGCGGTGCGGCTCGGTCACATGCCGCAACATATCGCAACATCTTCGCCCAAATTTGATCGGCTCGCGGCGGGTAGGATCGGTTCGAACACCGTGAATCGGAGGCCACTGCGATGCTCTCGAGATTGTCCGTGACGCAAACGAGGCTTGCGGCGGCTTGCCTCGCGCTCGCGGTCCTCAGTTCGTCCGCAGCGGAAGCAACGCTGGACACTCTGGCCGGCTCGTGGTCCGGCATGGGCTCGATGAAGCCGAAGGATGGTCCGAACGAAAAGGTGCGTTGCAAGGTGGCCTACAACGTCACGAAGCCGGGCCGATCGCTCACCCTGGATCTGCGCTGTGCGAGCGAGGCCTACAGGATGATTCTGTCCGCCAACATCGAACAGAACGGAACGGAATTCTCGGGGAATTGGTTCGAGAGTGAATACCGCCAGGGCGGCAAGATCTATGGGACGAGCGCGGAGGATGGGCTGATCGAAGCCAGAATCGAGGGCAACACAGTGGCGGCACTGGTGACGATCCGCACGAAGGGCGGCCACCAATCGTTCGTCATGGATGCGCCCGGCGCCTGGGTTTCGCAGGTCGCCATCGAGCTCAAGAAGGACGCGAAGTGACGATCAGCGGTCTTGTCGGCCGCTAGCCGATGGCGCTCAGGGCGCGGCGGATGGCCGCGAAGATGTCGCCGATCTGCTCCTCGGTGATGATCAGGGGCGGCGAGACCAGCAGCGTGTCGCCGCTGCCGCGGATCAGGATGCCGTCCTCATAGCAGCGGCCGGCGCACTCGGTGCCGCGCGCACCCGGCGCGCCGTCGCGCGGCTTCAGGTCGATCGCGGCCAAGAGCCCGATGTTGCGGATGTCGACGACATGGGGAAGGTCGCGCAAGCCGTGCGCGTGGTTTTCCAGAACCGGCGCGAGGCGGCGTGCCCGCTCGAACAGGCCGAGATCCTGATAGACGTCGAGCGCGGCAAGACCCGCCGCGCAGGCCAGCGGATGCGCCGAATAGGTGTAGCCGTGGAACAGCTCGATCGCGTTGTCCGGCCCCTGCATCAGCGCGTCGTAGACCTTGCCGCTGACGATGACGCCGCCCATCGGCACGGCCGCGTTGGTCATGCCCTTGGCGCAGGTGATGATATCAGGCGTCACGCCGAAGGCGTTGGCGCCGAACGCCGCGCCCAGGCGGCCGAACCCCGTGATCACCTCGTCGAAGATCAGGAGAATGCCGTGCTGGTCGCAGATCTGGCGCAGCCGCTCGAGATAGCCGACCGGCGGCGGCAGCACGCCGCCGGAGCCGGTCACGGGCTCGACGATGACGGCGGCAATCGTCGAGGGATCGTGCACCTGCAGCAGCTTTGAAAGCTCGTCGGCGAGATGCGCGCCCCACTGCGGCTGTCCCCGCGAGAACGCCGCGTGCTCCGGATTGTGCGTGTGCGGGAGATGGTCGACCTCGGGCAGCAGCGGGCCGAAATCCCTGCGGTGGCGGACGATGCCGCTGACCGACAGGCCGCCCCAGCCCATGCCGTGATAGGCCTTGGCGCGCGAGATGAAGCGGATGCGGCTGGCCTCGCCGCGGGCGCGATGATAGCCGCGTGCGATCTTCAGCGCGGTGTCGACCGATTCCGAACCCGAATTGGTGAAGAAGACGTGGTCGAGGCCATCTGGCGCGATCTCGGTGATGCGCCGGGCGAGCTCGAAGGCGGCCGGATGGCTCATCTGGAACGAGGAGACGAAGTCGAGCTTCGCCGCCTGCGCCTGGATCGCCTCGACGATGCGTCGCTGCCCATGTCCCGCATTCACGCACCACAGCCCCGCCATGCCGTCGAGGATGCGCCTGTTGTCATCGGTGACGTAGTGCATGCCTTCGGCGCCGACGAAGATGCGCGGCTTCGACTTGAACTGCCGGTTCGGCGTCATCGGCAGCCAGAACGGCTCCATGGCCTCGCGGGTGAGGGGGCTGTTGGAGGAGGCGAAGGCATTCATGGGCATGACAACTCTTGTACGTGTTCAGGCGGATCTTGACGGAGCGGAACTGGCGGGGCGGCGCTTGAGCCTGGCGGCGCCTTCGAGATGCCGGCGCAGCAGCGCGGCGGCAGCCTCGTTCTGGCCGGCTTCGAGCTGATCGAGGATGGCGAGATGCTCGCGACAGTTCACGATCACGCGCTCATGGCCGAAGGTCCAGTCGTAATTGCCGAAGCGCCGCAGCCGGTTCTGCTGCTGAACCGCGACCAGCAGATAGCGGTTGCCTGACGCGGCGGCGAGGCCTTCGTGAAAGGCGGCGTTCATCTCGTAGAGTGCGATGCTGACCGTGTCGCTCCACGGCATCGCCAGCATCTCCTGATGACGGCGGCGCATCTCGGCAGCCCAGGCCGGATCGAGCCGAAATCCCGGCTCGAGCAGGCCGGCCGGCTCGATCAGCAGACGATAGCGATAGCTTTCGTCGCGTGCCTGTGTATCTGCGAGCGTCGGCTGGAAGCGCCAGCCATGTCCCGGCTTGCGCTGGACCGCGGCAACTTCGGCAAGCCTGGTGAGCACGCGCTGCACGATCGGCCGTGTTGCATCGTAGCGCTGCATCAGGTCGCGCTCGGATACTTCGTCGGGCAGCCGGCCGGCGCGGCGATCGCGCGCGATGGCGAGGAACAGCCGGTCGGTATCGTCGGGGTTCGGCTTCGGTGGCGTCTTGTGCAGGGCAGGGGCGGTTTCGGCGACGAAATAGCCGCGGCTGACGCCGGCATGCACGAGCTTGCGCCGTGCCAGCAGCTTCAGCGCCGCGCGCACCGGCGTACGCGACACCTGGAGGCGCTCGGCCAGGGCGACTTCGGCAAGACGTGTTCCGGGCGCCAGCCGTTCGCTCCGGATCAGATCCATGATCCCAGCGGACAATTCGCGCTGAAGACGGCTTGGCGAGGCCTTTTCCCGGGTTGAAGATTTTTGTTTCATGTCATCACAAAATACATTAGCCTCCATCGGAAAGCAAAAGGAACTTGCCGTCCCATGGTCGAACCCTTTCCCCTCATCGAAATCTCCGGTCCTCCGCGCGAGCGTGGACGTCAGTACGGGCAGAAGGCGGCGGGCCGCATCAAGAAGGGGACGACGCATTACTTCGCGCAGTTGCAGGAGCTCTCGCTCGATGCGAAGGGCGTGGCCGCCTTGGTGCGGGATTATCTTCCCGTCATCGAGGCGTTCGAGCCTGATTATATCGAGGAGATGCGCGGCATCGCCGAAGGCGCCGACGTTCCGTTCGAGGATATCGTCCTGCTCAACGCCCGCACCGAGATCCTCAAGCTTGCCAATCCGAAGATCCGCGCGCGCCTGAAGGCGCCCGATGAGCCCGATGGCTGCACCGGCGTCGTTGCGCTGCCGACGGCGACCGGTAACGGTCGTCTGATCCATGCCCAGAACTGGGACTGGAAGCGCGAGTGCGCGGAGACCGCTGTGGTGCTGAAGGTGCGCCGCGATGACGGTCCCGATCTCATGACCTTCACCGAGGCCGGCGCGCTGGGGCGCTGCGGCTTCAACGCGGTCGGCATCGCGATCACTGCGAACTATCTTCAAAGTGACCGTGACTATCGCCAGGTCGGCGTGCCGCTGGCACTGATCCGCCGCAAGGTGCTGGAGCAGGAGCATGTCGCACTTGCCATGCGCGTGGTCTATTGCACGAAGAAATCCGCGGCCAACAACATGATCGTCAGCCATCGCGAGGGCGTGGCGATCGATTTCGAATGCGCGCCGGATGAGACCTTCCAGGTGCATCCGCAGAACGGCCTGCTGGTGCACGCCAATCACTTCGTGAGCCCGGTTGCGCTTGGCAAGCTCAAGGACGCTGGTATCCAGGATACACCTGACAGTCTCTACCGCGACATCCGCGTCCGCGATCTGCTTCAGCCGCACATCGGCAGCATCACCTTCGACACGGTCAAGACCGCGCTGTTCGACGAGTTCGCCTATCCCTGGTCGGTCTGCCGTCCGCCGCGCCGCAATCTCAGCAACAATCTCAGCGCCACCGTGGCGATGATCCTGATGGAGCCGGCGAGCGGGCTGATGCAGGTGGCGCCGCTGCCGGCGCTCAATCGCGAGTTCACCTCCTACCGGCTCGAGATCGACGAGATCGGGCGGGCCGCGTTCGAGCGGTCGGCTGCGGCGGGGGCGGCGTGATGCGGCGGCGTCGGCCATCGCCGGCATGGGCGGTCGGTCTGGCCGCATTGGCCCTGCTGGCCATGCTGGGGAAAGCCGGCGCCGAGACATTGTTGCGGACGCGGCTTAACGCCGACATCCGCTCGACCGATCCCGGCACCAATCGCGACGCCAACACGGATGCGGTGGTCGCCCACGTCGTCGAAGGGCTGGTCGCCTTCCGCGATGATACCTCGGTGGGCCCGATGCTTGCCGAGAGCTGGACCGTTTCGAACGACGGCAAGGCCTACACGTTCCGCCTGCGGCAAGGCGTCAAATTCCACAATGGCGCCACCATGACCGCGGATGACGTGGTCTGGTCGCTGAAGCGCTGGCTTGATCCGGCGACGCAATGGCGCTGCCTGTCCGAGTTCAGCGCCACCGGTATTGCGCGGATCGAAAAAATCGAGGCGCCGGACCCGCAAACCGTCGTTGTCACGCTCGATCAGCCGACCGCCTTGTTTCTCCCGACTCTGGCGCGGCCCGATTGCGGCCAGACCGCGATCATCCACCGCGACTCCGTCGGCGCGGACGGCAAGTGGATCGCCCCTGTTGGCACCGGCCCGTTCAAGCTCGCCGAGTGGAAGCGGGGGCAGTATGTCGATATCGTCCGCTTCGACGGCTATGTCCCGCGCAGCGAGCCGCGCACCGGCTACACCGGCGCCAAGGACGTCAAGGTCGATCGCGTGCGCTTCAACGTGATCCCGGACAGCTCCGCGGCGAAGGCGGGTCTGCTCAGCGGCTCGCTCGACGTCATCATGAGCCTGTCGATCCCCGATCTCGAAGAGCTCAAGACGCGTCCCGAGGTCCAGCTCAGCATCACGCCTGCGCTCGGCCTCACCGGCATCCTGTTCCAGACCAGGGACCCGCTGCTGAAGGATGTGCGGATCCGCCGCGCGATTGCGCTCTCCATCGACACCGCGCAGATCGTCGACGCGGTGATGCTGGGCACGGCGCGTCCGAACAATTCCGCGCTGCCGATCGGCAGCCCCTTCTACAGCGAGGCGCAGTCGCACGGCTATGCGCAGAACATCGCGGAAGCGAAGAAGCTGCTGGCGGAGGCCGGCTATCGCGGCCAGCCGATCAAGATGATCACCAACAAGCGCTACAGCTTCGTATTCGATTCCTCCGTGCTGGTGCAGGCGATGGCGCAGACCGTCGGTATCAATATCGAGCTCGAGGTGATGGACTGGGCGGCGCAGCTCGACCGCTACAACCGCGGCGACTACCAGTCGATGGCCTTCGTCTATTCGGCTCGCCTCGATCCCTCCTTGAGCTTCGAGATGCTGACCGGGCCGAAGGCGTCGCAGCCGCGCAAGGTCTGGGACAATCCGGAGGCGCAGGAGATGCTGCGCCAGTCGATGACGATCGACGATGCCGCGAAGCGGCAGGCGCTGTTCGACGAGATGCACAAGCGCTTCATCGCCGACGTGCCGATGATCGTGCTGTTCAACGGTGCCGAGCTGACGGCGCTGCGCAAGAGCATCAAGGGCTATGCCGGCTGGCTCTATCCGGAGCCGCGGTTCTGGGGCGTCACGGTCGAGTAGGGCGACGCCATGTTGGGTTACCTCGCAAGACGGCTGGCCATGACGATCCCGACGCTGCTGCTGGTCGCGATCGCCGTGTTTGCGCTGGTCCGGCTCATTCCCGGCGACCCCGTGCAGGTGATGCTCGGCGATGCCGCCGATCCCGCCCAGGCGGCGCAGCTCCGCGCCCAGCTTGGCCTCGACCAGCCGATTCCGGTCCAGTTCGTGCACTGGATCGCAAAGCTTGCCGCCGGCGATTTCGGGCACTCCATCACCAACAATCTCGCGGTGCTGCCGCTGATCCTCGACCGCTTCCAGGTCAGCGCGGTCATCGTGCTGGTGGCGGTCGGGCTTGCTGCCTGCATCGCTGTTCCGGCCGGCCTCGTCGCGGCCTGGAAGCAGAACAGTCTGGTCGATCTCTCCGTGGTCGGCGGGGCGACGCTGCTGCTGTCGATCCCGAGCTTCTGGCTCGGCCTGCTGCTGCTGCTCCTGTTCGGGCTCAAGCTGAAATGGCTGCCGGTGATCGGCTATGTGCCGTTCGCGGAGAATTTCTGGCAGGCCGCGACCTTCATCGTGCTGCCGATCGCGACGCTCACCATGGTGGAGATCGGCGTGCTCACGCGCATGGCGCGTGCCGCCTCGATCGAGGTGCTCAGGCTCGAATACGTCACGCATGCGCGCGCCAAGGGCGTGCCGGAATGGCGCGTGCTGGCCCGGCACGTGCTGCCCAACGCGTTCGCGCCGACCTGGACGCTGATCGGCCTCGTGCTCGGCCATCTGCTCGGCGGCATCGCGGTGATCGAGACCGTGTTCACGCTGCCCGGCCTTGGCCGGCTCCTCGTCGATTCGATCTTCGCGCGCGACTATCCCGTGGTGCAGGGCTGCCTGCTGTTCACGGCGGTGATCTACGTCGTGGTCAACCTGATCGTCGACCTCTGCTATCCGCTGTTCGATCCCCGGGTGACGGTGGCATGAGGATGCGCGCCAACACCGCGATCGGCGGCACGCTGATAGCGCTGCTGCTTGGCGCGGCCGCCACCGGAGCCTTCTGGACGCCGTTCGATCCGCTGCGCATCAATCTGCGGGCGCGGCTTCAGGCTCCGTCGCCGGTTCACTGGCTCGGCACCGATGAGTTCGGCCGCGACGTGCTGAGCCGCATCATGGTCGGCGCCGGCGCCAGCGTCATGATTGCCCTGGTCACCGTGCTGCTGGCGGTGTTGGCGGGCACGATGATCGGCTGCACGGCGGGCTACATCCGCGGCTGGGCCGACCGCATCATCATGGCGGTCAACGACGCGCTGCTCGCGTTCCCCGGTATTCTGCTGGCGTTGGCCGTGATGATCGTCGTCGGCGCCAACAAGGTCGGGCTCATCCTGGCGCTCGGTCTCGCCTACATTCCGTCGGTCGTCCGCGTGGTGCGCGGCACCGTGCTGTCGATCCGTGAGAAGGAGTATGTGGAGGCCTCGCGGGTCATCGGCAATTCGGAACTCTATTCGATGATCCGGCACGTGATGCCGAATGCGATTGCGCCGGTTGCAGTGCTCGCGACCAGCATGTTCGGCTGGGTGCTGCTGGCCGAGAGCGCCTTGAGCTTCCTCGGCCTCGGCGTGCCGCCGCCGGCGCCGACCTGGGGCAACATGCTGGCGGCGAGCCGTCCGTTCATGGAGACCGCGGCATGGCTCTCGATCGCGCCGGGCCTGTGTATCGCGCTGACACTGCTCGGCATCAACCTGCTCGGCGATTCCTTGCGCGATCGCCTCGACCCCAGGATGGCGCACGGATGACGCTGCTGTCGGTCGAAAATCTCCGTATCGAGGTGTCGGCCAGCAAGGCCGTGATCGTCGACGACATCTCCTTCGCGGTCGAGCGCGGCGAGTTTCTGGCCGTCGTCGGCGAATCCGGCAGCGGCAAGACCGCGGCCGCGCGCGCGGTGCTCGGCCTGTTGCCGCCGGGGCTGCGCACGGCCGGCGGCAGGATCGCGCTCGACGGCGTCGATCTCGCCAATGTCTCCGCGCGCCGGATGCGGGCGATGCGCGGGCCTGTTGTCGGCATGGTGTTCCAGGAGCCGATGGTCTCGCTCAATCCGGCCATCAGTGTCGGCGCTCAGATGGCGGAGGGGCTCGGCCTGCACGAGCGGCTCGGCAAGCGCGAGATCCGGCGCCGCTGTCTCGACATGCTCGCGCGCGTGCAGATCCGCGATCCCGAGCGGACGTTTGATGCCTATCCGCACGAATTCTCCGGCGGCATGCGCCAGCGCATCATGCTGGCCTCGGTGATGCTCTTGAAGCCGAAGCTGCTGATCGCGGACGAGCCGACCACGGCCCTGGATACCCTGACCCAGCGCGAGGTGCTCGATCTCATGGTTGGGCTGGCCCGCGACCACGGCACCTCGGTCATGCTGATCACCCACAATCTTGGCCTGGTGTCGCGCTATGCGCAGCGTGCGCTGGTGTTGCGCCAGGGCAGGATGGTCGAGACCGGCACGAGCCGGCAGATCCTGTTCGCGCCGCGCGAGGCCTATACCAAACGGCTGGTCGAGGCCCTGCCGCGCCGCGGGGCCACGACCAGGGCGCGGCAGGGCGGCGAACCCCTCGTCAGTGTCCGAGGCCTCAAGGTCGGCTTCGCCGGGCGGCAGCGCTTGTTCCGGCGCGATGCCGGCGTCCCGGCCGTCAACGGCGTCGATCTCGATATCGCCGCAGGCGAGACGGTTGCCGTCGTCGGCGGCTCAGGCTCGGGCAAGACCACGCTCGGCCGCGCCATGCTGCGGCTGATCCCGACCTCGGGCGGCGAGATCAGGTTCCGGGGCAGGGACGTGACGGCGACAATCGATCGTGACTTCCGGCTCGCCTCGCAACTCGTGTTCCAGGATCCCTATTCCTCGCTCGATCCGCGCATGCGTGTCGGCGAGATCGTCGCCGAGCCACTGCGTCACGTGCCGCAATTGACGGCGGGCGAGCGCGATGGGCGTACGGAGGCAATGCTGGAGGAGGTCGGGCTTGCCGGTCTCGGCAAGCGCTGGCCGCATGAATTGTCCGGCGGTCAGCGCCAGCGCATCGCGATTGCGCGCGCCATCGTGCGCCAGCCGGCCTTCGTCGTCGCGGACGAGCCGGTCTCGGCGCTCGACATGACCATCCAGGCGCAGGTGCTGAAACTGTTCGAGCGGCTCCAGGCGCAATACGGCTTTGCGTGCCTGTTCATCAGCCATGATCTGGCCGCCGTCGAGCAGGTCGCCGACCGCGTCGTGGTGATGCAGGGCGGCCGGATCGTCGAGCAGGGCTTGCGTGACGACGTGTTCGATCACCCCCAGCATGATTACACCAAGGCGCTGCTCGCGGCCGCGCCGGTCTTGGACTTCGCCGGTGCGGCGGCGGAGCGTGCCTCGGGCTGAACGGGATCTTGCGTATGAAGCGGTTTGTCGTTGCGTTGTGTCTGATGCTCGTGTCGCTGTCGGCGGCCCGTGCCGAGAGCGTTCTGCGCAGCATGATCACGACCGACATTCGCGGCCTGATGCCGGGCAACAGCCCCGACGACAACACCGGCCTCGTGCTTCAGCAGATCTATGAAGGCCTCGTCGCCTGGCGCGGCGACGGCACCGTCGCCCCGATGCTGGCCAAGGCGATCGATATCTCCGCGGACGGGCGAACCTACACCTTCACGCTGCGCGAGGGCGTGACCTTTCACAACGGCGCGCCGCTGACCTCGCGGGAAGTGGTCTGGACCTGGGAGCGCTTCCTCGATCCGAAATCCGGCTGGCCGTGCCGGACCATTTTTGACGGCACCCGCAAGGTCAAGATCGTCGAGATCACGGCGCCGTCGCCGGCGCAGGTCGTGTTCCGGCTGGCCGAACCAAGCGGCGCCTTCCTCAGCACGATGGCGCGGGCCGATTGCGACGGCACCGGCATTGCCCATCCGGAGTCGGTGGCTGCCGACGGGACCTGGCAGAAAGCGATCGGCACCGGCCCGTTCAAGCTCGCCGAATGGCGGCGCGGCCAGTTCATCGAGCTCGCCCGCAACGAGGCTTATGCTGCGCGCAGCGAGCCGGCCGACGGCCTAGCCGGGGCCAAGGCTGCCAAGGTCGATCGTGTCAGGCTGTCGATCGTTCCCGATCCGGCGGCGGCGAAGGCTGCGATTCAATCCGGTAATCTCGATCTCTGGCCGTCAAGCGATCCGAAATTCGCAGGCGAGCTGAAGTCGGCAGGCCTGGTCATCGCCTCATCGCCGGTCGCCTCGCTGAATGCGATCGTGATGCAGACCAACGACCCGCTGCTGAAGGACAAGCGCATCCGCGCGGCGATCGCCGCCTCGCTCGACTATCCCAGCATGAGCGACAGCCTGACCGACGGCTATGCCAAGCCGAGCACCTCGCTGGTCCCGCTCTCGAGCCGTTACTATGGCGCGGTGGAGCAGGCGGGTTACAGTCTCGACATCGTGCGCGCAAAGAAGCTGCTGACCGAAGCGGGCTACAAGGGCGAGCCGATCAGGATCACCACCAATTCGCGCTTTCCCGTCATGAATGACGTGGCCGTGCTGGCGCAGGCGATGGCGCAGCAGGCCGGCCTCAACCTCACCGTCGAGGTCGTCGAATTCGCCACCCAGCTCAGCCGCTACAACAAGGGCGACTATCAGCTCATGGTGTGGAACTACACGCCCTATCTCGATCCGGCCTTCGGCCTCGACCGCTTCATCGGTGACAAGAGCGTGCAGCCGGACCGCGTCTGGGGCAACGCTGATGCGATCGAGCTGCTCGGCAAGCTGATGGAGACGTCTGCGCCCGAGGCGCGCCAGCCGCTGTTCGACGCGCTCCACAAGCTGTTTGTCGATGATGCGCCGATGATCGTGTGGAGCTCCGGCGTCAATGTCTCGGCGGTCTCGCCCAAGGTGCGCGGTTATGCGCCATGGGCCGGCCGCAAACCCCGCTTCTGGAATGTCGAGGTTGTCCCATGATCTCCCTTGCCCAGCGCAGACAGCATGCCTGGCCGGACGGCGCGCGTTGTGTGGTCGGCCTCACGCTCGATTTCGACGGCACGTCGCTGGAGCGCGGCCGCGGGCAATTGCCGCTCGGCGCGCGCTCGCACGGCCGCTATTCCGCCAAATGCGGCATCCCGCGTTTCGTCGACATGTTCACGCGGCACAACGTACCCTGGACGTTCTATGTCTCGGGTTATGATGCCGAGGAAAGCCCCGATCTCGTCCGCGACATCGCGCGTTCCGGCGTCGAGATCGGCTCGCACGGCTATTTTCACGAGGGCGTCGATCCCGGCGAGGCCGAGCCGGAGCTGCTGGAGCGGACGCACCGGCTGCTCACGGAGATCACCGGCATCGCGCCGCGCGGATGGCGCTCGCCGTCCGGGCACAAGACCGCGCGGACGCTGCGCAAGCTCCGCGAGCTCGGCTATGTCTACGATTCCAGCGACAAGGATTTCGACCTGCCTTATCTCGCGCGCTACGACGGCGAAGAGCGCAGCGACTATGTCTGCCTGCCCAACAACACCTCGAGCTTAGATGATTTCCCGTTCTACCGCGTCAGCTACACGCCGCCGTCGGAAGTGCTGACACACTGGGAGCAGGAGTTCGACGCCATCTACGCGGAGGGCGGCTATTACAACCTGACCTTCCACCCACGCGTCGGCTACGGCTCCGGATCGCCCGCGCGCGTTGCGGCGGTCGAAGGGTTGATCAACTACGCCAAGCGGCACGAAGGCGTGCGCTTCGTCGGCATGCTGGAGCTGGCCGAATGGTGCCTGAAGCGTCCGTCCGACTGGCGGCGGGACTGGAGCGGACAATGAGCAAGCCGATCATTCCAGTTGTCGTGACCGTCAACCTTCAGGGCAAGACGGTGGAGCTGACCCAGCTCGGGGAAGACGCGCTGTTCGGCCGCGCGTCCTACGGCAAATACGCCTATGCCGTCGGTTGCGAGCGGCTGTTCGGCCTGCTCGATCGCCACGGCATCAGATCCACCGTGTTCGTTCCCGGCGCCGAAGCAGAGGCCAATCCCGCCTATGTCGCCGCACTCGCCGACCGCGGGCACGAGATCGCCGCGCATGGCTGGGCGATGGAGGAGATGGACGCGGCAGGGATCGACGAGCGGGGGTTGCTGGAGCGCACGCATGCGACGCTGTCGCGGATCGCAGGCCGCGCCCCGCGCGGCTTTCGGGCGCCGCATGGCCGCCTCACGGAGCGCACGCTCGGACACCTCGCCGACCTCGGCTATCGCTATGATTCCAGCTTCCAGGACGACGATCATCCGTACCGGCTCGACGCCGATGGCGGCCGCGGCATGGTCGAGGTGCCGCATGCGGAGATCCTGATCGACGCGACGCTCTACGGCCAGCGCCAGACCCATGATCGCGTCATGAAGATGTGGCGCGAGGAGATCGAGGCGATGCATCGCGAACGCTGCCTGATCACGCTGACCTTGCATCCGCGCAGCGACTACGGCAGCGCGCGGGCAAGCCGTGTGGCTGCCCTCGACGGCCTGCTGACATGGCTGCAGGGCCTCGACGGTGTTGCGTTCCTGACCTGCGAAGAGGTCGCCGGCCAGTCGCTCTCCTGACCGCCAGCGCAACTGCGCGAGAAGCTCTGCGCCGATAGGGGCCGCCCCAGCCCGCCGGTCGCGCCTGCGTCATTCATCGGAATAAGCGGCAAATCGCCGCGCGATGCATCATTCCGGCCGATGGATGCCATCAGGAAAATGCCCAATCGGGCCTGAAAGCCTTGTGCTAACAAAACTCAGTGGCGTTTCGGCAGGATAGTTCTGCCGTGGCGCGCGGCCAGGGGCGGCACGTCCCGGCAATACAAAAGAAGAACATTGAGCCCAGGGGTGGAAATGGAACGAGATGTCCTGTTGTCGGGGGATGGCATTGGTCGCACCGCGCGCAGAGGAGGGCAGCCGCTGCGGCGGCTTGCAGGGGTCGCAACAGCTGGTCTGCTGGCGCTCTCTTTCCTGGCGGCGCAGGCGACCCCTGTTACGGCTGGCCAGACCTGGAATGCCTACACCTACAATTCGGTCGCCACCGTCACCGCAGCCAAAGGCCTGGCCGAGCTGTTCGACGAGATCGGCAAGCGCACCAATGGCGAGCTGAAGATCAAGCTGCACCTCGGCGGTACGCTGCAGATCAAGGCGACCGACATCACCCAGGCCGTCGCCGACAACATCGTCCAGATGGGAGATGACGCATTCTTCCTCGGCAGCGTGCCGGTCGGAGCGGTGGTACGCCTGCCGATGCTGGTCCACAATCCCGCCGAATACGAAAAGGTGTCGGCCATCCTCGCGCCCGCGCTGAGCGAAGCCTATGCCAAGCGTGGCATCGTCGTGGTCGGCCAATACGTGTTTCCGGAGCAGGTGATCTGGTCGCGGAAGGAGCTCAAGTCGCTCAGGGATATCCAGGGCCAGAAGATCCGCGTGATCTCGCCCGACCAGGGCGAGTTCATCAAGAAGATGGGCGGTTCGCCGGTGACGCTGGGAACGGCGGAAGTCCCCGCGGCCATCGATCGCGGCGTCGTTGACGGCGCGATCACCGCAAGCTCCGGCTACGGCTATGTCTGGCGTGACCTGTTCAAGTACAATTATCGGCTGAACCTCGGCTATGTCTCCTCGCTCTTGCTGGTGAACAAGAAAGCCTGGGACCGGTTGTCGCCGTCCGTCCAGACCGTGGTGCAGGACACGATCCGCGAGATCGCGGACAAGACGACCAAGGCGATGGCATCAGAGGATCAGGACCTCACCCAGAAGCTTGCCGCGCAGATGACCTCGACCACGCCGTCCACCGCGGAAATCGAGGAAGCCGGCCAGAAGATCAAGCCTTACTACGCCGAATGGGCGAAGGGGCAGGGGCCCGAGGCGGCCGAACTGCTGGACCAGGTCCGCAAGGCTCTGGGACGCTGAGGGCATGCTGACATCTCCCCAACCACAGCGGCTCGACGCCGGACACGCCGTCGAGGCAGCATCTTCGCAAGTCACCGAAGGATGGATCGAGCGCCTGTGCCGCTGGCTCTGCGAGCTCGCCATCATCTCCATGATGGTCATGGTCGCAGCCGAGGTGGTCCTGAGAAACCTGTTCGGCGTCTCGCTTCAATCGGCAGATGAACTCGGCGGCTATCTGCTCGTCGCCGTTTCGTTTCTGAGCCTGTCGACCTGCTTCGTCAGCGGCGCCTTCCACAAGGTGGAATTCATCGACAACAGGCTCGGCGAACGCGGTCATGCCCTGCGCAAATTGATCTTCGACACGATCGCGCTCGCCTTCAGCCTGCTGCTGCTCTGGCAGCTGGTTCGCCTGGTGCTGCGCAGCTTCGACGGCGGCGATTTCGCCGCGACCATTCTCGGCACGCCGCTCTGGATTCCCCAGCTCACCATGCCGCTCGGCATCGCAGCCCTCTGCTATTCGCTGCTTAGGGCGGTCGGAGCGGACATCCGCGGGTTCGGTGCCGCAAACCGCCGGAGCCGTGGTCAATGAGCGCGGGTCTCCAACTCATCGTCGCCTTCGCGGTGTTCCTGTCGCTGCTCGGCCTCGGCATGCAGGTGCCGTTCGCCATCGCGATTCCCGCCGCGGTCTATCTGTTCATGCAGAACGACTTCGATGCCTTCAACGGGCTCGGCCTGGTCAGCTGGGGCAGCATGGACAGTTTTACGCTGACCGCCATACCGCTCTTCATCCTGCTCGCCGAAATCCTGCAAAAGAGCGGACTGAGCTTCCGGATCTACCGCGGTCTGTCCGTGCTGGTCGCGCGGATCCCCGGCGGCCTGCTCCAGACCAATATCGCGGGCTGCGCGGTGTTCGCCGCGATCAGCGGCTCCAGCATCGCGACCGCAGCCTCGATCGGCAGCGTCGCGCTGCCTCAGCTCGGCCAGCGCAAATATGATCGCCGGCTCTCCGCGGGGTCGCTCGCGGCCGGCGGCACGCTCGGAATCCTGTTCCCGCCGAGCATTGCGATGATCGTCTACGGCACCTTCAGCGAGACCTCGGTCGCAAAACTGTTCATGGCCGGCGTGATCCCGGGATTGATCCTGACCGCCATGTTCATGGCCTACATCGCGGTCTACACCACGATGAGGCCGAGCGCGGCGCCCGCGGAGGTGCTGACGCGGAGCGTCGCGGGAATCATGGGCGCGCTGGTCGACGTCCTGCCCTTCGCGATCCTGATCGCGTTCATCCTCGGCAGCATCTATTCGGGACTGGCGACGCCGACCGAGGCGGCGGCGATCGGATGCCTGTTCGGCATCGCGATATCCGCCATCTGGGGCGAGCTGACCTGGCCGAAATTCGTTGCCGCCATGCACCGGACGGTCGAGGTCGTCGGCAACATCCTGTTCATCGTCTATGCGGCCTTCCTGTTCTCCTATGCGATCAGCTATGCCGGCGTCGGCGATGACGTCACCGCCTTCGTCGTCGGCCTGCACCTGAGCAAGGTCGAGTTCTTCATCGCGGTCTTCGTTCTCTACACGGTTCTCGGCTGTCTGGTTGAGAGCCTCGGCATGATCGTGATCACGGTGCCGCTGCTGTATCCGGTACTCGTCCAGTACGGCGTCGATCCGATCTGGTTCGGCGTCATGCTCGTGATGTTCATCGAGCTCGGGCAGATATCGCCGCCGATCGGCATCAATCTCTTCGTCATCCAGAGCATCTGGGACGGCAAGCTCAGCGAAGTGGTGATGGGAACGATCCCGTTCCATCTGATCATGCTGGTCCTCTTGTTCATGCTCGCGATCTGGCCGGAAATCGCTTTGTTCCTGCCGACGCGCATGGGCTGAGACGAGTCATCGTCAGGAGATTTGACGCGCACGACGTTCGCCGTGCGCCGCTCTTCTGCGCCCGCAAGATTGCGTGCGACATCATCACGCCGACTGATGGTCAGCATCAAAATTTGGCCAATTCTCTGTCACGCGGCGATCGACGAATAATGACTGGGGATCGATCGGTCGATTCCGCGCATCAAGGTGAGCTGACAAGAACTCATGCAACTCGAACAGGCGATAAACTTCGACGACATCAGAACACTCGCGCGCAAACGCCTGCCGCGGATCGCTTTCGACTTCATCGACGGCGGCGTGGACGGAGAGGCGGGGCTCGCGCGCAACCGCGTTGCGTTCGACCGCTACAAGCTGCTGCCGCGCTATCTGGTCGACGTCGAGAGCCGTCGCCAGACGGTAAATCTGTTCGGCCACGACTATGCCAGCCCGTTCGGCATCTCGCCGATGGGCATTGCCGGGTTCTTCCGCCCCGGTGCGGACCTGATGCTCGCGCGCGCGGCGGCGCGCTTCGAGATTCCCTACATCATGTCGAGCGCGAGCTGCGATTCCATCGAGGCGGCGATGGCGCTCGCGCCCAAGACGACGTGGTTCCAGATCTACGGCACGCGTGATCCCCATATCACGCTCGACCTGGTGCGCCGCGCCAAGGCGCTCGGCGTGCGCGTGCTGCTGATGACGATCGATACGCCTGTCATGGGCAAGCGCGAACGCAACGTCCGCAACGGTTTTCGCCGTCCGATGAAGATGACGCCGTCGGTGATCCTGCAGGGATTGAGCCGGCCGGGCTGGACCTGGCGCTATCTCACCAAGGGCGGAATCCCGATGATGGAGAACTGGCGGCCCTACGCGCCGGAGGGCGCGAACGCCAATGCGATCGCCGACCTCTACGGCGAGCAGACGCCGGCGCCGGCGCAGACATGGTCGATCCTCGAACAGGTGCGGAAGGCCTGGGACGGCCCGCTGGTGGTCAAGGGTGTGATGCATCCGGCCGACGCGCTGAAATGCCTCGAGTGTGGAGCGAATGGCGTGATGGTGTCGAACCATGGCGGACGGCAGCTCGACAGCGCGCCGGGCTCGATCGACATGCTGCCGGCGATCGCCGATGCGGTCGGGGGCCGCATGGAAGTTCTGATCGACAGCGGCTTCCGCCGGGGCAGCGACGTTGCAAAGGCATTGTGCCTGGGCGCCAAGGCCGCGTTCTTCGGTCGTCCCGCGATGTTCGGTGTCGCCGCGGCCGGCGAGACCGGCGCCTGCAAGGTCATCGACATCATGCGGCAGGAAATGAGCCTGCTGATGGGACAGCTCGGCTGGATCAACCTCGACAGGGCCGGGCCGGACAGCCTGCTCGACCTGCTGGATCCCCGCATGGGACGAAACTAAAGCATGATGAGATTGGGTTCAAATGCTGCAACGAAGGAGGTGCGCTCCCTCCCCCGCTTGCGGGGGAGGGTTGGGGAGAGGGTATCTCCGCAATCGAGAACCCCCAGGAGGAGAGAGCCCTCACCCGGCGCGTTGCGCCGACCTCTCCCGCAGGCGGGAGAGGTGCACCAAGCCTGCGGCCGCTTGATTCAACTCCAACCTCATTCCGACTTAGCGAACGCGGCCAACCCCGGTTCGAGAACGAGAGGAACGACGTGACCAAACGCATGCACCTGATCGGCTTCTACATGCACAGCCCGATCAACCATACGGCACTGAGCTGGGCCGACCCCGAGGACGATCGCGTGGAAGGCATGCAGACGTTCGAGCACTGGAAGCGCCTTGCGCGGACGCTCGAGCGCGGCCGGTTCGATGCGGCGTTCTTCGCCGACACGCCGGGCGGAATGGAGCGCTACAAGGACAGTTTCGAGGACTATGTCCGTTACGGCGTCACCTGGCCGTGCCACGATCCGATGGCCCTGCTGGGCGTGATGCTGGCGGAGACCAGGCATCTCGGGCTCGCCGTCACGCTGTCGACGGCGGGGACGCATCCGTATCACACGGTGCGCCGGCTCTCGACGCTGGACTATCTCAGCGGCGGGCGCGTCGGCTGGAACATCGTGTCAGGTCATCTGCGCGGCGAGCATCGCGCACTCGGCCTCGACCAGATCGAGCACGACAAGCGCTACGACCAGGCCGACGAGTACATGGAGATCTGCCACGCGCTGTGGAACGGGATCCAGCCCGGGGCCGTTCTCGCCGACAGGCAAACCGGCAACTTCGCCGATCCGGCCAAGGTCGCGGTGGTTGATTTCAAGGGCGCGCACTATCGTTGCCACACCGTGCCGCCAACCTTGCCGTCGGCCCAGGGCCGTCCCGTGCTGTTTCAGGCGGGCTCGTCGGGCCGTGGTCAGGAATTCGCGCTCAAGCACAGCGATGTCGTGTTCTCGATCCAGGCGCGGGTGGAGTCGATGAAGACGTTCGTCGACAAGCTCAAGGACTCCTCGACGTCGCAGGGGCGGACCGAGCCGCCAAAAGTGGTGTTCGGCATTCAATGCGTGCTTGGCGGCACCGAGCTCGAGGCGAAGCGCCGCCAGGCCGAGATCTTCGAGCGCATTCCACTCGATGCCGCGCTCAGCCGGATGTCCGGCACGCTCGGCATCGACTTCAGCAGGATCGATCTCGACACGCCGCTTGCCGCCAATACCACCGACGCCTCGCGCGGCATGCTGATGGCGCTGGCGAACATGACCGGCGACGGCAATGCGACCGCGCGCGACGCGGCGCGCGTGTTCGGGGCGACCGCCGGCATGCCGCAACTGGTCGGTACGCCGGAACAGGTCGCGGGCCAGCTCGAGCATCTCTGGCGCACGAGCGGCTGTCACGGCTTCAACATCACGCCGACGACCAACATCAGGAGTATCGAGGACTTCGTCGACGAGGTCGTTCCGCTGTTGCAGGCCAGAGGCGTGTTCCGAACCGACTATGACGGCGACACCCTGCGCGACAATTTCATGAACTGAGGAGCGATCGTGCGCTCCGCCGCGATCGGTGCTTTCGAGATGCCAGACAAGTCAACACCACGAACTCCCAAGCTTCGCGCTCCCAGAGGCGCCTGCGACACCCATATGCACATCTACAGCAGGGCGTATCCGGCCTCGTCCAAGGCCTGGCTGTTTCCGCCCGACTTCAGCGTCGAGGATTATCGCAAGGTGCAGGCGCGGATCGGCCTGGAGCGCACGATCATCGTTCAGCCCGTCACTTACGGTTTTGACAATCGCTGCACGCTGGATTCGGTGACCGCGTTCGGCCCCGGTGCGCGGGCGGTCGTGACCGTGCCGACTGATGTCACCGACGGCGAGCTCGACCGGCTCTGGCAGGGCGGCGCGCGGGGCCTGCGCTACCACCAGATGCGGGGCAGCGTCACCGAATGGTCCGACGTGCCCGTGATGGCGGAGCGCATCCGCGGCACCGGCTGGCATCTTCAGATTCAATTCGACGGGCTGGAATTCCCGGAGCATGAGGCGCTGATCGCGCGTTTGCCCTGCACAGTGGTGATCGACCATATGGGCCGCTACGCGCGTCCGCTTGCGGTGGAGCATCCTGCCGTTCAGTCGCTGCTTAGAGTGGCCGCGCGCGAGAACGTCTACGTCAAGCTGTCGGGTGCCTATCACATCGCGCATGCGGGCGGTCCCGAATACACGGAGGTCGCGCCGATCGCGCAGGCCCTGGTGCGGCAGGGGACGGACCGCCTGTTATGGGGATCGGACTGGCCGCATCCGACCGAGACGGCCGAGACCATGCCTGACGATGCCGACCTGCTGGATCTGCTCCTGAGCTGGGCGCCCGATCCGGCCGCCCGTCAGGCCATCCTCTCCGACAATCCCGCCCGTCTCTACGGATTCGGGTAGCCGACATGTTGCACGCCGCCCTGCAATCCGTCCTGCCGACGCCTGATCGACGCGATCAGAGCGGATGCATTGCGCTATCATCAGATATAATGATGGTACGCCGGGCGGACCGTTTCATTGACCTGATGAGAGGGCCTGCGCGGCCCGATTCAACTCATTGGGCTAGGTGGAACATGCTCTCCAGGGTGACGCTGGACCAACTCCAGATGCTGATCGCCGTCGCGGACTGCGGCAATTTCTCTGCGGCTGCGCGCAAGGTCAATCGAGTCCAGTCGGCGGTCAGCCAATCCATTCAATCGCTCGAGGACGCGCTCGAGCTGAAGCTATTCGATCGTTCGAGCAAGCTGCCCCGATTGACGGACGCGGGCGAGGCGATCGTCCAGGACGCGCGCCGGATCGTCAGCAGCACCGATGCGCTGCGCGCCCGCGCCAAGAACATGGCGACCGTGGCCGAGCCGGAGATCAGCCTCTCGATCGAGCAGGTGTTTCCGAGCCCGGTGCTGATCGAGAGCCTGCGGGCGTTTCGGGAACGATTCCCGCTCGTGTCGGTGAACCTGCTCGCCGAGGGCCTTGGGGCGCCCGAGCAGTCGCTGTTCGAAGGCAATGCGCGGCTCGCAATCTACTCGACCGCGCTGGACGGCATGCCGGGCTTTCAGATGGAATTTCTCGGCGACGTGCCGATTTCGCTGGTGGCCTCGTCCCGGCACCCGCTGGCGGCGATCGAGGGACTGATTCCGCAATCCGCGCTGGAAGAGCACATCCAGCTGACCATGGTCGATCGCACCAAGCGTTACCGCGGCGTCGTGATGGGAACGCATACCTGGAGCTTCATCGACCAGTTCAGCCGGCTCGATTTCGTCCGTAACGGCTTTGGCTGGTGCGCGATGCCGACCCATCTCGCGCAATCCTATCTCGATTCCGGCGAGCTCGTGGAATTGAAGCTCGCCGCGCACAACGGAGAGCCGCTGCGGTTTCCGCTCTATGCCGTGCACAAGATCGAGCAGCCGCCCGGGCCGGCCGCGCAATGGCTGCTGGGCGAGCTGCGGCGTCGCTTTTCCGACTGGATCGCCGCAACCGTCGATCGCCAGTCGCTGCGGCGAGGAATCCAGATCCGTGTGACCACGGTGTGATGGCTGACCAGGCTGAACGGAGTCGTCGATGAAATTGCCGATCGAGAGTGGAGACCCCCGTGTCGAGCTGGAGGGCTTTCGGCGCAGTCTTGCCGAATTCGCAACCGGCGTCACCGTCATCTCGACGGCGGCGGGCGGCGAGCGCTTCGGCCTGACATCGAACTCGTTCACCTCGGTCTCGCTCGATCCTCCGCTGGTGCTGTGGTCGATCCGCCGGGAGAGCAAGAGCTTTGCCGCCTTCGCGGCGTGCTCTCATTTTGCCGTCAACGTCCTCGCCGAAGACCAGATCGAGCTGTCGCAGCGCTTTGCGCGGTCGGGGCCGGACAAGTTCAGGGATCTCGACTGTGACGCAGGCGAGGGCGCTGCGCCGTTGCTCGCCGGCGTCGCGGCCTCGTTCGAATGCGTCTGCCGCCAGACCCTCGACGGCGGCGATCATGTCATCCTGATCGGCGAGGTCGTGCGCTACCATCGCCACGACCGGCGGCCGTTGTTGTTCGTCAAGGGCGGCTATGCGGTCTCGGCCGAACATCCCGACATGCGCGCCTTCGCGGGAGGCGGAAGCGCGGACCGGCCCGACGGCGGCGAGGAGCGCGTGCTGTCCAACCTCATGATCCGCGCCTACAGCAGCATTGCATCGCGGCTGGAGCAGGGGCGGCAGAGCGAAGGGCTCGGCCTCACGCTGATGCAGGCGCGGCTGCTGCGCGCTGCGGCGACCTCGCCCGATCGCACGCTCGATGCGTTGATGCCGGAGCTGTTCCTCGATTTCGGTGCCAGCCGCAGCCTTCTTGAATCGGTCGTCTCGCTGGGGCTTGTCGTGGTCGGTGATCACGGCCGCATCCGTCTGACCGCGGAGGGCGAGGGGCGTCTTCGCGCGATCGTGGCCCATGCGCGCGCCAACGAAGCGATCCTGTTCCAGGGTATCCCGGACAGCGATCTCGCAACCGTCAGACGCGTTCTCAATACGATGGTTTCAACACGGCTTGGCGAGCCGGCAGTCGCCCAATGACGCGCTCCCGAGTGACGCGCGGTCGCCGATAACGCGCGCTATTCCCAGCTTCGAAAGGACATCACGGTGCAATCAGTCGTCTACACACGAATTCCCCGGCTCGATCCCGCGCTCGTCGCGCGCGCCAGCCGCATCAATGTCGCCGATCTGCATGAGGGATTGGGCGCGGTCGTCGGGCGGCAATGCCTGATGCAGCCGCAGATGCGTGCGCTGTTTCCGACGGCCCGGATCTGCGGCCAGGCGATCACCTCGTTCAATTTTCCCGGCGACAATCTCATGCTGCATGCGGCCTTCCGGGTTGCCGCGCCCGGCGACATTCTCGTGCTGACCAATGGCGGCTCGCCGCAGGGCGCGCTGTGGGGCGAGATCGCGACCTACTACAGCCGGATCAGGAAACTGGGCGGCGCCGTGATCGACGGCGCGATGCGGGACTCGCTCCAGATCACCGAGATGGCCTTTCCGGTGTTCGCCTCCTGCATCTCCGTGTCCTATCCCGGCAAGCGCGGCCCCGGCGCGGTCAATGTGCCCGTGGTCGTGTCAGGCGTAACAGTCAATCCCGGCGATCTGATCGTCGGCGATGCCGACGGCGTCATGGCGATCCCGCCTGCTCAGGTCGAGGCTGCCGTGCGCAATGCCGAGGCGCGGATGGCGAAGGAGGCGGAGGTCAAGCGGCGGCTCGACGAGGGGCAGACGCTGTACGATGTGGCGGGGATGAAGAGCCTGTTCGAGGCCGCCGGCATCGTGGAGATCGACGCGGTCTGGAGCGATCCGCGCTGAGGTTGCCGGCGCAAACCCGTCATGCCGGTCGCGGCATGCGGGACTTCGCCAGCACGCAGTGAATGCCCTTGTTGCCGTCGACCAGCTGCGTCACACGCAGGTCGGCGGCGATCGAGCAGAGCGTATAGGCATCCTGCGCGCTGAGGCCGCATGTCTCCCGGATCAGCGCGATCATGTCGCGCAGCGCGGCCTTGGCGGCATCGTCGAGATCCTCGTCGAAGCCCATCGTGATCCAGTCCGACGCGGTCTCCGCGCGCGGCGAGGTGAGGCGGAGATCGCGGCGGACGTGGAATTCGAAGGTGCCGGTGAGCGCGGCCTCGATTGCGGTCAGGCAGACTTCGCCGTCGCCCTGGAGCGCGTGGCCGTCGCCGGCGGAGAACAGCGCACCCGGCACGAACACCGGAAAATACAGCGTGCTGCCGGCGCCCAGCTCCTTGTTGTCCATGTTGCCGCCGAACGCCCGCGGCTCCTTCGAGGACAGCCGGCCCCAGCCTGGCGGCGGCGCGACGCCGAAATTGCCGAAGAAGGGGGAGAGCGGCAGCTCCTGTCCCCAGGGGAGCCTTGCGACATTGCGCGCGCGGTCCAGCGGAATGTGGATGCGGCGGAATTCCGGAAAATCTTCCGGCAGCGTGCCGAGCGTCGGCACCTGGAGATTCCAGCCCCAATTGCAGCGCAGCTCGATGTTCAGCACACGCACTTCGAGAATATCGCCCGGCTGGGTGCCCTCGATGTAGACAGGGCCGGTGAGGAGATGCGGTCCCGGACCGCGGAAGGCGCTGGCCAGCACCTCCGCATGTCCGGGGACGGTATCAAAGCCGAGCGACGGATCGGGCAGGTCGTCCGGCTCGCCCGAGAGGGTCTCGATGGTCACGCGGTCTCCGGATGCGATCCGGAGCACCGGCTTCAGCCGTCCATCCCAGAGTCCCCACTGGACGTTTCCGGGCACAGAGCGCAGAACGTGGTCCATCGATGTGCTCGCCGCTACCTGCCTGCGCTGCTCGCAACGATCGAGGAGGGCGACGTCACGAGCTTGCCGAGCCCGAGATAGACGAGGCCGGCAACTCCGATGCCGAACAGCCAGCTCAGATCGGCGCCGCCGAGCAGGTTGAGCGAGATCGGCCCCTGAAGCGCGCCGACCAGGCCGTCCTCGACCAGCCATCCGGCGACGAGGCCCGCAAAGAACGCGATCATGCCGGCCCAGTTGATATCGCCATACGCACTGGTCTCCGGCGAGCGGTAGAGTTCGGCAACCTCGATCTTGCCCTTCCGCTTGATGAAGAAGTCGGCCAGCACCACGCCGGCCCACGGGCTCATCCACAGCAACAGGCTGATCATCCAGTTGTCGAACGCCTTCGCAAAGGACGGCGCGAAGATGAAGTACAGCGTGACCAGATAGCCGGCGACGCCGACGATGACCGTGAGCCAGAAGCGCGAGAATTTCAGCCCCGCGCTCAGCGCCGCCAGCGTCGCCGAGTAGACGTTGAGGATGTTGGTGGCGATCGGGCCGTGCAGCACCATCAAGAGGACGAGGATGCTGACCGGTCCGCCGAACACCGCGCTGACCATCTTGGCGGGATCGGTGTCCAGCGTCGTCGAGGCGATGGTCGCGCCGAGAATGCCGAGCCAGACCGTCGGCACGAACATGCCGATATAGCTGTACCAGAACACGGATTTCGACGGCACGCTTCTGGGCACGAAGCGCGAATAGTCGGAGGCCCAGGTGACCCAGGAGATGCCCCAGCCGACGCCGATCGCGGTCATCAGCAGGGTCAGCATCGCCAGATGCGCGCCGGGCGGCAACGACGTCGTGAGGCTCCAGTTGACGACACCGGGGCGCGTCCAGGCCAGAATGCTCATCAGCACCATGATGGCGATGGTCGGCGGCACCGTGTATTTCTCGAAGGTGCGGATCGCGTAGAAGCCGTAGATGCCGATCAGGACCTGCGCGGCCATCACCAGCGTGATGACGACGATCTCGATGAACCAGGTGTCGGGCACGCCGAACTGGCCGAGGATGCCCATCGAGACCTTGACCGGGAAGTAGGTGTTCACGCCGATCCAGCCCAGCGTCATCACGAACATCAGGATGCTGGGCAGGTAGGCGCCGCGGACGCCGAAGGCGGACCGGCTCAGCACCATCTGATTGACGCCGGTCTTGTGTCCCATCACCGTGAAGGTCGCGAAGATCGCGCAGCCTACGATGTTCCCGACCACGATCACCGCGATCGTCTCCATCAGGCCGAGTTTCAGAATGATGCCGAGCGCGCCGAGCGCCCAGTTGACCGGCGCGATGTTGGCGCCGGCCCAGATCCACATCTGCTGCGGTCCGGTCGAGTCCCGGTCCGCATCGGGAATTGGCTCGATGCTGTGAATATCAGCGCGAAGTTCGGAATCCGTCATGACATCCCCCAATACGAAGCACGCTTCGCATCATCGCAGCATAAATCGTGCCATCG
Source organism: Bradyrhizobium sp. GW821-FHT12B03 (assembly GCF_058807535.1). NCBI lineage: Bacteria > Pseudomonadati > Pseudomonadota > Alphaproteobacteria > Hyphomicrobiales > Nitrobacteraceae > Bradyrhizobium > Bradyrhizobium sp. GW821-FHT12B03. The sequence goes on from NZ_JBXAQU010000002.1 coordinate 593,816, forward strand.
GTTGCGGGGCAGTCGGCGCAGGGCGTGCGCCGATGCCGGTTTGCGATGTGGCTCGCGGCGGATTGCTGTTGAAATTTCAAGTGCGGCCGAGGTCACGCGCCGGCTTGCATCGGCCTGTGCCGCGCCGCCCGCCTGCGGCTCCGGCGACCGGCCCGGTGTCACAGGATCTTGCGCGCGCGAGCAGCGGTACGATGATAAATTGGGCAGCCCAACTCAAAACTGCAGCAGCCGCGTCTAGTCGAATAGGGCAGTGGCGCTGTCGCGGCTGGGATTGCCGGCGACGATGCGCTGCATCATCTCGATGAAGAGCGCCTGTTCCCGCTCGCTGAGATCGCCGAGCGTCGCACGATGCGCGCGCCGCGCGGCGCCCTCGATCTTGACCAGCAGGGCGGCGCCATCCGGCGTCAGGCGGCACAACCGCGCGCGGCGATCGTCCTTGTTGATGGCGCGCTCGACCAGATGTCGTGCCGCGAGGCGCTTCAGTGCGCCTGTCGTCGTGGTTCGATCGAGGGCGATATCGGCCGCCAAAGTCGTCTGATCGGCGGTTCCGCGCGCCGCGAGCGCCGAGAGCAGGCTGTATTGCAGCGGCGTGACCTCGAATTCGCCGCAGGCTTCCTGAAACAGCGCGACGTGAATCTGGTGCAGCCGCCGGATCAGATACCCGGGACGTTGCGACAATGGCCAGGGGCGATGCTTGCCCCCGCTGCGACCTTTCCTTGCTTGCCGCAATGCACGCTCTCCCACCCAAAACTCCGTCGCGCTTAGCTCGATTCGAACCCGCTCGCCACCGTCAGATCATGGCACGAAGCTTGCTTTTGTAAAATACGAAGCATGCTTCGTAATTCGCGGGCGGAGCAACCGCCCGCGCGAGAGAGACGAGATCGAGGAGAGCGCCATGCCTTCCACTGCCAGCTCCGTCACTGCCAGCTTCGACCTTCTGCTGCGTGGCGGTCGCGTGATCTGCCCGGCCTCGGGCGTGGACGGCATCAGGGACGTCGCCATCCGCAATGGCAAGATCGCGGCAATCGCACCGGACATTCTGCCGACCAGCGCGAAGGAGGTCGTCGATGTCGGCGGCAAGCTGGTGCTGCCCGGATTGATCGACACCCACGCGCATGTCTACCAATATGTCTCGGGACGCTTCGGCATGAACCCCGACATGGTCGGCGTACAGTCGGGCGTGACCACGGTGATCGACCAGGGCGGCCCGTCCTGCATGACCCTGCCGGGCTTTCGTCATTTCATCGCCGAGCCGTCCCATACACGTGTCTACGCCTTCCTGTCGGCCTATCTCGTCGGTGGACTCGAAGGGCATTATTATCCGCAGCTCTACAGCCCCGATGGCGTCGACATCGATGCGACCGTCAAGGCGGCGACGGCCAATCCTGACATCGTGCGCGGCATCAAGGCGCATGCCGAGATCGGCGGCTTTGCGCGCTGGGGCATTCGCGTCATCGAGATGGCGGCGGAGATCGGCAAGCGCGCCGATCTGCCGGTCTATGTGCATTTCGGCCAGCTCTGGGGCCTGCCCGAGAGCGGCGCCAATGGCGAGGATGCCGACACCATCCTCACGCGCGTGATCCCGCTCCTGCGCGAAGGTGACGTGCTCGCTCATCCGTTCACGCGCCATCCCGGCGGCTTCGTCAACCGCGAGGGCGAGGTGCATCCGGTGATCCAGGCTGCGCTCGACCGCGGCCTGAAGGTCGATGTCGGTCACGGCAGCCACTTCTCCTACCGGCTTGCGAAGAAGGCGATCGCCGCCGGCATCATTCCGACCACGCTCGGCGCCGACATTCACGGCTACAACACCCATGTGCCCGCGCCGGCCGGAACGCCGGACCAGCACGAGGACGAGGAAAACCATCCGTTCGCGGGGCAAGCCAAGTTCAGCCTGGTCCAGGCGATGAGCTCGATGATGGCGCTTGGCCTGTCGCTGGAGCAGGTGGTGCCGATGGTCACCTCGAACCCTGCAAAGATGCTCGGCCGCAGCGAGGAGATCGGTGCGCTCAAGGTCGGCATGGGCGCCGACGTCTCCGTGCTCTCCGAGAAGAACGGCCGGTTTGTTCTGACGGATAATGAAAAGAACGAGGTGATTGCCGAGCGTCTGCTGCAGCCGGCCTTCTGCCTGCGCGCCGGCGCGCGCTTCGACGCGATTGCGCCGATCCTGCCGCAGGCCGTCGCGGCGTAAGGCCAGGCGGTGAAGGAGAACGCGGAGTTGCGCAACGAGCGAGAGTTTCCTCCAGGCAGATCCGGGCAGGGCGTGGGCGCACGGCTGCCACGGAAGGAGGATGATCGCCTGATGCGCGGCCGCGGCCAGTACGTCGCCGACATCAGGCTCGCGGGCCTCCAGGACGTCGCCTTCGTGCGCAGCCCGCTGGCGCATGCGCGGATCCGCGGCATCCATGTGCCCGAGCGCCATCGCGGCAGCGTGTTCACGGCCGCCGATCTCGTCGGCATCAAGCCGATCCGCGCGGTATCAGGGTTGCCGGGCTTCAAGATTTCCGAGCAGCCGGTGCTGGCCACCGGCAAGGTGCGCCAGGCCGGCGAGCTCGTCGCGATGTGTCTTGCGCCGACGCGCGCCGAGGCCGAGGACATCGCGGCCTCCGTGACACTCGATCTGGAGGAGCTGCCCGCGATCACCGACATGCTGAAGGCGCGCGAGCCCGGCTCGGCGCGGGTGCATGAGCATTGGGGCGACAATGTCTTCCTCGAGACCAATTACGAGGTCGACATCTCCACAGCGCTCGATGCGCCGATCAAGGTGACGCGCGAGATCTCGACCGCGCGGCAATGCATGTCGCCGCTGGAAGGTCGCGGCGTGGTCGCAACCTTCGACCGGCGGCTCGATCAGCTCACGCTGCATTCGGCGGCGCAGATGCCGCACATCACGCGCAGCGGTCTTGCCGAATGCTTGAGCATGGAGGAGGGCCAGATCCGGGTCGTCTCGCCCGATGTCGGCGGCGGCTTCGGTCACAAGGGCATCCTGCTGCCTGAAGAGGTCTGCCTGTCCTGGCTGACGATGCGCTGTGGCCATCCCGTGCGCTGGACCGAGGATCGCCGGGAGCATCTCGTCGCCAGCTCCAATTGCCGCGAGCATCATTACAGGATCACGCTCTATGCTAACAGCGACGGAACGCTGCGCGGCATCGATTGCGAGGCGACGGTGGATTCCGGCGCCTACTCGTCTTATCCGTTCTCGGCCTGCCTCGAAGCTGCGCAGGTCGCGAGCATTTTGCCCGGTCCCTACAAGATGCCGGCCTATCGTTGCCGCACCTTCTCGGTCGCCACCAACAAATGTCCGATCCTGCCGTATCGCGGCGTCGCCCGTACCGGCGTCTGCTTTGCGCTGGAATTGATGCTCGATCTCGTCGCGGCGGAAGCCGGGCTCGAGCCGGGCGAGGTGCGGCTGCGCAATCTGGTGCTGCCGGAAGAGATGCCGTTCGACAACATCACGAAGAAACATTTCGACAGCGGTGATTATCCGGAGGCGATGCGGCGCGCGTTGACCGCGATCGACATCGATGCCATTCGCGTGAGGCAAGGCCAGGGCGAGGCCGACGGCCGCCGCATCGGCGTCGGCATCTCCATCTATTGCGAGCAGGCGGCGCACGGCACCTCGGTCTATTCCGGCTGGGGTATCCCGATGGTGCCGGGACACGAGCAGGCATCGGCGCGGCTGACGCCGGACGGCGGCCTCGAACTGCGTGTCGGCGTGCATTCGCACGGGCAGGGCATGGAGACGACGCTCGCCCAGGTCGCGCACGAGATGCTCGGCATCGACGTCGCCAAGATCCGCATCGTCCTCGGCGACACCGCGATGACGCCCTATTCGACCGGCACCTGGGGCTCGCGCTCGATGGTGATGGCGGGAGGCGCGGTCGCGACCGCCTGCCGCGAGCTCGGCGAACGCGCGCGGCGCATCGGCGCAAAGCTGCTGCAGCACGATCCGGCTGCGGTGGTGTTGCAGAACGGCGAGGTGCGCGGCGTCAATGGCAGCGTCAGCCTGAAGGCGATCGCCCACACCTGGTATCGCCGCCCGCAGGACCTGCCTGTTGACGTCGATCCCGGCGGGCTGGAAGTGACGCAAGGCTACAAGCCGGTGCGCGACAGCGGCACCTTCAGCTACGCCGCGCATGCGGCCGTCGTCGCGGTCGACCCTGATCTCGGTGAGGTCGAGATCCTCGACTACGTGATCGTCGAGGACGGCGGCGTGCTGGTCAATCCGCTCGTCGTCGACGGCCAGATCTATGGCGGTCTCGCGCAGGGCATCGGCACCGCACTCTACGAGGAGATGCCGTTCGATGCCTCCGGCCAGCCGTTGGCGACGACGCTGGCCGATTATCTGCTGCCGGGCCCGACCGAGGTGCCGGCGGCGCGTCTCGACCACATGGAGACGCCGTCGCCCTATACCCAGTTCGGCGTGAAAGGCATCGGCGAGGGCGGTGCGATCGCGCCGCCCGCCGCGATCGCCAACGCCGTCAACGACGCGCTGCGCCCGCTCGGTGTCGAGCTGATGCAGTCGCCGATCACGCCGCATCGCGTTGTCGCAGCCGTACTGGCCGCACGCGCGGCGGAAAGGAGCGCGGCATGAAGCCGGCGCCTTTCAGCTATGAGCGCCCGCGCGATCTCGACGCGGCACTGTCGATGCTGGCAGCAAGCAGCGGGTCTGCAAAGATCATCGCCGGCGGTCAGTCGCTCGGGCCGATGCTCAATCTGCGGCTGGTACAGCCCGAGCTGATCGTCGACATCTCTGGCTTGGCCGAGCTCAAGCGTGCCGAAATATCCGGTGGGGAGCTCGTGCTCGGCGCCCTCGTCACCCATGCCGATATCGAGGATGGGCGTACGGCGGACGTGACCCGGGGCGCCATGCGCGCTGTCGCGGCCAACATCGCCTATCGCGCGGTGCGCAACCGCGGCACCATCGGCGGCTCGCTCAGCCATGCCGATCCCGCTGCGGACTGGATTTCGGCGCTCGCAGCCCTGGGCGCGCGGGTGACGCTGCGTAGCCTTGCCGGCGCGCGCACGATGGCGATCGAAGCCTTCGTCGTCGGTGCCCTTGAATCGGCACTGCACGCTGGCGAGATCGTCGAGGCGGTTCATGTGCCCGCACGAACGGCCTCGGCGCATTGGGGCTATGCCAAGAGCTGCCGCAAGACCGGCGAGTTCGCCCACGCCATCGGTGCGGTCCTGGTCGATCCCGCCGCCGCCTCGGCCCGAATCGTGATCGGTGCGATCGACACGACGCCGATCGTTGTCACCGATGCGGCCGAGCTGTTCGGCGGCAGGATCGCCGCCGACTACAAGCAGCGCTTCGATGCCCGCGTCGCCGACGTGCTGCTCACAAAGGCCGGCATCGATGACGCCACGCAGCGCCATATCCATGTCGGCGTGTTGAAGCGCGCCGTCCTGGAGGCCGCGGCATGAATACGATCGCGCTTCAGGTCAATCGCCGTGCGGTGGAGCTGTCGGCCGAGCCGCGCACCAGCCTTGCTGACTTCGTCCGCGACAAGCTCGATCTGACCGGCACGCATCTCGGCTGCGAGCACGGCGTCTGCGGCGCCTGCACCGTGCTGCTCGACGGCGTGCCGGCGCGCTCCTGCATCACCTATGCGGTGGCCTGCGAAGGCGCCGACATCACCACGATCGAAGGTCTCGACGAGGACGAGGTGACGACCGAGCTGCGCGCCGCCTTCACCCGCGAACACGCCCTGCAATGCGGCTACTGCACGCCCGGAATGCTGGTTTCGGCGCGCGACCTGGTGCTGCGCCTGCCCGACGCCGACGAGCGGCGCATCCGCGTCGGGCTGAGCGGCAATCTCTGCCGCTGCACCGGCTATGTCGGAATCGTCAGGGCCGTCCAGTCCGTGATCGAGGCAAGGCGTGCGCGCAACATCGCGCCGCAGGTCGATGCGGGCCGGGCTATCCTCGGCCCCGCCGGATCTGGACGAGCCACATCCAGCCCCAACGAGCCGCGGCCTGCGCGGCAGGCGTTGGCCGCGGCATCAGGCGGTGTCGTACTAGGTACCATTCCCGACTTCACCCCGGCGACCGTCCTCGACCAGCGTTTCACGCTGCCGCATGCGCCGGCCAAGGTGTTTGCGATGTTCGACGATATCGCCGGCATCGCAGCCTGCCTTCCCGGCGTATCGCTGACGGCGCCGCCAAGGCCCGAGCGCGTCGAAGGCATGATCCGTGTCAGGCTCGGGCCGATCGCAGCAAGCTTCGAGGGCGCAGCGCGGGTCGAGCGCGATCCCGCAACGCTCTCGGGGCGCATCGTCGGCATCGGCACCGACCAGCGCAGCCATTCGGCGACGCAAGGTGAGATCCGTTATCGCCTGTTGCCGCTCGAAGGTGGCGCGGCGACCGCCGTCGAGCTGTCGATCGGCTACACGCTCACGGGCATGCTGGCGCAGGTCGGCCGTCCCGGCCTGGTGCGCGATCTCGCCAAGCGCCTGGTTGCGGAATTCGCGGGCAATCTCGATCGCCACATGTCGGGCGCGTCGCCGGGGCAGACGGCGCCCGCAGAGCTCAGCTTCTGGTCGATTGCATCGGACGTTCTGCGCGCCCGGCTGGCGCGCATGTTTGGCCGCGTCGGAAAAGGTGGCGCGGAATGATCGGCGCGTTCGCGCCGCGGAGTGACGAAGCCTGGACTGCGAGACATCAACAGCGTGGGATTTGGAGAGACAACATGACACGAGCACTCGGACTGGTTGGGACGATCGCGCTGGCGACGGCCCTGGTCGGCGGCACGGCAGGGGCGCAGACCATCAAGATCGGCGTCAATGAGCCGCTCACCGGCGCATTCGCGGCGTCCGGCACCTACGTCGTCAATGGTGCCAAGATTGCGGCCGACGAGATCAATGCCAAGGGCGGCGTGCTCGGCAAGAAGATCGAGCTCGTCATCGAGGACAACAAGAGCAATCCGACGGAAGCCGCCGCCGTTGCCGAAAAACTCATCACCAGCGACAAGGTGCCGGTGCTGATGGGCGCCTGGGGCTCCAGCCTGACGCTTGCGGTGATGCCGAAGCTGATGGAATACGAAACGCCGATGGTGGTGGAGACCTCATCCTCGGGCAAGATCACGACGACGGGCAATCCCTTCATCTTCCGGATCTCGCCGCCCTCGGCGGTCGAGGCCGCGGCGTTCAAGGGCATCGTCGACAAGCTTGCGCTGAAGAAGGTCGACTTCCTCGTCATCAACAACGACTGGGGCCGCGGCACCGCCGAGGACTTCAGCAAGATGATGAAGGACAAGGGCATCACCATTGGCCTCGTCGAGACCATGGACCAGGGCGCGCAGGACATGAGCGCCCAGCTCTCCAAGATCAAGAGCTCGGATTCCGAGACTGTCATCGTCACGACCGCGGTGGATCAGTTGACGCTGATCTTCAAGCAGGCTGCTGCACTCGGCCTGAAGAAGCGCATCATCACCACCGGCGGCTCGCAGAATCCGGACCAGATCATCGCCCAGGCGGGGGCCGCCGCCAACGGCACCATGCATCTGACGACCTTCCTGCCCTGGTTCCCGGACAAGACGCCGAACCCGGAAGCGACCAACTATTTCATCTCGGAATGGAAGAAGCGCGGCTTCGAATTCGCCGGCTGCACCGAGAGTTTTCGCGGTTATGACGGCATCCGTACCGCGGCAGCCGCGATCGAGAAGGCGGGCAAGGCCGAGCCTGCTGCGATCAAGGCCGCGTTCTGGGACATCAACATCAAGGGGCTGAATGGCGACATCGTATTCCGCAAGTCCGGCCCCGAGGGCAAGGAGAGCGGGCAGAGCCAGCCGAACGTGTATCTCATCGAGATCAACGACGGCAAGGTCGAGATGAAGACGCTCTAATGCGTTGCGCCGTGGGCGAGGGCGGTACATCACCGCTCTCGCCGAATGCGTCTTAACCGGGAACAGCCTTGAGCGAGTTTCTCCAGCATCTGGTCAACATGCTCGTGCTCGGCGGCACCTATGCGCTGCTGGGCATCGGGCTGACGTTGATCTTCGGCATCATGAACGTCGTGAATTTTACGCACGGCATCCTGTACACGTTCGGCGCCTACATCATGTTCATCGTGGTGCAGCAGTTCGGGCTGAACTTCTTCCTGGCATTGCCCGTCGCGGTGCTGGCCGGATGGCTGCTCGGGGCGGTCATCGAGCTGACCTTGCTGCGGCCGCTGCGCGGCTCCGACATCGACACCACGATGCTGGTCATGATCGGCGCCTGGATCGCGATGCAGTCGGGCACGCTGTGGATCTGGGGCGGCGTCGCCAAATCGGTGACGACGCCGTTTCCCGAGGCGCCGCTGGTGCTCGGGCCGGTGTCGGTCTCGTGGCTGCGCCTGTTCGTGCTTGCCGCGGCGGCGCTCCTGATCCTGGTGACGTATCTGCTGATCAACAAGACCAGCCTGGGACGCGCGATGCGGGCGACGTTCCAGGACCACGACACGGCCTCGCTGATGGGCGTCAATGTCGACATGATCTACACCGCGACGTTCGCGATCGGCTCCAGCCTCGCCGCTGCCGCGGGCGCTCTACTCGGGCCTGTCTATGTGATCTTTCCGCAAATGGGCGATCTTGCCGCCGTCAAGGCTTTCGCCATCGTCATTCTCGGCGGTCTCGGCAACATCACGGGCGCGGTGATCGGCGGCTTCATCCTGGCGCTCGCCGAGGAGCTCGGCGCGGGTTACGTCTCCTCAGGCTATCGCGACGCGATGGGCTTCGTGATCATCATCGCGGTCCTGATCTTCAAGCCGACCGGCTTGTTCGCGCGCGCGGAGCGCGTCGGATGAGGATCCTCGTCACCGTTCTCACCGTCGCGGCCCTTGCCTCGGTGCCGCTCTGGCTGCGCGATCCCTATCTGCTCAATGCGCTGATCACCACCGGGATCTTTGTCATCGGCGCGATGAGCCTCAACCTGCTGCTTGGCTTCACCGGCCAGCTCAGCCTCGGTCACATCGCCTTCTTCGGCATCGGCGCCTATGTCAGCGCGCTGACGTCGCTCGGCTTCGACGCCGGCCTGCCCGGAGGTCTCCGTCTGGTTCACGCACCCTGGCCGCCGATCGTGGGCTTCGTGCTCGCGATCATCATCGCCGGGCTGTGCGGTTATTTCGTCGGGCTGCTCTCGTTCCGCGTCCGCGGGGCTTACTTCGTCATCGTCACGATCTCCTTTGCCGAGGTCGTCCGGCTGGTCGCGCTGAACTGGGTCGAGCTGACACAGGGACCGCTGGCATTGACCAACATTCCTTCCATCGCGCTCCCGTTGCCCCTTGGCGAACTGACGCTGCGGACCAAGTTACAGAACTACTATCTCGTGCTGGTCGTCGCTCTCATTGCCTATCTCCTGATCGCGCGCCTGGTTCATTCCCATTTCGGCCGCGCCATGCGCGGGCTGATGGAGAACGAAACGCTCGCGGTCTCCGTCGGCATCGACGTGACCAAGACGCTGACGATTGCCGCGGTGATCTCGGCTGCGATCGCGGGCGCAGCCGGCAGCCTCTATGCGCACTACATCCGGATCATCGACCCTGAGGTCTTCGCCTTCATCAACACCGTCACCATGGTCATCATGGTGATCAGCGGCGGCAAGGGCTCACTGGCCGGGCCCGTGGTCGGCGGCCTGATCTTCGGGCTGCTGCCGGTCGCGCTGCGTCCGGTCATGGCGCCGGAGGCGCAGTGGATCGCCTATGGCGGCGTGCTGATCGCCATCCTGTTCGTGCTGCCGCGCGGCATCGTGCCCTCGCTGTCGCAGCGATTGGCGAGGAGACGGAACAGGGCAACGGCACCCGTGGCCCTTGCCGAGACAGCCGCCAAGGAGCCGGCGTGATGACGGCGCGCAGCGTGGCCATGACGATCGAGCAGGTCGCCGTCCGCTTCGGCGGGCTGGTCGCGATCTCCGACATGAGTTTTACGGTCGGCGAGGGCGAGATCGTCAGCCTGATCGGGCCGAACGGTGCCGGCAAGACCACTGCCTTCAACGTCATGACCGGCTTCCTGACGCCGAGCGCGGGCCATGTCACCTATCAGGGCACGACGCTCACCGGGTTGAAACCGCACGAGATTGCCGATCTCGGCCTGATCCGCACCTTCCAGCGCACCAGCGTGTTTCCCAACGACACCGTCTACGACAATCTCCTGATTGGGCTGCATCGTCAGGGCCGGGTCCGGCTGCTCGACGCCATCCTCGGCCTGCCGGGGGCGCGCGCCTCGGAGCGCAAGCTGCGGCAGCGCGCGAGCGAGCTGATCGAATGGGTTGGTCTCGAACGCCGTGCCCATGATGCGGCCGGCTCGCTCTCCTATGGCGAGCAGCGCCTGGTCGGTGTCGCGCTGGCGCTGGCGGCCGAGCCATCGATGCTGCTGCTCGACGAGCCGGTCTCGGGCATGAATGCTTCGGAGACGCACCGGTTTGTCGAGCTGATCCGCAGCATTCGCGACCGTGGCATCACGATCCTGCTGGTCGAGCACGACATGCCGATGGTGATGACCGTCTCCGACCGCATCGTGGTGCTCAATTACGGCCGCATCATCGCGGAAGGAACGCCTGACGTGATCCGCAACGATCCCGCCGTGATCGAGGCCTATCTCGGACATGGAGCGGCGCGTGCTTGAGATCCGCGACATGGTGTGCGGCTATGGCGGCGTCACCGCTCTGCGCGGCATCTCGCTGGACGTGAAGGCCGGGCAGCTCGTCGCGCTCATTGGTGCCAACGGCGCCGGCAAGAGCACGACGCTGCGCGCGATTTCCGGCCTCGTGCCGCCGCGCGCCGGCCAAATGCGGTTCGAGGGCATCGACATCACCGGCGCGCGGCCGCCGCGCGTGCTGGCCAGCGGCATCGCGCATTGTCCGGAAGGCCGGCGCGTGTTTCCGCATATGAGCGTCGAGGAAAATCTCGACATGGGGGCTTACCTCCGTCGTGGGTCAGGCGAGATCGCGGCCGATCGCGATCGCATCTACACGGAATTTCCGCGGCTCGCCGAGCGGCGCCGGCAGGCTGCGGGCACGCTGTCCGGCGGCGAGCAGCAGATGCTTGCGATCGGGCGCGCGCTGATGTCGCGGCCGCGGCTGATCATGTTCGACGAGCCCTCGCTTGGCCTTGCCCCCAACATCGTCGAGCGCACCTTCGCGATCATCCGCGGTATCCGCGATGCCGGCACCACGGTGCTGCTGGTCGAGCAGAACGCGTTTGCGGCACTGGAGATGTGCGACCATGCCTATCTGCTCGAGAACGGCCGCATCGTGCTGTCGGGTGCCGGCGCCGAGCTGATCGAGAACGAGCATGTGCGAAAAGCCTATCTCGGTGGATGATCCCGCTGTCCGTCCGGAAGCGCCGGGATGGATTGCGGTCTGCGACCTCAGCCGGCTGAGGGCAGAGACGATCATCCGTGTCGCAGGCCACGACCTGCTCGTGATCTGGAACGACGGCGATGTCGTCGCGTGCGACCGTGCATGCCCGCACGAGCAGGCCGATCTCGCTCTTGGGCAGGTGACGGCGGGACGGCTGCTCTGCCCGCGCCATGCAGCATCATTCGATTTGCGCGACGGGACAATGACTTCGGGATGGCCGAGCCCGCCGTTGCGGGTCTATCCCGTCAAGGTCATGGGCGAGCAAATCTGGGTTGAAACGCAGCAGCGACAACCGCGGCGATGATGCCATCATGCCCCTGTTTTGCCCGACGTGTCAAAGCGAGGCGCGGCGAAAAAAATCGCGTTTGAAAACAAGGGCATTCTACTTTGCATGGGGTTGTTTTCGCACTTTCTAATCCAGCAGCCGGCGAGCGGCCTCGACCAGAATGCCGTCAGGCCGGCGCAGCGCCTCGAGAATGGTGAAGTGATCGGCGCCTTGCACTGGAATGAGCTTGCCGGGCGCCTTCGCGGCCGCGCGCTTGTCGTGGAGATTGATCGAATCCAGCACCAGCGCCGGCAGCTCGTTGCTGCCATAGGCGATATCGAGCCGCTTTGGCGTGACGGGCAGGCGAAGCGGCGAGAGCCGGGCGATTTCCTCGTCCGTCAGCTTCAGCGCGTTGTTGAGGCCGGTATCGCGGATCGGCGCCAGATCGTAGACGCCGGATAGCGCCAGCCCCGCATGGACGCGCGGATGGTCGAGCGCCATCGCAACGAGATGGGCGCCCGCGGACCAGCCCGACAGCACGACCGGCCCGGCGATGCCATAGGATGCGCCGTGCGCGGCGAGCCAGTCGAGCGCGCGCGGGATTTCGCCGACGATGTCGGTCAGGGACACCTCGGGTGCCAGCGAATAGCCGGGAATGGCGACCGACCAGCCATGCGCCGCGACGCCTTCGACCAGCATGGCGAACAGCTCGCGGGAGTTGCGCTGCCAGTAGCCGCCATGCAGGAAGACCAGGCAGGGCGCCTCCGGTCTCGCGGCCGGATAGAGGTCGATCTTGTTGTTCGTGCGCTCGCCGTAAGGCAGGTCGAGATGGGATGTGAGCGTGCCGCGCAGCCGCGCTGAAGCTTCATTGCGCTCGGCGATCAGGGCCGCACTGTTCTTGACGGCGCCGTTGTTGTCATAGGCGGCGTTGCGTTCCTCCTGGGACAATTCCGCCCATTTGGCGCGGGGATCGAAGGGGCGATCTGTCGAGCGTGTCTCGTTGACCATGGAGTCTCCGGGCGGCATGTCGCGGCTCGTCGTAGCCGCGATCGGCTTCGCTCCTGTCTGCCATGAATCCTGTTCGAATTGAACATCGCTCGCACTCAGGCGAGGGATGCATCGTTCGCGGGGCCTCTTTCAGCAGGCCGTAAACGGACGGGTTCGCGCAGGCAAGACCGCCGCCGGGAACTGGCTCATGAAGGCGCGGGTCTTCGGCTGAACACGCGATCCGTCGATCACCTCGAGCCGGCCGCAGCGGTTCAGGGTGTGCAGCTTCCGGCCGGGCCATGCCGGTCCGGGCTTGAGCGAGTGGCGAACGATCTGCCTGAACGTCGTCGGCGACAGCTCGACGACTTCCGCCAGGGCGAGGGCTGCGCCGTATCCGTCGGTACAATTCTGCACCGGCCGCCACAGTCTTTCGTTGATCGTGACGAAATTCCCCGCCGGTCGCACACTTGCGCGATCGATCAGGACCGGGTTGCTGGCATGGGGCAGCCAGGGGCCGAGCAGGTGGTCGGCGTAATAGATCGCAAGCGAATCCGAATAGCCGCCGGCTCCGTCGCGCCAGGCGCCAAACAGATAGTTCAAGCCGTTGTGCCGCGTGATCGTCACATCGGCGAGCTCGAGGCCCGACAGCAGCGTCGCATGCCGTTCCCATTTGTCGGGAAACCGAACGCATTTGTAGAGGGCGACGTCCCCGTTGACCGAACTCTCCGGGATCATCCACAACTCGCCATCGTTCTCGATCAGGAACGGATAGGACAGGTGCCAGGGCTCTTCCAGCACCGGCACGACGGCGCCGACTGGCCCGGTGTCACCGAACTCGATCGCCGAAATGATTCCCTTGCCGACCCGGTGATCGAGATCCTCGAAAAAGACGAACGTTCGCCCTCGCCAGGTGACGGGAAAGGGATCGGCGTAGAAATGGTTTCCGGGATCTTCCAGAACGTGCCAGCGAGGCCCGGACAGATCTCCCGTCTGCCAGATGCCTGCGCCGTCATTGAAGCGCCATCCGATATGCCAATGCGGGGCGTAGCAGCAGAGGCGATAGATCTCCTTGGCGATCGAGACGGCGAGGCCGCGCGCGACGTAGCCAAGCGGTCCACGGCGGGTCGCATCTCCGGCGGGGCGCGCCAGCTGCGGCAGAAGTCGCGGCCTTCCTGACAGGATGGCAGAGATCATGGTCAGGGTTCGCGCCATGACCGTTTCGAGCGCGCCGCTCAGGCCGGCCGCAATTTCTCCCGACGGGTGAGCGCGATCGAGGACGGCGCCATCGATCTCGTTGACGATGTCGATCACCGGCAGGTCGCCGGCGAGAATGGCGGCCAGCGCGGCGTTTTCGCCGGCGGCTCCGTTGAACAGCGGTCGGAGATACAGCCGAGCCGAACCGTTGGTGTCTCGTGCGGCGGTCGTGAAATCGACGATCACATCGGCCGTAGCAGCGCGAGCCTGCGTCCGTTCCGGAATGCTCTTCAGCCTGTCGGCGCCACTCGGTTTGCCCTTGTGCAGCACCATGCGTTCGAGCGCGAACAATGCGTCGAGACCTGCGGGACGCGACTCCGCCGCTTCAGTCCAGGCCATTTGAACCGGAACGTCCCGCCCGTCGATCGACAGCATCTCGCGGCGCATCCACTGCCGCGCATGGTCCCGTTCACAGCGAAACTCGATGATCATGTCGAGCCAATCTATTCCAGCGGATCAGGTCAAATGACCTGGTCGAGAATTCGAACGTATTCCTCCACCATGGCGTCCACCGAATACCGCAACTTCAGGCCTTTGGCGTTTTGTCGCAGTTCGTCGCGCAGGGGGTGGTCGGTCAGGAGTTTCGAGACGGTGGTCGACAGCTTCGCATGATCGGAGGTGTCGACGAAGAGTGCCGTCGGTTTTCCTTCGAAGGACAGCACCTCGCGCAGGACGGGAAGATCGGTGACGACCGAGGGAACGCCCGCGCTTGCGGCCTCGACTGCGGCGAGGCCGAAGGTCTCGGCCTGTGTCGGAAATACGAACACGTCCAGGCAGGTCAAGAAATCGGCCATCTGGCGCGGGGCGATTTCCCCGAGCAGATGCAATCTGTCCGATACTCGCAAATCATCCGCCAGCTGTTTCAGCCGGGCTTCGTCGGCGCCCTGGCCGGCCAGGGCGAGGTGCCAGGATGGTTGATCCGGCAGGAGGCGTATCGCGGCATCGAGCCGCTTGTGCGGGTGCAGCCTCGCGGCACAGCCGAGCAGGATGCGGTCCGTCGGCAGATTGAACTTCTCTCGCGCAGCTTCCTTCGTCAGGATCGGCGCCTTGTCGTCGAAGCCATGTGGCACATGCACCATGCGCGACCGATAAGCCGCGGGGTAGCGCGAATATTCGCGCTCCATGTCCAGCGAGTTCAGCGTGATGCGATCGAAGAAGCCGAGGCTGCCCATGACGATGTCGGCCGCGCGGACCGGCCAGCTCATCGACAGCGCGGACGAGACCTGATTGGCGACGACAGGGGCGCGGCAGACGAGGCGAGATGTGCCTGCGCCGATGACGTTGCCGAAATGCTGAAAGGTCAGAACGGCATCGGGCTCGATGGTCCTGATGTGACGGCCGAGCGTCCACAGCATTTGCAGCAGCGCCAGCGGTCGTCCGGGCCGGCTCGATGCGCAATAGAGGGTATCGGGCGGCTCGTCGAAGGAATCCGATTTACGGAAGAAGAACAGATTGGTGACGCGATAGCCGCGTGCGATCAGACCGGCGCCAAGCAGTCTGGAGATCTCCTGCGCGCCCGCGTTCTCGGCCTGGGTCTGGATGAGAAGGACGTGCGGCTTCGGTTCGCCGTTGCCCCGTCTTGCGAGCGCTGCTGCGGTCGACGGTAGCTTCGGTGCCTCGCCCAGTTCTGCGCCTGGCTGGTAATGGAGCACGGATCCCGACCCGCTAATGAAACGTTCACCTTCTTGATGCCGTACCTATCATGCGAGCATCGAGCGGACACCGAATAGCGACAAACGGAGTTAATGCGCGGCCCGCTGGAACAGCACCGTTCACAACAGAATGCCGGTGATTTCCGGATGGCGAGAAGCGCGCGCGTTAACCAATTGGTCACCTTCGCGTGGAGGCGGGTAACCGCGGATTAACCATAGATATTTACGGTGGAGTAGGCCACTGAACAGTGTTCGCCAGTTGAATCCGAGTAAAGTCCATGACGTTCGGTCGCCGCGCAGACCCGACAAGTTCCGGATCGACCGGTGTCGCCGCGTCGTGGCAGACTCGCAATGCGTCGAACGGTGAGGCTCGCGAAGCCGCAGCACGCCCCGGCGGGGTGCTCACCGTAGCCGGTGCGTTCTCTTTCATTCGGGACAATGCCCGCCGTATCCTGACGCTTGCTCTGGCGATCTTCGCCCTCGGCGTCGTCGTTCTGCTGGTGATCCCGGTCCGATTTGCGGCGACCGCGCTGGTCGTTGTCGATCCCCGGGAACAGCGCGTGACCGCGGACCAGGACGTTCTGCCGGGCATAGGGCAGGACAGCGCCGCACTGCAGAGCCTGGTTGAAGTGGCGAAGTCCGACGGTTTTCTCAACCCGCTGATCGAGCAGCTCAAGGTTCGGGACGACGAGGACATTTCCGGGGGGCACACCGACCCGACGCGCCTGCTCGAGAGATTCCGCAACCGTCTCGATATTTCCCGTCGCGGGCTCACCTATGTCATCGCCATCCGCTTCACCTCGAACCGGCCGGAGCGGGCGGCTTATTATGCCAACGCGATAGCGGAGGCGTTCGTCGCCAGCCAGAGTCGCAACCGCACCGATGCGACCGACGAGGCGGCCGACTGGCTCAGCGGCCGGCTCAAGACGTTGAACGACCGGCTGAGGGCGTCGGAGGACGCCGTGGCCACATTCAAGCTCGAGCACAGGATCGTCAACGCCGGCAAGGATGCCACGACCCAGCAATTGCGCGTGACCGAGCTGTCGCAGCAGGTCGCCGCTGCGCGCGCCCGGACCGAAGAGGCGAAAGCCCGCTACGAGCAGGCGCAGCGCGACGCGAAGGGGAATGTCGAGGGTCCCGCCAAGCAGGATCTCCTGAACGCCCTGCGCGCGCAGCGGTCGGCGCTCAACGATCAGATCGCGCAGAAGCGGGCGGTGTTCGGCGATCGCCATCCCGATCTCGTCATGTCGTACAGCCAGCTGAACGATCTCAACAGGCAGATCGAGGTTGAGCGCTCAAAGGGCATCGACACCGCAAAGTCGGAATACGAGGCCCAGCGCGATCAGCAGAAGGCGCTGGAAAGCCAGATGAAGGCGGCTGAATCTCAGCTCCTCGTCGACGGTCAGGCTCTGGTCCGCCTCCAGGAATTGCAGCGCGACGCCGAGGCCAACAGGAACATCTACGAGCAGTTCCTCTCGCGCTCCAAGACGACGAACGAACAGCGTCTCCTGCAGAGCTCCCAGACCAAGATTGCGTCGTCCGCCATTCCGCCGCTTCGTTCGACCCTTCCGCCGCTGCCCCTGCTGCTCGCCGCGCTCGCGATCGTCTCACTCCTGACATCGACGGCGGTCGTTGCGGCCACCGGACGCGGATCGGACAAGGTCGTTGAAGACGTTCGTGTCCCCGATCCGGCGCCGCGCCAGCCGGCGGCGTGGCCACGCCCGCCGGTGTGGGCTCGCATTCCCGACCTGTTGCCGAGCGACGTGCCCAGAAACATCTGGCAAGGTCCGGTATCCGCGACGGCTGAACTCGATCTCGGTCCTCATCTGCGCCCGCTGTTCGACAGGCTGGAGAAATTGCCGGCCCCGCGGGGCAAGATTGTCCTCGTGATGTCGGTCGGCAAGCGTGCCGGCGGCAACACCGTCGCGCGGTCGCTGAATCGGTGGGCGGTGAACAACGGCAGGCTGAGCGTCCTGATCCGGGTCGAGCCGGACCTCGGCGGGGCCGGACAGGCCAGGGGGCACGCGGACGGCACGACCACCGCAAGCTTTCCCGGTGTCGATGCGCTTCTGAGTGCCGGCAGAAGGCCCGAACTGTCACCCGCGGACGATATCCGTTCGGAGTTCGATCTGATCGTCGTCCATGCAACCTCCCTGGCCTTGCAGCCGGAGGCGGCGGCGCTCGCCGCTCATGCCGATCTGGTCATCCTGGTGGCTTGCGAAGACGCCGTCGATTCCGCTGCAATGCGCCGGGCCATGGCCGCGCTCTCCCGCTTTGGCGGCGTGCCGACCGGGCTCGTCATCAATCGCGTGCCGGCCGATCCGTCCACGGCGCGTCGTCGGGGCGAAGTGCTGGGCCTGGCCGGCTGATCGGCGCCTAATCGCCGGAGTCGGCACCGCGGACCGCATAGGCTCCGCGTTTCGATGCCTTGAAGCGCAACAGCACGAGAATTGAAGGGTCGACTCCGGTTCGCCGGCGACAGAGGATGTTGAGCGCGATGGTCGCGAGCGCCAGCGACACGGTGGCCGAGATCGCCGCGCCAAGCACGCCGAGCCAGGGAATCAGGACGAGAAATCCGACCAGCCGCAGCGCCACGTTCGCCGCGACGACGGGGACATAGATGCGCTCATGGCCCGTCAACTGCAAGATCGCCGCGGATGGACCGCCCGCTGCCTGGAACGCCGTTCCGATTGCGAGCACGATCAGCACCCAGTGCTGTGCGGCGAAATGAGGCCCGAACAGGTTGAGAAGATGGGGGCCGCCGATCCAGATCACGAGAAGTCCACTGGCCACGCAAAGCGCGGTCACTTCCGCCATGAGCTGCAACGTTCGCCCGAACTCCTGGTGGTTCTTGCTGAAGTACAGCGAAGGCAGCCGGCGCGCGCCGAAACTATACAGCGCCGCCGACAGCATGGCGAAGATGTTGGCCAGGCGCGACGCGGCGAAATAGATTCCTGCGGTCGCCGGATCGAGCATCCAGTAGACCAGAATGACGTCGAAATACTGGTTTGCCGCTTCCAGGATGGACGCGACCCAGAAATGGAGTGCGCTCGATCTCCAGCGGGACGTTTCGGAACGCGCTGCCGTGCCGCGGAAATCCGGCAGCGCTCGCGCGATCGCGACGATCTGGGCGCCGAGGCCCACCGACATCGCGACCGTCATCACGGCGATCAGCTCGGCGGGATCGAGCCGCCGATGACCGAACAACATGGCGAGCAGAAACAGGACGACGATGACCCGCCAGAAGAACTCGCGGTTACCTTCGCCCATGAGGATGCTGACCAGCGAGCGGGCGACCTGGCTGCCGAGCATCAGCCCGGCATTCACGGCGGTGTAGGCCGACACCGCGAGGATCAGCAGCCACCAATCGCCCCTCAAGCTCGCGACCGATGCGACTGCTGCGATCGCGATCAGCATCGCGACGGAGGTGATCTTGAAGCTCGAGAGGAGGACACCTTTGGTGAGGTCGGGCCGGTTTCCGACCTGATACTCGTTCAGGAATCGCACCAGGAGCGATTCCTGTCCGACCAGCCCCACGACCGCCGCGATCTGGGCGACCGAGAGCCAGGTTGCGAAGATGCCGAATCCATCGGGCGACATCGTTCGCGCTGCCAGCGAGAACAACGCAAACGCAAGCGCGCCGCTGCCAACCTTGAGAAGGATGGTTCCGGCAACGCCGCGCGTCACGTCGCGACGCATGAACTGGATGATGGATTCGATCATGGAAGTTGAGGGGCAACTCTCCCCAGAAGAAACACGTTCCGATACCGGCGATAGCCTAGCATGTCGAAAAACCACGAGTGTTAATGGGCGGCCTCCGGAAACCTGTCGGTCGCGGTCGATGTCGGCAAAACGCCCGCTGCGTCACGGTGGGACACCTTCGTCCCGGCCGTCCCAGATCGAGCGGAGGCCGTCTCCATCGAAAGACGACGTGATGTCGCCCTGACGAGACGCCGCCATGCGTTCCAGCGCGGCATTGCCGAAGATCGCGCTTTGTCGAACATCCTCGAGCAAGACGCGTGCCGGGACGCCGTCCGGCCGATCAGTGGTCCGGTTCATTAACCTCGATCGACGGAAATGATCGCGTTCGGTCCTGCGATACGACATCAGGCGGGATAATTGCACATGGGACCACCGTTAACCGTGGGAGCCTGGATCATGACGGCGGATAGCACCGTGACCGAGCCGATCGCCGCAGCTGCGACCGCGACGACGTTCGCGGACATCGCCATCGTCGGCGGCGGCCTTGCGGGTTCGCTCGCAGCCGCTGTGCTTGCGCGGGCAGGGCATCGCGTCGCGCTGGTCGACAAGCGTGCGGTCTATCCGGACGAGTTTCGGGTCGAAAAGATCGGCGGCCAGCAGCTGGAGATGTTCCGCAGGCTCGGCTTCATCGATGCTCTTGCGGGCGCCGGTTGCTCGTATGATCGCGTGCTCAATGTCAGGGAAGGCAAGGTGGTCGATGTCAGCGTCGGCCAGGCTTACGGGCTTCCCTACGCCGGTCTCGTCGCCATGGCGCGTAGCCAGCTGCCCGATCCGTCCAGCCTGATCGTCGACGAGGTCACCGCGATCACCTGCAGCGATGACGTTCAGCATCTGGAACTTGCCTCCGGCCGTGGCCTGAATGCGCGTCTCGTCGTTCTGGCCACCGGCATGGCGGGTGCGCTCGGCTACAAGCTCGGCATCAGGCGGCGCGTGCTGGCCGCGGGCCACTCGGTCTCGTTCGGCTTCACGATCGCCCGCCGCGATGGCGCGCCGTTCGATTTCAAGGCGCTGACTTGTTACGGCGAGCGAACCTGCGACGGCGTCGATTATCTCAGCCTGTTTCCGGTACCAGCCGGCATGCGGGCCAATCTCTTCATGTTCCGCGATCCGGCCGATCCCGTCATGCGTGAGCTGCGTCGCGACACGGAAGCAACGCTATTGCGCTTGCTGCCGGGACTGCAGCCTTACCTCGGCGATTTCCGCGTGACTGACCGGGTGCAGAACTGGGTGATGGACCTGTCCATCGTCGAAGGTCATCTCCAGCCGGGCGTCGTCCTCATCGGCGATGCGTTTCAGACCAATTGTCCTGCCGCCGGAACGGGCGTGGCCCGCCTGCTGGTGGACGTCGAGCGTCTTTGCACCGAATATGCGCCGCGGTGGCTCGCGACCGAAGGCATGAGCCAAGAGAAGATATCGCAGTTCTATTCCGATCCCGACAAGATCGCCGCGGATCAGCAGTCGCTGAAGATGGCGCGATTCCGCCAGGCGCTGACGTCCCGCGACGATATCAGCTGGGATGTGCGGCGACGATTGCACTTCCTGCGGCGAAGCATCACCCATCGGGTCGATCAGATGCGGCCGGGCTGGCTCGCGCAGGTCCGCAGCGCGCTGCGCGCCTGAGGCTGCATCCGCCGGCGCCTCGCGCCGGTCAGCGCGTTGGCGTCGATGTGCGGGTTGGCGAGAGCCTGAACTCGGACAGTCGCTTGGCGGCAAGTTTGAGCCAGGGCGCCTGCTTCAGTGCGAACAGGGATATCGCGCCCGCGGTGCTGCCAGCCTGCGTGACCGCCCACATCGGCGAAGGCTGGGCGCCGAACAATTTCTTGTATGGCTCGTCGCCGATGGTGAAGTCGAGCATCTGGTCTCCGCGCGCGATGCAATCCCTCGCCACCTGTTCGAACATCAGCGCTCCCAAGGACTGGCTCTTGTATCCGTCAATGTCGAAGGCGCTCATGATGACGAGGAAGCTGTCGCGGTGGTGCAATCCGAGCACGGCGGCGATCACCTCGCCATCCATCTTCATGGTATAGAGCCGCGCAAGGGAGCCGAGACCGCGGACCGCGACGTCGGAATAGAAGTCGTAATATTCGGGGCGCTGGAGCAGGTCTCCGTCGCCCTGCGACTGGAATCGCGGACCGCGGAATTTCCTCATCACGTCCAGCGCCTCGAGGACGGCAGCGCCGTCATCGCAGCATGAGAAGCTCAGGGCGCCCTTCTTCTGGAGCTGTCGATACTTCTTTGCGAGCTCCTTCTGATAGGAGCGGTCCAGTGCACTGGCCCGCCATTGCTCGAACGGAGCGACCAGAATGGTCGCGTAGGCATTGGTGTCCATCGCCACGCGGCGGGGCGCGCCCAGGAGGTTCTCGATCGGAAGCCGCCCGTCCGGCAGCTTGGTCATTCGGAGCAGGTCGAAAGGACGAACGAGGTGCCGAATCCCGGCGCATGCCTCCGCGTCCTTGAGCAGTTCGGAAAACACCGTCGGACTGCAAACGGGCGCCAGATAGTCGGAGACGCGCAGGTCGGCAAATTCGACGGTCCGTATCGGGCCTCGCCGAATCCGCAGCAACGGCAGCACCATCGCAAGCGCGCCCGTCGCACGGTAGCGAACTACGACAACCAGCGGGACTGCTTGCGCATGGGACGCGAGCCTGCTGTAGAGGCTGTGCAGCCAGAGAGGGTGCTGGAATGCGGTGGCGGCCGAGTGATCGAACAGCTCGGCATAGTCCGGCGACAGGAAGTCGAATGCCGGCTCGACGGCGATATCGAACGTGTTGCCAGGCGTGTTCATGCGTAACCAGGGAAACCGGATAATTCGGGAATGCTCGATCGAGCTGAGGCTTTATAGCAGGGGAGTGACGGCCGAGATACCGATGGGGTACGATTTGCATTAATTGACCGAGCCGGCCTCGTATCGTTACCGAACTCTTAAGATTTCGCGGCCGCCTGGGCCGGGACGTGGAGGCCAACCCGCGCTAGCAAATAATTAACCGCGTTTAAGGAAGGTCAATTCATGGCCAGCCTACAGACCGAGGCGGACTCCGGGTCCCCCGAGAGCGCGATCTGGAAGACGCGCAGCGTCGGCGTCGAGAGGATCGCCAGGGCCGCCATCGGCTGTTCGATCACCATCAACGTGGTGGCGTCGATGGGGACCTTCAACGCCGCGCTGCTCCCGGCGGAGCTGACCTATCTGCAACAGGCCGTCGCGATCCTGATGTGGGGCGTCCTCATCTACGCCAGCGCCTTCGTGCGTCCACATCTGCGGTTGCAGCTCAATCCCGATCTGATCGCGCTGATCGCCTTCTACGGCTTTGCCGTCATCTCCGTGTCCTGGACCAGCCTGAATACTGCTGCGATCATGAAGAGCCTGGCGCTCGCGATGACGACCTTCGGTGCATTCTGCCTCATCACGCGCATCGACATGGACGAGGTTGTCAGGGCCACAGCCCTGGGGCTCTTCATATTGGTCGCCGCATCGGCCTTCTGTGCGCTCGCCGTACCCGATATCGGGATCGACCATAGCTGGATGCATGGCGGTCAATGGCAGGGCATTTATGAATCGAAGCAGACGCTCGGTTTCGTCGGCGCCTATCTGATGTTCTTTGCCTGCTATCTGAAGATGAAGGGGCAGAGGTGGTCGGTCTTCCTCCCGACATTCCTTCTGGCATCCACATGTGTCCTCGCGTCGGAATCGCGCGGCGCCGGTGCGGTTGCCCTGGCCGCCTGCGCATTGCTCGTGACCTCGATGTGGTCGGTCGCCTGCATGAGACTCTATGCGGTGCTGCCATTCGTCATGAGCCTGCTGGCCGGCGCGTTGTTCCTCTATTTCTACGCGACGGGATACGACGCGATTCATGTCGGTGATGCGACCATCGATCTGACCGAGCGGACCTTCATCTGGCATTACGCCATCAGCCATTTTGATGACGCGCCGCTGCTCGGCTTCGGGATCAACGGCTTCTGGACGATCCCGGCGATCTACGACTATTTCGAGCAGAACCACGGCTGGGTGCTCGACAATTACCACAGCGGCTACATCGCGATCCTGATGGAAACCGGATTTCTCGGCTACATGCTGTTCGCCGCGAGCGTCCTTCTGTTCTCGAACAAGGTTCTCCATCTGATTTCCGCCCGCGCGATCGACCGGTCGCACTGCGCGCTGATCATCGGATTTGTCGTTCTCAGCTTTCAGACCAATTTTACGGAGACGACGCTCCTTCGTTCGACCATGTTCACGTCGGTGCTCCTGGTGGCGTTCTTCTTCGCGACGTGCAGGCCGGTGCCGCAGACCGATTTCTAGTCTCTACGAATGGAAGCAAGATGACCGCCATCCGCGCCCGCTGGCCGAGAAGCCTCAATCTTGCGATAACGGCGTTTGTCCTCGCGTCGCTCTTCTCCGGCGTTCATAGCGCCGGGCAGGCGGCCTCCCGTGATCTGCCGAAATTGGGGCGCGGCATCAATATTCTCGGCTATGACGGGATCTGGGAAGGCGGTCAGAACGCGCCGTTCCGCTTGGATAATCTGACGACCATCAAGAAGGCCGGGTTCTCGCACGTCAGGATCAATTTCTTCGGCTTCAAGTTCATGGGACCGGGGAACGTGCTGGACGAGATCGTCCTGCGGCGGCTCGATGCCGTCATCGAGGAAGTCCTTGCGAGGAATCTCATTCCGATCGTTGACGAGCACGACACGCACATTTGCCAACGCGACGTGCCCGGATGCGGCGAGAAGCTCAGGGCGTTCTGGCGCCAGATAGCCGAGCGCTACACCGGGAAATTTCCTGCGCTGGTCTTCGAGGTCCTGAACGAGCCGGGCGGACAAATGACGTCCGCCGAGTGGAACTCGCTCCTCAACGAATGTCTTGAAATCATCCGCCGCACCAATCCGGCGCGGCCGGTCATTGCCGCCGTTCTCAACACGGACGACATTCCCGTCGACGACCTGGCCTTGCCGGCCGACGACAGGAATTTGATCGTCACGTTTCACTATTACGCGCCGATACGCTTCACGCATCAAGGCGCGCCGTGGTCCCGGACGTTTTCGCAGATCGGGCCGCTGGATTGGGGCAGCCCGGACGACGAAGCGAGGGCTGCCGCCGACTTCAGGAAGATGAGCCTATGGGCGGAGAAGGAGAAACGCCCGATCTATCTCGGCGAGTTCGGGGTGTACGAGCGTGCGCCATCCGACAGTCGCCGGCGATATTTGTCGTTCATGGCGAGAAGCGCCGACAGGCTTGGCTGGTCATGGGCCTACTGGCAATTCGATCATGACTTTGCGGCCTTCGACAGCGCTCGTCAGGCCTGGAAGCCGGACGTCCTGCGTGCGCTGATCCCGCCGCCGCATTGAAACGGCGGTCGTGATTTCGTTGCACAGTTTTGCTGCACCACGATATGAATCGCGGCAGATTTCGCTGCAATAACGCGCTTGACTTCGCAAGCGATCTCAACGACCGTATCGTGTAAGCGTTGGGCAGTACGGCCCGTCAACGCGGCGAGTTTCAACCATTTCCAACATCACGCGGATATTGCGTGCTCGGTTGGCGGCGAGGGCGCCCTCGGCTTAACGGCCGGCGGGCGCTTTTTCTTTTTGGAACGAATGATGGCGCGGACGCAGTATCGGATCGGCGTAATGTTCTCGACGACGGGCTCCTACAGCGTCGTCGCGCGCTCGATGCTCAACGGCGCGCTGCTCGCCTTTCGCGAGTTCAATGCGAGCCGCGACGACGTGGTGCTGGAGCCGGTCGTGGTCAATCCGTCCGGCGACCTCGCGAGCTATCGTTCGCTCAGCCTCGATCTTCTCGGCTCCGGCATCCGCCACGTGGTCGGCTGCTACACCTCGTCGAGCCGCAAGGAGGTGATCCCGTGCTTCGAGAAGTTCGACGGCCTGCTGTGGTATCCCTCGCACTACGAGGGTTTCGAGAGTTCCGATAACGTCATCTATACCGGCGCTGCGCCGAACCAGCACGTGCTGCCGCTCGTCGACTACCTGGCATCCCGCGTCGGCTCGCGCGCCTTCTGCGTCGGCTCCAACTACATCTGGGCCTGGGAGAACAATCGCATCTTCCGCGAGGCGCTGATTGCGCGGGGCGGCACCGTGCTCGCCGAGCGCTATCTGTCGGTCGGCGATACCGAGGTCGACCAGGTGATCGCGGCGATCATCGATCAGCGCCCGGACTTCGTCTTCAACAATCTGATCGGCACCAGCGCCTATGCGTTCTTCCGGGCCTTCCGCGCTGCTTGCCGGGCGCGCGGCATCGACCAGGCGGCGGAAATTCCGGTCGCGAGCTGCACGCTGTCGGAGCCGGAGCTGCCGGAGATCGGGCCGGACGCGGTCGACGGGCATCTGTCGTCGAGCGTCTATTTCTCGTCGCTGAATTCGCCGGAGAATGCTGCTTTCATTGGTGCCTATTCGCAATCCTTTCCGGATGGGCCGGTGTCGTCCGCAGATGCCGAAGCGTCCTACATCGCCGTCAAGCTGCTCGCGGCGGCGCTGTCGCAGGCCGGCACCGACGATGCCCGCACGGTGCGCGCCGCCGTGGCCGACCAGCGCCTGCACGCCCCGCAAGGCGAGGTCCGTATCGACCGCCAGACCTTTCACGCCTGGCTGACTCCGCGGATCGGCCGCTCGACCACGAGCGGGCAGTTCGAAGTGTTGCTGGAATCGCGCGAGCCGATTGCGCCCGATCCCTATCTCGTCCAGTCGTCGCCGCGCTTTGCCAGCGCAATGCGCTCTCCGCTGTTGAAAGTGGTGCAATCATGAGCTCTCGACTGCTACAGAACTTCAAGGGCGGCCGCGCCATCGTCGTGACACGGCGAGGGGGATGGGAGAGCACGCTCGAAATGACGCTCGCAAAGCTGGGCGTCTCCACGGAATATCCTGAAATCGTCGACGGCCGTGCGCAGATCGACGCCGCAAGCCTCCAGGCCGACCGTGACATCCTGTTCATCGACGGCGATCTCGAAGGCGCGGTGGCGATCGAGGTCGATCCCGCCTCGCGCCTGCCGCCGGTGCCGGTGATCGGCCTCGTCGGTGTCGAGGCGCCGAGCCGGCTCAAGGCGCTCGTCAATCTCGGTGCGACCTCCTTCCTGCGCAAGCCGGTGCATGGCGGCGCGGTCTATACGTCACTGTTCATGGGCATCAACCAGTTCCTGCTGCGTAGCGAGATGTCCGAGCGCTTGCAGGACCTCGAAGACCGCCGTCGCGGACGTCGCGCGGTGATCCGGGCCGTTATTCTGCTGATGCAGCAGGACGGTCTCGACGAGGAGGGTGCCTATTCCCGGCTCCGCCGCGACAGCATGCGCGCGCGGCAGAACATGGAACTCTATTGCGAGGAGTTTCTGAGCAAGCGGGCGAAGCCGCCCGATACGTCCGGCCGCACAACCGGCATCACGCTGCAAGGCGGCAACAAGCAGGCCATCTAGGAGAAGCAAAATGACCAAGTCTGTATTGCGGGGGCTGCGCGCCGCAGCCCTCACGGGGACGCTTGTCTTCGGATCACTTCAGGCGCTCGCGGCGGAAAACCCGATCAAGCTCGGCGTGCTGGAGGATCAATCCGGCGACTTCGCCGCGGCCACGATCGGCAAGTTCCACGCGATTCAGCTGGCCGCCGACGAAATCAACAAGGCCGGCGGCATTATGGGCCGGCCGCTCGAACTCGTCGCTTACGACACGCAGTCCGACAACACCCGCTACCAGGAGTTCATGCGCCGCGTGCTCCAGCGCGACAAGGTCGACGTCGTGTTCGCGGGCTTCTCCTCGGCCTCGCGCGAGGCCTATCGCCCGATCGTCGACCAGTTCAACGGCTTCGCCTTCTACAACAACCAGTATGAGGGCGGCGTCTGCGACGGCCACATGATTGTCACGGGCGCAGTGCCCGAGCAGCAGTTCTCGACCCTCATCCCCTACATGATGGAGAAGTACGGCAAGAACGTCTACACGCTCGCGGCCGACTACAATTTCGGCCAGATCTCGGCGGAATGGGTCCGCAAGATCGTCAAGGAGAACGGCGGCAAGATGGCCGGCGAGGAGTTCATCCCGCTCGGCGTCTCGCAATTCTCGCAGAGCGTCCAGAACATCCAGAAGGCCAAGCCGGACTTCGTGGTCACGCTTCTGGTCGGCACCGCGCAGGCCTCCTATTACGAGCAGGCGGCCTCGGCCAACGTCAACCTGCCGATGGCCTCCTCGGTCAATGTCGGCCAGGGCTACGAGCACAAGCGCTTCAAGCCGCCGAGCCTGAAGGACATGTTCGTCACCACGAACTACATCGAGGAGATCGACTCGCCCAAGAGCAAGGAATTCTACGCCAAGTTCAAGGCGAAGTTTCCGAGCGAGCCCTACGTGAACCAGGAGGCGGAGAACTCCTATCTCGCCGTCTATCTCTACAAGCAGATGGTGGAGCGGGCGAAGTCGACCAAGCGGGAGGAGATCCGCAAGGTCATTGCACTCGGTGATGTCTGCATGGACGCGCCCGAAGGCAAGGTCTGCATCGACCCGAAGAGCCAGCACATGTCGCACACGATCTACCTGGCGAAGGTCGGCGCCGATCATTCGATCTCGTTCCCGAAGGTCTGGGAGGACATCAAGCCGTATTGGCTGGGTGAAGCCGGCTGCGACCTCACCAAGAAGGATCCGATGGCCCAGTACACGCCGTCGAATCCGCCGCCGAAACCCTGACCGGCGGCTGGTCGCCCCGGCCCTCCAGGCACGCCTCCGGCGTTGCCGGCGGGCCGGGGCGATCACGGACATCTGCGGCGGCAACGTCGCGTCCTCCCACATCCTGGTTGATTCATGGACATCGCGACCCTTGCATTCTCGGCGCTCTATCAATTCGGCGACGCCTTCGCATTTCTCGTGCTCTCGGCCTGCGGCCTCGCGGTGATCTTCGGCATGATGGGCGTGATCAATCTCGCCCATGGCGAGTTCATCATGTGCGGCGCCTATGTCACGGCGGCGAGCGTGCATGCGGGCCTGCCATTGCCGCTCGGGATCCTCGCCGGCACCGTCGTGTCGGCGCTGGTCGGCGTGGTGGTGGAGCTCGCGGTCATCCGCCATCTCTACGACCGGCCGCTCGACACCATCGTCGCCACCTGGGGGCTCAGCCTGATCGCCACGCAAGGCACGCTGATCATGGTCGGCTCGACCATGGCCGGCGTCGGCACGCCGTTCGGCAGTTTCCAGGTCGGCGACTACTCCTATTCGATCTATCGCATCGTGCTGTTCTGCTCCGCGCTCGGCGTGCTCGCGGCGCTCTATGCGCTGTTCAACTGGACGCGCTTCGGCGTGCTGGCGCGCGCCACGATCCAGGTGCCGCACATGGCCGCTGCGCTCGGCGTCGACACGCGCCTGATCTACAGCCTCACCTTCGCCTGCGGGGCGGGGCTCGCCGGCCTTGCCGGCGGCCTCTACGCGCCGACCATGACGCTGGTGCCGACCATGGGCGCGACTTTCATCATGGAGGCTTTCGTCACCGTCGTGATCGGTGGGGCCGACGTGTTTCTGGGCACGGCGCCGGCTGGCGGCGTGCTTGCGGTGGTGAAGTCGGTGATGACCTCGTGGCAGGGGCAGTTGTTCGGCCAGATCGGCCTGCTGGTCGCTGTCATCATCGTGGTCCGGGTGCTGCCGAAGGGCATTTCGGGCTTCGTGCTCCGCGAGCGCACCTGACGGAGTGGAGTTGTCGTGAGCGGTTTGTTGTCCCTGTTTCGTCATCTCGAAGGTCCTCAGACTGCCGGCCGGGGGCCGGCGTTCTGGAGCCTGTTCGGCCTCGTGCTCGCTGCGGCGTGCGCCTATCCGCTGTTCAGCGACGGCTACACCGTCGGCAACACCGTCTACTTCTTCGTCTGGGTCTTCATCGCGCTCAGCCTCTGCCTGATCTGGGGGTATGGCGGATCGCTCTCCTTCGGTCAGACCGCTTTCTTCGGCATCGCGGGCTACGGCTATGGCGTCCTCACCCTCAATTTCGGCTCGGCCTATGGTTTCACCCTGGTCGCACTGGTGCTTGCCATCGCGATCGCGGCGCTGTTCGCGCTTCTGCTCGGCTATTTCATGTTCTTCGGGCGGATCGCCGGCGTATTCCTGGGCATCGTCACGCTGGCGGTGACGTTGATGCTGGAGCGCTTCATGGCCCAGACCGCGGGGCCGGAATGGCACATCGGCTCGGCGCGCTTGAACGGTTTCAACGGCATGAGCGCGATGCCGCCTTTGACGATCCCGTGGCCGGGAGAGCCGCTCGTGCTGTTCGCCGACATCGGCCTCTACTATGTCGTGCTCGGACTGCTCGTGCTGGTCTATCTCGGCCTGCGCATCCTGATGAATTCCGCCTTCGGCAACGTGATTGTCGCGATCCGCGAGAATCCCGAACGCGCAGAGATGCTCGGATACGACATCCGCAAATACCAGCTCATCACCTTCGTGATCGGCGCCGCGCTCGCGGGCCTGTCCGGCGTGCTCTACACGGTGTGGGGGCAGTATATCACCCCGTCCAGCATGGGCATGACGGCCGCAGCCTTGCCGCTGATCTGGGTCGCGGTCGGCGGCCGCAGCGATCTGACTTCGACGCTGATCGGAACGCTGGTGGTCCTCGCCGGTTTTCAGGCCCTGACCATCTATGGCAGCCAGTACGCGCTGGTCTTCATGGGCGTGCTGCTGGTGCTCACCGTGCTGATCGCGCCGAACGGGCTCGTGCTGGGCGCGATGAACTGGCTCGGCCGCCTCGCGGCTCGCTTCACGCAGAGGGCGAGCTGATGTCGCTGCTGGAGCTGCGCAAGCTGAACAAGCATTTTGGCGGCCTGCACGTCACCAACGCCGTGGACCTGACGCTCGAGGCCGGCGAGATTCATTGCCTGATCGGCCCGAACGGCGCCGGCAAGAGCACGCTGTTCCGTCTGATCCTGGGCGAGCATCATCCCGGAAGCGGTGAGATATTTTTCGCGGACGAGAACATCACCGCCCTGAAGTCCTTTGCGCGCATCCACCGCGGGCTGTCGGTCAAGTTTCAGGTGCCTGGCGTGTTCAAGGGCTTGTCGGTCCGTCAGAACCTGGAGATCGCGCTGCAGAGCCGTCACCGCGGGCGGGCATTGCTGGAGGAGATCGACCGGCTGCTGGCCTTTCTCGGCCTCGGGGCCGAGCAGGCGCAGATGGCGGGCAATCTCAGCCACGGTCAGAAGCAATGGCTCGAGATCGGCATGGCGATCAGCCTGAAGCCGCGCCTCCTGCTGCTGGACGAGCCGACCGCCGGCATGTCGCCGGAGGAAACCCACATGACCGGCGAAATGGTGCAGCGGCTCAACGCCGACGGCATGACCGTACTGGCGATCGAGCACGACATGGCGTTCGTCCGTCAGGTGGCGCAGCGCGTCACGGTGCTGCATCTCGGTCAGGTCTTCGCCCAGGGCTCGATCAACCAGATCATCGCCGACGAACGCGTCGCGGCCATCTATCTGGGGCAGGCCCATGCTTGACATGCCGCGCAAGGAAGTGATCCTCGCAACGCTCGGCCTGCGCGCCGGCTACGGCGGCAAGCCCGTGCTCCAGGGCCTCGAGATCGAGGTGCGCGAGGGCGAGATCGTCGCCGTCATCGGCCGCAACGGCGTCGGCAAGTCCACGCTGATGAAGAGCCTGATCGGGCTCGTGCCGGCCATGAGCGGCTCGATCGTCTATCGCGGCGAGGCCGTGGAGGCATTGCCCGCGCACAAGCGGGCGCGCCTCGGCATGGGCTATGTGCCGCAGGGGCGCGACGTGTTTCCGCGCCTGACGGTTGCGGAGAACATCGCCGTCGGCGCGGCGATCGGGAAGGGCGGCATTCCCGAGGCCGGCCGGCGCAGGATCGTCGAGGCATTTCCGATCCTCGCCGAACGCTGGAGCCAGCGCGCCGGCACCATGTCCGGCGGCCAGCAGCAGCAGCTCGCGATCGGCCGCGTGCTGATCGCCGATCCCCATCTCATCCTGCTCGACGAACCCTCGGAGGGCATCCAGCCCAACATCGTCCAGGACATCGCGCGCAACATGGTCGAGCTCAACCGCCGGACCGGCGTGACCATCATCCTGGTCGAGCAGAATCTCGACATGATCCGCGCCATGGCGCAGCGCTGCTACGTCATGGACAAGGGTCGCATCGTCGCAACTCTCGACCGCTCAGCGCTCGACGACGAGGCGGAGATGCGCCGCCATCTGGCAGTTTGAAAGCCTACGACAGAAGGAGAAAAGCAAATGTCCTGGCAGAACGATTCCATCATGGCACGCAAAGGCGTCGCCAAGGGCGAGCGCGGCAAGCAGTACACCATCACGGAGAGCGAGCAGGGCAAGTACCACTACGTCTACGGCCCCTATGTGAAGCCGGTGCTGACGGTCGATCCCGGTGCCGTCGTCGCCGCCGAGACGCATGATGCCTTCGAAGGCGCGATCAAGCACGAGACCGACAGCCCGTCGAAGATTCTCAACTTTCCATTCCTCAATCCGCAGAACGGGCCGATCCACGTCAACGGTGCAGAAAAGGGTGACACGCTCGCGGTCTATATCGAGAGCATCGTGCCGCGTGGGCCGCAGCCGTGCGGCACGACCGTGGTCATGCCGGATTTCGGCGGCCTGGTCTCGACCGGGCAGACCGCACTGCTCAACCCGGCGCTGCCGGAGCGCGTGAAGAAGCTCGTGATCGACGCCAAGACCGGGACCAAATGGAACGACAAGATCACGCTGCCCTATGAGCCCTTCATCGGCACGATCGGCACCTCGCCGGAGATCGAGGCGATCTCGTCGCTGGTCCCGGACTATTACGGCGGCAACATGGATCTGCCCGATGTCGGTGTGGGCGCGATCGTCTATCTGCCCGTGAACACCAAGGGCGCCTTGCTCTATCTCGGTGACTGCCATGCGGCGCAGGGCGACGGCGAGCTCTGCGGCGTCGCGATCGAGCATCCCACGGTCACCACGGTGCAGGTCGACCTGATCAAGGGCTGGACCATCGCCTGGCCACGGCTCGAGACGAAGGACTTCATCATGACCATCGGCTCCGCCCGGCCGATGGAGGATGCCGCGCGCATTGCCTATCGCGAATTGTGCCGCTGGATGGCGGCCGATTACGGTTTCGACGAGATCGACGCCTACATGCTGCTGACCCAGGCCGGCCGTGTCCGCCTCGGCAACATGGTCGATCCCAAATACACGCTCGGCGCGTCCATCAAGAAGTCCTTTCTCGTCTGAGGGACGGCAGATGTCGCGCGTGCACAAGATCGCCACCGTCCAGTTCGAGCCGACCATGTTCGAGAAGGAGCGCAATATCGCGCGCCTGCTCGAACTGTGCGAGCAGGCCGCAATCGCCGGCGCGAGACTGATCGTCACCCCGGAAATGGGAACGACCGGCTATTGCTGGTTCGATCGTGCCGAGGTGGCGCCTTTCGTCGAGACGATACCCGGCCCGACGACGGACCGGTTCGCCGCGCTGGCGCGCAAGCATGATTGCTACATCGTGGTCGGCATGCCTGAGGTCGATCGGGACGGCATCTATTTCAACAGCGCCGTTCTGATCGGTCCTGAGGGGATGATCGGGCGACATCGCAAGACCCATCCCTATATTTCGGAGCCGAAATGGGCTGCGTCGGGTGATCTCCACAATCAGGTCTTCGAGACCCCGATCGGCCGGATCGCGCTGCTGATCTGCATGGACATCCATTTCGTCGAGACGGCGCGGTTGATGGCGCTCGGCGGTGCCGACGTCATCTGCCACATCTCGAACTGGCTCGCGGAACGCACGCCGGCGCCGTACTGGATCAGCCGCGCGTTCGAGAACGGCTGCTATGTGATCGAAAGCAACCGCTGGGGGCTGGAACGCAACGTCCAGTTCAGCGGCGGCAGTTGCGTGATCGCGCCCGACGGCGAGGTGACGGCGGTGCTGGACAAGGGCGACGGCGTCCTCCTTGCGGAGATCGACCTTGACCTTGCGCGGTCGCGCCGCGTGCTCGGCGAATCCATTTTCCTGCAACGCCGACCCGAGCTGTACCCCGAATTGCTCACCGACACGTTCAGCTGGAATCCGCGCGACTTCTTCGGTCTCTACGGCCACCAGCCGTGGCCGATGGGATCGCGCTCCGAGATCAGCGTCGCTCAGTTCGCGCCGGGCGATGATCCCGCATCGAATCTGAGGGAGATCGCCACGCTCGCGCGGCAGGCCAAGGCGGCTGGCGCGAGGCTCGTGGTGTTTCCGGAGCTCGCCGCCACGGGTCTTGCAGACCCTGCCGGATCGGCGCAGCCGATTCCTGGCCCGGTGACCGAGGGCCTGACCGCGCTCGCCGCGGAGCTCGGGATTCACCTCGTCTGCGGACTGGCCGAGCGCGAGGGCGACGAGGTCTTCAACAGCGCCTGCCTGGTTGCGCCTGATGGAACGATCTCGCGGTATCGCAAGACGCACCTGACTGCGGACGAGCGCTCCTGGGCTACGGCCGGAGAGGCGTGGTGCGTCGTGGACACGGCCATCGGACGCATCGGTCTTCTGATCGGGCATGACGCCGTGTTTCCGGAGACGGGCCGGGTGCTCGCCCTCCGCGGCTGCGACGTCATCGCCTGTCCGGCGGCGATCAGCGGCCGCTTCAGTTCTTCGCATGCGGGAACGGCCGTCTCGCAGCCACAGCCGATTCCGACCGGCGCCGATCCGCATCATTGGCATCATTTCCGCGTCCGCGCCGGCGAGAACAACGTCTTCCTGGCGTTTGCCAACGTGTTCGATCCAGAACACGGCTATCCCGGCCTGAGCGGTGTGTTCGGTCCCGATACGTTCGAGTTCCCGCGCCGCGAGGCGATCGCAACTGACGGCACGGGCCTTGCAACGGCTGTGGTCGACACCACCAATCTCGACAGCGTGTATCCGACCAACGTCGTGCGACGGAAGGATCTGGTGTCGATGCGGATGCCGCACAGCTATCGGGGACTGGTCCGGGCCGTGGCGAGCAATCATTGAGGGCGTGAGCTCATCAAGACGAAAGGGAGAAAGCCATGGATATGGGACTCGCGGGCGCCAGGGTTCTCGTCACCGGCAGCACCAAGGGGATCGGTCGCGCGATCGCCGAAACCTTCGCGGCCGAAGGCGCAGACGTCGGCATTTGTGCGCGCAGTCAGGCCGATGTCGACAGCGCCGTCGCCGCGATCAAGAGCAAGGGTGTGGCGGCGTATGGCGCTTCGGTCGACGTCTCCGATGGCGCAGCGCTCAAGGCCTGGGTCGTCGACATGGCGGCCAAGCTGGGCGGGATCGACGTCGTGGTGGCGAATGTGAGCGCGCTCGCCATCGGGCAGGACGACGAGAGCTGGGCCAAGGAATTCTCGACCGACATGATGGGCACGGTGCGGCTGGTGAACGCGGCCATGCCCTATCTGGAGAAGAGCGCGGCTGGTGCGATCGTCACCATCTCGAGCGTCTCCGGGCGCGAGGTCGATTTTGCGGCCGGCCCCTACGGCACCTTCAAGGCGGCGATCATCCACTACACCCAGGGTCTTGCCAACCAACTGGCCGGGAAGGGCATTCGTGCCAACACGGTTTCGCCCGGCAACACCTATTTCGAAGGCGGGGTCTGGAATTCCATCAAGGACAACAATCCCGAACTCTACAAGACGGCGCTTGCCCTCAATCCCACGGGCCGGATGGGAACGCCGCAGGAGATGGCCAATGCGGTCGTGTTTCTCGCAAGCCGCGCGGCGAGCTTCATCACGGGGACAAATCTCGTCGTCGACGGTGCTCTGACGCGCGGCGTGCAGTTCTAGGCGCGCCGCCGGGAGAGCGCGCTCCGCGCGCGAGAGTCAGGACGGCGAATTCTGCGGCGTGCCTTCCGGGACGATGGTGCGGACGATATTCTGATCGAGCGCTTCATAGTCGGAATAGCCGATCGTGCGGTAGAGCTCGGCGCGGGTCTGCATCAGATCGAGCGCGCCGTGAGTGCTGTGGTCGCGCTTCAGCGTCGCATAAAGGGTCTCCTGCGCGCGAGCGGCGACCCGGAGTGATGAAACCGGCCAGATCACCATCTTGTAGCCCATCGCTTCGAATTCGGGAGCCGTAAAGAACGGTGTTCGGCCGAACTCCGTCATATTCGCCAGCAACGGGACATCGGGCATGCGACGTGAAAATTCGCGGAACATCTCGGAGTTGACGAGGGCCTCAGGGAAGATGGCGTCGGCGCCCGCTTCGATATAGAGCCGCGCGCGCGCAACGGCGCCTTCGAGTCCTTCTTCTGCCGCAGCGTCCGTGCGCGCCACGATATAGAGATGGTGCCGGGCTTTGGCGGCCGCGGCGATCTTGGCGGCAAAATCGCGGGGATCCGCGAGCTTCTTGTCGTTGAGATGTCCGCACTTCTTTGGCAATTGCTGATCTTCCAGTTGCACCGCAGCCGCGCCCGCGTCTTCGAAAGTGCGCACCATGTGCATCACGTTGAGCACTTCGCCATAGCCGGTGTCGCCGTCGGCCAGGATCGGAAGGTCGGCTGCGCGCTTGAGCTGACGTATGAAGAACGCCACTTCATCCACGGTGATGATGCCGAGATCCGGAATGCCCATGGACGCCGTCATCGCGGCGCCCGACAGATAGAGAGCGCCGAAGCCCGCCTGCCTGGCCTGGAGTGCCGCCATTCCATTGTGCGCGCCGGGTATCTCCAAAATGCCGGGGCGCGCGAGAAGGTCGCGAAACCGAAGGCCCGGAGCGCGCGTGTTGGTGTCTGCTGCAGTCAGATAAGGCATTACTATCGCTCCGGTATCGTCAGGCGCTGCGCCGCGCTTGCGCAGCGGCTTGCGTAGCTCGGTAAAAGACGTTCCCCTCAAACAGCCGCCTTGTGGTGCGATAGACGGCGCCATGAATCGCCCGCGCCTTTGCAGGGTCGTTGGCGTGTTCGACGGCCGCATCGACCACGGTCGTACCGGAGGGATGAGCGATGGTGATCGGGCCATCGCCGGGACGCGCCATCCGGTTCGGCAGCGAGCCTGCGATGCGGACGGCGATGGCAAGGCACGTGGCACCGGTGATCGGAACCGCCCGGTGCGGCTGACCGATCGAGATCATCCGAATGCCCAGGGACATGTCGGAGGGCTCCAGCCGCCGGCCCGACAAGGTCGTCATCTGCCGTGGCGGTACAATCATTGCGACTTTCGGCACGCTTGGAATTTTCGCCGCTGCCGCGATATCAGCTGCGAGGCCCATCGCCACGGAGGCGGCGCAACGAATGGCTTCCATCCGACTGAGGAATTCCGGATCGTTCTCCAGCGCCTCGGGCATCTCGCTGCCGTCCTTGCCGAGCGAGGTG
The DNA here is from genome assembly GCF_058807535.1 of Bradyrhizobium sp. GW821-FHT12B03. Lineage (NCBI taxonomy): Bacteria > Pseudomonadati > Pseudomonadota > Alphaproteobacteria > Hyphomicrobiales > Nitrobacteraceae > Bradyrhizobium > Bradyrhizobium sp. GW821-FHT12B03. The sequence continues at coordinate 630,333 of NZ_JBXAQU010000002.1, forward strand.
GCTGCAACGAAGACGCAGGGATTGGCGGCATCGATCAGCGATGCCTCAACGGGACCAAGGGACGGGACATCGAGGTGATCGCAGGGGCGCCCGGTCGGCAGCAGGCGTCCGGTCCTGGTGCCGCCGGGATCGACGAATTCAAGTCGAACGGGTGCGGACTGTCCGCTGACGCCGTCGATCGCCATCGCGCCCTCGGTCTCGATCTCTCCGTCATTCATCGGGAAGCGAGCGATGATGATCTTGCCGGTATTGGTGTTGTGGATGCGCACGACGGCCTCGCCGTTCGCTGGCGCCTGCACCAATCCTTCGCTGACCGCGAACGGTCCCATCGCCGAGGACATGTTGCCGCAATTGGCGCTGTAGTCGACCGTCGCGCTCTTCACCGAGATCTGGGCGAAGGTGTAGTCGATGTCGGCGTCCGGCCGTGTCGGCGCGCCGACGACGCAGACTTTTGAAAGAGACGACAAACCGCCGCCCATTCCGTCCAGCTGGCGGCCGTTGGGATCGGGCGAGCCCATCACCGACAGGAAGATCGGATCCCATTGCGCGGGATCCGCCGGCAGATCTTGTCTGTTGAACACTACAGCTTTCGATGTGCCGCCGCGCATGAAAGTCGCTTTAAGCTTGGCTTGTGGCATCAAGTCTGCCCTTGTCTGCATACCGTTGTATACTTTGGATGCCACTGTATACATCAATCTGTCGGCCTGCTACCCTTATTGTCGTCGGCCGGCGCATGGTTCTCGTTCCAGAAGGCGGCGACCTTCGTGCGTCGACGATGTGGCTTATGCAGCCAGAAGATCGGATGCCGCTGAATGAACGGCAGTTGGGCGTATCCAATTGTGCGAGCTTGCTCCTGCCGAATCGGATTGGGATGACCTAATGAGCGACGACATGGTGCTGCCGGACCGCACGAAGTTCGCATCGGCCGCCGACTATGCTTATGCAGCGCTGCGGCGTGAGATCATCGAAGGGCGCTTTGCGCCGGGCCGGCGCATGCGCGAAATCGAGTTGGCGGAACATCTCGGTATCAGCCGGACGCCGACGCGTCAGGCGCTCACGAGGCTCGAGCTCGAAGGCTTGCTGAATCTTCGCCCGCGAACCGGGCTTGTCGTGTCCGTGCTCGACATGGACGCGGTTGAAGAACTCTACGAGATGCGCGCGGCCCTCGAGGGCACCGCGGCCGCCCTGGCTGCAAAGCACGCCAGTCCGAAAGATCTCGCTGCGCTGGCGAGACTTGTTGCCGAGGGTGAAAAGCTCGGCTTGGAGCCGTTCAACCTTTATCGGCACAACAGGGAGCTGCACGACGCGATTCACGTCGCCGCGCACAATCGCTATCTCGAAAAGAGTTTGTCGGCCCTGCAAGACGCAATCGCCCTGCTGGGGCCGACAACGTTGGCCGAGAAGGGGCGCTTCGCCGTCGCGCAGGCGGAGCATGCTGCGATCGTGCAGGCCATTTCGCAAAGGGAAGGCGAAAAGGCCGAGCGCCTGGCGCGGGCGCATGTCCTGAGTGCGCTCGAGACGCGTCGGTCGATCCTGGCGAAGGAGCGCGAACTGGAGATGCGCCGCGAGCAGGACGGCGCCTGAAGGGACGTATGCGCTGCGCCGTTTTCGCCGTGCGCCCAGCTGTCCCTGATCTCCAGTCTCTCTGTAGTACTTCCATAACATACTGTTCTCAAGGGATTTTTCGCCAAGGGCGATGCCGCGCGAGCATGTCTTGCATTCGGATGTATACACTGGTATCCATTAGAATACATAAGCTCAAAGACGAAGGCTTGGCGGGAAGGAACGGAAATGCACGAAGAGTTCGATGTGATCGTCGTCGGCGCGGGAAATGCTGCCTTGGCGGCGGCAGTCTCCGCCAAGGAAAACGGCGCAGATCGTGTCGTCGTTCTCGAAAAAGCTCCCCGCGAAATGCGAGGCGGAAACACGCACTGGAGCGGCGGCGTTCTGCGCTTCGCCTATGACGAGCCGCGCGAGATCGGCGCTCTGCTGCCGGGCATCGAGGACGAATTCGAGAATTTCTACGACGGCATTTCACCCTACACGCAGGAAGACTTTCACGGCGATCTCGTGCGCGTCACCAACGGACGCACGGATCCGGTGCTGTCTCGCCTTCTCGTATCGAACTCGCAGGCGACCGTTCGGTGGATGAAGGACACCGGCGGCATCAAGATGGAGCCGGCGATCAGCCTCTCCGCCGTCAAGAAAGACAACGTCATGGTCTGGGCGCGCGGCCTCGTCGTGCGCGCAGCGCACGAGGGTGTCGGCCTGTCGCGCAGCTGGTTTGCGACGTGCGAGCGGTTGGGAATCGAAGTGCGATACGGCAACGCCGTCTCGGAGCTGGTGCTGGACGAGAACGGCAGCGTTGTCGGCGTCAAGACCAAGGATGATGACGGCGTTCGGTCGCTTGGCGCGAAGGCCGTCGTGCTCGGCTGCGGCGGCTTTGAAGCCAATGTCCAGATGCGTACGCAACATATCGGTCCGCTGGTCGGCGCCGCGAAGGTTCGCGGGACGCCGCACAATCAGGGCGACGGCCTGCGGATGGCGCTCGCCATCGGCGCCATGCCGTGGGGGCAGTGGAGCGGCTGCCATGCAACGCCGATCAGCGCCGATTGGGGCGACTTCGCGCCGCGCGAGATGACCGACCGCAGCAATCGGCTGTCCTACGTCTATTCGGTGATGATCAATCGCAAGGGCAAGCGCTTCGTCGATGAAGGCGAGGATGGCGCACTCTTCACCTATGCCAAGTTCGGTCGTGCCATTCTCGCCGAGCCGGGCGCCAAGGCCTACCAGCTGTTCGACAGCAAGGTGATCCACCTGCTGGAGCCGCGCTATTCGACCAGCGACCCCATCAAGGCCAATTCCCTTGAAGATCTCATTGCGCAACTCGATATCGACGACAAGCAGCAGGCGCTCAAGACCGTCAAGCACTACAACGATCACGCGCGATCAGCGGAAGAAGGGTTCGATCCCACGAAAAAGGATGGCCTCTCCACCAAGGGGCTCGATCTCGAAAAGACCAACTGGGCGCTCCGGCTCGATAAGCCTCCCTATTATGCCTACAGCGCAACCGGCGGGATCACCTTCACGTTCGGCGGCCTGAAGATCAACGAGAACGCCGAGGTGATCGGGACGGACTGGCGGCCGATCAGGGGATTGTACTGCTGCGGCGAGCTCGTCGGCGGTCTGTTCTACGACAACTATCCCGCGGGCACCGGTCTCGTCTCGGGCGCGACATTCGGCCGGATCGCGGGCCGGAATGCTGCGGGCCGGCAGAGCGATGCGCCGGCGCGAAAGGTGGCATCGCGATGAGCGTTGGCGCCATGACGTCGAAGCCTGGTCTCTCCGCGGAAAGTCTGGCCGGGCAGATCATCGCCCTTGGTCCGCAGCGGCGAGATGCAAAGACCATGGCAAGAACCAGGGCTGCGGTCACTCTTGCGATCGGTCGGGCGCTGTCGGGAGTGCCGGCTCCCATCACGAAAGCGTTGCTGGCGACGCCAGGCGTTGCGATGACCGGGGGCGCCGCGCTCGTCTTCGGCACCGAACGGCGCACGAGCGCGGTCGATGCTGCGTTGATCAATGCCGCGGCGGCGGCCGGATCCGAAGCATCGCGCGATGCCGCGAATGCGGCCTTTGTCGTCGCGCTGTTTGGACTTTGCGAAGAACGGCAAAAGACCGGGCAGGAATTCCTCGATGCGCTGATGTTCGGCGCAGATGTCTCCGTGGCACTCGCCTCGATGGTCCCGTCGACGGCCGGTCAGCTTGGATCGGCATTGTTTGGCACCGTCGTCGCAGCCACACGCGTGCTCGAATTGAGCCGCCCGAAAATGGCGGCTGCATTGCTCATGGCTGATCTTGCGGCTGCTTCGCCGGGGCAACTCGGATCGTCGTCGCTCATGGTGGGCCTGGGCCTGAAGAACGGGCTGTTGGCCGCGCTGCTTGCCGAAGCCATGGACGACGCAGCCTGCGCCGCGATGACGAGCGGTGAGGGCGGTTCGGTGCCGTCGCACGCGGCTTCATCTTCAATTCCGGCAGTGGCGAACGACGGCGCTCCGAAGGAGGCCGCTCACGACCTTCTTGCAATGCGATCGGCACAAGGGACCGACCTTTGGGACGATTTCGAGCGGCAGGCCGGCGCGGTCTTGCCACGCGATCACATCGCCCCGTTGTTCGAGCGGCTCGAGACCATCGACAAGGTGAAAGACCTCGCGACGGTTTCGCGCCTGTTGCAGGGACGCGATGCTCAGGCGGCGGCTCCGAAGAAGGTGGTCTTCGCCCCCCGTGGGACGCATGAGCCGGAGGAGACCAACTGGGTCCCTTGATGGACGGACGACGACAAGCCTTACCTGAACACCAAGAGCAAGGCAGACAACAACATGAACATTTGGGGAGTGATTGGAATGAAACGTCTCGAGTTGGTTGCTGGACTGGCCGCGCTGGTCGCATGCTCCGCCGCGCAGGCCGAAGACAATGTCACGATCGGCGTACACGCCAGTTTTTCCGGAGCAGGTGCGGCGTTTGCGCAAGGCATGCTCGCCGCCACCGATTTCGCTGCCGAGGATATCAACAAGGACGGCGGCTTTGATGTCGCCGGCAAGCGCTACAAGGTGCTGATCAAGCAATATGACGATCGCTATCGGGCGCAGGATGCGGTCACGGCGATGGATCGCCTCATGATCCAGGACGGAATTCGTTTCGTGGTCGGTCCGATGGGCTCGGCGGCGGCGGTGGCAACGAAGGAGCAGACGACGTCGGGAAAAGTGATCACCATGACGCTGGCCTTCACGCCGCGGGCGCTTGGGGCCGACGCGCCGTTTGCGTATCGACCGGTCATCACCACGGGTGAATTCTCCGATCCGCAGGTGGTATGGCTGATGAAGAACACGCCGTCCAAGCAGGTCGTGTCGCTGCTGCCGAATGACGAGACCGGACAGCAGATCGGTGTGGCGAACTTCAATTCATACGCCAAAGCCGGCGCCAAGCTGCAAGTCGAGTATTTCGAACGCGAGCGCGTCGACTTCGTGCCCATTCTGACGCGCCTTCTGATGAAGGCCGACGGGCTCGAGCTCGGCGGCAACTCTCCGACGACGGCCGGGCTCATCCTGAAGCAGGCGCGCGAGTTGGGCTATCGCGGCCCGGTGTTCGTGACCGGCGGTGACGTCACCGCCGAGATGCTCAAGGTGGCAGGCAAGGAGGCGGCGGAAGGCGTCTACGTCCACCTGCCCATCGACGTCACTCTGCCCGATACGGCGGCCTATGTTGCCCGCTTCAAGGAAAAATACGGGCCGAACATGAACGGCTTCAGTCCGTTCTTTTACGCCGGCCTGCAGATGTTGTTCACCGCCATGAAGAAGGCCGGGACCGTCGAAGACACCACCCGGATCGCAGCGACGCTCGACGGATTGTCCGATGTGCCCACCGCCATGGGCAAAGCCGGCTGGACCGGCGAGCAGAAGTACGGAATCAAGCACCAGATCGACCTCCCATTCTACGTGGGGCAGTTCAAGGACGGCGTTGTCGTGAAAGTCGCGACGTGCGACGTCAACGCGTGTCGATAGACGTCCGTTGGAACAGGCGAGGCGCGCTGCGCCTCGCCGCCGCGATTGGAGTTGTCGTCTCGTGAGCATGGAAACCATTTTGGTCCAGACCGTCGTGAACGGTCTCATGGTGGGGATGATCTATGTGCTGATGGCCATCGGCTTCACCATGGTGTTCGGCATCATGCGCATCGTGAATTTCGCGCATGGCGAGTTCTACATGATCGGCGCGTTCCTGTTCGCCATCCTCTATGGCAGCAACGAGATGCCGTTCGCCGTCAGCGTCGGGCTCGCCGTCGGCGCCACGGCGTTGCTGGGACTGTTGATGGAGCGGGTCGTGTTCCGCCGGTTCCGCGGAAACGAGCTCAACGGCATGATCGCCTCCGTCGGCGTCGCACTGATCCTGCAGAACAGTGCGCTTCTCATCTGGGGATCTTCGGCGCGCACGGTGCCGCCGGTCGTCTCCGGCGTTCTGTCGATCGGCGGGATCGTATTCCCCTGGTCGCGGCTCGTGGTGATCCTCGGCGCAATCGTCGCCGTCGCGTCGCTCAACCTGCTGATTGCCCATACCCGAATGGGTCGCGCCATGCGGGCCGTGGCCCAGGACGCCGAGATTGCCCAGGTCCAGGGCATTCGCGTCGACATCATATTTCCCGTCGCGTTCGTGCTGGGTGTGAGCCTTGCGGCATTTGCCGGCGTGCTCATGGCGCCGGTGCTGTCGGTCTCGCCGTTCATTGGTCTTGCGCCGACGCTGAAGGCCTTCGTCATCGTCGTCATTGGCGGGCTCGGCAGCGTTCCCGGCGCCGTGGCCGGCGGCCTGCTCATTGGTTTGATCGAGAGCTTTGCCGGCACTTTCGTCAGCGCGTCGCTGTCCGAGATTCTCCAGTTCCTGGTGGTGATCGGCGTCGTGCTGCTGCGCCCGCAGGGCTTGCTGGGCCGAAAGGAGCGCGAGGCGTGACGTCCCGCACAACCGAGTTCAAGCCGGCGCATTATGTCGGAATGGCCGCAGCGATCGTTCTCGCCGCGCTGTTGCCCTGGTTTGCGCCGAACCAGTTCTACATTCACCTCGCGACCATCGGTTGCATCAACCTCATGCTGGTGCTCGGCCTCGCCATCATCGCCAGGGCCGGACAGCTGTCGATGGGGCACGGCGGTTTTGCCCTGATCGGCGGATATGTTTCGGCATTGTTGTCGATGAACGGCTGGCCGCCGCTGTTGGGCCTGTTCATCGCGGGACTGGTCGCGGCCATCACCGCTGCCGGTCTTGGCTGGATCATCCTGCGCCTGCGCGGCGTCTATTTCGTGCTGGTGGCCTTTGCATTCAGCCAGATTGTGGTGCTGCTGGCACTCGACATGAGCGCCGTCACGGGCGGCGCGAACGGGCTGGTCGGCGTGCCCCCCATCTCGGTCTTCGGGCACAAGCTTCTCACCAAGCCGCAGTTCTATCCCTTCGCGCTGGTTTGTGCGTTGACGACGTTGCTCCTGACCTGGGTGCTCTACCGCTCGCCGCTCGGTACGATGATGGCGGCCACCGCCGAGAATCAGCGTCTCACCGAGTCGAGCGGCATCGATACGCATCGGGTGCAGGTGATTGCGTTTACGATCGGATCGGGCATCGCGGGTTTCGCCGGAGCGCTGTCGACGCACTACCTCCGATTCATTTCGCCGGATTCGTATACGTTCTGGGAGTCCGTATCCTACCTGACGATGCTCGTGGTTGGCGGACGGGACGGTGTGCTGGGACCGGTCGTTGGTGTTCTCGTCCTGACGCCCTTGCCCGAACTGCTCCGGTCCACTGAAGGACTTCAGCACATCATCTATGGAGCCATGCTGGTGCTCTGTCTGATGTTCGTTCCGGATGGCCTGGCGAGCCTGATCAGAGCGCGGCGGTCGCGCCAACGGGTTGCGGGAGCGGGTGCAGTGGTCGTGGCCAAGGAAGTGTCATGAGCATGCTCGAGGTCGATGGCCTGAAGCGGTCTTTCGGCGGGCTGGTCGCCGTTCGAAACGTATCCTTCCATGTCAACGAGGGCGATTTTCTCGGCCTGATCGGACCGAACGGCGCAGGCAAGACCACGTTGTTCAATGTGATTTCCGGTGTTCTGAGGCCGTCGGCCGGAATCGTCCGGTTTCTGGGCCAGGATATTTCCGGGCAACCAGCCAATCGAACGGTGCGCCAGGGGCTTTCGCGGACGTTCCAGGCGGCAACCATCTATCCGGAGGCGACGGTCATTGAGAATGCCGCGCGCGGCACTTTGGCGTCGAGCCTCACCGGCTTGTGGGGCGGGTTCTTTTCGCGCAGATGGCGCGTTGCAGCGGAAGAGAAGGCGTTTCAAGTGCTCGACCTGTTCGGGCTGACGCGCCGCGCGGGCGTGAAGGCGCGGGAGCTGTCCTATGGCGAGCAACGCCGCCTGGGCGTCGCGATCGCGCTCGCCAGCGATCCCAGGCTCTTGATGCTTGACGAGCCCGTGGCCGGCCTCAATCCGGAGGAGGCGGCCGAACTCGCTTCGGTTCTCCGCCGCGTGAAGGCGGAGCGCGGTGTCACGATGGTGATGGTCGAACATCACATGCGTACCGTGATGGGTCTCTGCAATCGCGTCGTGGTGCTGGATCATGGGACGTTGATCGCGGAAGGCACGCCCGCTGAAATCGTGTCGAACCCGCTCGTGATCGAGGCGTATCTTGGCAAGGAAGCCGTCCATGCTTGAGATTCGCGGCATCAATGTCGCCTATGGTTCGCTCACGGCGGTCCGCAATTTGAGCCTGTCGGTCGGCGAGGGGGCCATTGTCTCCCTCATCGGGTCGAACGGTGCGGGCAAGACCACCACGATGAAGGCCATCATCGGCCTCAAGCCCGTCAGCGGCGGAGAGATCTATTTCGACGGTGAGCGCATCGACGGCACCTCCGCGCCGCAGCGCGTCGGCCGCGGCATCGCGCTCTCGCCCGAAGGACGACGTGTCTTCCCCCAGATGAGCGTGCTCGACAATCTCCTGGTGGGCGGCTACTCGCAGCGGGACAAGGCGCACCAGAAGAAAACGCTCGAGCAGATCTACGGCTACTTTCCCCGCCTCGTCGAGCGCAGAAGCCAGATGGCCGGTTCGCTGTCGGGCGGCGAGCAGCAGATGGTTGCGATCGGCCGCGCGCTGATGGCGAGGCCCCGTTTGCTGCTGCTCGACGAACCCTCGCTCGGGCTTGCTCCGATCGTCGTCGAAGAGATCGCGCGCATCATCGTCGACATCAACCGGGATATCGGCGTGTCGATCGTCCTGGTCGAGCAGAATGCGAAGCTCGCCCTCAATCTCTGCAACGAGGCGTTTGTCCTGGAAACCGGCGCGGTCGCGCTGAGCGGGAAGGGCAAGGACCTGCTGGCAAGCGACTATGTGCGGCGGGCCTATCTCGGTATCTGAATGTCTGTCTGTCAGGAAATCCCGGAGTTATAACATGGCTGCCACCACCACCTTCGGCTTCATCGGTCTGGGCGTCATGGGTGAGCCCATGTGCCGGCACCTCGTTCAGAAGACGAAGGGCAAGGTCCTGGTTCACGACATCAATGCCGAGCCCGTGGCGCGACTGGTTCAGGCGGGCGCCGTCGATGCCGGCTCGATCGCCGGGGTCGCCAAGGCCGACGTCGTTTTCATTTCGATGCCGAGCGGCCAGCATCTCAAGAAGATATGCGAGATGTCCGAAGGCCTTCTCGCATTCGCGCGCGCGGGTCAAACCGTCGTGGATCTCTCCACAAGCCCGCTGAAATTGACCCGTGAGCTCGCCGTCGCCTTTGCCGCAAAGGGAGCCGATTATGCCGATGCGCCCGTCGCCCGGACGCGTGCGGCGGCCGAGGCGGGCACGCTCGCAATTTCCGTCGGCGCTTCACCGGATGTGTTTGCCCGCATCGAACCGCTGTTGCGCTGCTTTGCGTCCGAAGTGACGCACTGCGGCGAGGTCGGATCCGGCCAGGTGGTGAAGATCCTCAACAACATGGTCGTGGTGGGCACCGTGACCGCGCTGTGCGAAGCCGCCGCGATCGCGAAATCGGCGGGCGTGTCGACCGAGACGTTGTTCGACGCATTCTCCAAGGGCTCTGCGGACAGCTTTGCGCTGCGCAACCACGGTTACAAGGCAGTCGCCGCGCGGGAATTTCCCGAACGGGTGTTCTCGACCGATTACATGCACAAGGACGTGTCCTACGCACTCGATATGGCAAGGGACGCCGGGATCGAGGCGAGGGAAGCGGCTCTCGGCGCCAGTCTTCTGGCTGAAGCCTCCAAGAACGGTTTTGGGGCGAACTACTGGCCGGTCATCGTGAAGATCATTGAACGCTCTGCGAAGAAGTCATGATCGCAGGTGAGGACGGCCGGGTGTTGCCGTTCAGGCGCGAGCAATAGCAAAGAATGATCAATCGGAGGGTTCTGTGCGGGTGCTGTTGTTGACGGTTGCGCTGCTGCTTTCGCAGCTGAATCAGGCAGGGGCGGAAAACTATCCCTCGCAACGCATCACGGTGATCGCCCCGTTCGCCCCCGGCAGCGGGACGGACGGCGTTGCGCGCATCGTCTTTCAGCGGCTGTCGGAGCTGCTGAAAGCGACGATCGTCGTCGACAATCGCGTCGGCGCGAATGGCGCGTTGGGTGCGGCGGCCGCAGCTCGTTCGGCGCCCGACGGATACACGTTGCTGGTTGGCGGAACCTCCACGCACGCGGCCAACCCCAGCATGTTGAAATCGATACAATACGATCCCATCGCCGATTTCGTCCCGATCTCGCAGTTTGGCCTGTTTCCGTACTTTCTGATCGTCGACCCCGGGCTACCCGTCAAGAATGTGGCTGACCTCGTGGCGCTCGCAAAGAGCAAGCCGGGCTCGCTGACATTCGGCTATGCCAACGCACTCGGTCAATTGTCCGGCGAGGCGTTCAAGCGCCGGGCGGGCATCGATATCGCCGCCGTGCCCTACCGAAACAGCCCGCAGGTGGTGACCGACATCATCGCGCAGCGCGTCTCCATGGCATTCATGGACATGACGCCTGCCGTCTCCCAGGTGGAAGCCGGGCAGGCGCGTGCGCTCGCCACCATCAATCCGGATCGCAGTTCGCGTTTTCCCGAGATCCCGACCATGGGGGAGGGAGGTGTTCCGTTCATCAATATTTCCGCGTGGACGGGCCTTTTCGCCCCCAAGGACACGCCGCCCGAGATTGTCGCGAAGCTCTCCGCAGGCGTGCGTGAGGTGCTGGGAGAGGCCGAGATCCGCAATCGTCTCGCCGATATCGGCTTCGAGGTGCAGTGGGTCGGTCCGGTCGAGTTCGGCAGGCACGTCAAGGACGACATGGAGCTGTGGGCCAAGACAACGAGGGATGCTGGCATCGAACGCCAGTGAGCGACGAAAATGTCCGAGTATGAAATCTACGCGATCCGGTACGCCAGGAAGGACGAGCGCCGCTCCTCGGAAAACTTCATCGAGAACGATGCGCCTGATGTCCGGATGCCGCTCGATTTCTTCGTCTGGGCTCTCGTCGGCCGAGACCGCACCGTCATCGTCGATACCGGTTTCGACGAGGACGCCGGAAAGGCGCGCAACTATGCGGTCACGCGGCCGGTCGCCGAGGGCCTGAAGCAGATCGATATCAATCCCGATGCGGTCAAGGATGTCATCCTGACCCACATGCACTGGGACCATGCCGGCAACCACGGCCTGTTCCCGCAGGCGCGCTATCACGTGCAGGAGCGTGAAATGCATTTCTGCACCGGGCGCTGCATGTGCGATGCCCAGCAGAACAAGGCTTACAATGCCGAAGACGTCAGCCACATTGTCAGGCGGAATTTCGAGGGGAGCGTAACCCTTCACGATGCGAATTCCGATTTCGTCGACGGAATTTCCCTGCACTGGCTGGGCGGCCACACCGCGGGGCTGCAAGTCGTGAGAGTAAGGACCCGGCGAGGGTACGTGGTCCTGGCGTCCGATGCCTCGCATTACTACGCCAATATCCTGCAGCGCCGGCCATTTCCCGTGCTGTTCGACATGAGCCAGATGCTCAATGGCTTTGCGGTCATTCAAAACCTGGCCGACAGTCCGTCCCACATCATTCCCGGTCACGATCGACAAGTGTTGTCGCTGTTTCCCGCCGCGCGTGACGGCCTCGACGGGATCGCGCGGCTGGACGCCGATCCCAGCGGAATCCCCGTGTAGGGTGACGGCACCAGTTCGGCGATCTGGTGAGCGCGCCGGGACAACGATCGCACCGGCAGACTAAAGGCGCCCGGAGCTGAACCCGGGCCGCTTTGCTGTGCGCGGCAGGAGAGAAACCACGTGACGCCCGGCGATGGGGATGCGGCGACCGGGGTCGGCAACGAAAACATCGGGCGGCCTATAAAATGCATTATCCTGAGGGCTTTGCTCGCCCTAAGCTCTTCCCAATCGAGATAATCGCAAATTCACGCCAGATTTCACGGAGTATCAGGGAGTTTTCAAGCCCAGTCGCGTTGACACCCGACAAATAGAATGCATTATGCATTTCATGTTAGTCACGGAAGCCCAAGGCAAGGCGCTGCTGCGCGCCGCTGCCGTCACCACGCCTTCAAGCCAGGAACTGCGCTCGCTCGACGAAGTCCGGGCCTGCCGGATCGATTTTCCCGTTGCCGCAAAAGCCCAGGTCGCCGCCGGCGGACGCGGGAAGGCCGGCGGCATTCGCCGGGCGAACTCGGCATCCGAGCTCGAAGACGCCTTCGGCGCCATCATGGGAATGCGGTTCGGCGGCGAAGCGCCGTCCTCGGTGCTGGTCGAGAGCTGGCTCGACATCGAGCGCGAGCTGTATCTGGCGGTTGCGATCGACAGCCGCGTCGGCGGTTTCAACGTGCTTTATTCGCCGCGTGGCGGCGTCAACATCGAGGACGGCCCGCCGCCGCTGAGCTATCCGGTCGGGCTCGCCCGCAATTTCCGTGCCCATGTTTTTCGCGCGCTGCTCGAGCCGGTCGAGAGCGATGCCAGGGTGCGCGAGCGCGTGATCTCCACCGCGCGGCGCCTGCTCGAGGTCGCGCAGGCGAACGAATGCACGACGGTCGAGATCAATCCGCTGGTCGTCTCCCGCGGCGGCGCGTTGATCGCGGCGGACGCCAAGGTCGTGCTCGACGAAGCCGCGGCGTTCCGCAAGGCGGCAACCGCGGCGACCATCGCGGCTGCGCGCGAGAAGGCCGAGCGCGATATCCGGCGATGCGAGGAAGCCAATCTGATGCTGGTCTGGCTCGATGGCGAGATCGGCCTGATCTCGGGCGGTGCCGGCATGACGATGGCCGCGATGGACGCGATCGACGGCGCCGGGGCAAAGCCCGCCTGTTTCCTCGACGTCAGCGGAAATCCGACGCCGGCGGGATTCGGACTCGCCTTCGATCTGCTGGATCGCGCGCCGAACGTGAAGGGCATTCTGGTCAGCATGTTCGGCGGCGGGCTGCACACCGATCGTGTGGCCAAAACCCTCGTCGAGCTTCTGGCAAAGCGCGCCTCATCGAAACCGGTGACCCTGCGGCTGAACGGCACCCGCAGTGATCTTGCGACGACCATTCTCGCTGAGGCCGGCCGTCAAAACCATGCGACGCTGGAAGTGGCCGTCGCCGATATCGTGAAGAGAGTTGCGGGAGTGCGCTCATGAGCATTCTCCTCGGTGCCGATGCGCGCGTGCTGATCGTCGGCATCACCGGCAAGTTCGGGACGTTTTCGGTCAAGGATCTCGCGCAGAGCCACACTCGGGTCGTCGCCGGCGTGGCGCCGGGGCGCGGCGGCCAGGCCATCGAGGGCATTCCGGTGTTTTCGAGCGTCGCCGCCGCGATGAAGGAAACGCACGCCAATGCGGCGCTGATCTATGTGCCCGCCATGGTCGCGCTCGACGCGGTGCTGGAGACGATCGAGGCCGGCTGCCCGCTGATTGCCTATCCCGGCGACGGCCTGCCGGTGCTCGATGCGATGGAGATGCGTGCGGCTGCGCGCAAGCACGGCGCGCATCTGGTCGGGCCGAATTCGCCCGGCCTGATTTCGCCCGGCAAGGCCAAGCTCGGCTTCATGCCCTCCTTCTGCTACGCGCCCGGACCGATCGGCGTGATCTCGCGCAGCGGCTCGCTGTCCTATGAAGCCTGCTTCCGCTTGTCGCAGGCCGGCCTCGGCCAGACCAGCGTCATCGGCATCGGCGGCGATCCCGTGCGCGGCGTCAACGCGGCGGAAGCGATCGCGCTGTTCCACGATGATCCGGAAACGCGGGCCATCATCTATCTCGGCGAGATCGGCGGCTCGGAAGAATACGCGCTCGCCGAATATGCCGGGCGTCCGGATGCGAAGCCGGCAGCGGCTCTGCTGGTCGGCCGGACCGCGCCCGCCGGCAAGAAGATGGGACATGCCGCCGCGATGATCGGCTCCTACGCCGAGAGCTGGGCCGCCAAGGTCGACGCACTCGATCGCGCCGGCGTGGTGATCGCGCGCGACCTCGACGGTCTTCCGGCCGCGGCCGCCTCGGCCCTGGCCCGCGCCATGAAACCCGCAGCCTAGAAAGCCTCAACTCAGAACAGGGAATGGAGACCACAATGGCAGACGTCATGGAAAAAGAAAAAGAGGTCGGACACGCGCCGGCGGAAGGCAAGATCACCGACGAGGCGATCGCGCAGGCGCGCAGCATGATCGGTCTCCAGCTTCGTCCCGAAGGGCCGTATCTTCAGGACGCGACCGAAGACACCATCCGCAATTTCTGCAACGGCATTGGCGATCTCAACCCGCTCTATCGCGATGCCGAGCACGGCCGCCAGAGCCGTTACGGCACCAACGTCGCCCACCCCATGTTTCCGATGGCGTTCGGCTGGATCGGCCGCACGCGCTGGGGCTTGCCCGGCGTGCACGGCTTCTACGCCGGCAACGACTGGGAGCTGTACCGCCACATCCGTCCGGGCGACCGCATCACCGCGATCGAGCGCGTCGTCGGCATCGAGGAGAAGGAGAGCAAGTTCTCCGGCCGCCTCGTGCTGCAATATGTCGAGGCGACTTATTCCAATCAGCGCGGTGACATCGTCGCCCGCGCGCTCGGCACCTGCACGCGTCACGAGCGCAAGGCCGCGCGCGACGCCGGCAAGTACAAGGACGTCAAGCCCTATGAGTACACCGCCGACGAGTTCGCGGCGCTCGACGAGGCGATCCTGAAGGAGGACGAGCGGATGCGCGGCACCGCGGTCCGCTACTTCGAGGACGTCAATGTCGGCGACGAGTTGCCGCCGATCGTGCGCGGACCGCTGTCGCTGATGGACACGATGGGCTTCCTGGTCGGCTGCGGCCGTGGCCACACGCACGGCATCGTGCTGAAATCCGCCGTCAAGCATCCCGGCCATTTCTTCCGCAATCCGGAAGCCGGCGGCGGCATCGAATATACCGGCATCGGACATCATCGCGAGTCGGTGGCCAAGGAGGTCGGCGTTCCCGGTACCTATGATTACGGTCCGCAGCGCTCTTCCTGGCTCGCCAGCCTCGTCACGAACTGGATGGGCGATGCAGCCTTCCTGAAGCGCGTGCGCACCGAGATGCGGCGCTTCAACACCATGGGCGATTCCACCTGGTGCAAGGGCAAGGTCAGCCGGAAATACGTCAAGGACGGCTTCGCGCTGGTCGACCTGGAGATCTGCGGCGAAAACCAGCGCGGTGAATTGACCACGCCGGGCCTTGCCACCGTGATGCTGCCGTCGCGCAACGTCGAGAACCGCGTGTTCTTCGACGGATCGACCCTCGATCTGGAGCTGCCGACGATCCGCTAGCGCGGACGCGACCAACGTCCCGGGAGCATGATGCGCGGTTTGGCGCCATGCTCCCGAAAACGCCGGCCAATAACAAGAAGGGGAAGCGTTGCCATGATGGACGGGGCCGTTGCGCCGTTGCTCGCCGGAGTGACCGTCGTCGAGATCTCGCGCGGGGTTGCGGCAGGTTACGCCGGCCGGCTGCTCTCGACCCTCGGCGCCGAGACGTTTCTGCTCGAGCCGCCGGACGGCAATCCGCTTCGCCGCGAGCCGCCGTTCCTTCCGCCGGCGGGTGAAGCCAGTGCCCTGTTCGCTTTCCTGGCCGCGGGGAAGAAGAGTATCACTTGCGATTTCCGGACGCCGGCCGGGCGTGCGGGGGTGTCGGCTCTGCTGGCGACGGCCGATGTCCTCGTCCACGATCTGCGGGCCGACGAACGCGCGAGCCTCGAAGTCGACGAGCAGGCCCTCGAGGCGCGCTATCCGAATTTGATCGACGTCTCGGTGCTGCCGTTCGGCGCGGTCGGGCCGAAGGCCGGCTGGCAGGCCGAGGAGATCAACCTGATCCACGCATCGGGCGAAGGCTTCCTGCTGCCAAACGGCCTTGCCGCCGAACTCTTCCCCGATCGTCCGCCGCTGAAGGTCTACGGTCATTTCGCCGAATATCAGGGCGGCGTGGTGGCCGCGCTCGGTGCTTTGTCGGCGTTGATCGGCCGCGCGCACGGCGGCGCCGAAAGCGTTGACGTTTCCGTACAGGATGCGGCGCTGGCCGTGGGCGCTTTCGCGCTCCAGCGTTTCGGCGACGGCTCGCTGGAACACCGCCGCACCCGTTCGTTCAAGTATGGCGGCGTGCTCGAATGCGCCGACGGCTATGTCGAGCTGCTGACGCTGGAAGAGCGGCAATGGCGCGGCCTGGTCGAGCTGATGGGCCGTCCCGACTGGATGCTCGATCCCGCGCTCGCGGATTCGCTGGAACGCAGCCGCCGCGGTGCCGAGATCAATCGCGCCGTTCGCGCCTGGGCGCTCGGACAGCGGACGGCGGACGTCGTCGCGCGGGCCCAGGCGCTCGGCGTCCCCATGGCGAAATATGCAAGCCCTGCCGAAGTGTTGTCCGGCGCGCAGGAGCGCGCGCGGGAGCTGTTTCAGCCTGTGGAGATTCCGGGAGTTGGTTCTCTGCCGGTGTTGTCCGCCCCGTTCCACGTCGACGGCGCGGCACTGCGCCTGAGAGCCGGGCCCCCTCGGCTCGGCGAACATCAGCATCTGCTCACGGCCGGCCGCCATCGCGATCAGCCGCGCGTCGCCGCGGAGGCCTCATGAAACCGCTTGCCGGAGTTCGCATCGCAGATTTCACGCTCCACGCGGCAGGACCGTTCTGCACGCACATCCTGTCGCAACTCGGCGCGGAGTGCATCAAGGTCGAGAGCGCGGCGCGCCCGGATATCTTCCGCAAGCCGCATCCCGTCTACGGCCGGATGGGGCCTGCGAGCTTCGACCAGGTTGCGGCCAACAAGCTCTCGGTGCGCATCAATCTGAAGGACGCCAGGGGCATCGCGCTGGCCAGGAAACTCGTCGGAGCCAGCGACCTCGTCTGCGAGAGTTTTCGGCCCGGCGTGATGGAACGGCTCGGCCTCGGCTATGCCGCGCTGGCGGCGTTGAAGCCGGCGGTGGTGATGGTGTCGGTGTCGTCGTCGGGCCAGGGCGGGCCGGATTCGCATTTCGCCGGCTATGCGCCGTTGTTCGGTGCCTGGGGCGCGCTCGGCTATCTCACGGGCTACGGGGACGGCCCGCCGGTCGAGATGCGTCACGTGATGGATCACAGCGTCGGCATGAACGCGGCCATGGCGGCGGTCGCGGCGGTGTATCGCCTTCGCCGCACCGGACGCGGCGGACACGTCGACGTGAGCGCGCGCGAGGTGGCCTGCTCGCTGGTCGGTGAGGCGCTGCTGTTCGCGGCAGCCGGAGGAAGCCCGGTACGGATCGGAAATGATCACCCGCGGATGGCGCCGCACGGCGTGTTCCGGACCCGCACCGAAGATCGCTGGCTGACCATCGCGGTGCGGACCGACGACGAATGGCGGGCCCTGGTGAGGTTGATGGATGCGCCGCATCTGCTGACCGATCCGCGGTTTCAGACCGCCGCAAGCCGGCACGAATATCGGCGGGCGCTGCACGGCGAAATCGAGCACTGGACGATGACCTGCGAGGCCGGCGCAGCCGAGCGAATGCTTCAGGCTGCGGGAATCGCCGCACATGTCTCCTGCAACATGGAAGACATTGCGCACGACCGGCATCTGCGCGAGCGCGGGACCGTCGTCGAGGTCGGGGATATGACCGGCGGCAGGCGCGCCGCGCTGAAGGCGCCGATCCGTTTCTCGAAGTCCGACGTCGGCATGACGCGCGGCACGCCGCGGCTCGGCGAAGACGAGGACTACGTGTTCGGCGAGCTGCTCGGCCTGAGCCGCGAGGAGCGCCAGAGCCTGATGGATCAGCAGGTGATTTACTGACCGCTTGAAGTGGAGTTGCCGTCATGAGCGAGAGCGAAGCGCTGGCCGGAGAAGACTGGCAGGCCTGGGTCGGCCGCAAGGAGACGATCCGGGAGCTGATCGCACCGGATCGTGTCGCCGCGCTCGGCGCCACGCTCGGCATCGAGGGACATCACGCGGCGGGTGCGTCGCTGCCGCCGGGATGGCACTGGATCTTCTTCAACCGCCTCGTGCCGCGACATGAGCTTGGAACGGACGGGCATCCCAAACGCGGCGGCTTCCTGCCGCCGGTGTCGCTGCCGCGCCGCATGTGGGCCGGCGGTCGGCTCACCTACCACAAGCCGTTGACCATCGGCGGGGAAGGCGTGCGTGAAAGCACCATTCTCAAGGTCGAAGCCAAATCCGGCCGCGCTGGAAGGCTGGTGTTCGTGACCGTCAGCCACAGCATTGCCTGCAATGGCGCCGTCTGCATCACCGAGGAACAGGACATTGTCTATCGCGAGGCGGCAGCGCCGGGATCGCCTGCGCCTGCGGCCGCTCCCGCTCCACCGGGTGCCGCATGGTCCGAGGCGTTTCGTCCCGACACCGTGCTGCTGTTCCGCTATTCGTCGCTGACCTCGAACGGGCATCGCATCCACTACGACCAGGCCTACGCACGGGCCGAGGAAAATTATCCCGATCTCGTCGTGCACGGGCCCCTGACGGCGACACTGCTGCAGGGCTTTGCGGAACGGCATGCCGGCAAGCCGCTCAGATCCTTCGAATTCAGGGGCGTCTCGCCGCTGTTCGTGAGCTCGGCGTTCAAGCTGGAAGGGAAGGGCGATGCGAACGCGCTCGATCTCTGGGCCAGCGGCCCCGACGGCACGCTCACGATGCGCGCTGCCGCAACGATCTGACGGCCCGCTCCCGGAGCGGGATCGGCAACAAGAAGAGTGCAGGGGAGGTCAAGGCGATGAGATCGGCGCACCTGTCTGTTGTCCCTGCGCAAGATTGCGAGGCGCAACGCGCGCCCGCGGTCGAGCTGCGCGGTGTCGGCAAGACCTTCAACTCGCGCAGCGGCCGGGTCGACGTCCTGAGCGGACTGAACTTCTCGCTTCAGAACGGCGAATTTCTCGCCATCGTCGGCCCGAGCGGCTCGGGCAAGTCGACGGTCCTGAATTTGCTTGCCGGCCTCGATCAGCCGACCGCAGGCTCGGTCTTGTGTCAGGGCGCGCCGGTTGCGGCCGTCAATACGGGAATCGGTTATCTGACGCAGCATGACAGCCTGCTGCCGTGGCGGACGGTGGAGCAGAACATCGCTGTCCCGCTGGAGCTGCGCAACATCGACCGCGCGGAGACCGCCTTGCGCGTGCGCGACCTCATTGCGCAGGTCGGCCTCGACGGCTTCGAGCGGCATTATCCGAACCAGCTCTCCGGCGGCATGCGCAAGCGCGCCATGCTGGCCCGCACGCTGATCTACGATCCGCCGGTGCTGCTGATGGACGAGCCGTTCGGTCCGCTCGACGCCCAGCTCAAGCTGGTGCTCCAGGCCGAGCTGCTGAAACTGTGGTCGGCGCGGCGCAAGACGGTGGTGTTCGTAACCCACGACATCGTCGAGGCGATCACGCTCGCCGACCGCGTCCTGGTGTTCTCGTCGCGCCCCTGCCAGATCAGGCTCGACGAGACGATCGCCATTCCGAGGCCGCGCGAGGTGCACGAGGTGCGCTTCCATCCCGCATTCGAAGAGCACTATCGGCGGCTCTGGGCCGCCCTCGAAGCACCGGCGAGGCGACCCTCATGAGCACGCAAGTGTTGTCCGAGACGCAGGCCGAACCGGCCCTGGGCCTCTCCGGCCGCGTCTGGCTCTATCGCGCGATCTCGGTGGTTGCGGTATTGGCGGCCTGGCAGGCGGCGTCGGGCCCGCTGCTCGATCCGTTCTGGGTGAGCAGTCCGTCCGCTGTGTTCAAGACGCTGGTGGCGTGGACCGCGAGCGGCCAGCTCGCCTATCACCTCATGATCACCTTCAAGGAAACCGCCGCCGGCTTCGTGCTGGGCGCGACCGCAGGCGTCCTGTTTGCATTGCTGATCGGGGCGAGCGATACCCTGCATCGCACGGTCGATCCGTTCGTCACGGCAGTGTACGGCGTGCCCAAGGTCGCGCTCGCGCCGCTCTTCATCATGTGGTTCGGCATCGGGCTCGCGCCCAAGATCGTGCTGGCCGCGATCAGCGTCTTCTTCCTGGTGTTCTTCTCGACCTTGCGCGGCGTGCGGGAGGTCGATCACAAAATGGTCGATGCGCTCCGCACCATGGGCGGAGGCAAATTCGCCGTCCAGCGCATGGTGATCTTCCCGTCGGCACTGCCGTGGTTGTTCACCGGCCTGAAGCTCGGTCTGCCCTACGGCTTCGTCGGCGCGGTCGCGGCCGAAATGATGGCCTCCAATGCCGGCATTGGGTATCTCACGCAGAACTCGGCGGGTCAGCTCGACACCGCCGGCGTGTTCGCCGCGCTGTTCGCGCTGATGGTCGTCACCACGCTCCTGAACGAAGCGCTCGGACGGCTGGAAAACTGGATCTTCCGCTGGCGCTGAGGAAGCTTTGCCGAAACGAGAATACAGGGAGGACACCATGATCACACGTCGGACGATGCTGGGTGGTATTGCCGGGGGCGCGCTGGCTGGCTCGGTTACGCGAAGCCCGGCGCAAGGTGCGGGCGGCAAGCCGGTCACGATCGCGATCGGCGGCTACACATTCGCCTATCTGCCGCTGCTGGTGGCAACGGCGGCGGGCTTCATGAAGGATGTCGGCCTCGACGTCTCCCTGATCGATACCGGCAGCGGCACCAACAGCATGGCGGCGATCCTCGGCGGCAGCGTCGACGTCGCCGGTCTCGTCATGAGCGACGCGATCCTGGCGGTCGCCAAGGGCCAGAAGATCAACGCCTTCGCGCCGCTGATGTCGCAATATGCGAGCGATGCCGTCGTCAGCCGGAAGACGGCGGAGAGGATCGGCCTTGCCCCGGAGATGCCGCTGAAGGAGCGCATGGCCCGCATGAAGGGCCTTACGCTCGCGATCTCTGGCCGTGGCAGCGGCACCGACAAGATCTGGCGCTATCTGCTGTCGCTCGGTGGACTCGATCCCGAGAAGGATGTCAGCCTCACGGTGGTCAAGCTCGACAAGATGTACCTGGCGCTGCGTTCCGGCCAGATCGACGGTTTCAACACCACCGCGCCTGCCAACAACCAGGCGGTGGAAGACGGCCTTGCGGTCTGGGCGGCGCGTCCGTCGCACGGCGAGGTGCCCGGCATCGAGAACTTTCTCTACACCGTGCTGTGCGGCCGGCCGGATTTTCTCGACAAGAATCCGGATGTCGTTGCAGCGCTGGTCCGCGGCATGACCAGGGGATCGGAATTGATCCGCAGCGATCCCGACGCGGCCGGCCAGGCCCTGCACGGCCGCTATTTCCAGCAGACCGACGCGGCGCTGATCAAGCGCACGGTGTCGGACCAGCGCATGACGGTCTCGGTGCCGCCGACGCTGTCGGAGCAGCAATTCGCACACAATATCGAGTTCGAGCCGAAATTCAGCGACGCCGTGCGCGGCGTCACCTACCAGCAGGCGATCAATCCGCGCTGGCTGGGGACCTAGGTCGTGTACCTATAAACCCGGCTTCATGTGGCCGGTGACCACGTTTGCTTTGCTCCTAGAGCAACCAAATTTGTGTGGCAGCGCAGTATGTTGCGATGGACCAAAAGCGAAAATGAATACGGATATCACTTCGGCTTCCGTGGATCATCTTCAGGATTCAGGTAGTCAATGCCCGTCGGTCCTATTCCGGTAATCTCAAAAATTACCTCTTCGTCCCGAGTCTCGGCGAATTGCCACACCTTGGGTGGCACATGCGAAAACGTTCCGGGCGGAAAGCTCAGGAGTTTCGATGGATCAACCTTGTCGCCCAGAGCCGAATAGTATGTCCCCGAAATGATAACGCGAACACGTTCGTCGGGGTGAGAGTGTACGGGCATTTTGGAATTCGCCGGCACCTTGAGACGAACAGTGTAGAGACCGGGTTTGCCCGGATTGCCATGGAGCACCGTGGTCTGCGTTCCTTTCGGCATGGAGGCGATTGGGCTCCATTTGATATCAGTCGATGCCACGCGATTGTACTCAAGCGAGCCATCGTCGGCCAGAACCGCACAAAATCCACTCATGGCAAGAACAGACATCAAACTGACCATGGTGCTGAAAGCACGCATTTCGCGCTCCATTGGTATCTTTGCGAGCCGGCACCAGCGAAAATACCCATGTCGACCTCCTGTTTCAATCACCCCAACGGGTGACGGCTGCGCATATCCTACTCGCGTCAACCGCATCGGCTTAGGGCGGTATGCCCGATGTCCAATTTACTCATTCGTCGGTATGTTGACTGTGCTTCCGATGAACCGACGTCGTGATTAAATTGTAACCTTGGCCACGCCCCGATGGGCGGATATCCTAGAGGTTGCAATCCTGCTGACAGTCCAGTCTTCCTTAAGGAATTTCGTCATGACGAATAGCGGAATTACTCGCCGTCGCATTCTTCACAGTGGTATAGCTGGCGGTCTCGCCGCAGCGGCGGCTCCCGAAGTGATCGGTGCCGCGCGCGCGCAATCGGCACGAAAGGCTTTCGTCTTTGTAACCGGGGCATTTTGCGGGGGTTGGATCTGGCGCCGCGTGACCGACCGGCTCAAGCAAGGCGGCCACAAAGTATTCGCTCAGTCACTCACGGGTTTGGCCGATCGCTCGCATTTGCTGAGCAAGGACGTCAATCTGGATACCCACATCGCAGACGTTGTCAATCTGATCAAATGGGAGAGTCTCGACAACGTCTGCCTCGTCGCGTGGTCCTATGGAGGCTATGTCGGTTCGGGTGCACTCGAAAGCATCGGCGATCGCGTCTCATCCATTGTGTGGCTTGATGCTTTCATTCCAACCGACGGACAAAAGGCGGCGGACACCGCAGCCGAAGGGGTTCGCAAAGGAATACAAGCGGCCATTGACAAGGGCGAGGCAGGAGTTCGTGGATCCGCGACGTTCCCGGCCGCTGTTGTTTCTGAACGCGATCGGGCATTTGCCGAATCCAAGGTTACTCCGCATCCAATCGGCACCTATCTCCAGCAGATCAAGCTATCCGGCGCGTTGCAAAAGGTGGCCAAGAAGACATACATCCGCCTCCCAAAATTTCCACAACCGCCCTTCGATAGAGCATTCGCAGACTGTAAGAGCGATAAGTCTTGGATTACGTTCGAACTGCCGGACGTAGGGCACATGGCCATGCTGGATGCACCGGATCGCTTGAGTGACTTAATACTGCAAGCTGCCTGAGATCGCCCTCACTATGGGTGTAGCCACGCAGAATCAAGCGGTGGCCGAATTGGGTTATGATCGACGAGACTCACGGTGAGCATAAGAGGTCCGTTTTCGGGTGCATAGCGACCAGTTGAGCCTAAGAGCCGAACCATGGTTCAAGCCACCAGACGGAAGGGGCCGAATCATGCGCTACGAACTCACAGACAATGAGTGGTTTGCCATTAAGCCGATGCTACCGAACAAGCCGCGCGGCGTGCCGCGAGTGAATGACCCTCGTGTCCTCAATGGCATCTTCTGGGTCTTGCGCTCTGGAGCACCATGGCGCGACCTGCCAGAAGACTTTGGTCCGTACACGATCTGCTACAATCGGTTCGTTCGCTGGCGACGGGCGGGCGTGTGGGCCAACCTCATGAGTGTACTGTCCGGCGCTCATGATGCTGCCGTGCAGATGATCGACACGTCCATTGTTCGCGTGCATCAACATGGGGCCTGCATCAGCAGGAACCACGCTGGCGTTGAGCCCCGGCGACGCCCACGACGTTCGACTGCCCGGAAAACTGCTGTCTCGTCTCAAATCCGGATCAACGCTGCTCGCCGACCGAGGCTATGACGCCGACTGGATCAGGGAGCTTGCCACGAAGAGGGGCGCGTGGGCCAACATCCCGCCGAAAAGCAATCGCAACAATCCGATCTGCTTTAGCTCGTACCTCTACCGCGCTCGCAATCAGGTCGAACGATTCTTCAACAGGATCAAGCAATGCCGTCGGGTGGCAACACGCTACGATAGGCTCGCTGCCAACTACCTTGCATTTGTTCAACTCGCGTCAATCCGGTTGTGGCTGCGCCTTAATGAGTCCGCGTCCTAGCTTCTTGATCTCGCCCGGCGAGATGCGGGGAGAGGGTGGCTCACCCGAAGCTCACATCCGCGCTGGTCTTGATGGCGGCGAAGCGGGCGAGGCAGCGCAGCGCGCTGTCGTGCTCGTCGGTGGTGCCGCCGGCACAGCAGTCCTCCAGCACCGTGCAGGCATAGTCGCGGTCGTGTGCTTCGCGCGCGCCGGTGTGCACCACGCCGTTGGTGGAGACGCCGGTCAGAATCAGGTCGGTCACGCCCTGCGCGCGCAGGATCGGCTCCAGCGAGGTGCCGTAGAACGGGCTCACCCGATGCTTGACGATGTCGGAATCGCCGGCCTCCGGCTTGAGATCGGGATGCACCTCGGTGCCCCAGGTGCCGAGCTTGAACAGGCCGGCGGTGCGGGCGCGGGAGAAGATCGGCGAATTGGGCGGGCATTCCCGGTAGTCGGGCGAGAACCCGACGCGGACATAGCCGATCAGCACGCCGGCCGCGCGCGCCTTCGCGATCACCGCCCGGGTGCGGCCGAGCACGTCACGCTCCTTCATCAGCGGAACATAGGTCTTGGCCCCGGCACCGTTCTCGTGGACGAGGTCGTTCAGCATGTCCATCACGAGTAGCATCGGCTTCATAGCGTCTCCTTCTCAGAGCTCTTGATGGGGGTTGCTGCCTTCGCGGGCATGCTGTTGCGCAGCTCGGTCCAGCCGGTCTCGATGTGCTGCCGCATCGTCAGCATCGCGCTTACGGCGTCGCCCTCGATCACGTTCTTCAGGAGCTCGTTGTGCTCCTTGGCGGCGCGCAGCGCCCGGCCGCCGATGCGGTTGATGACGTCGAACGGATATTGCGCCCACAGCACCTGCACGAAATGCAGCGTCTTCGGCAGCCGCGCGAAATCGTACATGCGGCGATGGAAGCGGTAGTTGATGCCGCGGGCCGACGTGCTGTCGTTGGCGAGCGCAGCCTCCTCGAATTGCCGCGCCAGCTCGCGCAGTTCCGCGATCTCCTCGGCGGTGATGTTGCGCACGGCGCTTTCGACCAGCTGGGTCTCGAGCGTGATCCGCAGCTTCAGGATTTCGGTGGAGGCCTCGACGTCGAACGGCGCGACCGTCGCGCCGCGATAGGAGTCGCTCGACAGGTAACCCTCGGCCTCGAGCAGCTTCAGCGCCTCGCGCACCGGCGTGATGCTGATCTTGAGCTCCTGCGCGATTTCCGTCTGCTTCAGCCGCGCGCCGCGCGGCAGCCGCCCCGAGATGATGCCCTCGCGGAGATAGTCAGCGACCTGCTCCTCTTTCGTCCGATATTCCATTGGATGCCCGCCGCCCCGTGACCGATTTGCCCGCGCCTACCATAGACGCGCCCTACCGGGGAGGGTAGAAGTACAAACGATAATGCATTATGCATAATCAAGGTTGAGGTCGAATGTCCAGCTCTTTGTCTCGCTCCTTCCTGTTCGTTCCTGCCAGCCGGCCCGAGCGTTTCGACAAGGCGGCTGCATCGGGTGCCCATCGGGTCATCCTCGATCTCGAGGATGCGGTGGCGCCGACCGACAAGGGGGCGGCGCGCGGCGCCATCGCGCAGTGGGCAGGGCGGACTGACGCGATCGTGCGCGTGAATGGCGCCGATAGCCCGTTCTTCGCCGCGGACATGGACATGATCCGCCGCGCCGGTGTGACCAGGCTGATGTTGCCGAAGGCCGAGCCCGGAGCGCTCAATCGTCTGGTGGGATCGCTGGATCGGCCCTGCGAGGTCATCGCGCTGATCGAAACGGTCAGGGGCTATGCGGAGCTGCGCAGTATCGGCAAGAGCGGCCTGGTTTCACAGTTTGCCTTCGGCAATCTCGACTTCGGCATCGACGCCGGCGTGACCGAGACCGCGCAGGAGCTCGATCCCGTCCGCCTGCAAATCGTTCTGGAGTCGCGCCTCGCCGGATTGGCGCCGCCGATCGACGGCGTGACCACGTCGTGGACGGATCCTGCGATCTTTGCCGCCGCGGTCGGCCGCGCCAAGGCACTGGGTTTCGGTGCCAAGCTCTGCATCCATCCGGCCCAGGTCAAGCCGGTCAACGATGCGTTCCTGCCCACGGCCGATGAGCTCGACTGGGCCGGCCGGGTGATGGAAGCCGCCAGGAACGGGCATGGTGCTGCAGTGGCGCTGGACGGCAAGATGATCGACGCGCCGGTCATCCGTCGCGCCGAACTGATCCTGGCCAGCGCCAGTGGATAGCGCGACATAATGCATAATGCATTTTTTCTTGACCAAGCGGGTTCCTCCCTCTAAAGATCAAAGGACAAAAACAAATACCGGGGAGGGCCTATGAAGAGGCGTGAGTTTCTCAAATTGTCGGGCGCGGCCGCGCTGGCATCGGCCTATCCCGGAAGTTCGCTGTTCGCCGACGAGATCGGCGTCGATGCGGCCGCCAAGACCATCACCATCGGCGGGTTCACGCCGATCACCGGGCCCGTCCCGTTCTACGCGATCCTGACCCACGCGGCGGACGCCTATTTCAAGAGCGTCAACGAGGCCGGCGGCATCAAGGGCTGGAAGATCAATTATGTGACGCTCGACGACGGCTACGATCCCGCCCGCAGCGTTGCTGCGGTCCGGCGCCTCGTCGAAGACAACCACATCTTCGCGCTCGTGGCCGCGGTGGGCACGGCCACCAACGTCGCCGTCATTCCCTATGCCAAGGAAAACGGCCTTGCGATGATCGGGCCGATCGGCGGTGCCAGCGCCTTCTTCGCCGAGCCGAACATCTTTCCGCTCCTGCCCGACTACGGCTGGTCGGCGGCCTCGAATGCCGAGTTCGCCGTCAACGATCTCAAGCTGAAGAAGATCGCGCTCTTGTGGGAGAACGACGAGCTCGGCCGCTCGGCCAAGCGCGGCTTCGATCTCTTCATGGAGGCGAACAAGCTGACGCCCGCGGAATCGGTTCCGTTCGAGGTGAAGACCACCGACTTCACGCCGCACATCCGCCGTGTCGCCAACTCCGAAGCCCAGGCCGCGATCCTGTTCGGATCCAACGCCAATCTCGCGGCCGCGCTGAAGGCGGCCGATCGCCAGGGCGTCAAGCTCACCTGGTTTGCGCCGTTCTTCACCGCCGATCCCGCGACCTACAAGCTGACCGGCGATCTCCTCAACGGCGTCTACTTCTCGTCGTGGCTGCTGCCGGTCGACAGCCCCGAGCCCGAGATCAAGGCTTATCGCGAAGCCGTGACGAAGTACTATCCGAACGATCCGGTCGGCGTGTTCGGCCTCAACGGCTGGAGCAATGCCGCGCTGTTCGGCAGCATCTTCGGTGCGCTGATCGACAGCGGCAAGCCGATCACGCGGGCCAATCTCGTCGAGGCAGGCAACACGTTGAGCAACGCCTCGGTCGGCGGCGCGCGCAAGGTGACCTTCACCGGCTCCGACCACCGCGGCACGCGCCAGGAAGCGATCCTCCAGGCACAAGGCTCTTTCGTCATGGTGCGCGACTTCAAGCCCTATCCGGCGGTGGCCTTCGACGCCAAGCCGGCCTGAGCCATTCGTTTCAGCGGGTGGCCGCAAGACACGGCCGCCCGCTGCTCGTGTTAGCTACCAAGAAAAACAAGGAAAGTACGACATGGCTGGATCGCCCTTGAGCGGGCCCTCGCGTCTCGACGGACAAACTGCCCTCATTACAGGAGCTGCCGGCGGCATCGGCCGCGCCGTCGTCGCCGCGTTCTGCGCGGCAGGCGCCGACGTCATTGCCACCGACATTGTCGAGGACGGCGGCAAGTTTCCGGAACGAGCGAGCTACCGTCGCTGCGATGTGACGGATCGTGCGGCGATCGAAAAGCTGATCGACGACGAGTTGAAGGCGCGCGGCAAGATCGACATCCTGGTGCTCTGCGCCGGCACCATCGCGAACACGCCGCTGCCGCAGTCGACCGACGAGGAGTGGGAGAAGATCCTCGCCGTCAACCTGATGGGCACGGTCAATCCCGTCCGCAAGCTCTATCCGGTCATGGCCGAGCGCGGCTTCGGCAAGATCGTGGCGCTCGGCTCGATCGCGGCCAAGATCGGCGGCGTTGCTTCGGGCCCGGCCTATGTCGCGGCGAAATCCGCCGTGCACGGCCTGATGAAATGGGTCGCCAAGAACGGCGCGGGCAAGGGCGTCTATGCCAACATCATCGCGCCCGGTCCGGTCGAGACGCCGATGTGGGCGACCGTCACCGATCGCGCCGCGCCGTCGGCGAACGGCAACGTGCCGCTGGGACGGTTCGGCCAGCCCGAGGATATCGCCCAGAGCATTCTCTTCCTCTGTTCGCCGGCGTCGAACTGGATCACCGGCACGGTGCTCGACGTCAATGGCGGCATGTTGATGGATTGACCTCATGAGCACAGCACAGACCATCGGGTTCATCGGCCTCGGCGTCATGGGCGGGCCGATGTGCAGGAATATGGCGACGAAGCATGCCGGACGCGTGCTGATGCTCGATCGCGACGCCGCAGCGGTCGCCGCGCTGTCCGACACCAAGGCGGAAGCGGCCGCGTCGCTCGAAGCGCTTGCCGCCGCCGCCGACGTCGTCTTCCTGTCGTTGCCGGGCGGGCCGCAGGTCGAGGTGGTCTCGACCGCGATCGCGCAGGCCGCGCGACCGGGGACCACGGTCGTCGATCTCAGCACGACGCCTGTCGCGCTGGCGCGCAGCGTATCCAATCGGCTGAAGGCCAGGGGCTTCGCCTTCGCGGATGCGCCGGTGGCGCGCACGCGGGAAGCTGCGCAGCGCGGCGAGCTCAGCATCATGGTTGGCGCGGATGCGGCCGTGTTCGCGCGGATCAAGCCGCTGCTCGACTACATCGGGTCCGACGTCACCCATTGCGGCGAGGTCGGCTGCGGCCAGGTCGTCAAGCTGATCAACAACGCGCTGGTGTTCGAGCACACGCTGGCGCTGGCCGAGATGATGGTGGTCGGCGAGCGTGCCGGCGTGAAACCGGAAACGCTGCTCAGCGCCGTGTCAAAGGGATCCGGCGACAGCTTCGTGCTGCGTAATCACGGCACCAAGGCGATGCTGCCGCGCCATTTTCCGGCAAAGGCCTTTCCGCCGGAATACGTGCTGAAGGATCTCGATTACGTGCTCCAGCTCGCCTCCGACACCGGCGTTCGTCCCGGTGTCGCCGAGCTGGCGCGCCGCTACTACGACGCCGCGTGCCGGCAGGGGCTTTCGGGACGCTATTTCCCTGGCGTGATCGAGTTCATCGAGCAGGGCGGCATCCCGGACGAAGGACAGGCAAAGGCGTGAGCGTGGCGGGATTCATCCGGGACATCCTGCCGCTGCTCTGGTCCGGCGTCATCTCCGGCTGTCTCTACGGCGTCGGCGCGCTCGGCCTCGTCATGGTGTTCAAGAGCTCGCGCGTCGTGAACTTCTCGCACGGCAATCTCGCCTGTCTCGGCGCCTTCGTGGTCTATGGCTTCTCCAGCGGCAGCCTGCTCAGCCTGTCCTGGGGCAGCGCGGTGGCGCTGGCGCTCGGCATCGCCTGTGCGATTGCGGTGATGAGCTATGCCCTGATCGCGCCGATCGTCTTCAAGTCCGATCTGGCCTCCACCATCGCGACGCTCGGCGTCGGGCTGATCCTGCAGGGCGCCGTGCAGCTCGTGTTCGGTGCCGACATCGTCAATCTCGACCTTCCGGTGCCCCGCCTCAGCTTCAGCCTCGGCGCGATCCGTGTCTCCTCCTATGATCTCGCCGTTCTCGCCGTCACGCTCGCGATCGTCGGCGGGCTGTTCGTGATCATCGAGCGCACCAAGCTCGGCGTCGCGTTCCGTGCGGTGTCGACCAATCCGTTTGCCTGCGAGGTCTGCGGACTGAACCTCCGCTCCGTCCATTTGTTCTCCTGGCTCGCGGGCGCCGTCCTCGGCCTCGTCGCCGCGCTGCTGATCGTGCCGACGACGTTCCTGAGCTCGACGACGGTGCCGTCCTTCATGTTGCAGGCGTTCACCGCGGCCGTGGTCGGCGGCTTTTCCAGCCTGCCGGGCGCTGCCGTCGGCGGCATCCTGGTCGGCATCGCCATGAACCTCTTCTCGTTCTACGTCTCGCCGGAATTCATGAACACGTTCCTGCTCGGCGTGATCCTGCTGACGCTCAACTTCTTCCCCAACGGACTGCTGGAAAGGGCGATCGGTGGCCGTGTCTGAACTCGTGCACGGGTCCAAGGCCGCAGTGTCGGCCCGCGGCGGGAGCGTCGATGCGGCGCGGCTGTCGATGCTCGCTTTGATCGCGGCGCTGGCGCTGCTGCCGCTCCTGGCCGGCGGCTTCCTGCTCTACAGCCTGTCGCTGTGCTTCGCCAACGCGCTGGCCGTTCTCTCCGTCAGCATGCTGGTGCGTTACGGCGGAGAGGTGTCGATCGGGCACAGCTTCTTCGTGGCGCTCGGCGCCTATGCGGTCGCGATCGTCGAGCACCGGATCGGTCTGTCGATCGCCGTGAGCCTGCCGCTGGCGATCCTGCTCGGCGCCGGCGCCGGCTTCGTCTTTGCATTTCCCTCCCGCCGGCTGTCCGGAATTTATCTGGCGGTGGCGACCATGGCGCTGGCGCTTGCGCTGCCTGAGATCCTGATCGGCTTCGAGAAGTTCACCGGTGGCTTCGAAGGTCTGTACATCGCGAAGGACCTCATCCCCGGCGTCTCGAAACCGTTGCAGCGCTATTACGTGGCTCTCATCGTTCTGATCATGGTCTGCCTTGCGCTCGCGCATTTCCGCAAGTCCGCGCAAGGCCTGGCGCTGTTGATGGCGCAGGCCCAGCCGCGCGCGGCCGAGGCGATGGGGATCACGCGGAGCTGGGCGCGCGTCTCGATCTTCACCGTGAGCGCGGCGCTGGCCTCGCTTGCGGGGGCTCTGACGGGGTTTGCCTCCTCGACCGTCTCGCCGAACAGCTTCACCTTCTTCAGCGGCGTCTTCCTGCTGGTCGGCTCGGTCGTCAGCCTGAACAGGCTGTCGTTGCCGGCTGCGCTCGTCGGCGGTGCTTTCATCACGCTGGTGCCGACCTATCTGGCGAAGGCCGGCGACTGGGTTCCGATCCTCTATGGCGTGGCGCTCGTCGCCGTCACGCTGGCGGCAAATGCCGGCGACCTGCGCCGCTTCCTGCCGCACAGGAGGGCACGATGACGGCAGCCGCCGGCAGCGACGGGCTCGTCGCCGAGGGCATCTCGCTCGGCTTCGGCGGGCTTCAGGTTCTCAGCGACGTCTCGCTGAAATTGCGGCCCGGGGTCATCACCGGCCTGATCGGACCGAATGGCGCGGGCAAGACCAGCCTGTTCAACTGCCTCACCGGGCTCTACCACGGCCAGCGCGGCCACAGCAGTTTTGCCGGCACGTCGCTGAACGGCATGGGGCCGGCCCGGCGCGCCGCCTGCGGCATCACGCGCAGCTTCCAGAATCTGGCGATGTGCCCGGATCTGTCGCTGCTCGAAAACGTCCTCGTCGGTCTCACCCTGAAGCGGCGGTCCGGCTGGTTCAGCGCCTTCGTGCCGACGCCGGCGCAACGGGCCGAGCAAGAGGACACCGAGCGCCGCGCCATGGCGGCGCTGAACGAGCTCGGCATAGCCTCCGCCGCCCATGACAAGCCGTCCGACCTGCCGCCGGGAACGCTGCGCCTCGCCGAGATCGCGCGCGCCATTGCCAGCGAGCCCAGGGCGATCCTGCTCGACGAGCCGGCCGCCGGACTCAACGCCGTCGAGACGCGTGATCTGATGCGTGCCTTGAAGCGGCTGATGCGGCCCGACCTCGTGCTGCTCGTGGTCGAGCACGACATGGACCTGATCATGGAGCTCTGCGAGCACATCTACGTGCTCAATTTCGGCAAGATGATCGCGAACGGCACGCCCGCCGAAATCCGCGCGCATCCCGACGTGATCCGCGTCTATCTCGGAGACGATGCCGATGACTGAGCTGTTCTCGGCGCGCGGCCTCTCGGTCAGCTACGGCAGGGCGCGCGTCGTCGAAAACGTCGACCTGACCGTGCCGGAGAAAGGCGTGGTCGCGCTGCTCGGTGCCAACGGCGCGGGCAAGTCGTCGGTGCTCAAGGCCATCGCAGGCCTGGTGCCGGCCGAAGGCGAGATGCGCTTTGCCGGCGAAGACATCGGAGCGCTCGCCACGCGGCACCGCGTCCGGCGCGGCATCGTCTACGTCCCCGAGGGACGCCAGATCGTCGGCTCGCTCACGGTTGCCGAAAATCTCCTGCTCGGCGGCTTCTTCCTCGATGCGCGCATGCAGCGACAGCGGCGCGATCTCATGCTGGACCTGTTCCCGGAGATCGCAAGCCGCCTGAAGTCACCGGCGTGGATGCTGAGCGGCGGCGAGCAGCAGATGCTCGCGATCGGGCGCGGCCTGATGAGCGCGCCGCGGCTGCTGCTGCTCGACGAGCCGTCGCTGGGACTGGCGCCGCTGCTGATCCGGCGCGTGTTCGAGCGCCTCGTCACGATCAAGCAGGACACCGGCCTTGCCATCATGCTGGTCGAGCAGAATTTCCGCATGACGATGAAGGTGGCCGACGAGCTCCATTTCGTGCGCAACGGCGCCATCGTGGGCCATCGCAGCGCGGCGGATCTCGCCACGCCGGCAAGCCGGGCAGAGGTCGTGGAGGCCTATCTCGGCGCGGGCCAGCCGGTGCCGGCATAAGGACATGGAGTGACGAGATGCGTCTTGCGGGCAGAGAGATTGCGAATGGACTGGCCTTTCCCGAAGGGCCGATCGCGCTCGCCGACGGCAGCGTCATCGTCGTCGAGATCGAAGGCGGCCGGCTGACGCGCGTGCTGCCTTCGGGCCGGAAAGAGGCGATCGCTCAGCTCGGCGGCGGGCCGAACGGCGCCGCCATCGGTCCGGACGGCAAGTGCTATGTCTGCAACAATGGCGGCTTCTCCTGGCACAGGGACACAAGCAATTTTGCCCGCCCGACCGGCCGCGCCGAGGACTACACGACCGGACGCATCGAGCAGGTCGACCTCGACACCGGTGCCGTCAAGACCCTCTACGACAGTTGCGGCGGCGTTCATCTGAAGGGGCCGAACGACATCGTCTTCGACGACAGAGGCGGCTTCTGGTTCACCGATCTCGGCAAGACCTACGGCCGGCTGATGGACCGCGGCGCGGTCTATTATGCGCGCACCGACGGCTCCATGATCAGGGAAGCGATCTTTCCGATCATGACGCCGAACGGCGTCGGCCTGTCGCCGGACGGACGCACGCTCTATGTCTCCGAGACCGAGACCAGCCGGATCTGGAGCTATCCGATCATCGGTGAGGGCGAGGTCGCCAAAGAGCCCTGGCCGTCGCCCAATGGCGGCCGGCTGTTGCACGGCCTGCCGGGTTATCAGCGTTTCGATTCGCTCGCAGTCGAGGAGGGCGGCAACATCTGTGTTGCGACGCTGGTGCGTGGCGGGGTCAGCGTGTTCTCGCCGGAGGGCAAATTGATCGAGTTCCACGAAGCCGATGAGGTTTACTGCACCAACATCTGCTTCGGCGGCCCGGATATGCGCACCGCCTTCATCACGCTGTCCGGCACCGGACGGCTCATCGCTATCGACTGGCCGAGACCGGGTCTCGCGCTCAACGACTCCCGCACGGCCCGGCAGCGCTGAACCAGCGGACGGCTGATATTGCAGTTCGGCCGGCTGGCCTCGACGGCGGCGCCGCCGGCGTTCACCCATGACGCAAGAGAAAGATCTTCGACCGCTCGTCGTCCGCGAGCAGAAGAAGCGTTTCCTCGTCAAATTGTCCCACGACATTATCGAACCGGCACATGCAGGCGATGCCGCTGTCGGCGATCAGCCGCCAGAGCTGCTTGACGGGTCTATCGCTGTCCCGGCCGTCGCCCGCTGGCTGGCCGCCGCATCGCTTCGGGATCCGGGAGCAGGGGGCCCGGACCGGTTACGGACGATTGACAGGCAATTATTACATGTCTAAAAATATGCAAATTCATATAATTCACGAGATGCCTGAATGGACGCGCATCCGCTCAAGCTCAAGGTCAGGTCGTATGCGGCGGAGACGCCGTTCATACGGAGCCTTGTGTTCGGCGTGGAGGACGGCGCCGTGCCGCGATGGCAGGCAGGCGCACATATCCGCGTGGCACTCCCGAATGGAGGCGACCGGCCGTACTCGTTGATGGCCCTGCCGGGCCTCGCCGCAGACGCGCTGGCGCTCGGAGTGCTGCGCGAGGAGGCCTCGACCGGCGGCTCGCAGTTCATGCATGCGCTGAAAGTCGGCGACGTCGTGAAGGCGAGCGCGCCGGTGAACAACTTTTCCCTGCATGAGGGACCAGCGCCCGCGTTGCTGTTTGCCGGTGGCATCGGCGTCACGCCTGTTCTGTCGATGGCCGCGGAGCTCACCGCCCGCGCAACGCCGTTTCGCCTGCATTACGCGGGCCGCACGCAAGGACTGTTGGCGTTTCTGCCGCACCTGCGGGACCTTTGCGCCAAGGACCTGTCCGTTCACTACGACGGCGACGAGTCCCGCCTGGATATTGCCGCGGCGCTCGGTGGGGCAGCGGCGAGCTCGCACATCTATGTCTGCGGTCCGGCGGGGATGATCGATGCGGTCAAGGCGGCCGCGCTCGCCGAGGGCGTCCCGGCGGACCGCATCCACTACGAGCTCTTCAAGGCGGAGCAGTCGAGTTCACCCGACAGGCCGTTCGAGGTCGAACTGAAATCGTCGGGGCAGGTCGTCAGCGTTGCAGCCGGCCAGACCATCATCCAGGCGCTGGAGGCGGCGGGCCTCGACGTGCTCTACGACTGCCAGCGCGGCGATTGCGGCATCTGCCAGTGCGGCGTGATCGAAGGGGTGCCCGACCATCGCGACGTCATCCTCAGCGACGACGAGAAGGCCTCCAACAAGGTCATGCAGATCTGCGTGTCGCGCGC
Organism: Bradyrhizobium sp. GW821-FHT12B03; assembly: GCF_058807535.1. Classification (NCBI taxonomy): domain Bacteria; kingdom Pseudomonadati; phylum Pseudomonadota; class Alphaproteobacteria; order Hyphomicrobiales; family Nitrobacteraceae; genus Bradyrhizobium; species Bradyrhizobium sp. GW821-FHT12B03. The sequence goes on from NZ_JBXAQU010000002.1 coordinate 665,141, forward strand.
GAAGTCGGAACGTCTGGTGCTGGATTTGTGAGGGAGGCGAGGGACGCCATGACGAAATACGGAAGGGATGCCCACGCGATCGCCGCGCTGGTGCGCGAGGCCGAAGTTCATCGCGACGTCTATGTCGACCCCGAGATCTTCGAGCTCGAGATGGAGCATCTGTTCCCGAACAGCTGGGTCTATGTCGGGCATGCCAGCCAGCTGGGAAAGCCCGGCGATTTCATCACCGCCACGATCGGCCGCCAGCCGGTGCTGGCGAGCCGCCACACCGACGGCTCCATCCATGTGTTCTACAATCGCTGCCCGCACAAGGGCGTGAAGATCGCGTCCGAGCCCTGCGGCAACACCGGAAAGTTCTTCCGCTGCCCCTATCATGCCTGGTCTTTCAAGACCGACGGCTCGCTGCTCGCGATCCCCTTGAAGAAGGGCTATGAGGGCACCGGCTTCGGCGACACCCAGGCCAATGAGGGGCTGTCCAGGGTCAAGAACGTTGTGATCCACCGCGACTTCATCTTCGCGCGGCTGAGCGAGGCCGGCGTCTCCTTCGAGGACTATTTCGGCGAAAGCCTTTCGACCATCGACAACATGGTCGACCGCTCGCCGGAGGGGAAGCTCGCCGTCATGGCGACCCCGATCCGCTACATGCACACCTGCAACTGGAAGATGCTGGTCGAGAACCAGACCGACACCTGCCATCCGATGGTGGCGCATGAGAGCTCGGCCGGTACCGCAGTGAAAGTCTGGAAGCGCGAGCAGGGCGATTCCACGGAGACGCCGATGGCGGTGCAGCTCTATGGCCCCTTCATGAGCCCCTACGAGTTCTACGAGCAGAGCGGCATCCGGATCTGGCCGAACGGCCATGGCCATACCGGTGTCGCCAACTCCATCCATTCGAACTATCAGGACATCCCGGGCTATCTCGACCAGATGGTCACAGCCTATGGCGAGCAGCGGGCGCACGAGATTCTCGGCGAGGTCCGGCACAACACCGTGTATTTCCCGAACATCATGGTGAAGGGTGCCGTCCAGATCCTGCGCAATTTCATCCCGATCGCGGTGGACAGGACGCTGGTCGAGAGCTGGGTCTATCGCCTGGTCGGCGCGCCCGACAAGCTCTACGAGCGGGCGCTGATGTACAACCGCTTCATCAATGCTCCGACCTCGATCGTCGGACACGACGATCTCGAAATGTACGAGCGGGCGCAGGAAGGGCTGAAGTCCAACGGCAATCAATGGGTCAATCTGCGGCGTCTCTACGACGGTCATGAAGAGCAGGACGTCACGGCGGTGATCAACGGCACCTCCGAGCGGCAGATGCGAAACCAGTTCCACGCCTGGGCGAAATTCATGACCATGGACATGGACAAGCGCGTCGAGGCCGCCGAATGATCGACGAGAAGGTCATCACGGACTTCATCTATCGCGAGGCCGAGCTGCTCGACACGATGCAGTGGCAGGCCTGGCTCGATCTGTTTCATCCGGAAGGACGCTACTGGATGCCGCTGGAATGGCAGCAGCAGGATCCGGTGCTCCAGCCGTCGCTGATGTACGAGGACCTGCTGCTGCTCAAGGTGCGGGTCGAGCGTCTAGCCGGCGAGCGGACTTTCAGCCAGAAGCCGAAGAGCCGCTGCCATCATCTTTTGCAGGCGCCGCAGATCGTGGCGTGCGATACTGCGGGCGGCGTGTTCAAGGCGCGGACGTCCTACATCTACACCGAGACGCGCGGCGACATGCTGGAGCGCTATTCGGGCTGGGCTTCGCACGAATTCGTAGAGGTCGGCGGCGCCCTGAAGATCAAGCTCAAGCGCGTCGATCTCGTCAATTTCGACGCACCGTTCGGCAACATCCAGCTTTTCATGTGAGACTACCTTGACCGCTGCGACCACAGTCTACGCCCGCTTTCGCGAGACCGCCCTTCGCCGCGGCGAGGCGGGCTTCCTCAACGTGCTGCCGGAGACGGCCGATATCTATGGCATCGCCGCGGGCGAGATCTCCTATCGCGCGATGCTCGACCGGGTCGAGCACTGGCGAGCGGCATTTGCAGGCGAGGGTTATGGCGAAGGCCACCGGGTCGGGCTGCTGCTTCAGAACAGGCCTGTCTTCGTCGAGCTGTGGTTCGCGCTCAACGCGCTCGGCGTCTCCGTGGTGCCGATCAATCCCGATTTGCGGCTCAGCGAGCTTGAATACATCATCGCGCATTCCGAGATGAATGCGGCGTTCGTCCTTGCCGAGCGGCGCGACGAGGTCGAGACGGCGGCGCGCCAGGCGGGGCGGCCGATCCCGGTCGTGACCGACGGGGGCCGCGTGCCCGCACCATTCGGCGGCGTGCGGCCGTCGAGCACGGGTGACGGCTCGACCGAATGCGCGCTGCTCTATACCTCGGGGACGACAGGCCAGCCCAAGGGCTGCGTGCTCACCAACACCTATTTCCTGCATTCCGGCAATTGGTATCGCGATGTCGGCGGGCTGATCGCTCTCAAGCCCGACTCTGAGCGCATGATCACGCCGCTGCCGCTGTTTCACATGAACGCGATGGCGGTGTCGCTGATGGCGATGCTGTCGGTCGGCGGCAGCCTGACCATGCTCGATCGCTTCCACCCGCGCAGCTGGTGGACGTCGGTGCGCGACAGCCGCGCCACCTGCCTGCATTATCTCGGCGTCATGCCCTCGATGCTGATGAGCGCGCCGCCATCCGGGCAGGACCGCGCGCACACCGTGCGCTTCGGCTTCGGCGCCGGCGTCGACAAGCTGCTGCATGCGCCGTTCGAGGCGCGCTTCGGCTTTCCGCTGCTCGAGGCCTGGGCGATGACCGAGACGGGCAGCGGCGGCGTCATCGCCGCCAATGTCGAGCCGCGCAAGATCGGCACCAGCTGTTTTGGCCGCCCAGCGCCCGAGGTCGAGGTGCGCATCGTTGACGGCGGCGGCAACGATGCGGCGGTGGGAGCGCCGGGCGAGCTTCTGGTGCGGCGCGCCGGCGCAGACCCGCGCTACGGGTTCTTCCGCGAGTACCTGAAGAATCCACAAGCCACCGCCGAGGCGTGGGACGGGGGGTGGCTGCACACCGGCGATATCGTGTCGCGCGATGCGGATGGCGATCTCCATTTCGTCGACCGCAAGAAGAACGTGATCCGCCGCTCCGGCGAGAACATTGCCGCGGTCGAGGTCGAGTCCGTCCTCAACCGCCATCCCGCGATCCGGCAGGCGGCGGTTGCCGCAACGCCCGATCCCGTGCGCGGCGACGAGGTGGCGGCCGTCATCATCGCCGAGCAGGCCGGTGCCGACCGCGCGCTTGCCGACGATATCGTGCGCTGGAGCCTGGAGCAGATGGCCTATTACAAGGCGCCGGGCTGGATCTGCTTCGTCGACAGCCTGCCGCTGACCGCGACCGAGAAGATCCAGCGTGGCGGCTTGAAGGATTTCGTCGCGAAGTTGATGCGCGATGGCGCGTTCTTCGATCTGCGCGATCTCAAGAAGCGGCAGGTTTGATCATGGGCGAGATCCGTACCACACTCATCACCGGCGGAAATTCGGGGATCGGCGAGGCCTTGGCGAAAAAGCTCGTCGAGCGCGGGCAGCGCGTGGTCTCGGTCGGGCTGGAGAAGCCGGACTGGACGCATGATCTGCTCACGGCCTATCGCGCCGACCTGACCGACATCGCGGAGACGCGCGCGATCGCGCAGGAGATCGGTCGGGATCACACCGTCGACTGCCTCGTGCACAATGCCGGAATCATCCTGCCGAACCTGTTGCCCGATGCGAAGCCGGAAGACATTCTGATGCTGGCGCAGCTGCATTTGGGCGCGCCGATGCTGCTGACCCAGGCGGCGCTGGAGGGGATGCGGTCGCGCCGCTTCGGGCGCATCGTGTTCGTCTCTTCGCGCGCCGCGATGGGCGCGGCGACGCGCTCGGCCTATTCGGCGACCAAGGCCGGCGTGCACGGCATGGCGCGGACCTGGGCGCTGGAGCTTGCCGCGAGCGGCATCACCGTGAACGTGGTCGCGCCGGGGCCGATCCTGACCGACAATTTCTGGGGCGTCATTCCCAAGGGTTCCGAGCAGCAGGAGCGGATGGCGCGCAACGTCCCGGTCGGGCGGCTCGGCTCGCGCGAGGACGTGGCGCACGCGATCGAGTTCTTCCTCGACGAGCGCTCGGATTTCGTCACCGGCCAGGTGCTCTATGTCTGCGGCGGCACCAGCCTGGTCGGGCTTGGCCCGTAGTTCCCTAGCGTTCAGGCATGACGAGATTGGTACGGAGCTTCGCCGCTGGTTCACCTTCCCCTGCGGGAGAGGTGTATTGAGCCCGCCGCCTAAATCTGGTTCTGGCGGATGTTCTCGACCATCTTGGCCAGCACGCGCCCGCAGACCTCGATGTCATCGGGGTCGATGCCTTCGATCAGCTTGTCGTAATTGTTCGCCATGATCGGCCAGATCTTGCGCAGCAGTGCTTCGCCATCCGGCGTCAGCCCCACGACGCGGCGGCGCTGGTCTTCCTCGGCGATCTCGCGCTTGACGAGGCCCGACGTCACCATGGACTCCACCATGCGGCTCGCCGTCGACTGCTCGGTCACCGCGAGAACGGCAATCTCGTTGACGGTCAGGGTCTTGTAGATGAACAGCACCGACAGCGTCCGGAACACGACATTGTTGACGCCGTGTTCGCTGAGGTCGCGGTTCTGGTCGAGATTCCAGCGATTGGCGAGCCGGTTGAACAGGTACGGAATGTAGGTTTGCAGCTGGTCCCGCGTCCGCGGCGGACCCGACTTCCATCTGCTCTTGGATTCTCTGGCCATTATCTCTTGCGACTTTGCTTTTTGCTCTCGGTGCGAAGTTTCGAGGAGAGCGATTTCAACACGGACAGGGCGCTGTCCAGCTCTTGGGCCGAAACGTTCTCGAGCCGTTTGGCGAGATGCTTCTTGTGGATGTCGGCCGCCTTCCTGAACAGCGCGTCGCCCTTGGGCGTCAGCCGCACGATGAAGGACCGCCGATCCTCGCTGGACATTTCCTTGCTGATGAGGTCGTCGGCGAGAAGACGCTGCACGAGGCCCGAGACGTTGCCGCCGGTCACTTTCAGGTTTTGCGACAACTGCCCGAGCGCAAGGCCGTCCCTGTAGCGATCGAGCTGGGCCAGCACATCGAATTTTGCGAGCGACAGGCCGAACTCGGAGTTCAGCATCGAATTCAGCGAGGCGAACAGCTCGCCATGCAGCGACAGCAATTGCAGCCAGAGCCGGGTTTCGATCTGCCCGGGGACGGGAACAATGTTCTCTTTGAGTGCTGCCGGCATTGCATGACCATCGAGGACAAAATGTTTCGTCAATTGGAGGAAATGATCGCGGGGTCCTTCGCTCCGATTAGCAACCTGAGAATCGTAGTCAAGCCGCCTGATCCTGACGTCCCGTGAGGCGAACGGCAATCCAATCCTGCGCCCCGCTGCGATGGAATCATGCAAAAGTCTTGATGGTCTGGATCACGCCGTCGAGGTCCTTGCCGGCGCTGTCCTTCAGCGCCGCCTCGCGCAGCCGGCGCGCCCAATCGGCGGCATCCTCGCGTCGCTCCACCAGCTTGATCGCCGCCAGCGTCCTGTCGAATTTCGACAGCCCGCGGCTGTGGGTATCCGAATAGCCTTTCACGAGCCGGTGGCATTGCAGGATCTCGACACCGAGCTGGTAGTTGCTGCCGACCGCCTCGGTCGCGGCCTTGAGCCATCCGTCGCGGTGCGCCGTCTCGACGGCGTGACGCAGCGAGCGGCGGCGCAGGCCGCGCAGCCCGGCCACGACATAGAGCGCCAGGAACCAGGGCAGCGAGTAGGTCCGCACCCGACGCCCCTTGTTGACGCGGCGATCGAGCCAGCCGAGCAGGCGCGGCCGCGCGGCGAGCCAGCGGCTGACGCCGACGGGCAGCACGCCCATCACCTCCTCCATGCGGGGATGCATGAATTCGGTGGTCTGGAGCAGCTGTCCTTCCGACATCTCCAGCTCGCTCTCGATGCGGGCGCGGCGACCGGCGCGCGTCTTGAGGTCGGCGACGCGGATGACGTCGTCATAGGTCATGGCGTTGGCGAGGTATTTTGCCGCGACCTCCGTGAAGGCATAGGCCCGCGCGCCACCGCCGGCGTTGCGGTCGGCCGCGTGCAGCGTCTTGAGGATGTCGAGATACTCGGTGCCATAGGCGACGTCCTGGAAGTCGACCACCTTCTTCAAGCCGGCGCGGGCCATGGTGAGCGCGGGTTCGGGCAGCTCCTGAGTCAATCGCGTGACGAGCCCGGCAAGATGCGGATCGGGCGTCGCGGAAGAGGGGATCGTGTCGGCCTGTTTGACGTGCGCGGGTGCTGCGACCTCGGCAGGACCGGCCTTGACCCGCTCAAAGGCGGCTTCAAACGTCTCGACGCTGGCCTTGGCGCCTTTGCCGCCGGCACGGATCACGTCGAGATAGCTGTCGCGGCTGAACGGCAGCACAGCGGCCGCGGCGAGCGCGCCGAACATCGCCGCCGAGATGACGCTGCCATGCGCAATCGCCAGCGCGTTCAGGTCGAAGATGATCTCGGTCTTGGCGGCGATCCCGATGGCGCCGGTGACGGCGCCGCCGTCGGCGATGCCGTTGCCCGGCGCGATCTTCTCGCCGATCGCGAACGACCGATGATTGGACGCGATCAGCGTGGTGCGATCCGGCGTCACCAGGCCGCGCAGGATGGAGCGGCCGGCCTCCATGAACTCCGCCGCCATCACCACGTCGACGTCGCCGGGCGTCGGCATCAGCGACAGGATCGGCTTGCGGCCGCCCGCCGGCGGCATCGCCTCGATATAATAGATCGTGGCGCCGGTCCGCTGCGCCACGCCGGGCACCGAGGTCGATTGCGCGACCCAGCCATGGTTCTCGGCCAGCTGCACGATCCAGTCGGTCAGCACGCCGCCGCCCTGGCCGCCCATCGCGACGATCGCGATCGAGATCGGCCGCTCGGTCGCGTCGCCAGCGGCGGGGAGGGCCAGCCGGACCGTTTCGTCTCTCATGCCAGCGCCTCGAGCGCGGGGCGCCGGCGATCGCGCCGCCGTTGCAGCCAGCCGATCACGGCCATCGCGACTTTGGACTTGAACATGTCCCAACGGGTCGGATTGTGGATGACGTCGGCGCGGTAGAACGAGGGGCAGAGCACCGCGGCCTCGGAGACCTCGCCGCAATTGCCGCAGCCGACGCAGGAATTGTCGATCGCCGCGACCGGATCGTCGCGCAGGGGATCATCGAGCTGCTTCACCGACAGCGACGGGCAGCCGGAGAGCCGGATGCAGGCGTGGTCGCCGGTGCAGACGTCCTCGTCGACGCCGAAGCGCTCCTTGACGGTACGCACCCCGTCCTTGATCGCCTTGTTGATCTGCGGCTTCACGCGGCGCTGCTTGTTCAGCATGCATTCGGAGGAGGCGACGATCACCTTGGGGCCTTCGTCCGTGGTCGTCAGCGCCTCCTTCAGCGTGTCGCGCATCTTGCCGACGTCGTAGGTGCGGTCGAGCTGACGCACCCATTGGCCGCCGATGCCCTTCACGGCCTTGGTGATCGAATTATTGGTGTCGCGCCGCTTGTTGGTCGCGCGCGACGACAGGATGTCCTGCCCGCCGGTCGCCGAGGTGTAGAAATTGTCGACGATGACGAACACGCCGTCATGCTTGTTGAACACGGCATTGCCGATGCCGCTGGTCAGTCCGTTGTGCCAGAAGCCGCCGTCGCCCATCACCGCGATCGAGCGCTTGTCGGCCTTGACGTTGAAGGCCGAGGTCGAGGCCGGGCCGAGGCCGAAGCCCATGGTGGTCGCGCCGATGTTGAAGGGCGGCAGGATCGAGAACAGATGGCAGCCGATGTCGGCGGAGACGTGGTGCTGGCCGAGCTCCTCCTCGACCAGCTTCATGGCGGCGAAGATCGGCCGCTCCGGGCAGCCGGTGCAGAGCCCGGGCGGACGCGCCGGCACGACCTGCTTGAGCTTCTCGACCGCGGGGTGATTGAGCACGGGCGCCGCATCCGGCGCCGGCGGCCGGTTGCCGAGCAGCCGCGGCTCGGTCTTCTCCAGGAATTCCCTGACGCCGCCGAGCAGGACCTGCGCGGTGTAGTCGCCGCCCATCGGCAGCACGTCCTTGCCATGGATGCACGCCTGGATGTCCCTGCGGCGCAGCACCGTGTTGATCGCCTGCTCCAGATATTCCGGCTGGCCTTCCTCGACGATCAGCACGGCATCCTTGTCGACGCAGAACTCGGCGACCTCGGTGTCGATCACGGGGTAGGTGACGTTCATGACGTAGAGCGGAACTTGCGTGTTGCCATAGGCATCCGACAACCCCAGATATTGCAGCGCGCGGATCACGTTGTTGTACATGCCGCCCTGCATGATGATGCCGACCTTGCCGTGCTTCGGCCCCATCCATTCGTTCAGCCTGTTGTCGCGGATGAATCCGATGGCCGCGGGCATCCGCGTCTTGATCTTCTCCTGCTCGTGCTCATAGGCCGCCGGCGGCAGAACGATGCGGTTGACGTCGCGCCTGGGATTGTTGAGCGCGTCCTTGATGGTGTGCGCCGGCTTGCGGTTGTCCTTGCAGGCGAAGGTCCCGTGCATGTGGCAGGCGCGGACGCGGACCTCGAGCATCACGGGCGTGTTCGAGACCTCCGAGAGCTCAAAACCCTTCTCGATCAGATTGACGATGCACTCGTGATCGGGGCGGGGATCGAGCAGCCACATCTGCGATTTCATCGCAAACGCATGCGTGCGCTCCTGCATGATCGAGGAGCCCTCGCCATAGTCCTCGCCGACGATGATCATGGTGCCGCCGGTGACGCCGCCCGATGCCAGATTGGCCAGCGCGTCGGAGGCGACGTTGGTGCCGACGGTCGACTTCCAGGCCACCGCGCCGCGCAGGGGATACATCACCGAGGCCGACAGCATTGCGGCCGCGGCCGCTTCGTTGGCGGAGCTCTGGAACACGACGCCGAGATCGTCGAGCACGTCCTTGGCGTCGGCGAGCACGTCCATCAGGTGCGAGATCGGCGAGCCCTGGTAGCCGCCGACATAGGCGACACCGGATTGCAGCAGCGCCTTGGTGATGGCGAGGATGCCTTCGCCGCGGAATGTATCGCCGTCGCCGAGCCGGAGATCCTCGACCTCGCGAGCAAAGGAACGTTCAGCCATTGCACCCTCCAGAAATATGCGATAGCATACGTTTACATGTGAAGTAAGTCAACGCCGCGCCATGCTAACACGCCAGCGGACCTCCGCTCCGGCAAGGCGGTCATGAGCCGGCGACAGGGTAGGGCCCATGCTGAAGCTGCCTCGCTTTAGAGCTGCCGCCGTCCAGGCTTCACCTGTCTATCTCGACGCCGGCGCGACCGCCGACAAGGCGGCTTCACTGGTCCGTGAAGCCGCAGCCAACGGCGCCAAGCTCGTCGCGTTCCCCGAAGTGTTCGTTCCCGGCTATCCCTACTGGAACTGGATCACCGATCCCGTCACGGGCAGCGCCTGGTTCGAAAAGCTCGCCAAGGCCTCGGTCCTCGTGCCGGGTCCGGAGGTCGATGTCGTCTGCAAGGCCGCGCGCGATACCGGCTGCCACGTCGTGCTCGGCGTCAACGAGCGCAGCCCCGTCTCGCTGGGCGCGATCTACAACACCATGGTTTTCATCGGCCCGGACGGCGCATTGCTCGGCAAGCATCGCAAGCTGGTGCCGACCTGGGCAGAGAAGCTGACCTGGACCGGCGGTGACGGATCGAGCCTGCGCGTCTATGATACCGGGATCGGGCGTCTCGGCGGCCTTGCCTGCGGCGAGAACACCAACACGCTCGCGCGCTTTGCGCTGCTGGGTCAGGGTGAGCTCGTGCATGTCGCCAGCTACATTTCGCTGCCCGTCGCGCCGCCGGACTACGACATGGCGGAGGCGATCAAGCTGCGCGCGATTGCCCACTCCTTTGAAGGCAAGATTTTTACGGTCGTCGCCTGTTCGACGGTGTCGGAGGAGATCATCACCGCGATGGAGGCAATCGTTCCGGACGCACGCGCGCGTTTGCAGCGGAAGTCGAGCGCCTTCTCGGGCATCATCGGGCCTGACGGCCGCGTGGTCGGCAATGCCCTGATCGACGACGAAGGCATCGTCTACGCCGACATCGATCTCGAGCGCTGCATCCAGCCGAAGCAGATGCACGATATCGTCGGGCACTATAACCGGTTCGACGTGTTTGATCTGCGGGTCAACCGTCGTCCGCTGGCGCCGCTTGGCCTGATGGAGGGCGAGGGCGATGCCGCGGGGCAGGGCTTCACGCCGATCCCACTGAGATCGGAATAATGGTTTGGGACACGCTGACTTGAAGCATGGTGCTAATACATCCACACCGTCATGGCCGGGCTTGTCCCGGCCATCCACGACCTTTCGTGCGGGACAAAGAACGTGGATGCCCGGGACAACCCCGGGCATGACGAGCTTGGTCACCATGCTCTAGCTAACGCCACAAGACGGGACTTGGAGGATAAGATGCGCGAGAACGTCATCGGCCGGGCCAATGTCGAAGACACCCCCGAGCTCAAGGCCTATTACAAGGACCTCGAAAAGTACGAGGCCGGCGCACTGTGGACGGTCGCCAACAAGATCGAGCCATGGGAGCCGCAATCGGCCTCCGTTCCCGTGCTGTGGCGCTACAACGATCTGCGCGAGCACGTGCTGCGCTCGGTGGAGCTGGTCTCGCCGGAGAAGGCGGGGCGGCGGGTGATCTATCTCAACAATCCCGGCCGGCGCGACGTCTCGGCCGCGGTCGGCTGGCTCTATTCGGGATTGCAGGTGATGCATCCTGGCGAGGTCGCAACGGCGCACGCGCATTCGGCCTCCGCCTTGCGCTTCATCATGGAAGGGGCGGGCGCCTACACCATCGTCGACGGTCACAAGATGACGCTGGGCGCGCGGGATTTCGTGCTCACGCCGAACGGCACCTGGCATGAGCATGGCGTCGAAGCCGGCGGCTCGGTCTGCATCTGGCAGGACGGCCTCGACATCCCCCTGGTCAATGCGCTGGAAGCAAACTTCTTCGCGGTCCATCCCAGGGTGCAGCAGGAAGAGTCAGGCTATCCCGTGGACGGCACGACCAAGACCTGGGGCAATCCCGGCCTGCGCCCGGCCGGCTCGACATGGTCGAAGGGCTATTCCCCCATGTTCAAATACGAGTGGGAGCCGACCTACGAGTCCTTGCGCAAATACGCCGCTGCGACCGACGGCTCGCTCTATGACGGCATTCTCATGAACTACGTCAATCCCGTCACCGGCGGCCACGTGATGCAGACGATCGGCGCCAGCATGCAGCTGCTGCGGCCCGGCGAGAAGACAAAATCGCACCGGCATACCGGGAGCTTCATCTACCAGGTCGCCAAGGGACGCGGCTATTCCGTGATCGGCGGAAAACGCTTCGAGTGGCAGGAGCGCGACATTTTTTGCGTGCCGTCCTGGGCCTGGCACGAGCATGGCAACCTCTCGGACGGCGAGGATGCCTGCCTGTTCTGCTTCAACGATCTTCCCGTCATCGAAAGCCTCGGCTTCTATCGGGAAGAAGCCTATGGCGACAACGCCGGTCACCAGCCAGTGGCCGCCTGACGCTCTACCGCCCGCTTCCAGAATTCAACCGAAAGAGCCGGATCAAGCTTCCATGCGCCTCGTCACTTACACTTTGGGCTCCAGCGGTGCCCGTCTCGGCGTTCTCGTCAACGGATTGGTCGTCGATGTCGAGCACCTCGGTGCGTCCAGCGGTGTGACATGGCCGAGCGACATGCTGTCATTCATCGACAACAGCGTGACGCTGCTGCCGGCGCTGAAGGAGCGGCTGGACGACGCCGATGGACGCTTGCCCGCCGGCTCCGCCGTTCCGGTCGAGGACGTGAAGCTGCAGGCCCCGATCCCGCGGCCCCGCAAGAACATTTTTGGCATCGGGCTGAACTATCGCGCGCATGTGGCCGAATCCGCCAAGAGCCTGGATACCGACAAGGACCTGCCGAAGCAGCCGGTCGTCTTCTCCAAGCCGCCGACCTCGGTGATCGGCCCGGGCGGCGCGATCCAGCATAACGCGAAGATGACGCAGCAACTCGACTGGGAGGTCGAGCTCGCCGTCATCATCGGCAAGACCGCAACGCGCATTGCGACCGACAAGGCGATGGACCACGTCTTCGGCTATTCGGTGATGATCGACATCTCCGCGCGCGACAATCGCCGCGCCGGCCAGTGGATCTTCTCCAAGGGCATGGACACCTATGCGCCGTTCGGCCCCTGCATCGTGACCGCGGACGAGATTCCCGATCCACATGATCTCAGGCTGTGGCTGACCAAGAACGGCGTCATGAAGCAGGACTCCAACACCAAATACATGATCTTCGACATCCCGGTTTTGATTTCCGACATATCGTCGGGCATGACGCTGGAGCCGGGCGACATCATTGCCACGGGAACGCCGGAAGGCGTCGGCGCCGGCATGAGCCCGCAGGAATGGCTGTGGCCGGGCGACGTGGTGGAAGCAGGGGTCGACGGGGTCGGCGTCATCAGGCACCCGGTCGTTGCGATCTGATGACGAATTTCTCGTTCGATCGCGAGCTCAGGTTCGGCGATTGCGACCCTTCCGGCATCGCGTATTTCCCGTCCTACCTGAACATCCTCAACGGCGTCGTCGAGGACTTCTGGGCGACAATCGGATTTCCATGGCCGGAGCTGATCACGGTCCGCAAGATCGGGACGCCCACGGTGCATCTCGCGTGCGACTTCTCCCGTCCCTCGATGTTCGGCGATCTCTTGACGTTCAACTTGCGCATCGCCAGGGTCGGCGGATCGTCGCTCCATCTGGAGCATGTCGTCTCCGGCGCGAACGTCGTGCGCTGGCGCGCCCGCCAGATCCTGGCCGCAACGTCGCTGGTGGATCATCATGCGATCCCGTGGCCCGATGATATCAGGGCCGCACTGATGGCCCAGGTGGGCGTAGGCGAGGGCGCGGAGGTAACGCCCGCATGATCTCGCTGTTCATGACATTCTCGGAGTCCACAGGCGAACGGCGCATTCACCCTGACGAGGTTGCCGCCGTAGCCAGGCTGCTCGGATCGATCCCTGACATGACCGAGGGCCTGCTGTTCACGCCGCTCGAACAGTCGGTCGATCATCCCTACAAGGCCGACGGCTCCGGCCCGGTGTTTGCGCTTCAACTGCGCTTTCCCGACCTGTTCGCCTGCGAGGCGGCGATGGACCGCGGCGGCGTCCTTGCCGGTCTTGCAACGGGCGCGGGCTTGCCGGGCCTCGCCGGACTTGATGTCACGCATCAGGCGATGCTGACGCGCGCGTTTTCCGTCGATGTCGCCGAACATCCCGTTGGGGCTATAACTCCGTGCAGCTACCTCGTGCACTATCCCGGCCCGGCCGAGGACATGAACGCCTGGAACCTGCATTATCTGGAGCACCATCCGTCGATCATGCGGACCTTCCCCAACGTCCGCCAGATCGAGATCTACACCCGCATCGATTGGATCGACCGGCTGCCGTCGCAGCGCGTGGAGCACATGCAGCGCAACAAGCTGGTGTTCGACAGCCCGCAAGCTCTCGCGCAGGCGCTCAGCTCCGACGTCATCAAGCGCATGCGCGCGGATTTCGTGAAGTTTCCGCCATTCGCCGGCGGCAACAAGCATTTTCCGATGCTGACAAAGGTGGTGATCCCTGGGCGCTAGGAGCCATGAGGGGATCAGGTTCAAATGCCGCAACGAGGGAAGTGTGCTCCCTCCCTCGCAAGGTAGGGCAATCGGATATGAATTTCACGAAGATTGTCCGTGGGCTTGCTTCGCCTCTCCCGCTTGCGGGAGAGGCCGACGCGCTCGCAGAGCGCGGCGGGTGAGGGCTCTCACCACGCAGGGACAACCTCCGCAATCCCTGGCAATCTCGACGCGGGGAGATCCCGTCCCGCAGGCGGGAGAGGTGCACCGAGCCTGCGGCCGCTTCCGCGATAGACGGCCGAGAGCGTGAAAGAATGCTGCGTGAGCCCGTGAATTGGAATTGATCGCCTGACGTCCGCTTTGGCGCTCATGGCAGACTCGAATTGCAGGGCTCAACGCGTCCGAAAAGGGCCGCGGAAGCCGAAATATTCACGATCGGTAAACCAGATCTACTCCTCGAGCCAAGGCGGACCTAAGCGGCGTCAGTCGAAATCCATTGCGGTGGACCATATACGGCCCTTGGCGTCATCTCGGTGTAAGCAACGCCGTTTCATCGGGTGACGGGATGCTCCATCGTTCCCAATTGTCGGCGGCGGCCTTCAGCTTGCTGATCCCCTTGTGGAGAAAGGCATGCCAACGCGAGGCCTCCGCTTCATCCAGCGGCAAGGCATCGCCGTCGACGTTCAAGCTGAACCGTGGTCTGCCGTACAGGCCGAAGCCGTTATCGGGCAGGCGAAGCTCCTGGATGACACGAACGTTGTTCGCGACCGGCGCTTCTCCCGCATCCACGAGAAGGACGGGCTTTTCTTTGTCATTTGGCTGGAGAGCGATGCAGGCAAAGGCCCAGGCATCCCACGTCCCTGCGTGCCTGGCGGCTTCGGCTCTCGCCAATTCTGCCAAACCCACATTGGGATATGACCCGAAGCGAATCTGGTTGATTCTCGTGCCGTTCCAGAAGGACGTCTTGGCGAGATGAAGCGTGGGCACATACTGCGGCACCGACAGGAGCAACGCCATGTCGGCAAGGGCAAGGCCGCACAATGTCAGTACGTTTTCCGGTTTCGCGAAGATGTTTTTCATGTTCTCTCGCATCGCGCAGGAGGTGCGGTGTTGTAGCGCGACAACCGTTTATAATTTCTTCATCAGTGCCAGGGACGGCAACATGCCGACCGCATGGTGCGTTTGGCTCAACGGCAAATGTAGCGGAACTCGCGCCGTTGGGTCCGTAGGCTTCGCGGCGCATAGCTCCGTAGGGCGGGCAAAGGCGTGCTCTTTGCACGCCGTGCCCACCATTCTATCCTCACTGCGAATGGTGGGCACGCTACGCTTTGCCCACCCTTGTATTAGCGCGTTTCCCGTCGATGTCGCCGCGCATCCGGCAGGTACGACCACGCCGTGCAGCTACCTCGTGCACTATCCCGGCCCGGCCGAGGACATGAACGCCTGGAACCTGCATTATCTGGAGCACCACCCAGCGATCATGCGGACCTTCCCGGACGTTCGCCAGATCGAGATCTACACCCGCATCGATTGGATCGACCGGCTGCCGTCGCAGCGTGTCGAGCACATGCAGCGCAACAAGCTGGTGTTCGACAGCCCGCAAGCTCTCGCACAGGCGCTCGGCTCCGACGTGATCAAGCGCATGCGCGCGGATTTCGTGAAGTTTCCGCCATTCGCCGGCGGCAACAAGCATTTTCCGATGCTGACGAAGGTGGTGCGGCCGAAGTCTTAGGTAGACTGAACGGAGGTTCAGTCCGACATAGGTCTGAGCCGCGTTGGCCAACCGATCCTGACAAGTGTCTCGTCCGGCCCGTTGACTGCGAACTCGTACATGCCCCAAGGCTTATCGGTCGGGCCTTCGGGTTCGATGATCTCTCCCGCAAACGCCGTCGCAAGCTGATCGACATCTTCGCGGTAGAGGTACAATCCAAACGGGTTTCGGCCCGGCAGCAACCAGCCGTCCACTGCCGCCTGGAGATGAACGTCTCCACCGCGTCCGTCACTCATCATGCGATAGTCATCCGGCCCACCATCGACTTTGAAGCCGAGCCGCTCAAAGAACTTTTGGGCAGCATCCAGGTCGTTGCAGGGCAGGATGGCTGTAAGGCGTTGTTTCATACCGCAACTCACCATTTTATCCTCATTGCGCACGGTGGGTACGCTACGCTTTGCCCACCCTACGATACGCTCGCCAGAACGATTTCCCGCAGCACGCGTGTTGGTGGAATCCACTGATCTTCCGCCGCGTAGTTTCCGGCGGTCAAGGCGATGACGAGCTGCAACGCGGGAATCATGAACAGGCGCTGGCCGCCTTCCCCTTGCGCCATCCACATGCGCTCCAGGCGCCCGGGAGCCCATCCCTTCGGCTTGCCGAAGGCCACATCGAGAAGAAACCATTGATAGCCGTAGCGGCGCAGCTCGTCGGAACTGGCCACCGGCGTCGTGCAACGCATGATCCATTCCGCAGGAACGATCTGTCGGCCGTCGAGCTGCCCATCGGAGAGCATCAACGCTCCAATCCGCGAGAGGTCGCGAACCGACATCCGCGCGCCTGAAGCAGCAAATGGCTCGCCATCAGGCCCCGTGGCCCATTGCGTTGGCCCCATGCCGAGGGGATCGAAAAGAGACTCGCGGGCGAAGTCGTGCAGTGACCTGCCTGCCCCCTTTGCGATCAAGCGGGCGAGCAACGCGGTTGCTCCGCCGCAATAGGTCCAGTGCGCGCCGGGCCTGTCGACGACCGGTCGTTCCAGGATGTAACGATAACGGTCGGGAGACTCGTCCATGGCTGTTTCGCTGTTGCGAGGGTCGCCATACGGCAAGCTGCTCTCATCCCAATCCGTTCCCATGGTCATTGAGAGCGCATGATGGATGGTCACACGTGAACGTTCCTCGTTGGCAAGATCACGATACTCCGGGAACCCGGAAAGCAGGCTCGCCTCCGGCGCGGGCACCTTGCCTTGCTGAAGGGCGATCCCATAAAGCAAGGCCACGATGCTCTTCGAGCAGGACCGCAGATCGTGGAGCGTCTCGGCCGCAAACTTGACCGTCCCGAGATCGCCAGCGCCTCTCTCGCGATCTTGACCCTCGAAATAGCGCTCGACGATCAGCTTTCCGTTCTGAACAACGACAAGACCATGAATATTCCATACGCGCCGTTCAGCGATCGCTTGATCGAGCCGTCGGATCACGTCAGCGGCGAATGTTTCCGGAACGCGCGTCGGCCGTTGCTGCCCCCAAGCAGGCAGGATCGGCGAAACCAGGGCTGCTGCTCCTATTCCTGAAAGGATCTGACGACGATCTGGCACGGGGCGAAAGCTCTAATCCGGGAGGTATCCCTCTATATCAGGCGGGCGCCCGTCCGTGAATGTCCAGGGGGGCAAGAGCCCCGTCTTGCCGGCAGCCACTTCCGATCTCCGTCGGTCACCAAATATTGGGAGCAGAAGCCGCCATCGTGGCGTTACGGAACGCCCTTCGGCAACTCCCGTTGCGCAACGATCCGCACGGGCGGGAAGACGACGCAATCCACTACATCGAAATTCACTTCAATCAGTCGATCGAACGACTGCGCAAAGGCGATGGCAGCCTTGCTCATTCCATCGGTTATGCGAGTGCCAAGCGTACAATGGGGCGTCCAGGCGCCGGGCCGATAGTGTGGCCGACAATGGGCCGGGTCAATGGAGGCACTGATCGAAGCGTGCCACCTTGCGAGAGTCTCGTTCGCTTCAGGCTCGGCCCACAACACGAGTGGCGGGCCTATGAACCATCGGATTCGTCTGAACCGGATAGCCAGTTGTGCTTCGCCCGCGGTCGCGGACTCCATTGCTGCCCACGCGGCCCTCTCTTCGATCCCGGGCGAATCATAGATCGCGAATGTCAGATGTGGTCGGTAGCCAAGGACACGCATCGACGGCTCGTCCTCGAAGACCGCGACCTGGTCCCATAGCCGTTCGATTTCGTTCGCGGAAGCGTTATCGGCTCGAATATTGATCGCGAGTGCCATCGAAGGCCCTGCCCAGGGTGTAGGTTTCTGTATCTTGATCCACGCGTCGAGGGTCTGCAATGGGGTCACGAGCACCATAAGACGCAGCGCGGCGTAGACGGTAGCGTTCGTTTTGAACGGCCCGGGCCATCTTTGACCGAGTTGCCAGCCTCGTCTTTTCGACCGCGCAACGACGGTTCAGCGGAAGCCGGCGGCGAGCCCGACGACTTGGCCGTCGAGGCCGTTGAATCCGTGATAGGCATCGGCGTAGCACGGTTTGCCCTCGTTGACGCCGCCCAGAAGCCAGCTCACGCGCGCGCGACCGCCGGCCCATTTGATGAAGGGCGCAACGCCGGCGGGCCGGGTGAGATTGCAGCCGTCATAGCGGTGATGAATCACCAGTGTGGGCGGCAGCGCCGACGGCGAGCCGAGTATTGATTCAACGTTTTTCGACGCTGGCCCGGACTCCGGGCTGAGGATGCCTGAGGTCAGTACCAGTGCGTCAGGCTTCGCGCCACGTGCAATCCCCTCGGCTGCGCGCCACGTGCCAGCGCTGGTTGCGATCACTGTCACCGGGCGCTTGATCGCCGCCATATAGTCGACGGCGCTCCCGAGGTCGGTGCTGACATCGACCACCAGCACCGCAAGCCCGCGCGCCGCATAGGCGTAGCGGGTACGAACGAGCTGATTGCCGTTCAGGCCGTGGATGTCACCATGATCGCCAGCCAGAATCGCGCCATCGCTGCCCGGCATCAGGATCACGCTCGCCTGCGGCAAGCCCTGCTTGATCAGCACCGCACGAGAGCCCGCGATGGTGACGGTCTCGGCGGCAGATGCGGAGGCAGTGGTGAGGACGGCGGCAAGGCCGAAAAAGGCTGCACAAGAGCGATTCACGATCGAGTCCCACAGCGTCGGCAGAAGTGGAGCACGGCCGATTGGAGTCAGCGTGAAGTCATGGTGCGACAAGCTGGTATTTTGCGGTTCATGTCGGAAATCTGGGATGACCGGGTTGGCGGGTGAAGCCATCGACTATCCATGTGCGGCGACGATGGCATCATGCCACTGTTTTGCCCGACGGGTCAAGCGCATTTCGTAAAATCCGTAAGTCTGTGACTAAGCCATTGACATCGCTGTCACCCGCTACTGTGCATGGGGTTGTTTTCGATGATCTTGTCGTGCGGCCCGCCGGGTGCGATCCCGGCTCGCTCTAGTGTCCGCCGAGATAGGCTGTGATCAGCCTGGGGTCATGGATGAGATCCTTGGCAGGACCCGACTGCACGATCTCGCCGGTCTCGAGGACATAACCGTAGTCCGCCGTCTCCAGCGCGGCGCGGGCGTTCTGCTCGACCAGCAGGATCGAGACACCGAGATCGCGCAAGGACGCGATGGTGCGGAAGATCTCGCGCACGATCAGTGGCGCAAGGCCGAGGCTCGGCTCGTCCAGCATCAGAAGCTTCGGCTTGGCCATCAGCGCGCGGCCGAGCGCGAGCATCTGGCGCTCGCCGCCGGAGAGGGTGCCTGCGGCCTGACGCTGCCGCTCCTTCAGCCGCGGGAAGCGATCATAGACCTCGTCCAGCGTCTTCTGCACGCCCGAGCGGTCGCGCAGGCTGTAGGAGCCGAGCAGGA